>NZ_JAHKRO010000002.1:0-202798 GCF_019396325.1 Nonomuraea ceibae
CCGGCACGGCGGCAGCCGCCGCAGCCGCCCCCGGCCGGGCGTCAGCGCCAGCGCCACGACCAGCAGCGCGAGCGCGCCGCCCGCCGCCAGCCCGGCCCGGTACGGCTCGTCGGGGACGTACGTGAGCGTCACGGTCCCGGAGGTGTACGCGGGCACGAACCAGGCCTGCCGCCAGCCGTCGAGCCGCACCGGCTTGAGCTCGGCGACTCCCAGCGTGGCCTTCCACCCGGCGTTGAAGTTCTCGTTGACGACCAGGTAGGAGTCGGCGGTGACGTCGACCTGGACCACCCGCTCGCCCGCCTCCCAGCTCCGCACGGGCGTCTCGCGCATGCGCTGCGGCCCGGCCCGCCGCGCGTCCTCGTCGAGGCGGCGGACCACGGCGGACTCGACGCGGTAGGAGTCGCCGGGCCGCAGTGCCAGCCTGGTGCGCCCGGCCACCATGAGCAGCCGCTCGCAGGTCTCGAACCGCACCGGCCGCCCGGTGACGACGTCGTGCAGCGTGCCCTCGGTGACCTCGGTGTGGACGGTCCGGCCGTTCACGGTGAAGGTCGGGCCGTAGCCGCACGGCAGCCGCAGCGGGAAGCCGGTCAGCGCGCCGAGCGGGCTGGCGCCGGGGATCGCGATGTCGCTGATCTCGACGGGCCGGCCGCCGGACGCGCCGAACTCCAGCTCGATCTTCCTGGCCGACAGGGCGGGGAACTCGACGAGCCCGTCCTTGCCGATCCAGCTCTGCCGGACGCCGCCGTCCGCGCGGACCGTCACGCGGAGGGGCGGGGCGCCGAGGTAGGAGTCGGGCGTGGTGACGCGCAGCTCCGTCAGCGTGGTGTGGCGGGCCAGCTCGACGGTGAGCGTCGGCCTGGGGTCGAGCGGGTCGGCGAACCACATGGTTCTCGGGTCGTCGTCGAACGCCCACCGGCCGGCCGCCGCGCCGTGCGCCACGGAGGTGGAGGACGCGGTGACGGTCAGCGCGTCGTCCGGGAGCGCGCTCAGCTTCTCCACGGCGACGCGGTCGCGCAGCACGGCCCGGCCGGTGACGGTGTAGTCGCCGTCCTTCCTGGTGGTGAAGAGGCGGTCGAAGCCGTGGCCGTCGTCGCCGAGCACCTCGTGGCCCTCGGAGCAGCTCCACACCATCGAGCCGCGCAGGCAGCCGGGCACGTCGCCCTGCCTGCTGAGCGCGATCGCGGGCTCCCCCGGCTGCTCGCCCGGGTCGGGCACGACGATCGAGCGGCCGGCCTGGACGCCGGGGATCGTCAGCTCGGTGATGCCGACGCGGCTGCCCAGCGCGCTCTCCGGCTCGTAGGCGGTGCGGGTGACGGTGACGCGCACCCTGGAGGTCGGCCCTTCGGGCACGGCCAGCTCCTGCGGCCCTGCGCCGGCCCTGACGTCCTGGCGCAGCTCGCCGGCGTCGGTCTCGACCACGACCTCGGCGGGCGGCGGCCCGATCGGCGCGGTCTCGAACGCCACCGTGATCGTGTCAAGCCGCCGGGGACCGGCGAGCGCGACCTCCAGCCACTCGCCGGTCGCGCCCGTCCAGCCGGTGGAGCGCCAGCTCGTGCGCGGGTCGCCGTCGAGCGCGGCGAACGGCTGGTGCCCCGGCTCCCGTGCCTCGCCGAACGCCGTGACGTCCGACTCCGCCGAGGACGCGCTCACCCCGGCGATCCCGCTGAACCCGGCCGTGGCCAGGTACCGCTCCCAGCCGGGGTCGAGCAGGTCGGCGGCCGGCGAGCTGCCGCGCCGCTCCTCGTCGGCCGTGAGCGTCGCGCTGGCGTTGCGCCGCAGGTCGGCGTAGGCCACCTCGCGGCGGCGCAGCGTGTCGGTGAGCACCGACTCGGCGGCGGGCAGCACGCCGTCGTCGTCGTTGAGCAGCACCGGCCGGTCGCCGTCGAGCAGCCCCTCCTCGGCCAGCGCCAGCACGGCCTCGGGCGCGCCGCCGACGCGCAGCGCCCGGTCGGCGGGGACGGTGCCGACGAGCGGCGCGGCCCCGGCCACCTTGTAGACCTCGACCGCCGGGTACGGCTGGTCCAGCCAGGAGGCCGCCTGGCCGTGCCTGCCGACGCCCACGCCGGGCCCGAACCTGGCCTCCAGCGAGATGCCGGGCGAGTCCTCCAGCGCCTGGTGCACGCGGGCCGGCCAGGCGGTGCCGATCGTGGCCCGATCCAGGTCGTTGCGGACCACCAGGTGGCTCACGCCGATGCGGCGCAGCGTGGCGGCCAGCCCGGCCGAGCCCTTGCCCGACGCCAGGCGGTCGTCGATGGCCGCCATCAGCCGCGACCCGCCCGCCGACCCCCACGGCACGATCGTGTGCGTGGCCCACCGGGTCCGCGCGAGCGGCTGCAGCGGCTCGTCCAGCGGGCGGCCCCACAGGTACTCGCCGCGTTTGGCCCCCGGCACGGCCAGCACCATGCCGTCGCCGGCGTTGCGGCCCAGCCAGGAGACGGCCTGCTTCCAGTAGTCGGGGATCGCGGTGAAGCCGCCCGCCGGGGCGAGTCCCGCGTACAGGATGGGCAGGCCCGACAGGGCGACCAGCCCGGCCGCCGCGACGGTCAGGTGCCTGCGCAGGTCCGGCCGTACGAGGGTGATGAGGCCGGCGACGCCGAGGGCGGCGGGCAGCCGGATCAGCGCGTCGAACTTGTGCAGGTTGCGGAAGGCCGACAGCGGGCCGTCCAGCAGCTCGGCCATGAAGGCGGCGTGCGGGGTGCCGGGGTGCCCGGTCGTCACGATGATGACCCCCGCCAGCAGGCTGACCAGCAGGAACGTCCGCTCCGGGAAGGCGCGCAGGGCCAGCCCGGCGAAGCCCAGCGCGGCGACGGCCGAGGTGACGAGGATCAGCCAGGGGACGGTCGACTGCTGGTGGGCGTCCGGCAGCCACACCTGCCCGTCCACGGTGAGGAAGCTGAGCCAGCTCGACGTCCCGCGCAGCGCGTTGACCAGGGACGTGACGCTGGTCGTCGCGCCCGCCGTCTCGATGTAGGGCAGGAAGGAGAAGATGTAGCGGCCCAGCGTGAGCAGCGGCACGGCCCACCACAGCGAGGCGAGCGCGATCAGCGGCAGCCACCAGGCGATCAGCCTGCGTTTGACCGGGCCGCGCCCCCGGGTCAGCAGGTAGAGCATGGGGACGACGAGGACGGCCAGCTCGGCCACGGCGTTGACGCCGCCGCAGCACAGGAAGGCGAGCGCCGACAGCGCGGCGGCCCGGCGCGGCGACAGCGCCCTCCGCGCCCCCAGGACCAGCGGGAGCACGATCCACGGCAGCACGGCGCTGGGCAGGAACTCCGAGGAGTTGATGCCGATCAGCGCCTGCGCGTGCGGCGCGAGCGCGTAGGCGAACCCGGCGACTATCCGCGAGACCGGGCCGCCGATCCGCAGCGCGCGGGCGAGCTGCACGGTGCCGAGGAAGGCGGTGCACAGCACCAGCGACATCCACAGCCGCTGCACCGTCCAGGCTTCCATGCCCAGGTTGAGGCCGAGCGCGTAGAAGGGGCCCATCGGGAACAGGTAGCCGTACGCCTGGTTCTGCAGGTGGCCGAAGTAGGCGCCGTCCCACAGGTGCAGGGCCCTGCCGAGGAAGCCGAGCGGGTTGACCGCCATGTCGAGCTTCGTCTCGGGGATGATCTTCTCGGTCGAGGTGTTGAACGCGATCGCGACCAGCAGGAGGCAGCCGGCCAGCAGGCGCAGCCGGTGCCCGATCCGCTTGTCATAGCTCTCGGCTTCGGAGTCGGGGAGCTCGTCCCGTCGTCCAGGCGAGGCATGGGTCACTGATGGGCTCCGCCGCGATCTTGGAGTTCCGCCACGATAAGTTCAGTCATGTTAGCCCCAGTTCGGGACCAGGTGAACTCCTTTGCCCAGGCCCGACACGCTTTGGACACCTCGGCGCGGCGGCGCGGATCGGCCAGCTCCTTGAGCGCGCGGGCGGTCACGTCGGCCAGGCTCTCGCCATCCCGCACGAGCCAGCCGGTGACGCCGTGACGCACCGAGTCGCGCAGCCCGGCCACGTCGTAGGCGACCGTCGGCACGCCGAGGGCCGCCGCCTCGATCACGGTCAGCCCCCAGCCCTCGAACTCCGAGGCCGTCACGTTCAGCGTCGCCCCGGCCAGCAGCGCGACCTTGCGCGCCTCCGGCACGAACCCGTGCAGCCGGACCCGGTCGCCCAGCCCCCGGGCGGCCACGTGCCCGGCCAGCGGGCCCGACTCCGGGCCGCGCCCGGCGATGTGCACGGTCAGGCCCGGCCACATCCCCGACAGCTCCCCGGCCAGGTCCACCACCCGATCGATGCGCTTGTGCCCGACCAGCCGGCCCGCGTACACGATCACCGGGTCGGGGCCGGGCTCCCGGACCGGCGGCGGCTCGGGGTGCGCGCACCCGTTCGGCACGACGACGATCGGGCCCAGCCAGCGCAGCTTGCCGACCAGCTCCCGCCGGGACGACTCCGACACCGTGACCGTCATGCAGCGCCGGTAGACGAGCCGGGCGACGGGCCCCTCGACGAAACAGCCGATCACCGCCAGCCAGCGGGGCAGGAACGCGGCGAACTGCCGGTCGTGCACGTGGTGCACCAGGCACACCACCGGCGTGCGGCGCGGCATCACGAGCGGGGCGAAGAACGGGATGCCGTTCATGGAGTCGATCACCGCGTCGAAGCGCCGCCGGTGCAGCAGCAGCCAGAGCGGCACCAGCAGGTAGACCAGGTACGGGTTGCCCATCCGGCGCAGCGCGATGCCCTCGCGCGTCTCGGCCCGGCGCTGGCCGCGCTGGCGTCCGGTCACGAACACCACCGAGGCGCCCTGGGTCAGCAGGTGGCGGCTGACCTGCCAGGCGTACTCCTCCGCGCCGCCCGCGGTCGTCTGCCGGGGCTCGCGGAAGTTGAGCATGGCGATCCGCACCCCGGCGAGCGGCCCCTCGCCGCGGACGACCGCATGTGCCTGGTCGGCGTGCTCACCGGTGAAGACCACCATCACTCCTCGACGGCGGGCATGCGGGCATGGCGAAGCCACGCCCGGTGCTCCGCTGGTAAGGCCTTGTCAGGCGGGAAGGACTACCTGGTGCCGTAGTTGTAGAGCGGCTGGTTCGGCGGGGTCGGGGCCGGCGACGCTACGTTGACCACCGCGACCGACGCGCCGACCGCCAGCAGGGCTCCAATGGCCAATGCCGCGAGAATTCGCAACACAGAGCGCTCCCTCCACATCGGTACGATGTGTGCCGACACTAGAACGTGTTACGGGACGAATCCATAGGTATCGTCAAACCGTGATGTAATAAGTTACCCTCAAGTAAGACGTGAATGAGCCGGTCAGCGGCGCCATAGCGTCAGCTCCCGGCCCTGGTGCACGGGCGTCCAGCCGCGCCGATCGAAGGGGAACCGGTTCTCGGTCCCGGCCACGAGCACGTACCTGACACCGGCGGGCGACAGCCTGTTGCGCGGGTCCTCGCCCCGCACCCGCAACCGCCCCCCGTCCGGCAGCCCGACCAGCAGCGTGTCGTCCCGGACCACCCGGCGCGCGAACATCTTGGCGGCCGGGTCGAGCGTCACCCGCCCGCCGTTCCAGGCGAACGCCCGGTGCGCGCCCCACGGCAGCGACAGCAGCGCGCCCGGCGCCGGGTCGGCGTTCACGATCCGCTGCACCGCCCGCCACTCCTGCGGGTACGCCACCGCCTCCAGCCGCCCCGACGCCCCCCACGCGAACGTCGGCAGCACCAGCACCGGCGCCAGCAGCCCGACCACGGCCGGGGCGCCCGACCGCAGCAGCGAGCCCAGGCCCACGGCCGCCACCAGGACCAGCGGCGCCAGGTACGCCTGGCCGTCACGCAGCGGCCCGAACCCCGCCCACGCCCCGATCAGCCACTTCAGCACGCCCGGCGCGAACGCCCCCAGGCACGCGACCCCGAACCCCGCCCCGGCGGCCACGGCCAGCCCGCCCCACCACTGCGGCCGTTCCTCCGCGCGCATCCTGGCGTACCCGTACAGACCGGTCAGCGCGAGCGCCAGCCGTCCGGCGGCGAGCCACCACGACTCCTGGCCCGGCACCCCGGCCTCGGCGTTCCAGACGCCGCCGAGCGACAGCAGGCTCCCCAGCACCCCGAACGGCCCGTCGGCCCGCGCCGCGAACGCGTCGACCCCCGCCGGGTCCGTCACCGCGCCCGAGGTCAGCGCGGGCACCAGCCACGGCAGGCTCAGCACGCCGAGCGTCACCCCCGTCACGGCCGCCCGCCGCCGCGCGACCGCGATCGGCGCCAGCGTCAGCGCGGTCACCAGCATCGCCTGGAACCCGCCCACCGCCGCCGGCACCAGCGCCACGACGAGCCGCCACCACTGGCGCCACCCTCCGCGCCACCACCCGTGCCCGCGTCCGAGCCACCGCTCGCGCCCGGCGGCGCCCACGGCCCGGACCGCCCAGGGCAGCCCCGCCACCCCCAGCAGCAGCGCCCACTGGCCGAGCAGGAGCCGCTGGGCCAGGTAGACGTTCCACGCATAGAAGACGGCCGCGACCAGCCGCCCGATCCGGCGCTCCGGCGGCACCAGCGCCGCCGCGCCGCTCGCCGCCAGCACGAAGATCGCGACCAGCAGCCCCTTCTGGACCAGCTCCCCGGGCAGGACCCGCGACAGGAGCGCCGCCACGAGATCGCTCGGCACCGCCCGGGGGAACCCTCCGGAGTCGGGCAGCAGCGGCGGATCCGGCACGAACACCAGGTCGTACCGGAGCACGAACCCCCACCCGAGCGCCGGCCCCAGCGCCAGCACGGCGAGACCCGCGCCCAGGAGCGCGGGTCCCATCCGTTCGAGCCTCCCCACGAGGAGGGAGGGTAGCCGGTTACTTGCCGGGCTCGGGATCCCGAGGCAGGCCCAGCATGCGCTCACCGATGATGTTGAGCTGCACCTCGGTCGTGCCGCCGTAGATCGTCATCGCCCGGGTGGCCAGCACCGCGCGGTTCCAGTAGCCGGCGTCGCCGAGCTTCATGTCGGCCGCCGTCACCGCCTGGGCGCCGA
Organism: Nonomuraea ceibae; assembly: GCF_019396325.1. Lineage (GTDB taxonomy): Bacteria > Actinomycetota > Actinomycetes > Streptosporangiales > Streptosporangiaceae > Nonomuraea > Nonomuraea ceibae. Next base: position 6,983 of record NZ_JAHKRO010000002.1, read on the forward strand.
GCAGGCTCACCGCCGCCTCGGAGACGTGCTGGGCGTGCGAGGTCGACAGCAGCTTGCGCACCGACGCGTCGGCCCCCGGCTCCGACCCGGCGAGCTGCTTGAGCGTCACCCGCAGCGACAGCGCGTTGATCGAGTGGCCCTCGCAGATCACCCCGGCCAGCTCGTGCCGCTCGACCGGCGTGAGCTCGCGGCCCAGCCGCCCGGCCAGGCCCAGCAGGTCCGGCACGGACGCGCCGGTGCCGCCGGAGCCCGACGAGAGCGAGACGCGCTCGTTCGACAGCGTGTTGCGCGCCACCTTCCAGCCGTCGCCGACCTCGCCCACGACCAGGTCGTCCGGCACGAACACATCGTCCAGGAAGACCTCGTTGAACAGGTTCTCGCCGGTCATCTCCGTCAGCGGGCGCACCGTGACGCCCGGCGACTTCATGTCCACCAGGAAGTACGTGATGCCCTCGTGCTTGGTGCCCTCCGAGGAGTTGCGGGCGATGCAGATGCCCCACTCGGCGAAGTGCGCGACCGACGTCCAGATCTTCTGGCCGTTCAGCTTCCAGCCGCCCTCGACCTGCTCGGCCTTCATCTGCAGCGCCGCCAGGTCGGAGCCCGCGCCCGGCTCGGAGAAGAGCTGGCACCAGATCATCTCGCCGCTGAGCGTCTTGGGCAGGAAGCGCTGCTGCTGCTCCGGCGTGCCGTACGCGGCCACCGACGGCACCACCCAGGCGCCGATGATCATCGCGGGCAGCCTGACCTTGGCGGCCTTGAGCTCCTGCGCGATCAGCACCTGCTCCAGCGGCGAGGCGCCCCGGCCCCACGGCCTCGGCAGGTGCGACATGACGAACCCGCGGTCGGCCAGCGCCCGCTTCTGCTCCTGGCCCTCCAGGGCGGCGATCTCCGCGATCTCCGCCCGGATCGCCTCGCGCATCGGCTCGGCGTCCTCCGGCAGGTCGATCTCCATCTCCCGCGAGACGCCCTGCAGCGCCAGGTCCGTCACCCGGGCCGCCCACTCGGCCGACGGGCCCAGCAGGGCGCGCAGGGTGAGCGCGCGGCGGTAGTAGAGGTGGGCGTCGTGCTCGAAGGTGTAGCCGATGCCGCCGAACGTCTGGATCGCGTCCTTGGCGCACTGCACGGCGGCGTCCGGGGCCATCACCCCGGCGATCGCGGCCGCGTACTCCAGCTCCTTGCCGGTGGCGCGCGTGGCGTCCCACACGGTGGCGCGGGCCTGCTCCAGCGCGACCAGCATCCGCGACAGCTTGTGCTTGATGCCCTGGAACTGGCCGATCGGCCTGCCGAACTGGACGCGTACCTTGGCGTAGTCGGCGGCGGCCGTGACGCACCAGGACGCCACGCCGGCGGCCTCCGCGCCCAGCAGGACGGCGGCCAGGTCGCGCACGTCCGAGCCCGACACGCCCTCCAGCACGCGGTCGGCGGGCACGCTCACGCCGTCCAGCTCCACCTTCGCCACCGGGCGGGTCAGGTCCAGCGACTTGACCTCGGTCACCGTGGCCGAGGCGGCGTCGAGCGCCACCCACACCTCGCCGTCGGCCGTCGACACCGGCAGCACCAGCACGTCCGCCAGCGAACCGCCGAGCACCGGCTCGGCCGTGCCGCCGACGACCAGCGTGCCGTCGTCCGACGGCGTCCCGGTCAGCTGCCCGCCCAGGGCGAGCGCGCCGGTCAGCGTGCCGTCGGCCAGCCCCGGCAGCAGCTCGTGCCGCTTCGAGGCGTGGATCACCGCGCTCGCCAGCACCGTCGGCACGTACGGGCCGGGCGCCATCCGCTCGGCCAGCGCCTCCACGGCCACGGCGGCCTCCAGCAGGCCGTAGCCGGAGCCGCCGGCCTCCTCGGGCAGGTGCAGGCCGAGCAGCCCCTGCTCGGCGAGCCCCGGCCAGAACGCGGGCCGCCCCTCGCCTCCGGCGCGCAGCAGCTCGGCCGGAATGTTCCGCTCGGCCCAGCCGGTCACCGACTCGCGGAGCGCCTCGTGCTCCTCGCTCAACCCGATCGCCATGTGCTCATCCTCCAGGCAGGTCCCATCGATGCCAGAACCATATTCTAGAGGATGCTTCTGGCCTAGAGTGGACGAACTTTCGCCGCAAACGTCTTCAAATCCGCCCAGTACGCCTTTCCCGGCTCCGGAATCGACGCGACCACCGTCTGCGGCACCGCCGCCTTCCCGCCCAGCCTCGGGAACGCCCGCTTCGCCGGCACCGCCGGCAACGCCGCCCCCGCCGTGGTCCCGGTCGCCGTCGGGGACCCGCTCACGCTTCCGCTCGCGGACGGCACCGGCACGACCGGCACCACCTCCTCGACCGCCGGCTCCTCCGGCACATCGCCCGAGAACATCACGAACACCAGCAACACCGCCGCCACGGTCGCCACCACGGCGCCGACCAGGTAGACCACCTTGATCGGCACATCCCCGATCCGGCTCACCACCCCGCCCTTGGGCTCCGGCGGCAACCCCACCCGCGACCCACCCTGCTCAGGAAAGCCCCCTCCAGGAGCGCCCCCTCCGGGCAGGAACGCGGCCCCTCCGGGTAGGGGCGCGGGACCCCCAGGTACGGGCGCGGGCCCTCCAGGCGCGGGGCCGGACCACCCGGGCGCGCTGGGCGTGGGGGCGGGACCTCCGGGGTGTGCGGGGGGAACGGTTCCCGGGGCTTGGTCGGGTGGGGGTTGGGTCAGGGCTCGCTGGACGGGGCCGGGGGTGGGTGAGAGGGCGCGCCAGTCCGTGGTGATGATCGTCTCGTCCGCCGCGGGGTCGTCCGGCGGGGGGACGACGATCTTGCGGAAGGGAGCGGTGGGAGCATCGTTGGTGTGGTCCTGGTCGCCGACGTCCGCCATGGGACGAGGCTACGTCACCCCGGAAGCCGAAATTTCCGCTATTCCGTTTGCAGAACTAAATTCTGTAATGTCGCCAGATATGAGGGGCTTCTATGAGATCGCGGCGAACGACCCAGGACGGCCCGCCCTACTCGGCGACAGCGAGAGCGACAGCACCAGCACCGGCCACGGGACCGTCACGTACGGAGAGTTGCACGCCCGGGTGAACCGGGCCTCGCACGGCCTGATGGACAAGGGCGTGGGCCACGGCGACGCGGTGGTGACCGTGCTGAAGAACGGGCTCGACGCGCTGACCATGATGCTCGCCACCTACCAGACGGGCGCCTACCTGGTCCCGGTCAACTGGCATTACACCGACGACGAGATCGCCTACATCGTGGCCGACTCCCGGGCCAAGGTCGTGGTGGCCCCGGACCGGCTCACGGTGGACGACCTGGCCGAGGGCCGCCCGGCCGAGCCTCCGGCGAACCGCCGAGCCGGGTCGATGATGCTCTACACGTCCGGCACGACCGGCAGGCCGAAGGGCGTGCGGCGCAGGCTGCTGGATCTGACGCCGGAGGACCTGTACCCGATCCTCATGCGCAAGAGCTGGCGGCATTTCGGCCTGCCGCAGGACGGCGTGCACCTGGTCTGCTCGCAGCTCTACCATTCGGCCCCGTACGGCCAGGCGATGATGGCGCTGCAGTTCGGGCACGCGATCGTGGCGCCGGAGCGGTTCGAGGCGGCGCAGGCGCTGCGGCTGATCGAGCGTCACCGGGTGACGAACGCGTTCATGGTGCCGACGATGTTCCACCGGCTGCTGGCCGTGCCGGACCGGGAGTCGTACGACCTGTCGTCGCTCACGCATCTCTACCACGGCGCCGCCCCGTGCCCGCCCGCGACCAAGCAGGCGATGATCGACTGGCTGGGCCCGGTGCTGTGGGAGTACTACGGCTCGACGGAGGCGGCGGTGGCCACGATGGTGTCGTCGCGGGAGTGGCTGGCCAGGACGGGCACGGTGGGCCGGGCGCTGGACGGGATGGCGTTCACGATCGTCGGCGAGGACGGCGAGGAGGTGCCGCCGGGGCAGCCGGGCCTGGTGTACATCGGCGGCATCAACCGGTTCGAGTATCACGGCGATCCGGGCAAGACCGCGGAGGCGATGCGGGGCCGCGACTACACGCCGGGCGACATCGGCTACGTGGACGAGGAGGGCTACCTGTTCCTGCTGGACCGCAGGACGGATCTGATCATCTCGGGCGGTGTCAACATCTACCCGGCGGAGGTGGAGGCGGCGCTGCTGGAGCATCCGGCGGTGGCGGACGTGGCGGTGATCGGGGTGCCCGACCCGGAATGGGGGCAGAAGGTGGTGGCGCTGGTGCAGCCGGCGCCGGGGGCCACTGGCGACGACGAGCTGACGGCGGAGCTGCTGCGCCACTGCGGCCCCCGGCTGGCCAGGCTGAAGCACCCGCGCGCGATCGAGTACCGGGAGTCGCTGCCGCGTACGCCCACAGGCAAGCTGAGCAGGCGAAATGTCCGGGAGGCGTATCTTTCCGGCTGAGCCGGGCAGTAGTGCTCCATGCAGCGGATCTTGCCGGCACTCACCGCGTTGACGCTGGTCGCGGGCTGTGGCCAGATACCTCCGCCGGGCGCGCAGTCGCCGGGCACCCCGGCGCCGCCGTCGGCCACGCACACGGACACCGCCTCGCATCCACCGCCCGCGTCGCCCACCTCGCACGCGCAGGCGCTGGAGACCGCGTACGAGCGCGTCATCGCAGAAGTGCTGCCGTCGATCGTGCAGATCAACACGAGCACCGGCCTCGGCTCCGGCGTCGTCTACGACGCCGAGGGCCACATCGTCACCAACGCGCACGTGGTGGGCGACGCCAAGCAGATGGACGTCACGCTCGCCACCGGCGGCGCCACCCGGCGGGCCAGGCTGGTCAAGGCGTTCCCGGCCGGCGACCTGGCGGTGATCAAGGTGGACGATCCGCAGGGGCTGCAGCCGGCCAGGTTCGGCGACTCGGCCAAGCTCCGCGTGGGGCAGCTCGTGCTGGCCATGGGCAACCCGCTGGGCCTGTCGGGCAGCGTGACGAACGGCATCGTGTCGGCGCTGGGCCGTACCGTCAGCGAGCCGGAGAACCCGGGCTCGCCGGGCGCGACGATCGCCGGGGCGGTCCAGACGTCGGCGGCGATCAACCCGGGCAACAGCGGCGGCGCGCTGGTGGACCTGTCGGGCCAGGTGATCGGCATCCCGACGCTGGCGGCCACCGATCCGAGCCTGGGCGGCGGGGCGGCGCCGGGCATCGGGTTCGCCATCCCGAGCAACACCGCCACGGACATCGCCGCCCAGATCATCAAGCACGGCAAGGTGATCAATAGCCATCGGGCGGCGCTCGGCGTCCGGGGCAGCACGGTCATCGGCGAGAACGGCCAGCCCGCGGGCGTGGGCGTCGTGTCGCTGGTCAAGAACAGCGGCGCGGAGAAGGCCGGCATCCAGGAGGGGGACGTGATCACCGGCGTCAACGACACCGAGACGCCCACGATGGCGGCCCTCACCGAGGCGCTCACCACCTACAAGCCGGGCGACAAGGTACGGATCGAGCTGACCAGGGGCGGCGGCGCCCCGCAGACGGTCACGGTGACGCTCGGCGAGCTCGCAGCCGACTGAACCCGCGCGCCCCGAGGCGACGCGCTCATCCGGATTCCTTGACGTCGTAGACGATCTCGACGCGGCGGTTCTTGGCGCGGTTCGCCGGTACGGGCTCGCCGTCGACGATGTTCGGCAGCTTGGGGCGGCTCTCGCCGAAGCCCTGCGCCTGGAGCGACACGCCCGCACCGGTGAGCAGCCCGCGCATGGCCTGCTGGACGGCCTGGGCGCGGCGGGTGGAGAGCGTCCGGTTGTAGGAGTCGGAGCCCTGGTCGTCCGTGTGCCCCTCGATCTTGACGACGCCGCCCGCGCCCTCGGCGTTGATCTGTTCGGCGACCTGCTTGAGCCGCTGCCTGGCCTTGCCGGTCAGCGCCCACTTGTCCAGCGCGAACAGCACGTCGCTGGTCAGCGCCACCGTCACCTGGGTGCCCTGCTGGGTCTCGCTCTCGGTGCCGTCGAGCGACTCCACGGCGCCGATGATGTCCTCCACCGGCATCACCAGGTCCTCCACCGCGCCGACCGCCGACTCGGGCGGCGGCGTGGGGGACAGCACCAGGGCGAGCGCCAGGCTAAGAGATCGGAACATCGGTCAGCACGCCGATCATCGGCATCTCGACGTTGACCTTCGTCACGTCGGCGGGCGGCGCGGCGAAGACCGCGTACAGGGAGCTCTTGTCGCCCGCCTTCAGGAAGCCGCCCTGGGTCTCGGAGCAGACGCACTCCGCGCCGGGGCCGGAGTTGTTGCGGGCGACGCGGTAGCGCTTGGCGTTGACCGGGTCGATGAGCGACACGCCGGAGACCGAGTAGTCCGACGGGGTCTCGGCCATGCCGTTGTGCATGTTGACCTTGCCCTCGACGGCGGTGACGGTCCAGTTGAGCGTGACCGTCCTGCCCTGCCGCTTGAGCGCGGTGATCTCGACGCGGGCCCGGCCGGTGTCGCCCGCGCCGGACACGTCGGTCTCGTGGGTGGCGATGGCCTTCCCGCTCTGCGGCGGCGCGCTCTGCTGGTCGGCGGGCTGCTCGCCGGGCTGCTCGGGGGTGGGCTCCTCGGCGGGCGCGGCGCTCTCCTGCTGCGTGGTGGCGGCCGTCTGCTGCTTCTCCTCGCCACCGCCGCCGCTGCCCGGCTGGGCCGGGAGCATCCCGCAGCCCGCCAGCGCGACGGCCGCCGCCACGAGCGCGATCGTCCTGCGCATGTCCATGGTCACCTTTCGGGGGTTCGACTCTTGGCTCGACAAGCTAACGCTGCGACCTTCAGGATCCGCATAGCCCGCTATAGGCGCCGGCGCGCCTCCCGCGCCAGGTGTTCGGCCTCGGCGCGGCCCTGCCGGTCGCCGAGAACGTCAAACTCTCCCATAGCACGCATCAACGCATCAACCGCCCCGTCGTTCCGGCCGAGTTCCAGGTACGTACGCGCCAGGAGGAGCAGGGCCGCCGCGGCGTTGCGCCGATCCCCGTACGCCGTGTACGTCTCCGCCGCCTGCCTGGCCGGTTCGGCCGCCGACTCCGGCACGCCCGCCGCCCTGGCGACCGCCGCCAGCACGAGCAGCCCGGCGGCCTCCGGCAGGCGGTCGCCGAGCCGCCGGTTCGCCGCGATGCGCAGCTCCGCGTGCTCGCGCGCCTCCGCGTAGCGGCCCGCCCTCAGGTGCAGCCTGGCCAGGTCCAGCCGCGCCTCGGCCGCCCCGCGCGGGTCGCCCAGCTCCTCGTAACCGGCCAGGCTCCGCTCCAGCATGGCCTGATCGTCCAGCAGCGCGCCCAGCCCGCGCAGCGCGTCCGCCCGGCCGCGCAGGTCGCCCGCCTGCTCGAAGACCGTCAGCGCGCGGCGCAGCACCCGCTCGGCCTCGGGCCTGCGCGGCTCCACCAGGCCGAGCCGGAGCGTCACGCGGGCCAGCTCCAGCCCCTCCACCAGCGGCTGCGCCGCCCTCAGCGCCGCCGCCGCGGCATCGGCCCTGCCCTCCACCCGGTGCAGGTCCGCCAGGCCGCGCAGCAGCAGCGCCTCGCCCTGCCGGTGCCCCGCCGCCCGCGCCGCGTCCAGCCCGGTCGCGGTGGTGGCGTGCCAGTCGTCGTGGTGCCCGCCCAGCTCGAACAGCGGCGTCAGATAGAAGGCCAGCCGCCACGCCGCCTCGTGCAGCCCGGCCCGGTGGAAGTCCCCCACGGCCGCGGCCAGGAACCGCCGCTCCGCCGCCAGCCACCGCGCCTCCCGCCGCAACCACGCCGTCCCCCGCGACGTCTCCCCGCTGAGAGGGAACACCCCGTACGGGGCGGCCACGGGGCCCCGGCTCGCCTGATCACCACGGGCGGGCGTGGGTCTCGGGGTGGGTGGGTCGTCGGGGGTGGAGACCAGGGTCCGGCCGGAGCCCGGTTCGGCGGGGAGGAGGGCGGACCGGGCACGCCTGGCACGGTCGAGCACCTCGGCGGCGCGGGCGCGCAGCACCGGGCCGGGCCCGCCCGCCTCGGCCAGCCGCTCCACGGCGTAGAGCCGGGTCAGGTCGTGCCACCCGTAACGCTCCTGCCCGGCCTCGTCCAGCCCGAGCGACTGCAACAGCCCGGCCTCGGCCAGCGGCTCCAGGTCGGCCCCCAGAGCCCAGTCCGCGAAGTCCGGCCCCGTCCACGCCCCGAGCTCCCGCAGCAGCCGCCGCTCCGGCTCGGCCAGCCCGCGATACCCCACCGCCAGGCTGCCCCGCACGGCGAGGTCACCGGCGCTGAGCTCGTCCAGTCTGCGCCGTTCGTCCCCGAGCCGCCCGGCCAGGTGGGCCACCGTCCACCCGGTCTTCCTGGCCAGCCGCGACCCGGCGATCCGCAGCGCCAGCGGCAGCCCGCCGCACAGCCGTACGATCTCCCGCGCCGCCTCGGGCTCGGCGGCAACCCGGTCGCGCCCGGCCACCCCGGCGAGCATGTCCAGCGCCTCGTCCGGGGCCAGCACCCCCAGCTCGTACGCCCTGGCCGCCTCCAGCCCGGCGAGCGGCGACCGGCTCGTCACCAGGGTCACGCTGCCCGCCCCGGTGGGGAGCAGAGGACGTACCTGGGTCTCGTCGGCGGCGTCGTCGAGCACGAGCAGGAGCCGCCGCCCGGAGGTGAGCCGCCGGTAGAGCCGCACCCGTTCGCCGAGGGTGGGCGGCACGCTCCCGTCGGGGCAGCCGAGGGACCGCAGCAGGTCCTCCAGCACGGCGCCGGGCGCGCGGCCGCCCAGCACGGCGTACAGCCGCCCGTCGGGCAGGTCCATGCGGGACGCGGCCCGCACCGCCACCGCCGACTTCCCGGACCCGGGCGGCCCGTGCACCACCAGCAGCACGGGCGCCCCGCCACCGCCTTCCGGGGTGGCGGCGCGGAGAATCCAGGCGAGCACGTCCGCTCTCCCCGTAAAGTCCGAAATATCGGGCGGCGTCTCGTTGAGCGGGACCCGCCGTTCCGCCACCGGAACGGCGGCCACCTCCCCCCGCAGCACCCGCTCGTGCGCCTCCCGCAGCTCGGCCCCCGGCTCCAGCCCCAGGTCGTCCACCAGGATCCGGCGCGCCTCCTGGTAGGCGGCCAGCGCCTCCGAACGGCGGCCCGCCTGGTGCAGCGCCGCCAGCAGATGCGCCCAGGCCCGCTCCCGCAGCGGATGCGCGTTGACCAGCGCCCGCAGCTCGCCGACGACCTCGGCGCCCCGCCCGAGCCGCAGGTCCAGCTCGACCCGTTCCTCCACGGCGGTCAGCCGCAGCTCCTCCAGCGGCACCCCGTGCGCCCGGCGCAGCTCGGCGCTGTCGACGTCCGCGAGCGCCTGCCCCCGCCACAGCCCGAGCGCCTCCCGGAACGTGCCGGCCGCCTCGGCGACCGCGCCCGCGTCACGCGCCATCCTGGCCTGCCCGACCAGCCGCTCGAACCGGTGGCAGTCCACCTCGTCCGGATCCGCCGCGATCAGGTAGCCGCCGGGCACCGTGGTGATCCCGTCGACGATCTTGCGCAGCGCGCTGACGTACACCCGGAGCACCGGGTCCGCCGACTGCGGCGGCTGATCGCCCCACAGCACGCTCACCAGCCGCTCGACCGGCACCGCCCGGCCCGCCGACAGCAGCAGGGCCGCCAGCAGCGCCCGGTGCTTGGCCGGGCCCGGCCCCTGCCCGTCCTCGACCCGCAGCGGGCCCAGCACCCGGAACCGCACGCCGCTCACCCCTGCGCGGGCCGCAGCGCGAACGACTCGAACCGCACCCGCACCGCCGCCCCCGAGTCGGGCGCCGCGTGCACCCCGGCGCTGCCCGGCCCGTAGGGGTCGTCGGCGTCGGCGGCCTCGGCGACGAGGCTCTCGTTCAGCCACATGCGCAGCTTCACCTCGTCCCCGCTTCCGGCGCACTCGGCCACGACGCGGTTCGCCTGGCCGGTCTTCACCCGCAGGGGACCGTACAGGACGGCGCCCTCCCGCCCGGCGCGGCGCTTGACGATGGCGACCTCGCCCGACCCGCTCACGGCGAACTCGTAGCGGTCGCCGCCGTCGCCGCGGCACCACACGCCGTACTCGCCGCGTCCCTCCTCCAGGGCCGCCTTCGCGCTCACGACCACGCCGCCGTCCGGCTCGGGCCTGGGCGCCGACTTCCACAGCCGCCACCCGTCCTTGACGGTCAGCTCGTACGCGGAGCCGTCGAGGCGCACGTTCCCGCCCTCGGACGCGCCGACCTCCCACGAGCCGAAGCCCGCCTCGTACGGCCAGGTCGCGGCCTGCGTCCCCCGCAGCCCGAGCACCGCGGCGACGGCCAGCACGGCGATCCCGGCGACCCCCGCGACCGCCCAGCCCCATCGGCGCCGTCCCCGCTCGGGGGCATGGGGCGCCGGGTTCGTCCAGGTGCGTTCGACGACCTGGGTGGCCGAGGCGGCGCTCACGTCCGTGCCGCCGAGCAGCCCCGCGAGGAGCCCCTGGACGGTGGGCCGCTCGCGCGGGTCCTTGGCCAGCGCCCGCGCCACCAGGTCGCGGATGCCCTCGTCCAGCCCGTCGAGCCGGGGCTCCTCGGCGACGATCCGGTACAGCACCTCGCCGGGCGCGCCCTCGCCGAACGGGGCCCGTCCCGTCCCGGCGAACGCGATCACCCCGCCCCACGCGTACACGTCGGTGGCGGGCGTGACCGGCTCGCCGCGCGCCTGCTCGGGGGCCATGTACACGGGCGTCCCGAGGATCGCCTGGCTGGCCTGGCCGTCGGAGCCGGCGAGCTGCGCGATGCCGAAGTCGATCACCTTGGGCCCGAGCGGCGAGAGCAGCACGTTGGACGGCTTGAGGTCGCGGTGGACGACCCCGGCGGCGTGGATGGCGCTGAGCGCGGTCGCGATGCCCACGGCCAGCGCGTCGAGGTTGCCGCCGGACAGCGGCCCCTGTTCCCGTACGGCCCGGGCCAGGTCGGGGCCTTTGACGTATTCGGTGACGAGATAGGCGACGTCCCCGTCGATGCCCGCGTCGAGCACCGGAGCCGTGCAGAACCGCGCCACCCGCCGGGCGGCGGCGACCTCCCGCTCGAACCTGCGGCGGAAGGCCGGGTCCCCGGCCAGCGAGGGGTGAATCAGCTTCACGGCCGCCAAGCCGCCGGTGGGCGTGGCGGCCAGGTGCACCTCACCCATGCCGCCCCGGCCCAGCACGCGCCGCAGCGTGTACCCGCCGATGACCCGATCGCCGCTCACCGCAGACAGAGTAGTCAGGTCCGGATATGTCCGCCGACTCTGGACTCCGGTCGCAGCAGGTGGCCGAACCCCGCCCTGTCCATCCGCGCGCGGAGCTCACCGGTCGTGACGCCGAGCGCGGCGGCGGTGTCCGGGAGACTCCACTGGTTCTCGGCCAGCCTGCTCAGCAGGTAGCCCCGCCTGACCTGTGCCTGCGAGAGCCGGAACGTCTTCAGGTACGCCGTCCGCCCCTGGTCGTCGGTGATCATCTCACCGATGTGGTTCTCGGCGAACCGGTCGAAGACGGGCAGGAACCGCTGGAGCGTGAAGCGCCCGAGCCGGTAGACGTCCCGCACGTTCGGCGCCCGCAGGCCCCCCGCCATGACGGAGTCGTGGAACGCGGCCCACTCCTCCCCCTGCCGCTCGGCCTCGCGCCGCAGGTCGGCGAGCGTGTCCACCCGGCTGTCGTCGATGGCCGCGCGGAAGTCGCGCACCGGGTAGTGCAGGGCGTACTCGTAGATCAGCTCCCCGTACAGGTCGCGGATCAGCGTCGGGTGCAACGCCCGGTAGTCCTCCGGGTGCGGCGTCACGAACGCGCTGGCCAGCGTGTCGCCCACGTACAGGAGCAGCCCGCACTGCCCCGCGTGGAACTCGAAGACCCGCAGCGCGTCGTCCAGCCCGCGCACGTGCGCGCCGGAGTAGGCGGCCTCGACGCGCGGCGAGAGCCCGCCGGCGACCGCCGCCCGGGTCCACTCCTCCCAGGCGATCCCCGGCAGGTCGTAGTGCAGCGCCAGGTAACCCTCCAGGGCCAGGTGCAGGGGCAGGATGCGCAGCCGGTTCTTCGCCTCCCGCTGGACCAGGCGGCGGTGCGTCCTGATGGGCACGTGCCGCAGCGGCTCGCCGAGCTGCGTCCCGTAGGCCGCGGCGGGCGTGCCGTCGCCGGTCCACGACGCCACGAACGCGTGCGGCACGTACGCGGTGTAGACGGTCCGGTCCGGCAGGAGCGCCATGGACAGCTCGTCGCCGTACACCCGGGCGTGCAGCCGCAGGTCCACGATCGGCTCGGGCCGCACCAGCGGCACCAGCCGCACGCTGCCCCAGGTCTGGGCGGGCATGGTGACCAGGCCGGTCAGATCGAGCATGCCCGCTCCTCCAGGTACGCCCGCAGCTCGCCCAGCCCGGTGCGCCCCTCGGCGAAGCGGGCCAGCTCAACCAGCGCGGGCAGGTCCTCGGCGTCGCGGATCCCGGCCGTCGGCACCAGGGGCGAGAGCCGCCGCACGTCGAACCGGTCGGCGTCGTACACCGGGTTGAGGTGCGCGACCCGTACCTCGCCCGCGGGGTCGAGCTTGCGCCGCCACACGCGCAGCACCTCGGCGGCCAGCCCGGGAGGCGCGTTGTCCCAGCCGTCGGAGACGATCACCAGCCGGTCGGGCCGCGTCTCCAGCGCGTCGAGGACGCGCAGCCCGAGCGGCGTCGCCCCGGCCGGCCGCGCGGCCACGGGCTCGGCCCGCCCCGACAGCCACAGCCCGGTGTAGCGGGAGGCCAGCGCCTCCAGCAGGTAGTGGCAGGCCAGCGCGACCGCGAGCGGCCGGCGCCGCTTCACCGGCGAGCCGTAGGAGGAGAAGCTGTCGTCCAGCACTGCCGTGACGCTCCCCCACGTGCCCGTCCGCGCCCCCGCGACCCGCCGCGCGCCCGCGCGCAGCGCCGCGACGTGCTGCCGCCGCTCGTCCACGGGCAGCGACAGCACGTACGAGGCCGCGCGGACCAGCGGCAGCGCGGCCAGGTCGGCGCCGGTCTCGACGCCGCTCCCGCGTGCCGCGCCGGTCAGCCGCAGCCGCTCCAGCCTCGTCAGCCGGGGCGCGATCCGCTCCAGGAACACCGCCCGGCTGATCCCGTGCCGGGCGGCGAAGCCCTCCGCGACCGTGTACGGCAGCTCGTACAGGGCGTTCTTGTCGTAGTGCGCCCGCCGCCACGCCTCCAGCACCGGGGTCTGGAAGCGGGCGCGGCGGCGCGGCGCGAACAGGAAGTCGCCCAGCTCGCCCGGCGGCGTCAGATGCGCGTGCCGCACCGCCGCCTTGACCGCCGAGCGGTACTTGACCGCGTCGAAGGCCAGGTCGGGGCGGGCGAGCAGCCAGTCGCGCACGATCGCCCTGGTGCGCCTGTTGTTCACGCCGTCGCGCTGGAGCTGCCTGAACAGCCGGTAGACGCGGGCCGGGCTCATCCGGGCCAGCCGCCGGGCGATCAGCCGCCCGTCGGCGGCGCTGCGCTCCCTGAGCACGGTGGCGATGATCAGTGCGGCGTTGTGGTCGTTGACGTCGAGCGCCAGCGTGGCCGCGTAGAGGCCGGGATAGTTGCCGTGCACGTAGCGGTGCAGGAAGTCGAGCGAGAGCCGCTGCTCGCCCGCCCCGCCGTGGAACTCGCGCTGCCCGGTGGCGGTGATCGCCGCGTTGGCGAAGAGCAGCACGTCCTCGCACTCGATCAGGTCGGCATAGGTGTCCATGAGGCCCCCGGATGACGGTGGGGCTGACCGGGGAATGAGGGCACGAGCTGCGAAGCATCGCGGTAAAGGCGGTTTCCGGAAGTCGCACCGGAGTCCCGCGGTCAGCCTGATCCGGAACTTACCGAATCATCCACACCTACGCGACGAATTAACCGCCTCGTCAGGCCGCCGCACGTTCGCCGTCGTGCTCCAGCAGGAACCGCTGCAGCCCGGCCAGGTCGTCGGTGTTGACGTGGTCCACGTCCGCCGCGACCAGCTCGCGCCAGAGCGCGTCCCGGGCGGGACCGGCCACGTCCGGCGTCGCCCAGAAGCGGACCCGCTGCCCGTCCCGGTGGGCCGTCGCCACGATGTCACGCAGCTTGGCCCGCTCCGCCTCCGGCATCGGGCCCTCACCGCGCCAGGTGAAGTGGTTGGTCCAGTTGTCGCTGATCAGCGGGACCAGCGACGCGCCGCCCTGGCCCAGGTCCGACAGGCGGCCGTCGTAGAACGCCGACCGCCGCTCCTGGCCCGCCATCAGGTCACGCGGCCGGTCCCCGCTGATCACGACCGTCACGGCGCCGGGCTTGACCTTGCCCTTGTGGTAGGTGGTCAGCATCTTGCGGTAGGAGCGCAGCACCTGGTCGAGCTCGGTGTAGGTGGCGGCGCCGTTGTTCTTGATGTCCACGAGGAGCTGGAGCTGCTGCCGGCTGCGCGGGTAGACGTGCCCGTGGTTGTCCCGTACGCGCCGGGCCAGCGGGTCGAGGTAGAGCGCCTGGAGGGTGCGGCCGGGACGCAGATCCTCCGGGTCGTGCCCGACGAGCAGTTCCCCGTCCACCAGGTAGATGTCCGCCTCGACGCTGGTGAACCCGTGGTCGAGGGCGTCCAGCAGGGGGCGGTCGTGCTCGTAGTCGTTGTGCGCGTGCGCCCGTGGCAGCGGCTGCGCCCCGGCCGCCGACGCGGGAGCCGCCATCAGGACCAGTGCCCCCGCGGCGACCAGAGCCCCCAGAGCTCGACGGAACATCACATCTCCTCACACATCAGGAACCAGAGATGCGACACACCGTAGATCAGCAAAGTGTGACAGGAGTGACGTTTCGCCCAATACACGGATAAGTAAAGTCTGCGATGATCCCGCCATGTCGGCCCCCTCCCGCCCGCCCCTGGCCCACGACGGGCACCCCACCGGTCGCGGGCGTCATCCGGCACCGGCCATGAACGACCTGGCCAGCTTCTCCAGCCCCTTGCGCGCCACCGACGGGTCGAAAACCGGCTCCCGGTAGCCGTCGGCGCCGACCACGCCGCCGCCCGTCGTCGTCCCCCGGAACGTGAACTCGACCGTACGGTCCCCGGCCAGCACCTTAAGCAGCAGCTCCATCCGGGGCGGCTTGTCCGGGTCCTTCGGGTCGGTCGTCGCGGAGACCACCGCGAACGCCCGGTCACCGAGCCCGGCGACCTGCTGCCGGGGCTCGTAGGTGGTGTGCGTGACGTCGTTGCCGATACCGCCCTCGGCCCGGTAGCGGTCGTACTTCCTGGCGTCCCTGTCGAACTGGAACGCCGCCCCCGTGTCGCCGCCGCCCCACTCGGTCACGTGGACGCCCAACCGGCCGCCCCGGGCGGCGTACTCCTGGCCGGGCTCGTGCTCGACCCGCTCGGCGACGGTCCACGTACAGGTGGTCTGCTTGATCCTTCCGTCGCTCCCGCCGACGGCCGGGCCCTCGGCGGCCGGGAAGAACGCGGCCTCCACGTCGCGGGCGGCCAGGATCGCGCACGGGCCGGTGAGCTTCACCCGGCCGGCGTCCTTGGCCATCTCGGCGGCGACCAGCTCGGCGACCTTGTTCGCCGCCGCGCGCACCTCGTCCCCTTCGGGGTACTTGGCCCCGGTCCGGTTGTCGCCGCCGTACTCGACCTCGATCAGCCACGGCCCCTGCCGGACGAACACCTCGGCCTTCAGCCCGCCGTGCCCGATGGACGACTGGCTGTAGGAGGCGTCGCCGTACGTCAGCTCCTTGATCTCGCCGAACGCCGAGCCGGACGTCCGGCCGTCGACCCGCTTGCCGTCGCGGACGTTCACCCGCCGCCCGGCGGCCTCCTTGTCCTTGCCGAAGCGCTCCTTGGCGTACGCGAGCGCGTCGCGGCCCTCGGCGGCGTGGGCTGCCACGATGATGCTCATATGGCGGTAGCCGATGACGCCGCCGCCGACGTCCATCTTGCTGTTGCGCCACGCGCACGCGGCCCGCTTCTCGCGTTCGGTGGCCGCCTGCGTCGAGGCGTCCTCGCTCGCGTACCTGCCGTCGGCGACCAGGCTCTTGCGCAGGGCGTCCGGGACGACGGCGCAGATCTGGTCCCCGGTGACCGCCCGCAGCTTCACCGCCTCGGCCACGGGCGACGGCGACCGGGTCCGCCCCCGCCGGTCGTCGTCCACGGCCCCCACCCTGCCCCGCGGCTCACCGCGGTCCTGGTTGAGCAGCAGCCACCCCCCGGCCAGCCCGCCGACCACGACCACGAGCCCCACCACGGCCAGCACCACGATTAGCGGCCCCGACCCACCGCCCTTACGCCGGGGCGCCCGAGGCGGCCACGGTCCCCCAGGCCCGCCCGGCCCTGCCGGCCCGTATGGCGGCCCCTGCGGGTTCGGTCGCGGACCGCCGGGCTGCCACCCGGACGGCCCCGGTGGCCGGGCGGGCATCGGTCCGGGAGGTGGCGGGAAGGGGGTGGACACTCGACGACCTCTCGCAGGGCTCGGCACGCGCCCGTTCTCCAGGCATGGCAGTCCGCGAGCCTACGACCCACCGCCCCCGACGCATGTCAGGCAAACACCCGACAAAAGCGGCACCCGTACCAACGAAAAAACGGCCCCCGCCGAAGCGGGAGCCGTCACAAAAGACTCGCCCCCCCGCGCCCGAAGGCGCGGAGGGCGAGACCACAGATGTGGAGGTGGCGGGAATCGAACCCGCGTCCTTCAACCCCAAGGCAGGGCTTCTCCGGGCGCAGCCTGCTGTGCTTTTCTCAGCCCCGGCGATCACGCAGGCGAGTCGCCGACGGGCTCAGCCACTGTTTGGTTTCCCGATCACCCCCGTGGCCGGGTTGATCGGTTGAGCCTTCTAGCGATGCCAGATCCCGGGCCGAAGGCACTCCCGGGCTGACAGAGGTTTCGCTACTTAGGCAGCGAGAGCCAGGGAACCCTGGCTGACCTCAGTGCGCTTGGAATTGGCACTTGTTGTTTGCGGTCACAGGATTAACGAGGTTATGTCCGCAGTCCTCGGCCCGCTTCACCTGACTTGCAAAGTCGAAGTCGAAGCCAGTCACCCCCTGTGCAGTTGTCAACACGAGCCCTCGGATGGAATCCGAGGAGATCGCGCATGACGACGATACCTCTCACAACACCGAGGATGCCAACTCAATTCCCGGCATGCCGAAACCCCCGGGAACGTGGCACAGCTGCTCGCGTTCCCGGGGGTCGACCGGCAGGGTCGAGCCGGTCCGGACGGCAGGACTTCCCCCGAGATGAAGTCCTGTCCCATCACGGCGACTGAACCCGCAACCCCCCGAGCGGGCACAGTCATCCTGTAAGACGCAGCCGCACCGCCCAATGGTTGCTCTGTGTCACAACAAATCACGGAGAGTCATTGAGCGCCGCGAAGAAGCTGCCTGCCACGGCCGACGGGTCGTGGTTCCTGGTCAGCGCCGCGATGGCGATCTCGCCCTGCCAGCCGACGAACCAGCCCAGCTGCTTGTCCTTGTCGACGGCCGTCGCGCGGACCCCGTAGACGCGGCCGCGTCCCGCCTGTGCCGGGGTGCCCTGGGCTCCCGCCTTCATCATCGACACCAGCGCCTTGCGCACGGCCGGGTCGACGGGCACCGGCTGGAGCGGCGGCTGTGGCGTCATCTCGGCCGTGGGGTCGGGCGAGCTGGGCTTGGTGACCAGGACCGGCGGGTGCCAGGTGCCGGAGGCGACCGCGCCCGCGACCAGCGCCATGCTGAGCGGGCTCACGAGCACGCTCTGCCCGGCGATGGCCCTGGCCTTGTCGGCGTCGCTGGCCAGCTTGGGCAGCTCGCCGCTGAACGACTTGAGCGGAAGCTGCCAGGGCCGGCCGATGCCGAAGTCCTCGGCGCTCTTGGCCAGGTCGGTGGCGTTCACCCGGCGGGCCAGCGAGGCGAGCGCGGTGACGCAGCCCTTGGCGAAGTTCTCCTGGAACGTCGGCGTGGCCCCGGTCATCTGGCTGGTGTTGGCGAACCGCGCCCCGCCGACCGACCGCTCGGGCGGGCACGGCAGCCGCTGCGTGGTGCGCACGCCGGCGTTGACGAGCGCGTCGGCGGCCACGACGGAGAACGCGGTGCCCGCCGGGAACCGGCCCGCCAGCGCGTCCTTCTCCTGGTGCATGCCCTTGGCGCCGACCGCGAGGATCTCGCCGGTGCGCGAGTTGACCGCCACGATCGCGCTCGTCCGGGTGGCCGAAACGGCGTGCTCGGCCGCAGCCTGCACGGAGCTGTCGATCGTGGTTTCGACGGAGACGTTCTGCCTGCCCGGCCACTCCTCCAGCGAGGCCATCTCCCGGCCGGACTTGAGGTCGAGCGTGATGACGCGGGTGCGGGTGGAGCCGGTGAGGTAGTCCTGGTAGGCCTGCTGGAGGCCGCTCTGCCCGATGGAGTCGCCGGCCCGCTGCGGGCCGCCGAGCTTCTGCTCGGTCTCCGGGGTGAGCGCGCTGACCTTGCCGACGATCTGCTTGGGATCGTCCGGGTCGACCGGCTGCTCCTGCGGCACGGTCGAGATCTCGGGGATCGCGTCGAGCTTGGCCTTGATCGACAGGTAGCGGGTGCGGCCGAACGTCACGAGCGGCACGGTGACGTTCGGCGGCGCCGAGCGGATCCGGCTCAGCAGCCGGTCCTCGGCGTAGCCGGTGACCTGGGAGAGCTGCTTGACGACCGCTTCGGCGCGGTCGCCGAGCTGCGACGGCACCACGCCCGCCACGTACAGGTAGGTCTGCTCCTGCAGCGCGTTGCCGTCCCGGTCGAGGACGGGCTGGCGCGAGCGCGGCTCGGTCTTGACCGCGAACCGCTGCCCCTCCTGGAGCTGCGGGTGCAGCACGGACGGCGACCAGCGCACCTTCCAGGCCCCGTCGACGAGGTGCAGCGGCAGCACGCCGTCGTAGGTCCACAGCGGGTTGTTGTCGCCCAGGTCGACCTCGGCGGCGAAGTCGGCCCGCGACTCCTCGCCGGTCACCTTCACGCTCTTGATCCTGAACCGGAACGAGGCGGCGTCGAGCTGCAGCTTGACCTCGGACAGCGCCTTGCTCACCGCGGCCGGATCGGCGTCGGTGCGGCCGGCGGCCAGCTCGTAGTCGCCGGCCTGCCAGCCCACCAGGAAGTCGCGCACCGCGTCGTGCGGTGACGCCTCCTCGAAACAGCCGGTCAGCGTCATGCTCGCGACCGCCAGCGTGACGGTCGCGGCGAGTGTACGGCGGGCTCGGCTCATCGGTTGCGGTGCCGGAGCGCCCGGGCCATCTCCCGCTTGGCCTGCTGCTCGGCCAGCGACTGCCGCTTGTCCCAGTCCTTCTTTCCGCGCGCCAGGCCGATCTCGATCTTGGCGCGGCCGTCCTTGAAGTACAGCGACAGCGGCACGATCGTGAGCCCGCCCTCCTTGGTCTTGGCGGCGAGCTTGTCGATCTCCTTGCGGTGCAGCAGCAGCTTGCGCTTGCGGCGGGCGGCGTGGTTGGTCCACGTCCCCTGGGTGTATTCGGGGATGTGGACGTTCATCAGCCACGCTTCGCCGTTGTCGATCGTGGCGTAGCCGTCGACGAGCGAGGCGCGGCCCTCACGCAGCGACTTCACCTCGGTGCCCTGCAGCACGAGCCCCGCCTCGAAGGTGTCCTCGACGTGGTAGTCGTGCCGGGCACGCTTGTTCTGGGCGATGACCTTCCGCCCGGTCTCACGTGGCATGCTTCGACCTTACCGGCGTTTCGTCAGACCCTGAGGTAGCGGCGAAGCGTGACGAACGACGCCAGCACACAGATCAGCACGCCGATGACCATGGTCAGGGTGATCACGGAGGCGACGTCGTTCCAGCCGATCTGCGCCCCTAGCGCCAGGTAGCGGCCGATCTCCTCGAACAGGAAGACCTTGGCCACGATCAGCATCACGGCCGCGAACACGCCGCCGACCAGGCCGGCGATCATGCCCTCCATGACGAAGGGGAGCTGGATGTAGAGGTTGGAGGCGCCGACCAGCCGCATGATGCCCGTTTCGCGCCGCCGGTTGAACGCCGACAGCCGCACCGTGTTGCCGATCAGCAGGGCCGCCGCGAGCACCAAGATGATGGCGACCGCCAGCGCGCCGCCACGTAGTTTGTCGAGCATCACGAAGAACTTCTCGATCAGCTCTTTCTGGTTCATCGCCTGGGCGACGCCCGGCTGGCCGTTCAAGGCGTCGATCACCGGTTGGTACTTGTCGGGATCGGCCAGCTTGACGCGGAACGAGGTCGGCATGTCCTCGACCTTGGTCGCGTTGACCAGCGGGTTGTTGGCGGCGGAGTCCTGGAAGTTCTCGTAGGCCTTGGCCTGGTCCTCGAAGTAGACCTTCTCGACGCCGGGCATGGCCTTGATCTGCTGCTCCAGCGCCTTCGTCTGGGCGTCGGTGATGGCCTTGCCGTTGCAGGCGGGTATCTGGCTGTTCTTGGCGCAGAGGAAGACCGACACCTCGACCTTGTCGTACCAGTAGCCCTGCATCATCGTGACCTGGGCGTTGATCATCAAGCCGACGCCCAGCATCGCCATGCCGACAGCCACGGTGATGATGACCGCGATCGTCATGGTCAGATTGCGACGGAGGCCGATCCAGACCTCGGAGAAGATGAAGTTCGCCCGCATGATGTGTCAGCTGCTCCCTGCTCAGTACGCCTGGCCGTAGACGCCACGCGACTGGTCGCGGACGATCTTGCCGTCCTCCAGCTCCACGACACGCTTGCGCATGGAGTCGACGATGGCCGCGTCGTGCGTGGCCATGACGACCGTGGTGCCGGTCCTGTTGATCCGGTCGAGCACCTTCATGATGCCGATGCTCGTCGCGGGGTCGATGTTGCCCGTGGGCTCGTCCGCCAGCAGGATCATCGGGCGGTTGACGAACGCGCGGGCCATGGCGACGCGCTGCTGCTCGCCGCCGGAGAGCTCGTCGGGCATCCGGTGGGCCTTGCCCTCCAGGCCGACGAGCTCGATGACCTCCGGCACTACCTTGCGGATGAACCGCCGGGGCTTGCCGATGACCTCGAGGGCGAACGCCACGTTCTCGTAGACGTTCTTGTTGGGCAGCAGCCTGAAGTCCTGGAAGACGCAGCCGATGCGGCGGCGCAGGTGCGGCACCTTGAAGTTGGAGAGGCGGGCCAGGTCCTTGCCGGCGACGTGGATCGCGCCGGAGTTGGGCCGCTCCTCCTTGAGGATCAGTCGCAGGAACGTGGACTTGCCTGACCCCGAAGGGCCGACGAGGAACACGAACTCGCCCTTGTCCACGTCGACGGAGACGTGGTCGAGAGCGGGCCGGTTCTGGTTCGCGTAGACCTTGGTGACATTATCGAAATGGATCACGAGAGCATCACGGCATGCCAGTCTAGGGGTCAGGACGGAGCGAGGGTGGCACATGCCCACTTCCCGCCGCACGCCGATCGGGGACGCCCATCTTTACCGATGATCGACGTTCCGATTGGCCAGAGCACAGTCTAGGGGGAAGACTGGCATGGAACGTCCATAACGGAAACAAAACGATTGTGCGGCTAGACTTGGGGCTGACATGAGTTGCCAACACCTCGTATGCGCGCAGTGCGCCCACCCAGTCATCGAGGGCCGGTGCGCTCTGTGCCGCGCCAACCGGGAGCGGATGCACGGCCACGGCTTCGCCGGGCTGTCACCCGCCCTCATCGTCACGCTGCTGGTCGTGCTGCTGTTCGCGGCCCTGGCCCTGCGGCACCTAGGCGGGCTCTGACTCCTGGCGGCGCATCCAGCGGATCTCCGACTCGATGAAGCCGTCGAGGTCGCCGTCGAGCACCGCCGACGGGTTGCCCGCCTCCGTGCCCGTGCGCAGGTCCTTCACGATCTGGTACGGGTGCAGCACGTAGTTGCGGATCTGGGTGCCCCATGACGTGGTCGTGGCGCCGCGCAGCTCCGACATCTTCTCGGCCTCCTCCTGGCGCTTGCGCTCCAGCAGCTTGGCCTGCAGCACGTTCATCGCCGTGGCGCGGTTCTGGAGCTGCGAACGCTCGTTCTGGCAGGAGACCACGATGCCGGACGGCAGGTGGGTGATGCGGACGGCCGAGTCGGTCGTGTTGACGCCCTGGCCGCCGGGGCCCGACGAGCGGTAGACGTCGACGCGGATCTCGTCCTCGTTGATGTCGATGTGGTCGGTCTGCTCCACGACCGGCACCACGTCCACGCCCGCGAACGACGTCTGCCGGCGGCCCTGGTTGTCGAACGGGCTGATGCGCACCAGCCGGTGGGTGCCGTGCTCGCCGCGGAGCGTGCCGTAGGCGTAGGGGGCCTTGACGGCGAACGTGGCCGACTTGATCCCGGCCTCTTCGGCGTAGGAGGTCTCGTAGACCTCGGTGGAGTAGTTCTTCCGCTCGGCCCAGCGCAGGTACATGCGCAGCAGCATCTCGGCCCAGTCGGCCGCGTCGACGCCACCGGCCTGGGAGTTGATCGTCACCAGGGCCTCACGCGCGTCGTACTCGCCCGACAGCAGCGTGCGCACCTCCAGCGCGCCGATGTCGGAGCGCAGCGAGGCGAGCTCGCGGTCGGCCTCGGCCCGCGTGTCGTCGTCGCTCTCCTCGGCCGCCAGCTCGAAGAGCACCGACAGGTCGTCGAGGCGGCGCACCAGCCCCCCCACGCGGTTGAGCTCGCCCTGCATGTGGGAGAGCCTGCTGGTGACCTTCTGCGCCTTGTCGGGCTCGTCCCACAGGTCGGGGGCGGCCACCTGCTCCTCCAGCTCCTCGATCTGCTTGCGCATGCCGTCGAGGTCGAGCACGTCCTGGATGCTGCGCAGCGTGCCCGCGAGCTCGTTGATCTCTTCTGCCGGATCGATGACTGCCACGTCTCCCTAGGGTACGCGACCCTCGCGTGCCCGAATAACATGGCGAGGTGCGTGTACACGGTCGGCTGAAGGCGCTGGCACTCACCGTCGCCTTGCTGACGGGGGCGGCCGGCTGTTCCAGCGCTGCCGCCCCGGCTCCCGGCCCGGCGGCCACACCCCGGGGCGCCACGCCCTCGCCCTCGCCCACGGCGTCCCCGACGGCGCCCGTCACCGCCGTGACGCCGGAGGAGGCGGCCGAGGTGTTCGCCACCTTCACCGCCACCGACAACCTGCTGCGCGCCGCCGGTGACCAGCGGCTCGACATGGAGCTGACCCGCGACGCCGAGGCGCGGCTCACCGCCGCCGCGTTCCTGTCGACCTCCGGCAAGCCGCCGACCCGCGCCTGGGGCTCCCCCACGCTGTACGTCCCCCGCTTCCCGGCAGGCGAGCGGGCGCCCTGGTTCAGCGTGGTGGCCACCCGCGACGGCCACCCCACGGTGCTGACCTTCGCCAAGGCCGGCGACTGGCGGCTCGGCGCCGCCGCCCGGCTCCTGCCCGGCCGGGAGCTGCCGCCCGTCGCGCTCGACCCCGACGGCTACGCCACGGCGGTCCCCGCCGACGACAAGGCCATCACCGTCAGCCCTCAATACCTGGGCCCCCTGCACGCCACCGTCGCCGAGACCGGCGGCGACGGCGTGGCCGCCGGCCTCATCGCCGCGGGCCCCCACACCACCGAGGTCGCCACCCAGATCACCGCCGACCGCGAGAAGGCCAAGAAGAACGGCTTCAGCTACGACTCGATCTTCACGGCCAACGACTTCCCCGTCTACGGCCTGCGCACCGCCGACGGCGGCGCCCTGATCCAGTACGCGCTCTCGCGCACCACCACGACGACCACGAAGACGGCCGAGGACGACTACATCCCGGTCCCGTCCTCCGCCCGCTGGGCCATCTCCGCCCCCGTCGTCCGCCGCACCCTCCGCCTCTCCGAGGTGCACCAGTACGTCACCTCCGTCCCCGCCTCCACGACCCGTAAGGCCGCCGAGGTCATCGCCCACGACGGCTCCCTCGTCCGCGCCGGCGGCGACTGACGCGGCGCGGCCCCCGTACCGGTCAGGAATCGAGAAGCCTCCGGGCGGGGCCCGCCACTAGCGTCGGCGACATGACATCCATCGACTCCGTCACCCTTGAGGTGGACGACCTCGCCGCCGCCGAGAAGTTCTACTCCGCCGCCTTCGGCCCGTGCGAGCAGCTTCGCCTGCGGCCCTCGGAGGCGCCGGCGACCGGCTTCCGCGGCTTCACGCTGTCGCTCGTCGTCTCCCAGCCCGCCAACGTGAACGCCTTCTTCGACGCCGCCGTGGAGGCGGGAGCGACGGCCCTGAAGCCGGCGGCCAAGTCGCTGTGGGGCTACGGCGGCGTGCTGCGGGCCCCCGACGGGACGGTCTGGCAGGTGGCGTCGTCGTCGAAGAAGGACACCGGCCCGGCCGCCCGGCAGGTCGACGAGTTCGTGCTGCTGCTGGGCGTGGCCGACATGGCCGAGAGCAAGCGGTTCTACGTGGAGCGCGGCCTCACCGTGGGCAAGAGCTTCGGCAGCAAGTACGTCGAGTTCGCCGCCGGTTCGAGCCCGGTCAAGCTGGCGCTGTACAAGCGCAAGGGGCTGGCGAAGGTCGCCGGCGTGTCCCCCGACGGCTCCGGTTCGCACCGGCTCGTGGTCGGCGCCGACGCGGGTGCCTTCGCCGACCCGGACGGCTACCTGTGGGAGACGGCGTAGTGTGCCGCCCCGGCTGGGGGCGCGCGGACCTCGCCGCCCCGGTGCGGGTCCAGGACGACCTGACGCGGCTGCGCCGGGTCAAGGACCGGATCGACCGCGAGTACGCCCAGCCGCTGAACGTGGAGGCGCTGGCCCGGGGCGCGCACATGTCGGCCGGGCACCTGAGCCGCCGGTTCCGTCAGGCGTACGGCGAGTCTCCGTACTCCTACCTGATGACGCGCCGGATCGAGCGGGCGATGGCGCTGCTGCGGCGCGGCGAGCTGAGCGTCACGGAGGTGTGCTTCGCGGTCGGCTGCTCGTCGCTGGGCACGTTCAGCAGCCACTTCGCCCAGCTCGTGGGCGTGCCGCCGAGCGTCTACAGGCGGCAGGCGGCGGGCGCGACGGAGGGCATGCCGTCGTGCGTGGCGAAACAGGTGACCAGACCGGTCAGGAATCGGGGGGCGTCGATGACCGAGCCGCAACTACCGTAACCGTCATGGACATCACGATTCACTCCAGTTTCCTGCCGCATGACGATCCGGACGCCTCGCTGGCCTTCTGGCGTGACGCACTCGGCTTCGAGGTGCGCTCCGACGTCGGGCAGGGCCGGATGCGCTGGATCACGGTGGGGCCGGCCGGGCAGCCGGGCACGTCCATCCTGCTGGCGCCGCCGGCCGCCGATCCGGGCGTGACCGAGGACGAGCGCCGCACGATCGCGGAGATGATGGCCAAGGGCACGTACGGGTGGATTCTGCTGGCCACGCCCGACCTGGACGGCACGTTCGAGCGGGTGGCCGCCAGCGGGGCCGAGGTGGTGCAGGAGCCGACCGACCAGCCGTACGGGATGCGCGACTGCGCCTTCCGCGACCCGGCGGGCAACCTGGTGCGCATCCAGCAGGCAGGCTGACGCCGGCGCAGGCGCCCCCGGAGGAGACGCCCACGCCGGGTCGCCGGGCTATGCCTCCGCGCGGGGCAGGCTGCTCGCCGAGACGAGCGTGCGGATGGCGCGCAGCGCGACCGACAGGGTGGCCAGGTCGAAGTTGTCGCTCTCCCAGATCTCCGACAGCGTCTGCCGCGAGCGTCCGACCGCCGCCGAGTTGGCCTCCGACCAGCGGGCCAGCCGCTCCTCCGGAGGCAGCCCCGGCGTGCTGTGGGCCAGCACGTCACGGGTGAGCGAGGCGTGCGCCGCGTACAGGTCGTCGCGCAGGGCGGCCCGCGCCATCGCGTTCCACCGGTTGTCGCGGGGCAGCGCGATGACCCGCTCGCGCAGCCGGGCGAGCTGGAGGCGGTCGGCCAGGTCCCAGTAGACCTCGGCCACCTCGTTGACCGGCCGCCCGGTCACCGACGCGACCTCGACCAGGTCGAACGTCGAGTAGGCGGGCACCATGGCCGCGACCCGCTCGGCCAGGTCGGCCGGGACGCCCCGCGCCACGAACGAGTCGCGGCGCTCCTCGAAGGCGGCCAGGTCGGGCCCGGTCAGCAGCTTGGGCATGTGGGTGAGCAGCCCGTTGACGCCCTTGACGAAGAAGCCGATCGAGCCCGCCAGGTCCAGCGGGGGCCGCCGGTTGGTGAGCAGCCACCGGGTGCCGCGCTCGGCGAGCTTGCGCGCCTCCAGGAGCATGGCGAGCTGGGTGGCGTTGTCGACCTGGTTGTCCAGGGCGTCGATCTGCCGGTAGAAGCTGGCGAAGTCGAAGACCTCGCGGGCGACCAGGTAGGCGCGGGCGATGTCGGGCGTGGACGCGCCCGTCTCCTCCCCGACGCGGAACATGAACGTGGTGCCCATCGAGTTGACGAGCTCGTTCACCACGCCGGTGGTGATGATCTCGCGTCGCAGCGGGTGCACGTCCATGTACGTCCTGAACCGGTCGCGCAGCGCCGACGGGAAGTACGACACGAGCCAGGAGGCGAGATACGGGTCGTCCGGCAGGTCGCTGCCGAGCAGCTCGGCGTCGGCCACCAGCTTGGTGTAGGCGAGCAGCACCGAGAACTCGGGGGCGGTCAGCCCCTCCCTGGCCTGGCGGCGCTCGGCGAGCACCTTGTCCGACGGCAGGAACTCCAGCTCCCGGTTGACCAGCCCGTCCCGCTCCAGGCGGCGCAGGTAGCGGGCGTGGATGTGGAGCATCTCGACCGACTGGGCGCGGGCGGCGGCCAGCACCACGTTCTGCGCGTGGTTGTCGCGCAGCACCAGCTCGGCGACCTCGTCCGTCATGGACGTGAACACCTGGTTGCGCTGCTTGTCGGTCAGCTCGCCGTCGCGGACGACCTGGTCGAGCAGGATCTTGATGTTGACCTCGTGGTCGGAGGTGTCGACCCCGGCCGAGTTGTCGATGAAGTCGGTGTTGACCAGGCCGCCGTTGAGCGCGAACTCTATGCGGGCGAGCTGGGTGAAGCCCAGGTTGCCGCCCTCGCCGATGACCTTGCAGCGCAGGTCGGCGGCGTCGACGCGCAGCGGGTCGTTGGCCTTGTCGCCGACGTCGGCGTTCGACTCGGACGACGCCTTGACGTACGTGCCGATGCCGCCGTTCCACAGCAGGTCGACAGGGGCGCGCAGGATGGCGCTGATGAGGTCGTTGGGCGCCAGCGAGGTGACGTCGGCGGGGATGCCGAGCGCCTCGCGCATCTGCGGGGTGATCTGGACGGACTTGGCGGTGCGCGGGAAGACGCCGCCGCCCGCCGAGATCAGCTCGGGGTCGTAGTCGGCCCAGGAGCTGCGGGGCAGCTCGAACAGGCGGCGCCGCTCGGCGTAGGAGCGGGCGGCGTCGGGGTCGGGGTCGACGAAGACGTGGCGGTGGTCGAAGGCGGCCACCAGCCGGATGTGCTGCGACAGCAGCATGCCGTTGCCGAACACGTCGCCCGACATGTCGCCGATGCCGGCCACGGTGAAGTCGGTCGTCTGCACGTCCACGCCGGTGGTGCGGAAGTGGTACTTGACCGATTCCCAGGCGCCCCGGGCGGTGATGCCCATGGCCTTGTGGTCGTAGCCGATCGAGCCGCCGGAGGCGAAGGCGTCGCCGAGCCAGAAGCCGTACTCCTTGGCGACGCCGTTGGCGATGTCGGAGAACGTCGCGGTGCCCTTGTCGGCGGCCACGACCAGGTAGGTGTCGTCGCCGTCGTGCCTGACGACGTCCGGCGGGGGCACGACCTTGCCGTCGACGAGGTTGTCGGTGACGTCGAGCAGGCCGGAGATGAACATCCGGTAGCAGGCGACGCCCTCGGCGAGCAGTTCCTCGCGCGACCCGCCCACGGGCGGCCGCTTGACGACGAAGCCGCCCTTGGAGCCGGTCGGCACGATCACGGTGTTCTTCACCATCTGGGCCTTGACCAGGCCGAGGATCTCCGTCCGGAAGTCCTCCATGCGGTCCGACCAGCGCAGCCCGCCCCGGGCCACCTTCCCGAACCGCAGGTGCACGCCCTCCACGCGGGGCGAGTAGACGAAGATCTCGAACTTCGGCCGGGGCAGCGGCAGCACGCTGATCGCCTGCGGGTCGACCTTCAGCGAGATGTACGGCTTGCGCCGCCCGTCGACCGTCTGGAAGTAGTTGGTGCGCAGCGTCGCCTGGATCATCTCCAGGTACGCGCGCAGGATCCGGTCCTCGTCGAGCGAGGCGACCTCGTCGAGCGCGCCCAGGATCTCCTCGTGCAGCGCCTCGGCCAGGTCGAACCGGGACTCGTCGGTGCGCCGCGGGTCCAGCCGGGCCTCGAACAGCTTGACGAGCAGCCGGGCCAGCCGGATGTTGCCCAGCACCACCCGCTCCATGTAGCGCTGGGAGAAGGTGCTGCCCGCCTGGCGCAGGTACTGCGCGTAGACGCGCAGGATCTCGACCTGCTCCCAGGTCAGCCCGGCCTTCAGGATGAGCGCGTTGAAGTTGTCGGCCTGCACGTCGCCCCGCCACAGGGCCATGAGCCCGTCCTGGAAGAGCTGCTTGAACGCGTCGCGGTCGACCTCGGGAGAGGGCGTGTAGCGCAGCCCGAAGTCGTAGATCCAGGCGTTCTTGGTGCGCGGGTCGTTGTCGCGGTCGATCTCGTACGGCCGCTCGTCGACGACCTCGACGCCGAGGCGCTGGATGAGCGGCAGCACCTGGGACAGGGAGATCGGCGAGCCGACCTTGTAGATCTTCAGGCGCCGCTCGCCCTCGGCCGCGTCGTACGGCTCGTACAGGTTGATCTCGATCTCGCCGTCGGCGGCGACCTGCTCCAGGCGGCGCAGGTCGTTGACCGCCATCTTGGGCGGGAAGTCGGCCTTGTAACCCTCGGGGAAGGCGGACTGGTAGCGCCTCAGGAGGGCCGGGGCCTCCTCCTCGGAGGTCAGCTCCAGCAGCGCCGAGCCGAGGTCGTCGGTCCACGAGCGGGTGATCGCGGCCAGCCGCGCCTCCAGCTCCTCCACGTCCACGCCCGGCGGCGGGAGCTGCTTGCCGCGCTCGCCGCGGATCACCACGTGCAGCCGGGCCAGCGCGGACTCGCCGATCATCGCGCTGTAGTCGAGCGTCCGCCCGCCCAGCGCCTTGAGCAGCACCTCCTGCATCCGCAGCCGCACGTCCGTGGTGTAGCGGTCGCGCGGCAGGTAGATCAGGCAGGAGATGTAGCGCCCGTAGTCGTCGCGGCGCAGGAACAGCTTGACCTGCTTGCGCTCGCGCAGCCGCAGCACGCCCATCGCGATCGGCAGGAGCTGGTCGATCGAGGTCTGGAACAGCTCGTCACGCGGGAACGTCTCCAGGATCTCGATGAGGTCCTTGCCGTCGTGGCTGTCGGGGGTGAGCCCGGCCAGTTGCAGCACGTCGGCGAGCTTGCGGCGCAGCACCGGGATGCGCGAGATCGACTCGTTGTAGGCGACGTGCGTGAACAGGCCGAGGAAACGGCGCTCGCCGATCACCTCGCCGTCGGGCGAGAACAGCTTGACGCCGATGTAGTCCAGGTAGGCGGCGCGGTGGACGGTGGCGCGCGAGTTGGCCTTGGTGATGATCAGGAGCTGCTTCTCGCGGGCCTTGGCGCGCACCTCGGGCGGCAGCACCGAGAAGCTCTCCGAGCCGATCTTGTCGTGGCGCAGGATGCCGAGCGCGGCGCCGGGCAGCGCGCGCAGCGCCTCGCCCTGCTCGGTCTCCTCCAGCCGGTACTCGCGGTAGCCGAGGAAGGTGAAGTGCCCGTCGGCGAGCCAGCGCAGCAGGTCGAGGCTGTCCTCGACCTCGGCGGGCTCCAGCGGCGGCGGGTTGACGCTCAGGTCCTCGGCGGTCTGCACGGCCAGCGCGCGCATCTTGGCGAAGTCCTCGACCGCGTGGCGCACGTCGGTGAGCACCCGCTGCAGGTCGGTCTCCAGGCTCCGCAGGACCTCGGGGTCCGGCTGCCTGTCGATCTCGATGTGCATCCAGGACTCGACCAGCATCTGGCCGGTGACGTCCTCCTGACCGCGGCCGAGCATCCTGCCCGTCATGTCGCGGCGCACCCGCATCTGCGGGTGGACCACCAGATGCATGCCGATGCCGTGCCGGTCGAGCTCCATGGTCACGGAGTCGACGAGGAACGGCATGTCGTCGGTGACGACCTCCACGACGGAGTGGCCCGGGTCCCACCCGTTCTCGTCCAGGGTGGGGGTGTAGGCACGGACGACGGCTCTGCCCTGGGGGCGCGTCTCGGCGAGCTGGCGCTGGGACATCGCCGGGCCGTACACGTCGACGGGGTTGCGATCGAGCAGGTCCTCCGGCGCGACGTGCCGGTAGTAGACGCGCAGGAAGGACAGTGCCTCATCGGGGCTCACATGATCGCTGCTCACCGCGCACCGTTGCGCGGCTCTTTGGAGCAGCTCATCCTTGGCCTCGTCGAGCGGCATTTCGCTCTCACTCCTTTGTGAGGGTTCGCCTGGACTTCTCACAGCCAGGCTCTGAGTTCCCACAGCTGCGGGAAGTAGTGCAGTCGGACGCGTCCCCGCAGGTAGGGTGCGCCCGTCGAGCCGCCGGTGCCCGATTTCGTACCGATCTGCCGTTCGACCATCTGCACGTGGCGCATGCGCCACTGTGCGGTGGTCTCGTCATGCGTCAGCAGGTCTTCGGCCAGTTGCCACAGGTCGTCGTACGACCGGCGGTCCCTCGCCACGGCCAGCAGCGAGCCCATGATCTCGTCATCGTCGGAGACCGGCAGGCCACGCTGGGAGAGGGCGGTCAGATAAGCATCCCACAGCGTGGGCTCCTCCAGTCGCCGTCTCAGCCGGGCGATCTCGGTGTCGTCGGCGTCGCGGAGCCGCGCGAGGTAGCGGGCGTCCTTGGCGCCTGACAGGAACTCCAGCTCGCGGAACTGCACGGACTGGAACCCGCTGGCCGGCGCCAGCTTGGACCGGAACGCCAGGAAGTCCTGGGGCGTCATCGTCTCCAGGACCTCGACCTGCTCGATCAGCACCCGCTCCACCGCGTGCACCCGCTTGAACTGGTGCCGAGCCCGCCACAGCTCACCGTCGAACATGGCGGTCCTGGCCACCTCCAGCTCGTGCAGCAGCAGCTTGAACCACAGCTCGTAGACCTGGTGGATGGTGATGAACAGCAGCTCGTCGGGCGCCTGCGACTCGGGGCGCTGCTGGTCGAGCAGCTCGGGCAGGCGCAGGTAGCCGCCGTAGGACAGGCGGCCGCCCTCCTCACCGAACTGGCGGTCGCGAGGAGCGGCCGCATCTTCGCCGATGCCCACCGAACACCTCCCCTGACCGCCCGGTCCTGGGTGACCGGGCGTACGCCTCGCCGTACCGATATCACCCGAAAAGGGGAAATACGTCAACGCGACATCGACATCGGCGGATCGTCTCCGGAGGAGGCGGAGGGCTCGCGTTTGAGCTCGTCGAGCCGGTCGGGAACCCCGGCGAGCTCGACCAGCTCGGCCTGGCACCGTGCGCACACGTCGAGGTGACGCTCGAACGCCTCGTGCTCCTCGTCGTCGAGGACGCCGAGAACGTAGGCGGCCACCCCGTCATGCATCAGCCGGCTACCCCCTTGTCCCGCAAAAGTTCACGGAGCGCCCGGATGCCGTAGTAGAGCCGGGACTTCACCGTGCCCGGCGGGATCCCCAGAATCTCCGCCGCTTCACTTATCGTACGGTCCCGAAGGTAGGTCTGTTCAATGACTTCACGGTGTTCGTCCGAAAGGCTACGGAGCGCATCGGCGACCACGATGGCCGACAACGCGCGCTCGGAGCCGTCCGGCACCGCGAGCATGTCGACCTCAGGCGGCTCGACCTCGTGAGGTCTCACGCTCCTGCGCCGACGTCCGTCGATGACGATTCTGCGGGCTACTGTCAGCAGCCACGCCCAGATGAGGCCCGGTTCCCATTGCAGTCTTGCCGAGTTACGCCAAGCTCGGACGATCGTCTCCTGCACCACGTCCTCGGCCCATTGAAGATCGTTACCGGTCGACTTGCGTACGTGGCGCAGTAGAGGGCCGCCGAACTCTTGGTAAAGCACCGCGATGCGGTGCTCGGCCTCGGCATCCGCACTCTCGAACCTGCCGTCGAGGTGACCTAGCACGGGGCACATCTTTACACCTTCGTTATCACTCTGGCAGCCACTCCGATAACTCCAGTCATTTCTAACTATCTCTGGGCATAGCTGAACCAGTCGGGAAAAGACCGCGTACCTTCGACCATGCACAGGCTTTTGCGCGGCGAAGTAGTGATGTTCGGCGGCTTCGCACTCGCGGCATCGCTCACGATTCTGCTGATCATGCCGCAGGCGAACACCGCCGTCCTGACCGAGGTCACCCAGACGGCCGCCGGCCCCCTCGGGCCGGCCGACCGCGACTTCCTGGTCAAGGTACGGCAGGCGGGTCTCTGGGAGATCCCCGTCGGGCAGTGGGCCCAGCAACGAGGCGACTCCGCGCGGGTCAAGGACGTCGGAGCGCACCTCGTGGAGGACCACAAGAAGCTCGACGCCCAGGTCCGCCGGTTGGCGGCACGGCTCGCCGTGCCGCTGCCCGACCGGCCGAGCCCGGACCAGCAACGGTGGATGGCTCAACTGGCCGCCGAGACCGGTCCGGCGTTCGACCGGGACTTCGCCAGGCTGCTGCGCGCCGCGCACGGCAAGGTGTTCGCCGTCGTGGCGGACGTCCGAGCCGGCACCCGCAACACGGAGATCAGAAAGTTCGCCCAGACGGCGGTGACGGTGGTCATGCGCCACATGACGCTGCTGGAGTCCACCGGGCTCGTCGACTTCGACGAGCTGCCCGAACCCCCGATGCCCGTACCCGCAGCACCCGCCCCCGCGGCGGCCGACCCAAGGAGACAACCTTGAGATCCAGACGCATGGCCGCGGCCATGTCCGCCCTGGCCATGGTGGCCGGCGGGCTGGTGTCCGCGGCCGTCATCGGCAGCGCGCCACCAGCCAGCGCGGACCAGTGCGAGGTCGACAATCAGCGACCCCCGGACCAGCGCCAGGACCAGGCCCCGCAGGACCCCGAGGAGCAGGTGCCGCAGGACCCCGACGACCAGGCCCCCCAGGACCCGCAGGAACCCCAGGACCCGCAAGCCCCTCAGGACCAGGACCAGGACCAGGACCGGGACCAGAACCAGGACCGGGACCAGAACCAGGACCGGGACCGGGGGCAGCAGCAGGACGACGGCGACGTGTTCGTCCAGGGCGGGGGCGTCGCGCCGGCGCTGGAGCCCGTCGAGGAGCCCACCGCGGAGACCTTCGGCCGCCGGGGCCGCCCCACCCGCACCCCCACCCAGCAGCCCACCCAGCAGCCCACGGACGAGCCCACAGAGGAGCCCACCGGCCAGCCCACCGAGGAGCCCACCGAGTCCCCGTCGCCCTCCCCCTCCCCCACCGGTGAGGAGAGCGACTGCACCGACGTCGGCCCCTTCCCCGCCGACTTCGTCGACATCCGGCAGGTCCCGCCGTCCCAGGGCGACGCGCGCCTCGGCCGGACCGGCTCCCGAGGCTCGTTCGTCTCCCGCTGCGGGACGAACGGCGAAGGCCACCACAACCCGGACAACTTCATCGTCGCCCCCGGAGTCCGCAACGGCGCACACCACCTGCACGACTACGTGGGCAACCTGTCGGCCGACGCCTTCTCGACCGACGAGAGCCTGGAGGCGTCCGGCACCACCTGCCGCCTGGGCGACAAGTCCACCTACTACTGGCCGGTGCTCCGCAACCGCCAGGTGGACGCCAACGCCGACGACCCGGACGGCAACGTGGGCCAGGTGCTCCGGCCGCGCTCGGTGACGCTGCAGTTCCGTGGCAACGCGACCTCCCGCGTGACGGCCATGCCCCGCTTCCTGCGGATCATCATGGGCGACGCCAAGGCCGCGACGAACGGCGGCGCCAACGCCCGCGCAGGCTGGAGCTGCACCGGCTTCACCAACCGGATCAGCCCGGACAAGTACCCGCTGTGCCCGCGCGGCAGCCAGGTGGCCCGCATCCTGGACTTCCCGAGCTGCTGGGACGGCCAGAACACCGACAGCGCCAACCATCGCGACCACATCGTCTTCCCCGACGAGGGCGGCGCCTGCCCGCAGGGCACCAGGGCGGTCCCGCAGTTGCGGATGACGCTGACGTACTCGGTGCCGCCGGGCCGCTCGTTCGCCGTGGACGCCTTCCCCGAACAGCTGCACAACCCGGTCACGGACCACGCGGACTTCGTGAACGTGATGCCCGACCGCCTGATGTCGTTCGCCGTCAACTGCATCAACCGCGGCCGGCGCTGCTGACCCGGCGACCCTCCCGAGTCGCACCCTCACCCGACCTTGGAGGGAACCGATGCTCCACAGAAGACAGCCGCGGCACGCCCCGGGCGGCCTGGACGCCAGGAACGTCCGGCTCGGGGTGAGCGCGTCGATCGCCGCCGTCCTGCTGTCGGGGATCGCCCTGACCATGACGGAACGCGGGATCGAGCTGCTCGGCCGCGGGGTGGCCTTCCTTGAGTACTTCGCCGGCGTGTTCGCGCTGGTGTCGCTGACGGCGACGGTGGCGCTCGGGCTGCTCACCACCGAGCGCGTGTTCCTGTCGCCGGCGAACCGGGTCCGCGCGCAGCTCGCCCACCGGGCGGCGGCGTTCGCGGGCACGGCGTTCCTGCTCACGCACGTGGCGCTGATGGTCTCGCTGGGGCACGTGCCGCCGGCCGCGCTGCTGATCCCGATGGCGGGGATCTGGGTGGGCCTGGGCACGCTGGCCTTCGACCTGATGATCGTCGTCGTGGTGACGGGGATCGCCCGGGGCCGGTTCGCGGTGACCGGCAGGCCGTGGATGTGGCGGCTGATGCACGCCACGGCGTACGTGTCGTGGCCGGTCGCCATCCTGCACGGGCTGACGGCGGGCCGGTGGGCGGCGAGCTGGGTGGCCTGGTCGTACATGGCCAGCCTGGCGGCCGTGGCGTCGGCCCTGCTCGTGCGGCTGCTGGCCACCATGCTGCGGCCGCCGCTGATGGCCGAGCAGGTGGACGCGCCTGCGGTCAGTGCCGCTCCGGCCGAGCCGGCCGAGCGGATGGACGCGCCGGTGAGCCTCGCCGAGGCCCGGCGGAAGTACCGGGAAGCGGGATGAACCCGCACAGGACAGAGCAGGAGTGGCCTTGATCCCGCATTCGGTGCCGCGCGTGCTGCGCATGGGACCGGCCCGGCTCACCGCCGGCCTCGACCACACCCGGCGGCTCGACCTGCCGGCGCACCGCACGCTGCACGGCGACCAGGTGCCGCGCACCCTCGACGACATCATCGCCCAGGTGGAGGAGGTGGACATGCGCGGGCGGGGCGGCGCGGCGTTCCCGTTCGCGCGCAAGCTGCGGGCGGTCGCCGACGCCCGCCGCGGGCGGGAGAGCGTGGTGCTGGTCAACGGCGCCGAGGGCGAGCCCGCCAGCTCCAAGGACGCGATGCTGCTGGTCCGCAACCCGCACCTGGTGCTCGACGGCGCGGTGCTCGCGGCCGAGGCGTTGAACGCCCGCGAGGTGGTCGTCGCCACGGTCGAGGGCGAGGTCGCGGAGGCGTCGATCACCGCCGCCGTCGCCGAGCGGCGCGCCGCCAACGTGGCGGGCGCGGCCGAGAGCCGCATCGGCATCAGGGTCGTCGGCCTGCGGGAGCGGTTCATCTCCGGCGAGGGCGGCGCGCTGGTGCGGGCGGTCAACGGCATGGACCCGGTGCCGCCCGGCCGCAAGCGGCGAGCCAGCGAGAGCGGCGTCGACGGACTGCCCACGCTGCTGTCCAACACCGAGACGTTCGCCCAGCTCGCCGTGCTCGCCGAGCTCGGCCCCGAGCAGTACGCCAAGACGGGCACCAGCAGGGAGCCCGGCACCGTGCTGCTCAGCGTGAGCGGCGGGGCGGCGACGGCGGCGGTCGTGGAGGCGCCGACCGGCACGCCGCTGATCGACGTGCTCGACCTGTGCGAGGCGGAGATCGGCGACGGGGTGCTGATCGGCGGCTACCACGGCGCCTGGCTGGACGCCGAGACCGCGGTCTCCGCCGTCGTCTCGCGCGAGGGCATGAAGCTGGCGGGCGGCAGCCTCGGCGCCGGCATCGTGGTGCCGCTCGGCGAGTCGACCTGCCCGGTCGGCGAGGCCGCCCGGGTCGCCGCGTACCTGGCCGCGCAGTCGTCGGGCCAGTGCGGCCCGTGCCGGCTCGGCCTCCCGGACGTGGCGCGGGCGCTCGGCGCCCTGGTGGAGGGCACGGGCTCGATCGACGCGGTACGGCGTTCGGTGCGCTCGGTCGAGAGGCGGGGCGCGTGCTTCCATCCGGACGGCACGGCCAGGTTCGTGCTGTCGTCGCTGGACGCGTTCGAGAGCGACATCGCCCTGCACCTGGAGCACGGCTCGTGCGGCCGGCCGGTGCGCGGCGTGCTGCCGCTGCCGGAGCCGGAGGACGAGCCCGAGTATCGCCTGGACGTGGACTGGACCCGCTGCCAGGGCCACGGCCTGTGCGCGCACCTGCTGCCGGAGTTCGTGGAGCTGGACGACTACGGCTTCCCGTCGTTCCGGACGGTGCCGGGCTGGATGGTGAAGGAGGCCAGCCGCGCGGTCGGCATGTGCCCGGCCCTCGCGCTGCGGCTGGCCCGCGCCGGTTAGAGGCCGAGCAGGGGCAGGCAGGGCTCCAGGTGGTGGATCTCGATGCCGGGCACCGGGGTCCAGTCGGCCCTGGGGAGCCGGAACCTGCGGGAGACGACCGGCTTGCCCTGCCGCTTGTAGAGGGTGACGCCGTCGTCGTGGTAGCCCAGCTTGCCGGTCACGGCCAGGGACGACGGGTTGTCGGCGAACGCCTCGGTGGTGGCATGGGCGGCGCCGAGCCCTTCGAAGGCCAGGTGCAGGATCGCGGCGCGCATCTCGGTGCCGATGCCCATGCCCTGGAAGCGGTGGCCGAGCCAGGAGCCGGACTTCACCTCGCGCAGGACGGGGAAGTCGGCGCCCATGATGCCCTGCGTGCCGACGACCTGGCCTTCGTACACGGCCACGAAGTTGAGCGACCAGTCGTCGGGGGTGAGCGCGGCCCACTGGCGGAAGTGGTACTGGATGGTGGAGCGGGCCCGGTCGGCGGGCGCGGCCTCGCTCCACGGGTGGACGAACGGCATGACGCCGGCCTCGTGCACGCCCTCGGCGGCGCGCTCGGCGAGTTCGTCGAGATCCTCGAGCGACGGGAAGCGCAGTTCGATCCTGGGGGTGGTGACTGAAAGATTGAAGAACGGCCAATTACGCATATTTTCCCACTTCCGCGATCAAACTGAAGAACACCCCATTATCGGGATTGCGGGAGCGGGCAACTCAGGCGGCGGTACTTTCCCGGGGCCATGCCGTGCTCCCTTTTGAACGCGTTCGCGAAGGCGAACTCGGACCCGTACCCGACCCGGGTGGCCACCTCGCTCAGCGGCGCGTCGGACGAGCGGAGCAGCCGGGCTGCGGTGGAGAGCCGCCACCAGGTGAGATAGCCCAGCGGCGGCTGCCCGACCAGCATGGAGAAGCGGCGTGAGAAGGCGGCCCGCGACAGCCCGGCCCGCGCGGCCAGCGACTGCACGGTCCACGGGTGGGCCGGGTCGCGGTGGATGGCGTCGAGCGCGACGCTGACGGCGGGGTCGGCGAGCGCCGCCGCCCAGCCGTGGGACTCGCACCGCTCGGGGTCGGCCTCGATGTGCGCGCGCAGGATGTAGAGCAGCAGCATGTCGAGCAGGGACGCCACGACGGTGTCGGCCCCCAGGCGCGGGTCGGCGACCTCGCTGGCCAGCAGGCTGACGGCGGTGCGCAGCTCGGGATGGTGGCCCAGCCGGGCGGGCAGGTGGATCAGGCCGGGCAGGTTGAGCAGGATCGGGTGGGAGCGCGACTCGTCGAGCCGGTAGCCGCCGCAGAGCGTCACCGTGACCGCCCCGGGCCCACCGACGGAGGCCGAGGCGTAGAGCTGGGCCTCGTCGCCCGGGTCGCAGGCGGTGTGGGTGATGGGCGTGGTGGGAGAGTCGGCCAGCGCGTAGCCGTCGCCGCGAGGAAAGAAGATCACGTCGCCGACGCCCAGCGGGAAGGGCTCGCCCTTGTCGGGGATCACCCAGCAGGAGCCCTCCAGGATCACGTGGAACCCGGCCGAGCCGGGCCCTGAGGCGAAGCGCTGGCCCCACGGCGCGTGCCAGGCGATCCGCGTGGAGTTGGGCAGCCCGACCCGCATGCCGGCGATCACGTCACTGAGCACGTCCATGACCTGAGTCTACCGTGAAAGACGATCGCGTATAAAAGGCAGTCACTCACGCATTGGATGTCGCGTCTGAGCCTCCTACGGTTGCATCAACCGAAAGGAGCTCCACGTGAGCCGAACCATGCGGGCCGCCCGGGTGCACGCCTACGGCGGCCCGGACGTCATCCGCTACGACGAGCTCCCCGTGCCGTCGCCCGGCCCGGGCGAGGTGCTCGTGCGGCAGGCCGCGACCTCGTTCAACCCGTCGGACGCGGGCCTGCGGTCCGGGTACCTGCACGAGGCGCTGGACATCACGCTGCCGCACACGCTGGGCTGGGACGTGGCGGGCACCGTGGCCGCGCTCGGCCCCGGCGTCACCGCCCTGGAGGTGGGTGACCCGGTCATCGGGCTGGTCGCGGGGGCCGCCGCCGAGTACGTGGTCGCGCCCGTGGACCTGCTGGCCCCGGCGCCGCGCTCGATCCCGCTAGCGCACGCGGCGGCGATCCCGGTGGCCGGGCTGACGGCGTGGCAGGCGGTCCACGAACAGGCGGGGATCGGGCAGGCGGGGATCGGGCAGGCGGGAACCGGGCAGGCGGGAAGCGGCGCCCGCGTGCTGGTCAACGGCGCGGGCGGCGGGGTCGGCCTGTTCGCCGTCCAGCTCGCCAAGCTCGCGGGCGCGACCGTGATCGCCACCGCGAGCCCGCGCAGCGCCGAGGCGGTCCGCCGGCTGGGCGCCGACGAGGTGGTCGACTACACCACCACGCCGCTGCCCGGCGGCATGGACGTGGTGCTCAACCTGGCCGCCGTGCCGCCGGAGCAGGCCGCGGCGCTGGCGCCGCTGGGCCGGACCGTCATCACGATCGCCACCCCGGTCGACGCGCCGAACGCGCGCCACTTCATCGGCCGCGCCGACGCCGGTCAGCTCACCGAGCTCGCCGGCCTGATCGACAAGGGCGAGCTCGTCGTCGAGATCGCCGAGACCCATCCCCTGACCGGCCTGACCGAGCTGCACCGCAGGGCCGAGGCCGGTCGCACCCGTGGCAAGATCCTCATCACCCTGGAGAACTCGTGATCGACATCGGCATCGTGATCGGCAGCACCCGTCCCGGACGCAACGGCGAGAACGTCGCCCGCTGGGTGCACGACCTGGCCGCCAAGCGTGACGACGCCCGGTTCGAGCTCGTGGACCTGCACGAGCACGCGCTGCCGCACCTGGACGAGCCGCAGCCCGCAGCGGCGGGCAGCTACGAGAACCCGCACACGCTGGCGTGGTCGGAGCGGATCGCCCGCTTCGACGGCTTCATCTTCGTGACGCCTGAATACAACCGCTCGACCAGCGGCGTGCTGAAGAACGCGATCGACTTCCTCTATGCCGAGTGGGCCGACAAGGCGGCGGCGTTCGTCAGCTACGGCGTCGACGGGGGCGTGCGGGCGGCCGAGCACCTGCGGCAGGTGCTCGGCCAGCTCCAGGTCGCCACCGTCCAGGCCCAGGTGACGCTCTCGCTGTTCGCCGACTTCGAGAACCTCTCCGAGTTCAGGCCCGCGGCCCACCAGGAGGAGCGCGTCACCGTCATGCTCGACCAGCTCGTCTCCTGGAGCCGGGCGCTGCGCCCGCTCAGGGCGTGAAGTAGCGCAGCACCTCCGGGTTGGCCATCGCATCCGGGTTGGCGGCCTCCTCGACCGGGGTGCCGAGCAGGATCTTGCGCACCGGGACCTCCAGCTTCTTGCCCGACAGCGTGCGGGGGATGCCGGGCACCGCGTGGATCTCGTCGGGCACGTGCCGGGGCGACAGCTCGCGGCGCAGCGTCGTGCGCAGCTCCTGCTCGAAGGCGGGGGTCAGCTCGGCGCCCTCGGCGAGGGTCACGTACAGGAGCAGCCTGCCCTCGCGGCCGAGCCGGCCGGTGTCGATGACGAGGCTGTCGACGATCGGCTCGAAGCGCTCGACGACCCGGTAGAACTCGCTGGTGCCCATCCGGACGCCGCCCCGGTTGAGCGTGGAGTCGGAGCGGCCGTAGATGACGCA
This sequence comes from Nonomuraea ceibae, assembly GCF_019396325.1. GTDB lineage: Bacteria > Actinomycetota > Actinomycetes > Streptosporangiales > Streptosporangiaceae > Nonomuraea > Nonomuraea ceibae. The sequence goes on from NZ_JAHKRO010000002.1 coordinate 46,962, forward strand.
GCTCCCGTCGCGCTCCAGCTTGATCCAGTCGCCGTGGCGCCACACGCCGGGGTAGACGTCGAAGTAGCTGTCGCGGTAGCGCTCGCCGGTCGGGTCGTTCCAGAACATCACCGGCATCGACGGCATCGGCGCGGTCAGCACCAGCTCCCCGACCTCGCCGAAGACCGGTTTGCCCGAGGGGTCGAAGGACTCGACCCGGGCGCCCAGCGACCGGCACGGGATGACGCCCGCCCGGATCGGGTGCAGCACGGTCGCGCCGACGAACCCGGTGCACACGTCGGTGCCGCCGGAGAACGACCCGAGCGGCACCCCGGGCAGCTTCTCCGCCACCCAGGCGAACCCTTCGGGCGGCAGCGGCGACCCGGTCGAGCCGATGCCGCGCAGCCGCTCCAGCCCTTCGGGCGTCAGGCCCGCCTTCAGCGAGGCCATGATGTACGGCGCGCCCACGCCGAAGTAGGTCACCCCTTCGGTGGCGGCGATGCGCCACAGCGCGGCGGGCGAGGGATGCGTGGCCGCGCCGTCGTAGAGCACCGGCGTGGCCCCGACCAGCAGGGCGCCGATGAGGTAGTTCCACATCATCCAGCCCGTGGTGGTGTACCAGAAGAACACGTCGCCCTCCCCCAGGTCCTGGTGGAAGGTGAGCGACTTCAGGTGCTCCAGCACCACGCCGCCGTGCCCGTGCACGATCGGCTTGGGCAGCCCGGTGGTGCCGCTGGAGTAGAGGATCCACAGCGGGTGGCCGAACGGCACGCGCTCGAACTCCAGCGGCGCGCTCTGCGCGCGCAGCCCCTCCCAGCCGATCACCTCGCCGCGCGGCAGCTCCTCGTCGTGGCCGGGCGCGGGCTCGGCCTGCTGCGGCGCGCGCCCCTCGTCCACGGCGGCCAGGTACGGGATCCACACGGTGGCGCGCAGGCCGGGCAGCGCGGCGGCGATCTCGTTGACGGCGGCCGAGCGGTCGTAGGTCTTGCCGTTGTAGTGGTAGCCGTCGACCGCGATGAGCACCTTGGGCTCGATCTGCTTGAACCGGTCGACCACGCTGGGCACGCCGAAGTCGGGCGACCCGGCCGACCAGATCGCCCCCAGAGAGGCGGTGGCCAGGAACGCGATCAGCGCCTGCGGGATGTTCGGCAGGTAGCCGGCCACCCGGTCGCCGCGCCCGACCCCGAGCCGGACCAGCCCGGCGCGCACCCGCGCCACCTCCTCGCGCAGCTCGGCGTAGCTGATCTCCTGCCGGGCGCCGTCCTCGGAGACGAACACCACGGCCACGCCGTCGGTGCGGCGCAGCGCGTTCTCGGCGTAGTTGAGCGTGCTTCCGGTGAACCATTCGGCGCCGGGCATCGTTCCGGAGATGACGGGCCCGTCGCCACGCTCCCCGATGACCTCGAAGTAGTCCCAGATCGACGTCCAGAACTCCTCCGGCCGCTCGACCGACCAGCGCCACACGTCCTCGTAGGGCTCACCGGCGCGGCCCACCGACTCCAGATAGCGCGTCAGCCGCGCCCGTCCGGTGGTCTCGTCGGTGGGTTCCCAGAGCAGTGCACCTTCAGCAACCATGTGCCCCATCCTGTCGGCCGGTAGGCGGAAAGTCATACCCGACCTCCCACATAACTTGCTATCTCCTCAGGTGGTCCACCGCCATACGCGCGGCCGTGCCGATCACCGCGTCAGCGCGTGGCTGGTTGAGCGCGGTGGAGTAGGAGCGGGTGATCACGGCCACCGCGTAGCGCCCGCCGTCGGGGTACTCGACCACGCCCGCCTCGCCGCGCAGCGTCGGCAGCGTCCCGGTCTTGCCGCTGACCGCCACGTCGTCGTACGGGAACCCGGAGGCCAGCCGGTGCGGCCACACCTGGAGGTTGAGCACGCCGCGCATCCACGCGCAGGAGCCGGGCGAGGCCGCCTCGTCCCGCCAGATCAGCCCGAACAGCCGGGTCAGCTCCCGCGCGGTGCTGTGGTTGGTGCGGGCCGGGTCGAGCACGCGCAGCCGGGCCAGGTCGTCGGGTTCGAGGTACGGCCAGCCGTGCCCGGCGTCGTCGGCCATGCTCGTGTTGATCTCCCCGGCGCTCTGCAGCACCCGGGTGCCGGTCAGGCCGAACCCGTCGAGCATGGCGTTGACCGCCTCCCTGCCGACCCGGGCGAGCAGCGCGTCGGCGGCGGTGTTGTCGCTGACGGCGATCATCAGGTAGGCCAGGTCGCGCAGCGAGATCGTGACGTCGTCGAGCATCGCGGACAGTCCCGTGGGCCCGGAGACGCGGTCGCGGCCGGTCACGGTGACGCGGCCGGCCGGGTCGAGCAGCCCGGCGTCGGCCTGCCGGCAGAACTCCACCATGAGCGGCACCTTGAAGATCGACGCGGTGGGCACCGGGTCGTCGGCCCCGTGACCGATCTCCCGGCCGGTGTCGACGTCGGCGGCCAGCAGCCAGCCGCGCACGCCGGCCGCGCGGAACACCGCCTCCAGGTCCGGACCGCTCATGCCAGCATCCCCGGCCTGCGGCTGACCCGCCGCACGGGCGTCGCGTCCTCGTCGGTCATCCCGGCGCGCTCCTTCAAGATCCGTACGGCCACGGCGGAGAAGTCGGTCACCGTCGCCGTGGCCGCCCGCCAGGCGGTGGAGACCCGGTAGGCGATGGGCGAGCCTAGCAGCGGACGCCAGGCCAGCCCCGCCACGTCCGCCTTGGGCCCGAACGCGACGGCGGCCCCGGCCATCACCAGGCCGAGCCCGGCGCCCTGGTGGACCTGCGCGGGCACGTAGCCGTGGCGGCGGCACTCGGCCAGCAGCTCGGCGTGGGCGCCGGGCTCGCCCTCCCGGGGCGGCATGAGCAGCTCGCGGCCGGCCAGGTCGGCCAGGTGCAACTCGCCCGATCCGGCGAGCGGGTCGCCGGCGGCCAGCAGCACGCCCTGCGCCTGCACCAGCGTCCGGCCGAAGTGCAGGCCGGGGGCGGTGACCGGGTGTCGGACCACGCCCACGTCGATCACGCCTTCGGCCAGCGCGCCGACCTGGTCGGCGGTCCAGATCTCGGCGGGCGCGAGGCGTACCTCGGGGTTGCTCTCGCGGAAGCCCTCGACGAGGGCGGCCAGGACGGCGGCGGCCAGGTCGGGCGGGACGCCGACCTTGAGGACGGCGGCCTGGCCGTGGCGGACCACCTCGTGCAGCCGGTCGACGCGGGCGACGATCTCCCTGGCCTCGCCGAGCAGCAGCCGGCCCGCCTCGGTGAGCCTGACCTGCCGGGCCGAGCGGTCGAACAGCCGCACGCCGAGCTCCTCCTCCAGTCGCTTGATCCGCTGGCTGAGCGGGGGCTGGGCCATGCCGAGCCGGATCGCGGCGTTGCCGAAGTGCAGCTCCTCCGCGACCACGGTGAAGTAACGCAAGTGCCGGACCAGGTCCATGAGCAGTGACTATAGCCAAATCCATATCGATGAACCGGTCATATCAGTATTGGACAGCCAGGCCGGGGCTCTGCTGTCCTCTGACGCATGGCTTCACAAACGGGGGCAATGTACGCACATCTCCGGCCGGAGAACCCGCCCAGACGGAGGCGGCGCTGGCCCTGGGTCGCCGGGGTGCTCGTCCCGGTCGTCGCGGCGGCCGGGACGTTCTGGATCCTGCGCACCACCGGATCGCCGGAGCAGGTCGCCGACGCCTACCTGTCGGCCTGGTCCGCGGGGGACTACCGGGCCATGCGCGAGCTGGTCGCCGATCCGCCGGCCGACTTCGAGCAGCGGCACCGGCAGTTCAGCGCCGCCGTCAAGGCCGAGCGGCAGACCTTCCACCGGATCACCACCGGCGGGGTCTTCGCCGCCGACGGCGCCGACACCGGCGAGGTCAGCTTCGGCGCCACCCTCAGCGGCGCCGTCGACTGGAAGTACTTCGGCGACCTGAAGTTCGTCGAGCGCGACCGCACCTGGAAGATCGACTGGACCCCGGCCACCCTGCACCCCTCGCTGACCCGCGACCGCACGGTGCGGCTGGTCACCGAGCGGGTCAAGGGCCTGGAGGTGCAGGCCGCCGACGGCACCCGCATCGACACCCCGGACGCGCCCGGCTCGGTGCAGCAGCTCGTCGCGGGCCTGGCGCAGACCTACCCCGACTGGTTCGCCGAGCGCGACAGCGACCGGATCGAGCTGGTCGAGAACGGCGAGGTCGTCAAGAACCTGCTCGACCCGCCGAAGTGGAAGCCGATCAGGACCACCCTCGACCTGAAGGTGCACCGGGCCGGCGCCGACGCCCTGGAAGGCGTGGACAAGCCCGCCTCGCTGGTGGCCGTGCGCGCCTCGACCGGCGAGATCCTGGCCGCGGTCAACAAGCCGGGCGGGTTCAACCGGGCGCTGCTCGGCAAGTACCCGCCGGGCTCGACGTTCAAGGTCGTCACCGCCTCCGCGCTGGTCGCCGACGGGGTCCGGCCGGACGAGCGGGTGAGCTGCCCGGCCGAGCAGAACATCGGCGGCTTCCCCTTCCACAACGCCGGCTTCAAGGACTACGGCACGCTCGCCTTCCGCGACGCCTTCGCGCACTCGTGCAACACCACGTTCGGCGCGATGGTCGTCGGCGACCTGGGCGCCGAACGGCTCGCCGAGGTCGCCGCCAGCTTCGGCTTCGGCGCCCCGATCAAGCCCGGCGTCCCGGCGGTCAAGGCCGACTTCCCCGCCCCCAAGGACGCCACCGACCTGGCCTCCGCCTCCATCGGGCAGGGCCGGGTGCTGGCCAGCCCGCTCAACATGGCCTCGGTCGCCGCCGCCGTCGCCGACGGCGCCTGGCGTCCGCCCCGGCTGGTCGGCGCCGACATCGCGCCCGGCGACCTGCGGCCCCGCAAGCTCGACGCCGACGTGGTGAGCGCGCTGCGCACGCTCATGCCCGCCGTCGTCACCGAGGGCACCGCCCACGCCGTGCGCTTCCCCGGCGGGACGGCCGGCAAGACCGGCACCGCCGAGTACGGGTCGGGCAAGGAGCCGCCCGCGCACTCGTGGTTCATCGGCTACAAGGACGACCTGGCCTTCGCCGTCATCGTGGAGGGCGGCGGCGCCGGCTCGGCGGTGGCGGCCCCGGTCGCGGCCCGCTTCCTCGCCGAGCTGGGCTGATCAGCCCGCCTTGCGGTCGAGCGGGGTGGTGAGCGCCGCCACGGCGGCCACCACCTCGGCGGCGTCGGACAGGTCCGGCAGCACCACGTCGGCCCCGGCCTCGCGTAGCTCGGCGGCCGTCGACCGGCCCGAGGCCACCGCGATCATCGCGGCCCCGCCGATCCTGGCCGCCTGCACGTCCCGGGCCGAGTCGCCGATCAGCACCGTGTTGGCCGGCGTGAACGGGACGCCGAGCCGCTGCTTGGCCCGGCCCTGCGCGACCTGCAGCAGCGACGCCTTGGGGTAGACCTCCTCGCCGTAGCCGCCGAGCTCGAAGTCCACGTAGCGGTCCAGGCCGAACGCCTGGAGCTTGAGCACCGCGTTGCTCTTGATCGTGCCGGTGAGCACGGTCTGGATCACCCCGTCGAGCCGGGCCACGGACCTGAGCGCGTCCTTGGCCCCGGGCATCACCTTGCCCTCCTTGGGCAGCCGCTTGCGCCGGTCGGCGAAGGCCGAGGCCAGCGCGGCCAGGAAGCGCGGCAGGTGGTCGTCCTCGGCCTCGACGCCGTTGACCGCGAGCGTCTCGAAGACGATCTCGGAGTCGGGCCGGCCCATCGGCGGCACCAGCTTGACCAGCGGACGCCCGGTGACCGCGCGGAACGCCTCGGCGTAGGCGTCACGCGTCACGATCGCGACGTCGACCAGGGTCAGGTCGACGTTCCAGAGAACTAGGCGGTTGATGGCGGCCTCCTGACTGCGAACCGCCCCCAGAGTAGGGCCACCGCCCCCTCGGGCGGCGGGTGACCGCTCGAATCAGGCATGATCCAGGGCTTCGGCGAGCGTGTCGACGACCGGGAACCCGGTCGACTCCAGCTCGGCCCTGGTGGACATGCCGCCGGTGTAGAGCACCGCGCGGGCGCCCACGTGGCGGGCGGCCACGCCGTCGTCGACGCTGTCGCCGATCACCAGCACCTCGCGCGGGTCGACCCCGGCCGACCGGATGTGGGCGGCCATGTGCGCCGCCTTCTCGCCTCCGGTCACCCCGATCAGGCCGTCGATGCGGGTGAAGTGGCGGCTGATGCCGAACGAGTCGACCTTCGGCACCAGGTGGTCGTGCGGGGCCATCGAGCACAGCGACTGCGTGCCCGTCCAGCCGCTCAGCGCCAGCTCCGCGCCCTCGGCCAGCCCGCACTCCGCGGCCAGCCGGAAGTAGTGGTCGTGGAAGCCGACGTCGAGCCGCTCCCACTCGCCCTCCGAGAGCGGGCGGCCGAGCATCCGCTCGTAGGCCACCCAGATGGGCCGGGTGTAGACGGCGCGGAACCCGTCGGCCGTCAGCGGGGGCAGCTCGTACGGCCGGAAGAGCTCGTTGGTCGCGCCGACGACGGCGTCGATGTCATGGAAGAGCGTGCCGTTCCAGTCCCAGACAATGTGCTTGGTCATCATGTCCAGCTTATCCGGCCAGCAGGTCCGGGATCTCCTGGGTGGCGTACCACATGAGCTCGTGCGCCTCCGCGCCGTCGACCGTGAAACGGGCGTCGTCGTCGCCCTTGTCGGCCGCCGGCAGCGCGGCGATCGCCGCCTCGATGTCGGGCACCGCGTAGAGGTCGTCGATGTGCACGGCGGCCACCTTGGCCAGCGGGATCGGCTCGGTCAGCCGGACCCGGGCCTTCTCCTGGAGGTCGGCGCCGTTGTGCGGCACGGGCCCGTCGACCTCGGCCGCGACGACCACCCGCCGCGCCGGGACGGCCACGCCGTCGGCGTGGTCGGCGGCCAGCATGCGCAGCGAGGCGCGGGCCGCCTCGGTGAGCGCCACGTACTCGAGCTCCTCGGTGTCGCCCGAGGCGTACCACTCGGTCAGCGCAGGGGTCACCGCGTAGCCGGTCAGCGGGGCCGGGGCCAGCTCCCCGGCCTCGGCGGCCCTGGCCAGCGCGGGCAGGGTGCACGGCAGGTAGACGCGCATCACGAACCTTTCACAGCGTGCGAGGGTCCCATCATGCCCGCCGCAGAGGCAGCCGGAGGAGGGACTCGAGTTCCCGGATGGTCGTGTCCGCGTCGCGGTGGTGGATTCCGGTGATCCCCAGGGTACGCGCCGCCGCGATGTTGGCCTCGATGTCGTCGATGAACACGCACGACTCCCCCGGCAGGCCGATCGCGCCGAGCGCGTGCTCGAAGATGCGCGGCTCGGGCTTGCGCATGCCGACCTCGCCGGAGATCACGATCGCGTCGAACACCTCGTCCCAGCCGTCGCGCGGGTAGGTGTTGGACCACGAGTTGGACAGCAGGCAGGTCTTCAGCCCGGCCTTCCTGACCTCGGCCAGCATGTCGTACATGGCCTCGACGCGTTCGAAGCCCGCGAACATGCGCTCCAGCAGGCCCTCGGCCTCCGGCGGCGCGCCGTCGAGGGTCAGCAGCCGGGCCGCCAGGTCGCGCTCGAACGCCGATCCGTCGAGCTCGCCGCGCTCCAGGGCGTGGATGACGTTCTCCTCCTGGCCGTCGTAGGCGGCCTCGACGAGCTCGCGCATGACCTGACGGTAGTGGTCGCCGTCGATGCGGTCGGCCTCGATCCACCTGGCGATGGAGTCGGTCAGGCTGGTCGTGAGCACCCCGCCCCAGTCGATCAGCACACCTGCGACCACATTCGCCTCCTCGTGGCAGTCCGGCACTCCAGCGTAGAGCCTCGCACAGGGCGTTTCGCCGGTTATAAACCCCCTGTTAGGGATCACCAAATCACCTGTTTATCGTGAGATTCCTGTCCGATCCCTGAAGGGACCGCCGTTGCGTACGACGATCCTGATCACCTCCCCCGACCGGTTCAGAGCTCCCGGACTCGAGCTCTTCGACCTCCCGCCGATCTTCGCCGGCGGACCGGCCTGGCTCACCAAACCCGTCCTGGTCGCCCTGCTCTGCTCGGTCCTCGTCATCGCCCTGTCGTGGGCCGCCTTCGCCCGGCCGAAACTCGTGCCACGCGGCTGGCAGAGCTACGGCGAGTACGTCTACGAGTTCGTCCGCGACCAGGTGGCCCGGCCCAACCTGGGCAAGGACGCCGACCGGTGGATGGGCTTCCTGCTCAGCCTGTTCCTGACCGTGATGGCCTGGAACCTCATGGGCGTCATCCCGTTCGTCCAGTTCCCCGTCGCCGCGCACATCACGTTCCCGGCGACGCTGGCGCTGCTCGTGTACGGCATCAAGATCTACCTCGGCGTCCGGCACCACGGCCTGATCGGCTACCTCAAGGGCATCGTGATCCTGCCGGGGCTGCCCGGCTGGGCCTATCCGCTGTACGCGCCGCTCATCCTCGCCGAGGTGTTCTTCCTGTCACTGTTCACGCACCTCATCCGGCTGTTCGCGAACATGTTCGCCGGCCACATCCTGCTGGCGTTCTTCAGCTCCGTGGGCTTCTGGTTCCTGTTCGAGAAGCTCACGCCGCTCGGCGCCGGGATCGGCGTGGTCGGCGTGCTCATGACGATCCTGCTGACCGCGTTCGAGATGTTCATCCAGTTCCTGCAGGCCTACCTGTTCGCCATGCTCGCCGCCATGTACGTGGCGAGCGGCCTGCACGGCGAGCACTAACGGATGACGCGGGCGGCCAGCTTGCGGTGCTCCGGCGAACGCAGCACCTGGGCCGCCCGCTTCGCCGACGCCACCGGCGCCTCCTGGAGCAGGCCGCGAGCCTGCTTGAGCTTGAGCAGCCGGGTGACCGACTGGTCGAGCCGCTGCTCGGAGATCCGCCCGTCCTTGACCGCCGCCAGCACGGCGCCGTAGGCCTTCGGCAGGTCGTACGGCATCAGCAGCAGGTCGGCGCCGGCCAGGACGGCGCGGACGGCCACCTCCCCGTCGCCGTACTTCTTGCGCACGCCCTCCATGTTGAGCGCGTCGGTGGAGATGACGCCCTTGAAGCCGAGCTCCTTCCTGAGCAGCCCGGTCAGGATCGGCTTGGACAGCGTCGCCGGGTCGCCCGACGGGTCGAGCTTGGGGAAGACGATGTGCGCGCTCATCACCGCGTCGACCCCGGCCGCGATGGCCGCCCGGAACGGCGGCGCGTCCAGGCGCTCCCACTGCGCGCGGGTGTGCTTGATCACCGGCAGGCCGGTGTGGCTGTCGATCCGGGTGTCGCCGTGGCCAGGGAAGTGCTTGGCGGTGGAGGCCACCTTCGCGTCGCCGAACCCCTTGACGGCGGCGGCGACCATCTTGGCCACCTTCGCCGGGTCGTCGCCGAAGGCGCGCGGGCCGATGACCGGGTTCTTCGGGTCGATGTTGACGTCGGCGACGGGCGCGAAGTCGAGGTTGACGCCGAGGGCGCGCAGCTCCTCGCCGGTGGCCCTGGCCACGGCCCGCGACAGGCCGGTGTCGCCGGTCGCGCCGATCTGCGAGGCCCCGGGGAAGCGCGTCATCAGCGCCGACATCCGCGACACCAGGCCGTTCTCCTGGTCGGTGCCGACGAGCAGCGGCAGCCCGGACGCGCGCTGCATGCCGTTGGTCAGCTCGACGACCTGGGCCGTGGTTCTGACGTTGGCGGGGAACAGGATGACGCCGCCGAGATGGTATTTGCGGATCACCTTGGCGGGCGTCTGGGCGCCGTAGCGGGCCTGGTTCTCGCCGGAGACGGTGTCGGCGGCGGTGCCGTACAGGACGGGCATGAAGAGCTGGCCGACCTTCTGCTCGGTGCTCAGGCCCGCCAGGACCCGCTTGACCGGGTCCTGGGCGGACGGCGGCGCGGAGGTGGCGGGCTCGCCACCGGTCGCGGGCGGCTGGGCGGACTGCTGGGCGGACTGCCGCGCCGGCGGCGCCGCGGTCGCCGCCCCGCCGCCGCCGCTGCACGCCGCCAGGGCGATCGTCAGGACGCTTGCCGCACCGATCCGTCGAACCATGAACACCACCGTATCCACGCGGCGACGTGCCCGTGCCGGACGACGGCCAAAAGTTGCTACAGCCCCAGCGCCTCCAGCTCCGTCAGGTGGGCGCGGGCCGCCGCGCGGGCCCCGGCCGCCGTCGTCGCCGCCCTGGCCGACTCCGCCGCCGCACGGCACTGCTCCAGCGTGTGGTACGCCAGCGCGGCCCGTACGGCGGGCAGCGCGGCCGGCCCCATCGACAGGGACGCCGCGCCGAGCCCCGCCAGCACGCAGGCCAGCCCCGGATCGGCCGCCGCCTCGCCGCACACGCCGCCCGGCTTGCCCGCCTGCGCCGCGGCGGCCAGGAGGCCGGCGAGCAGGTCGAGCAGCGCCGGCTGCCACGGGTCGTGCAGCTCGCTCAGCGCGCCGAGCTCGCGGTCGGCGGCGAAGGCGTACTGGGCCAGGTCGTTGGTCCCGGCCGAGACGAAGTCCACCTCCGCCACCAGGTCGCGGGCGCGCAGCGCCGCCGCCGGGACCTCGATCATGACGCCCGCCTCCGGCAGGTCGGCGGCCCGGCACGCGGCGGCGAACCACCGGGCCTCCTCGGCCGTCGTCACCATCGGCGCCATCACCCGCAGCCGCCCCCCGCTCCCCGCGCCCGCCGTGGCGAGCGCGTCGAGCTGCGTCTCCAGCACCTCCGGGTGGGCCCGCAGCAGGCGCAGCCCGCGCTCGCCCAGCGCCGGGTTCGGCTCGGCCGAGCCGGGCGGCAGGAACGCCAGCGGCTTGTCGGCGCCCGCGTCGAGCGTCCGCACGATCACCGGCCCGCCGGGGAACGCCTCCAGCGCCGCCCGGTAGGCGCGCTCCTGCTCCTCGGCGCCCGGAGGCTCGGCGCGGCCCAGGAAGAGGAACTCGGTGCGGTAGAGGCCGACGCCCTCGGCGCCGCAGGAGCGCGCCGCTTCGAGGTCGGCCGGGCCGCCGACGTTCGCCAGGAGCGGCACCGGGTGGCCGTCCTTCGTCCGCCCCGGGCCCGTGACCCGGTCGATGGCGGCCTGCCTGGCGGTGTCGACGCTCTCCGCCCTGGCCACGTCGGACTCCGTCGGCCGCGCCCGTACCTCTCCTGAGGTGCCGTCGACCAGCACCTCGACGCCGGGACGCAGCGTCGTCGCGCCCGCGCAGGCCACGACGGCGGGCACGCCCAGCGCCCTGGCCATGATCGCGGTGTGGCTGGTCGGCCCGCCCTCCTCGGTGACGAACGCGGCCACCGCGTGGCCGGACAGCAGCGCGGTGTCGGCGGGCGCCAGATCGTGCGCGACCAGCACGTACGGCGTGTCGCCCGGCGGCGGCAGGCCGGGCAGCTCCTGGCCGGTGAGCTGGGCGATCACCCGGTCCCTGAGGTCGTCGAGGTCGGCCGCCCGCTCACCGAGGTAGCCGCCGACCCCCTCCAGCACGTCCCGATATTTGGTGAAAGCCTCGTGCACGGCCCTGGGGGCGGCCGTACCCCGGTCGATCAGCGACCTGATCTTCACGACCAGCCCGGGGTCCTCCGCCATCAGGGCCTGTGCCTTGAGGATCTCGCGGGCCTCGCCGCCCGCCCGGTCACCGCGCGCCTCAAGCTCGCCCGCGACCTGCGCGAGCGCCATGACCGCGCGTTCCTTCTCCTGATCCGCGTCTCCCGCGTGTGTGGCGCCCTCGGGGGGTTCGGGCACGCGGGCGGTCAGGAGGTACGCGGGGCCGTGCCCGATGCCCGGGCTGACCCCCACCCCCCGCAGGTTCACGGCGTGGAGGCGATGCTGGCGAGCTGGTCGAGAACCTCCTCGGCACCCTCGCCCTCGGCCGTGATCACGATGGTCTCCCCCTGCCGGACGTCCAGCGCCATGATCTGCAGGATGCTCTTGCCGTTGACCGGCTCGCCGCCCGTGACCTTGGCGACGCGGATGTCCATCGGGGCTTTCATCGCCGTCTGCACGAACGTGGCCGCGGGCCGGGCATGCAGCCCCACCTCCGCCGCCACGGTCGCCTTGCGCTCGCCCATGAACCCTTCCTTCCCTCTTGCTACGTCCATCGAAAAAGCTCGTCGCCCGCGTGCACGGCGCCCCGTGCCACGTCCGTCACCGCTCCGGCGACCGCGTCGAGAGCCACCACCGGGCAGACGGGCGAACGCCCGCCCGCCTCGACGGCGGCCGGATCCCAGGACACCACGGGCTGCCCGGCGCTCACCCTGTCGCCTTCGGCGGCCAGCAACTGGAATCCCTTTCCCTTGAGCTGCACCGTGTCGATGCCCAGATGCACCAGCACGCCTTTGCCGTCATCTCCTACGATGACGTACGCATGCGGGTGCAGTTTCATGATTTTCCCAGCTATGGGGGCAACAGCCTTCCCCGGGCCCCGCAACGGGTCGATCGCCGTTCCCGGCCCCACCATGCCTGCCGAGAAGACGGGGTCCGGCACCGCCGCCAGTCCCACAGCCGCCCCCTCGACCGGGGCGAGAACAGTCGTCATGGTCTCGCCCTCTTAGCCGATGATGTCCTCGATGTCGCTGGCGATGGTGTCGGCCTCCGGCCCTACGACGACCTGCACCACGTTGCCGGCGGCCATGACACCGTGGACGCCGGCCGCCCTGAGCGCGGCCTGGTCCACCTTCGTGGCGTCGGCGACCTCCGTGCGCAGCCGGGTGATGCAGGGCTCGATCTCGATGATGTTGTCGGCACCGCCTAGACCGGCGATGATCGCGTTCACGTCCGCCGCCATCCGGTCCTCCTCGTCATGACTCTGCGACCAGGCTAAACGACGCTGCGTGATCAGTCCGTCTGGGTCACCTTGTTGAGCCCGCGCGGCGCGTCGGGGTCGATGCCCAGCCGCCTGGCCAGCGCCTCGGTCAGCAGCTGCCCGGGGACGATGAGCCCCATCGGCGCCAGCCACTCCGGCAGGTCCGGGCCGTTCAGCGCGGCCGTGCCCGCCCGCGCCAGGCCCTCGCCGCCGCCGATCGTGAACGCCGCCGCGCCCGCCGCCACGACACGCTCGGCCAGCGCCACCGTGCCCTGCAGCGTCGGGCTGTTCTCCGCCGCCACCAGCAGCGCCGGGGTGTCGGCGTCGACCACCGCGATCGGCCCGTGCAGCAGGTCCGCGTACGACAGGCCCATCGCGTGCAGGTAGCAGGCCTCCTTGAGCTTGAGCGCGGTCTCCAGCGCCGTCGAGAACGCCATCCCGCGCCCCGACACCACCACGCCCGGCTTGTCCGCCAGCCCCTCCACGACCGCGTCCAGGTCGCCCGGCTCGGAGATCAGCTTCTCCACCGCCTCCGGCACCCGCCGCAGTTCGTCGGCGTCCACCTCGGCGCCCAGGCCCAGCGCCAGCACGGCCAGCGCGGCGAGCTGCGTGGTGTAGGTCTTGGTCGCCGGAACGGCCTTCTCCTCGCCCGCGAGCGTGCACAGCGCCAGGTCCGCCGCCTGCGCCAGCGGGCTGTCCTCGCCGCCGTTCGTGACCCCGACGGTACGGGCGCCGCAGTCCTTCGCCCAGGCCAGCGTCTCGACGATCTCCTCGGTGCGGCCCGACTGGGAGATCGCGACGGCCAGCACGCCGTCGAGGTCGAGCTTGCGCTTGTACGTCGTCGCGATCGACGGCGCCGCGAGCGCGGACAGCCTGCCGGCGTGCGACTCGACCAGGTAGCGGCCGTAGACGGCGGCGTTGTCGGAGGTGCCACGCGCGATGAACAGCAGCTGGCGGGTCTGCTCGCCCAGCGCCTTCACCTCGCCGACCCTGGGGAGCAGGGAGTCGAGCGTGGCCCGCAGCGCCTCGGGCTGCTCGGCGATCTCGCTGCGCATCTTGGTGGTCATCTCGTGTTCATCCCTCAACTGTTACCGTTCGGACTTGACCCTGTTTTGCGTCATGTGGTGGTCTAGTCCGGACTAGACCAGTACGAACCATAGCCCATGACCCAGGTCAGATCGAGGGGAGGATCCGTGGCACACATCGATCCGGACAGCCCGGTGCCCAAGTACTTCCAGCTGCGCGAGATCCTGCTCGACCTCATCGACAGCGACGAGCTCAGCATCGGCGCCGCGATCCCGTCCGAGCGCGAGCTCTGCCAGCGGTTCGGCCTGTCCCGCATGACCGTGCGGCAGGCCGTCGACCATCTCGTGTCCGAAGGGCGCCTGCACCGGGTGCCGGGCAAGGGCACGTTCGTCGCCCGGCCCAAGATCGAGCTGGCGCTCCAGCTCACCTCCTTCACCGAGGACATGCGCGCCCGCGGCATGGTGCCCGGCTCGCGCGACCTCGACCGGCGCGTCGTGCGCGCCAGCGCCCACCTGGCCAAGGAGCTCGGCATCCAGCCGGGCGAGGAGGTCCACTTCATCGAACGGCTGCGCACCGCCGACGGCGAGCCGCTGTCCATCGAACGGGCGCACATCCCGGTCAAGCTCGCCCCCGACCTCGCCGAGCACGACCTGTCCGGCCGCTCGCTCTACGAGCTGCTGGAGAGCCGCTACGGCCTCGTCATGGACGCCGGCGAGCTCACCATCGACGGCGGCATCGCCGACCCGAGCGATGCCGACCTGCTCAAGCTGGCCCGCGGCGGCGCCGTCCTGCTGCTGCAACGGCGCTCGTTCTCCGGCGGCGTCTGCGCCGAACTCGGCGTCTCCACCTACCGCGCCGACCGCTACCAGCTCCGCACCATTCTGGAAATGCCCGCAAGACGGGGTTGAGGGCCCGACCCGGAGGGACGCCCGGTGAACGAGACCACCGCCGCCCGGCCTTCGCCGTTAGCACGCGTGATGAACGTGCTCCAGCGGATGGGCCGTTCGCTCATGCTGCCCATCGCCGCCCTCCCCGTGGCCGCGCTGATGGTCCGCTTCGGCCAGTCCGACATGCTGGGCTCCAACGGCGCCGAACCCGGCGGCCTGGCCGACGTCGCCGGGTTCGCCTGGATGAACGACGTCGCCCTCGTCATGGAGGCCGCCGGCGACGCCCTGCTGGAGAACCTGCCGATGCTCTTCGCCGTCGGCGTCGCCATCGGCTTCGCCCGCAAGGCCGACGGCACCACCGGCCTGGCCGCCGTCGTCGGCTACCTGGTCTTCGACCGGGTCACCAAGGTGATGTTCGCCGGCTCCGGCATCCGCGACACCGTGATCATCCGGGAGGCCCAGGACCAGGGCGTCGCCGAGGTCATCAACTTCGGCCTGCAGAACCCCACCAAGGTGCTCGGCGGCATCCTCATGGGCCTGGTGACCGCCCTGCTGTGGCAGCGCTTCCACCGGATCAAGCTGCCCTCCTGGCTCGCCTTCTTCGGCGGGCGGCGCTTCGTCCCGATCATCACCACGCTGGCCGCGCTGGTGCTCGGCGTGGTCATCGGCTGGGTGTGGCCCATACTCGGCGAGTGGATCGGCCACGCCGGCGAGGCGCTCACCACGCTCGGTCCGCTCGGCACCGGCATCTACGGGCTGATCAACCGGCTGCTCATCCCGCTCGGGCTGCACCACTTCGCCAACTCCATCGTCTGGCACGTGGTGCCCCAGTGCGACGTCGGCGGGCGCGCCCTCGGCGGCGACTGGAACTGCTACTTCGCCGGCGACCCCACCGCCGGGGAGTTCATGGCCGGGTTCTTCCCCGTCATGATGTTCGCGCTGCCCGCCGCCGCGCTCGCCATGTGGCGGGCCGCTCCGGCGCACCGGCGCACGGCCGTGGGCGGCATCATGCTGACCGCCGCCCTCGCCTCGTTCGTCACCGGCATCACCGAGCCCATCGAGTTCGCGTTCATCTTCGTCGCCCCCGTGCTGCTCGTCGTGCACGCCGTGCTCACCGGCCTCGCCATGGCCCTCACCACGCTCATCGGCGGGCAACTCGGCTTCGGCTTCTCCGCGGGGCTGCTCGACATGCTGCTCAACGCCAGCAAGTCCAACACCCAGAACGTGCCCGGCATCCTCCTGCTCGGCGTCGTCTACGGCGTCGTCTACTACGTCGTGTTCAGCTTCCTCATCCGCAAACTCGACATCATGACCCCCGGCCGCGAGCCGGAACCCGACGTCGACTCCGGCGAGCCCCGCGCCCCCTAGCGCCGTTCTCCCCCCGCGCCCCTGGCTCCGTTCCCCGCGCCCCCTAGCGCCGTTTTCCCCGCCCTCCCGCGTGGTAGGAACCGACCGACCCCCGTGACGTGCGGGGGGATGCATGACCAGCAAGGGCGGCTCGGCGTTCGCGGTGCTGCAACGCGTCGGCCGCTCGCTCATGATGCCCATCGCCGTCCTGCCCGCCGCCGGCCTGCTGTTCCGCTTCGGCCAGGACGACCTGCTCGGCAAGGACGGGCTCGGCGGCACCTGGCCCTGGCTGCTCCCCGTCGCGAACGTGCTCGCCGCGGCCGGCGGCGCGCTCTTCGACAACCTGCCGCTGCTGTTCGCCATCGGCGTCGCGATCGGCTTCGCCCGCAAGGCCGACGGCTCCACCGCCCTGGCCGCCCTCGTCGGCTACCTCGTCTTCGACCGCGTCACCAAGACCCTGTTCTTCGAAGCGGGCAGCGGCGCCGTCTACGACCGTGTCATGATCACCACCGTGCGCGACGGCGCCACCGCCCCCGCCCTCGACCTGGCCGCCGCCAACCCCACCGGAGTCCTCGGCGGCATCCTCATCGGCCTGGCCGCCGCCCTTTTGTGGGAGCGGTTCTACCGCATCAAGCTCCCCTCCTGGCTGGCCTTCTTCGGCGGGCGCCGGTTCGTCCCCATCATCACCGCCGTCGCCGCCCTCCTGCTCGGCGTCGTCCTCGGCATCCTGTGGCGGCCCGTCGCCGACTGGCTGGCCGTCGCCGGCGACTGGCTCTCCGCCCACGGCACCGCCGGAGCCGGCATCTACGGCCTCGCCAACCGGCTGCTCATCCCCTTCGGCCTGCACCACGTGCTCAACACCATCGTCTGGTTCACGCTCCCCGAATGCCGCGCCGGCCAGCACGGCGCCACCCGCGACGCGGCAGGCGACCTGAACTGCTACTTCGCCGGGGAGCAGGGCGCCGGCATCTTCATGACCGGCTTCTTCCCCATCATGATGTTCGGCCTGCTCGGCGCCGCCATCGCCATGTGGCGCGCCGCCCTCCCCCACCGCCGCGCGGCCGTCGGCGGCATCATGCTCTCCGCCGGGCTCACCTCGTTCATCACCGGCATCACCGAACCCCTGGAATTCGCGTTCATCTTCGTCGCGCCCGCCCTGTTCGCCGTGCACGCCGTGCTCACCGGCCTGTCGATGGCCCTCATGGCCGAACTCGGCGCCCGCCTCGGCTTCACCTTCTCCGGCGGCGCCATCGACCTGCTCCTGAACGCCAGCAAGTCCAACACGCACCGGATCGACCTGATCATCCTGGCCGGGCTCGCCTACGCCGTCGTCTACTACGCGCTGTTCATCTTCCTCATCCGCGCCCTGTCGCTCCCCACCCCCGGCCGCGAAGTTGAGGACACCCCCGACCGGCCCCCGGCCTGACCCGAAAAGGCTGCGGCACCGCTCCAGCTTCCCGCGACCTTCTACGCCCGCCGCCCCATACCCGGACACGCTCCGGACAAGTTGGCGGCCGATGTATCTGCCGGCCGTGCCGAAACCTCCTAGTACCGATCTGTCGCCCCCCTTGATGGAGGACCCATGCCCTCGCACGACACCCACGGATCGCTCGCCCTCACCACCCTGGTCTGGGGCGCCCCCGGTGCCCTGCCCGACGAGCGGCGGCTCCGGCAGCTCGGCCAGGCCCTCGCCGAGGTCCTCGCCGGCCGCCGGCCGCCCGAGACCCTCATCGACCGCCTCACCGACCGCGCCTACCGCGAACTGGTCCGGGCCGGCCGCATGATCGACTCCCCCCGGCCGCCGTTCGTCGGCGTCCCCCACGTCAAGGAGCCCCGGGACGGGGCCATCGAGATGTGCCTGCTCGTCCACTGCGGCGACCGCGCCCGCGTCCTCGCCCTCCGCCTGGAACGCCGCGGCGTCCAATGGCTCTGCACCGACTTCGAAACCGCCTGACCCCACCCGGCGCCCCGGGGCAGCCTGCGACCGCACTGCCCCTGAGCCACCGCGCCCCACCTCTCCGAACCAGAGTCGGGCGCTCCCCTCCGGTCCCGGCCCACGGGGGAGCGCCCACGGGCCCGGCCCGCAGGTGCGCCTGAAGGGGACCGCCCGCAGGATCCGGCTCGTGGGAACTCCCGACCCAGGGAGCCCCACCCTCCGGACCCCCACCCCCGAACCCCGACCCGTGGCCGGGACACGGGGCTCGGACGCCCCGGGCCCGGCCGGGGTGGCGTCGGCCTTTCGGGGTGGGCCCGGACGCGGAGCAGCCCCCGCCCGGGAGGGGCGGGGGCTGCTCGAGGTCGTGCGTCAGGCGGCGTTCTTCGGGTCGCCGTGGCAGCGCTTGTACTTCTTGCCGGACCCGCACGGGCACGGCGCGTTGCGCTCGACGTTGCCGTAGGCGGCGCGCTCGGCGGCGGTGCTGACCCGGGTGCGCTCGACGTCACCCTGCTCGCCCGGCGCCGTGTACTCCAGCTCGGCCGGACGCTCGGGGCCGCGGAGCCCGCGGGCGATGATGGACCGGGTCTCGGTCATCATCGGGTCCTCGACCTCCTCGACGATGGGGTTCTCCTGAACCTCCACCTCAAGGTTGAACAGGAACCCGACCGAGTCCTCCTTGATGCCTTCGAGCATCGCGGCGAACATCTCGAAGCCCTCGCGCTGATACTCGATCTGCGGGTCCTTCTGCGCGTAGGCCCGCATGCCGATGCCTTCGCGCAGGTAGTCCATCTCGTAGAGGTGCTCGCGCCACTTGCGGTCGAGGACGGAGAGGATGACGCGGCGCTCCAGGTCGCGGGTCGCCTCGGCGCCCCACTCCTCCTCGCGCCTGGCGTACGCCTCCAGCGCGTCGGCCTTGATCCGCTCGCTGATGATGTCGGCGGTGAGCTCCTCGCGGGAGCCGACCTCCTCGACCAGGTCCTCGAGCTTGAGCGAGACCGGGTAGAGGCCGGCGAAGGCCTTCCACAGCTTGTCGAGGTCCCACTCCTCGGCGAAGCCCTCGGCGGTGGCGCCGGCGACGTAGCCGTCGATGACGTCGCCGATGAAGCCGCGCACCTGCTCGTGCAGGTCGGCGCCTTCGAGGACGCGGTGGCGCTCGGCGTAGATGACCTTGCGCTGCCGGTTCATCACCTCGTCGTACTTGAGAACTTCCTTGCGGATCTCGAAGTTCTGCTGCTCGACCTGGTGCTGGGCGGAGGCGATGGCCTTGGAGACGATGCCGGACTCGATCGGCTGGTCGTCAGGGATGTTGAGGCGCGTCATGATCATCTCGACCCGGGCCGAGTTGAACAGGCGCATCAGGTCGTCGCCGAGCGACAGGTAGAAGCGCGACTCGCCGGGGTCGCCCTGGCGGCCGGAGCGGCCGCGGAGCTGGTTGTCGATGCGGCGCGACTCGTGGCGTTCGGTGCCGAGCACGTACAGGCCGCCGAGCTCGCTGACCTCGTCGTGCTCGGCCTTGACCTGGGCCTTGGCCTTCTCCAGCGCCTCGGGCCAGGCCTTCTCGTATTCCTCGGGGGTCTCGATCGGGTCGAGGCCGCGCTGGCGCAGCTCGGCGTCGGCGCGGAACTCGGGGTTGCCGCCGAGCATGATGTCGGTGCCTCGACCGGCCATGTTGGTGGCGACGGTGACGGCGCCCTTGCGGCCGGCCTCGGCGACGATCGCGGCCTCACGCGCGTGGTTCTTGGCGTTGAGGACCTCGTGCGGGACGCCGCGGCGCTTGAGCGCCTTGGACAGCCGCTCGGACTTCTCGACGGAGGTGGTGCCGACGAGGACGGGCTGGCCGGCCTCGTGGCGCTCCTTGATGTCGTCGACGACCGCATTGAACTTGGCGTCCTCGGTCTTGTAGACGACGTCCGGCTGGTCCTTGCGGATCATCGGCCGGTTGGTGGGGATGGGCACCACGCCGAGCTTGTACGTCTGGTGGAACTCGTTGGCCTCGGTGACGGCGGTGCCCGTCATGCCGGCGAGCTTGTCGTACAGGCGGAAGTAGTTCTGCAGGGTGACGGTCGCCAGGGTCTGGTTCTCGTCCTTGACCTTGACGCCTTCCTTGGCCTCGATGGCCTGGTGCATGCCCTCGTTGTAGCGGCGGCCGTGCAGGATGCGGCCGGTGAACTCGTCGACGATCAGGACCTCGCCGTCGGAGACGATGTAGTCCTTGTCCTTCTTGAAGAGCTCTTTGGCCTTGAGCGCGTTGTTGAGGAAGCCGACGAGGTGGGTGTGCTCGGGCTTGTAGAGGTTGTCGATGCCGAGCCAGTCCTCGACCTTGGCGACGCCGTCCTCCAGCACGCCGACGGTGCGCTTCTTCTCGTCGACGATGTAGTCGCCGGTGCTCTCCTCGCCGGGGTTCTTGGCCTCGACGCCCTTGCGGAGGCGCGGAACGATCTTGGCGAACTCGGCGTACCACTTGCCGGACTGCTCGCCGGGGCCGGAGATGATCAGCGGCGTACGGGCCTCGTCGATGAGGATGGAGTCGACCTCGTCGACGATCGCGTAGTTGTGGCCGCGCTGGACGCACTCGTCGAGCGACCAGGCCATGTTGTCGCGCAGGTAGTCGAAGCCGAACTCGTTGTTGGTGCCGTACGTGATGTCCGCCTGGTACTGCTTGCGGCGCTCGTCGGGCTGCTGGCCGGAGAGGATCATGCCGACCTCGAGGCCGAGGAAGCGGTAGACGCGCCCCATGTTCTCGGCGCCGACCTTGACCAGGTAGTCGTTGACCGTGATGACGTGCACGCCTTTGCCGGAGATGGCGTTGAGATAGGCGGGCAGAGTACAGGTCAGGGTCTTGCCCTCACCCGTCTTCATCTCGGAGATGTTGCCCATGTGCAGGGCAGCGCCGCCCATGATCTGCACGTCGAAGTGCCGCTGACCGAGCACGCGGCGGGCCGCCTCGCGTACGGTCGCGAACGCTTCGGGAAGCAGATCGTCAAGGGACTCGCCCTCGGCGTAGCGCTGCTTGAACTCGTCCGTCATCGCGCGCAACTCCGCGTCGGACAGGCTCGTGAAGTCGTCCTCGATGGAGTTGACCTGGTCTGCGATCCGCTTGAGCTTGCGCAGAGTCTTGCCCTCGCCGGCACGTAGGATCTTGTCGAGAATGGCTGCCACTTTATGTAAAGCTCCTCGCAGGTCTACCCCGGCGGCGCCGCCAGGAGGAGAGGCCGAGACAAACTTCCCCGGTTGCCATCGTAGGCGGTTCTGCAACCAGACACAGCCACCGTGACGACAAGGGCGCGGACCACGTCTGGGAGAATGGGGGTCAGGCAGAGAGTATGCCGGTTGACAGCCGGTTCGCACCGATTAACGGGATTTCCGGCAAAGGAAGGATTTGTCATGGTTGAGGGGAAGAAGTCGGAGCACACGGAGAACCTCGGCAGCCACGGCGGCCGCGCGTCCTCGTGGCTCGCCGTGACGGTGATGCTCGTGGGCACCATCGTGGGCGGCTTCGGTCTCACCGCCGCCAACTGGCCGATCGTGTGGGTCGGCGTCGGGCTCTTCGTGGTGGGAGGCATCCTCGCCCTGGTGTTCGACATCTTCACCGACGTCGTGATCGACGCCCCCCGGGTGGGCATGCGCGCCGAAGACCACCGCTGACGCCCGAGGCCCCTCCCTCGGGCCGATCCGTCCCCGCACCGGGCATCGAACTTTCTGTCGGTGCCCCTCGCTAGCATTCCGGCATGCTTCGCCGTACGGAATCGCCCCGATGACCGCCTTGACCCCCGACGAGGCGCGCCGGCTCATCCTGCGTGCCCAGGGCTTCGTGGGCGCGGACGCGCGCCGGGGCGGGCCGCACGCGATGCTGCGGCGGCTCGGCGCCATCCAGCTCGACACGATCTCGGTGCTCGCCCGCTCCCACGAGCTGGTCGCCTACGCCCGCCTCGGCGCGGTCGGCCGGCAGACCGTCGAGCGGGCCTACTGGCACAATCCCGCCCAGAGCTTCGAATACTGGTGCCATGCCGCGTGCATCCTGCCCATCGAGCACTGGCCGCTGTTCGCGTTCCGCCGCCGCGCCTACCGTGAGCGCCGCTTCCGCTGGCACGAGGTGCCCGACCACGTCGACAAGCTGCTCCAGCAGGCCCGCGACTCCGGCCCGCTGACCACCAGCGACGTCGGCGGCGCCAAGAACGGCGGCCCCTGGTGGGACTGGTCCGAGTCCAAGATCGGCCTGGAGTGGCTGCTCGACATCGGCGAGCTAGTCTGCGCCCGCCGGGTCGGCTGGCGCCGCGTCTACGACGTCGCCGAGCGCGTCGTCCCCGCCGAGCTCCTCGACCAGGACCTCACCGACGAAGAGTGCATCACCCGCCTGGCCGCCGTCGCCGGCCGCTCGCTCGGCGTCGCGACCCGCGGCGACCTGATCGACTTCCTCCGCCTCACCGGCCGCCACAGCGCCATCCTCGACGAGGCCCTGCGCAGCGGCGCCGCCGGCCTGGTCCCCGTACGCGTCGCGGGCTGGCCCGCCGCCCCCAAGGCCGCCGGGTCCCCCAACGCCTGGGCCGACCCCGCCCTCCTGGAGTCCGAGACCCGTGGCCGCCACCGCACCACGCTCGTGTCTCCGTTCGACTCGCTCATCTGGCACCGGGGCCGCACCGAGCGCGTCTTCGGCTTCAACTACCAGCTGGAGCTGTACGTGCCCAAGCACAAGCGGGTGCACGGCTACTTCACCATGCCGGTGCTGGCCGGGGGCCGCCTGATCGGCCGGGTCGACCCCGCCCGCGAAGGCTCCACCCTGGTCGCCCGCCAGCTCAGCCTGGAGCCCGGCCTGACCAGCGCCAAGTGGGTCGACGCGCTGCGCGACGCCCTGTGGTCGGCGGCCGAATGGGTGGGCTGCGACGCCGTCCGCGTCGAGCGCACCGACCCCCCGGAGCTCGCCCCGCTGCTGACGATGACCGGCGGCGCCTGATCGGGGCCGCCGGCGCCCGGAAATGGCCGGTTCCCGAACCGTGGGATAGTCTGGAGGCACCGAGGACATCTCGCGCGTTGGCACCCAGGTCGGCGAGGCCCCCGGCGAAGCACCGCGATCGGTCCCGCCCCGCGGGATCGGACAGGGCAGGCGAGCATGACGCCGACGCTCACTTCTCATCCCGCGCCGGACCTCGGCGCACGCCGTCGCCACGACTGTCCCACTCGCTGCGGCAGACCAGGGTTTCACCGGCCCGCCCGCTGAGGGGCCACCACGAAGGCCCGCGCCGTCCTCAGAGCCGGATGGAGCGCATCGCCCGACCGGGCGACGAACCGCTCTCCGGCTCCCGGCAGCTCATCCCATCTCGCATCTCCGAACGGAGACACCATGCAGCTTCTCGAAACAGCATCGATCAACACGACCCCGATCAACACAGCCCCCATCAACGGCGTCGGCTCGTCCGCTCCCACCGTCCTGCGTCTGTCCGGTGAGATCGACCTGTTCACCAGCCCGGCGCTGCGTCAGCGCCTGTTCAACGCGCTCGACCACAGCACCGGCGTGCTCGTCCTCGACATGTCACAGGTGACCTTCTGCGACGCCGGCGGGCTCGCCGTGCTCATCGGCACGCAGAGCCGCGCCAAGGCCCGTGGCATCACGCTCACCCTGACCGGGCTGCGCCCGTTCATGACGCGGCTGCTGCGCGTCTCCGGCCTCTCGGGCCGCTTCCCGACCCTGCCATGACGGCGGCCGTCAGCGCGGCGACAGCACGAGAACCGCGCCGTCGGCGGTCCGGGCGCCCAGGCGCAGCCGCAGGCCGTTGATCCTGGCGGGCGCGTCCGGCCGTACGGTCAGCGCGCCCACGTCGCGGCACTGCCCGCCGTCGCAGACGCTGCTCAGGCTGACGCCCGTGCCCTGCACGCTCAGCGACCCCGACGACCCGCGCAACTCGATCCGCACCCCGCCGTCGCCGTCACCGTGTCCGTTGCCGTCTCCGTCTCCGTCTCCGTCTCCGTCCAGGGATGCGACGGTGAGCTGGTCCACGCCGTGCCGCCCGTCCAGGTCGAGGGCGTCCCCGGCCTTCACCACGACCTCGCACTCCCCGTCCCGGCAAGCGGCCAGCTCATGCCCGTCCGCGGCCGTACCGGACAGACTGCGGTTCTCCCCCGGGGAACGGACGGGGCCGCCACCCTGCACGGTGGCACCGGACGACCCCGCCGACTCCGAGGTCGGGGCCGGAGGGTTGGCGGCGGAGCAGCCGGTGAGGGCCACCAGAGCGGCCGCCACAGGAACCACCAGGGCGACCGCCGCGGCTCGGGCGGGAAGGGCCGGCGCGGGCGCAACGGCGGCTCCACAGGCCGAAGCCTCGGGCCTGAGGGAAGCGGCGGGGCGGGGGCAGGCGGGCATGGGGCTCCTCGGGCCGGGGCGCGGGTGGAGGGGCCCGGGTCGCGTGCGGCCCTGCCGCCTCCACCGGTGTCGTGCCCGGCCGCCAGGGGGTGCGCCCGCCTGGGGCCCTACTTCCCGCCCGGGTGGAGGCGGCCCGGATGCCTCAGGTGATCTCCAGCATGCGCTCGCGCACCGCGTAGACGACGGCTTCCATGCGCGAGTGCAGCTGCAGTTTGTCCAGGATGTTGCGTACGTGGTTCTTCACGGTGTTCTCAGAGATGAACAGCTGCTTGGCGATCTCGCGGTTGTTCATGCCCTTGGCCACCAGGCGCAGGACTTCCATCTCACGCTCGGTCAGCCGGGGCACCGGGAGCTGGGGCGGCCGTTCGGTCTCCTTGCGGCTCATGTTCGCGAACTCGCTGATGAGCTTGGCCGCCATCGCCGGGTTGATTAACGACTGTCCTTCGTGCACGCCACGAACCGCCGCCGGGACGTCGTTGATCTGGACGTCCTTGAGCAGGTAGCCCGTCGCGCCGGCCTTGATGGCCTCGAAGAGGTCCTCCTCCTCGTCACTGACGGTCAGCATGATGATGCGGGTGCTCGGCACCGAGGCCTTGATGCCCTTGGTGGCCTCGATGCCGTCCTGGCGGGGCATGCGGACGTCCATCAGCGCCACGTCGGGCATGAGACGGTCGGCCAGTTCGACCGCCTCCTGCCCGTCGCTCGCTTCGCCGACCACCTCGATGTCGGGCTCCGCGGCCAGCGCGAGGGCCAGGCTCCGCCGGATCAGCTCGTGGTCGTCCACGATCAGCACGCGGATCGGCTCGCCGTCTGCGGGGCGGGCCTCGCCGGACTCCGTCACGAAGCCTCCCTGATCCGCCTCGCGACCGCTGTGCGCGCGTTTCGCTCGCTCACCTGCGCCTGACTGAGCTCGCTCACGTCTCCTCCTCGTCGGGGGGCCAGAGCCGTCGGACCGCCATGATGACACGGGTCCCGCGGTCCTCGGGTGGTCGAGAAGATCTTTCGGCCCGCGATCAGGGTTCTACGAGCCGCAACACGCCGTAGTTGTAGCCGCGCCGGTTGTAGACGACGCACGGCTGGCCGCTCTCCTTGTCACGGAACAGGTAGAAGTCGTGGCCGACCAGCTCCATCTCCAGCAGAGCCTGATCGATGGTCATGGGTTCCGCCTTGTGGAACTTCTCCCTCACGATGAGCGGCCCGTCGCCGTCCATCTCGATGGGGACGATGTCGTCGTACTGCTCGTCGTCGGGCAGCCGGTCTTCCTCGGGCTCGGGTTGCGCGGGGGCGGCAGGCTGCTGCCGCGGTGGGGCGGGCAGGTCGGGCAGCGTCGCGGTGATCTCCGCCACGGAGGGCTGGGCGTGGTTGCCGTGGTGCACCTTGCGCCGGTCGGCGAGGCGCCGGAGGCGGCCTTCCAGCTTGTCCATGGCGAGGTCGAGGGCGGCGAATCGGTCGTCGGCGGAGGCCTCGGCGCGGATGGCGGGCCCTCGCGAGTGAATGGTGAGCTCGACGCGCTCACGCTGGTCGGCGAGGCGCGGGTTGCGCTCCTTCGACACCTCCACATCGACTCGGATGAGTTTGTTGTCCAGACGCTCGATCCTGGCCAGCTTGGTCGTCACGTGGTCGCGGAACCGCTCACTCACTCCTGTGTGCCGGCCCTTGACGATGATGTCCATGCAACAGCCCCCCTTCGGTCTAACGACTGAGAAAGAGCGCCCGACGACGACGTGCTTGCCGGGCGGGGTCTTCTGTCTGCCTCTCTGTCACCGTTACCCTCTTCCGCCGACTCGTCACCGGGAACTCGGGCGGCACCCGCCCGGCCGACCTGGTCTTCGACCCCACATTCGCCTGCTGAGGATTTCGCAGCTCTGTCGCCACTACTGCCCTTCTCTCCTGACGGGGGACATCTGGACCCCCGGGAAGGCAGGACTTACCCCTAAGCCGCACCGTGATCGGTCGACAAAGAGTCGCCTTACGTGGACCGTTTTGCCTGCGGCTGGCATCGGCTAGCAGAGCCGGGACTCCCGGCTCTGCGCAACCACGGACCCGAACGGGTGCCATGTTCAGACGCTATCCGGATCGGCGGCGAATGTCAGCCGGAGGATCGGGCAAAGGATCACTTTCTGTGATTTTCGTACGGTGTTACGGGCGTGACGGATGGCCGGTTAGGGCTCCCGGCAGCCCTTGCGCGTCTGGGACATCGGGCTCCTGAGCTGCCTACCTCGCGCGGAGGGTTACGGACATGTGGCCCCCGGGGCAGGCGGCAGGCTTGGATCTTTCTTTACTGACGGTAATCGTAGTCATTCCGAAACTCTTCGGCGTGTCGCCATGTAAGGCCGGGTAGAACGGCGTGTCGCGCCGACGGTGACGGCGAGCGGCACCCGGAGCCCGGCGGCCCGCAGCGCCCTGGCGGCCTCGGCGAGGGTGGCCCCGGTGGTGACGATGTCGTCCACGAGCAGCACAGGGGCCGCTGGCGGCGTCCCGGCGGCGCGCCGGACACCCAGTGAGGCCGCGAGGTTGGCGGCCCGCTCCGTGGAGCTCAGGCCCGCCTGATCGGCCACCCGCCGGACCTGCCCGAGCCCCGGCCACAGCGTGGCGGCGACTCCGTGGGCCCGCAACTGCCGCACGACGGGCGCGGCGAGCGCCCCGACCACGTCGTGCCCCCGCCCCTTGATCGCCCGCCGCGCGCTCGGCACCGGCACCACCGTGACGGCCGCGTCGCCCGACGCGGTAAGAGCGGTGAGGGCGGTGAAGGCCAGCAGGTCCGCCAGGGCGGCACCCAGGGACGCCTCGCCGCGCTCCTTGCAGGCGACGAGCGCCGTGCGCAGCGCCCCCGTGTACGGGCCCGCCGACCAGCAGGCGGGCAGCCCGGCCGGGACGGGGTCGGGCGTGCGGCGGGCGGGGTCGGCCAGGCGGCCGAGGCAGCCCTCGCACAGCCGCGCCCCGGCGGCGCCGCACCCCAGGCACGGACGGGGCAGGACGAGATCGAGCCAGGGGCCGACCACAGGACCGAGCACAGGACCGAGCACGCCGCCATGATGCCGGGCGGCACCGACAACCGGGCCGGGGTCAGCCCAGGGCGAAGATCGGCTTCTCGACGGCGGTGGCGGGCTTGGGCGCCCAGGTCTGCTTGTCGCGCCCGTACTCCAGGATCTCGTTGCCGTCCTCGGTGGTGGCCAGGATGACGTCGCCCTGGGCGGCGAGGTGTTCGAGGGGCTTGCTGGTCGTGGGGAGCTGGAGGGTCTCGCCGTCGCCCACGTTGATCTCCTTGACGACCTGCCCGGCCTTGGTGCGCACGAGGACGAGCAGGTGCTCGCCGTCGCTCCAGGCGATGTCGCGGATCTCGTCCTCGCCCTCGGCCGAGATGAGCGTCTGGAAGTTGCTCAGCATCGCGCCCGCCCCGCCGCCGGCCAGCGCGCCGACCTGGACCTGCTTCTTGCCGACGAGCACGGCGACCCGTACGCCGTCGCGCGACATCCGCAGCGAGGTGACGTCGAGCCCCTGGAGTGCGGGGGCGGCGACGTGCTCGGGGCCGCGGCTGACGGACGGGTAGGAGCGCAGCACGCTGCCGCTCTGCTGGTCGTACGTCCACAGGGAGCCGTCGCGGTGCCAGGACGGGTCGGTCAGCTTCTCGCCGGGGATGGACTGCTGCCAGCGGCCGTCGGCGGCGTGCCGGGTGACCCAGATGCCGCCCTCGGTGGAGCGGGCGGCGACGCGGTCGCGGTCCTTGGACACGGCGAACCCGGAGTAGGTCTCCCCCGGCTGCCCGGCGGGCCCGGCGAGCGGGCGGCCCTCGCCGTCGTTGCCGAGCAGGTGGACGGCGCCCTTGCTGGTGTAGAAGACCTGCCGGTCCTCGACCGCCAGCCAGCGCTCGGGCAGGTTGGCGGGCACGATGAGCGGCCCGGTGGAGAAGAACGGCTCGCCCTCGACCTGGATCTCCAGGCTGCGGCCGTTGGCCAGGCCGTTGACGCTGAGGCTGGCCCTGAGCTGGGCCTCCAGGCCCTCGCGGAAGGTGTCGGAGGGCCGGAACGGGCCGGCCAGGTTGATGATCACGCGGTCCTCGCTGGACCTGATCGACAGCACCCGCGCCCCGGCGGGGAACTCGTTGCCGACCGCGCCCTGCAACGCGCTGGTGGGGCCCTGGATGACGCGTTCGACGACGGTCTCGGCGAAGCTCTCCGTCGCCTTGATGCGCAGCCGTACGCGGTCGGCCACGAGCCGGTCGGGCTCGTGCGTGCCGGCGGCGGTGCCGTTGAGGTAGTAGAGGTTCGTCGGCCGGTACGCGCGCCGCACGTCGGCGTCGGTGAGCAGGAGGCCCTGGGGCAGCAGGTTGACCCGGTAGTCGCCGTTGCGGTCCTTGACCAGGGTGATCGCCCGGCTGACCTTGTTGTCGTCGGCGGGGTCGACGGGCACGTACGTGTCGTCCTCGTTGATCTGAGCGATCTTGGTGCCGAGGATCGTGACGATGGTCTCCTTCTTCTCCTTGTTCTCGACGACGTCGTCGAAGCGGAAGCCGTTGTCGATCACCGTCACGGGCCCGTCGGCCTTCCAGACCCGCCTGGCCTCCTCGGTCAGGTACTTGGGCAGGATGCCGGGGTCGTCGGCATAGGCGGCCATGGCGGCCTGGAGGCCCTCGACGACCTGCTGGGCGCTCCAGCCGCGCTGGGGCTCGACGGCGACGAGGCGCTGGAAGGGCACGGTCACGGAGTCGCCACTGCCCGCCTCCTCGATGGGGAACGGCCCGCCCACGGGGATGACGGCGCAGCCCGACAGGGCCAGCACCGCGGCGGCGGCCGCGGCGCACAGCCGGTTAGCTCTCGCCATGCGCGCCCCCGTCGCCGGTCGCGGGCAGCAGCACGGGGGTCATCTGGCCCCGCCAGGTGCGGCGCATCTCGATCTCGGGCGGCACGAGCGGCAGCGGGGAGCCCTTGAGGTCGATCCCGGCGCGGCGCGGCAGCGTGAGCCGGAACTGCGAGCCCTCGCCCGGCTGTCCCCACGCCTGGAGCCAGCCGCCGTGCAGCGTGGCGTCCTCGCGGGAGATGGCCAGGCCGAGCCCGGTGCCGCCGATGGTCCTGGCCCGGGACGGGTCGGCCCGCCAGAAGCGGTCGAAGACCAGCGTGTCCTCGCCGCCCTTCAGCCCGATGCCGTGGTCGCGCACGGCGACGGCCACCGCGTCGCGGTCGGCGCCGACGGTGACGACGATGTCGCGGCCCTCTCCGTGCTCGATGGCGTTGAACAGCAGGTTGCGCAGGATGCGCTCGACCCGGCGGTTGTCGATCTCGGCCATGCACGGCTCGTTGGGCAGCCGCAGCTCGAAGCGGGTGCTGTGGCGTTCGGCGAGCGCCTCGGAGTCGGCGATGGCGCGCAGCACCACGTCGCGCAGGTCGACGGAGTCGAGGTCGAGGGTGGCGGCGCCGGCGTCGTAGCGGCTGATCTCCAGCAGGTCGGCGAGCATCGACTCGAAGCGTTCGAGCTGGGCCTGCATGAGCTCGGCCGAGCGCGAGGCCATCGGCTCGAAGTCCTCGCGGGCGTCGTACAGCAGGTCGGCGGCCATCCGGACGGTGGTCAGCGGGGTGCGCAGCTCGTGCGAGACGTCGGAGACGAACTGCCGCTGGACCTGTGAGAGCTCCTCAAGCTGGTGGATCTTGAGCGCCAGGTTGGCGGCCATCTCGTTGAACGAGGTCGCCAGCCGGGCCAGGTCGTCCTCGCCGCGCACCTTGAGCCGCTCGTCGAGCTTGCCGGCGGCCAGCCGCTCGGCGGCCTGGCGGGCCAGCCGGACCGGGCTGACGACCTGCCGGGTGACCAGGTACGCGATCGCGGCCAGCAGCAGCACCAGCCCGAAGCCGACCACGACGATGGCCAGCCGGACGTTGGACAGCATCTGCTCTTCGTCGGTGAACGGGAAGAAGTGGTAGACCTCGTAGCCGCCGTAGGCGCTGATGACGGCGCCGATGACGAGCGTCTGGCGGGGCTGGGTCTCGCCGGCGAACTGGATGCGGTCGGTGAAGCGCTGCGGAGTGTCGATGAACTTCTCCACCTGCCGCTGCAGCTTCTGGCGCAGCGCCGGGGGCACGTCGGCGGGCGTGACGTTGCCGGAGGCGCGTGACTGGCCGGGCTCGGCGACGTTGAGGATCAGCACCTCGTAGCGTTTCTTCGAGCCGTCGCCGCCGGAGCCGATGATGGCGTCCATCACCTCGTCGAGCGGGTCGGGCGGCACGGTCTTGCCGGCTTCGGCGGGCTTGGACTGGTCGTCCTCGTGCCGGCTGAGCGCGTCGGCGATGCGCAGCCGGTCGGCCGAGGCGTCGCTGGCGGCCGACTGCTGGCGGCGTTCGATCACCGAGTTGTTGATCTGGTCCGACAGGAACGTGCCGAGCACCACCACCACGATCACCGAGATGACGAGCGTGCTGGTGACGACCTGGAGCTGCAGGGAGCGGCGCCAGATCCGCCGCGCCCTGCCCGCCGCACGCCTGGCCCGCCGGCGGACTCCGCCGAGGATCTGGCGGAGTGTCCGGCGGCGCGTGCGCCTGGTCGTCGTCGGGGGCATGGCGGGGGCGTCAGGGCAGGTCAGGCGGGGCCGGCTTTGTAGCCGACGCCGCGAACCGTCACCACGATCTCGGGGTGCTCGGGGTCCTTCTCGATCTTGGCCCGGAGCCGCTGCACGTGCACGTTGACCAGCCGCGTGTCGGCGGCGTGGCGGTAGCCCCAGACCTGCTCCAGCAGGACCTCGCGGGTGAAGACCTGGCGCGGCTTGCGGGCCAGGGCGACCAGCAGGTCGAACTCCAGCGGGGTCAGGTTGATGGTCTCGTCGCCGCGCTTGACCGAGTGGCCGGCCACGTCGATGGTGATGTCGCCGATCTGGAGGATCTCCGGCGTCGGCTCGTCGGTGCGGCGCAGCCGCGCGCGGACCCGGGCCACCAGTTCCTTCGGCTTGAACGGCTTGACGATGTAGTCGTCGGCGCCGGACTCCAGGCCGAGCACGACGTCGATCGTGTCGCTCTTGGCGGTGAGCATGACGATCGGCACCCCGGAC
Source organism: Nonomuraea ceibae (assembly GCF_019396325.1). Taxonomy (GTDB): domain Bacteria; phylum Actinomycetota; class Actinomycetes; order Streptosporangiales; family Streptosporangiaceae; genus Nonomuraea; species Nonomuraea ceibae. The sequence goes on from NZ_JAHKRO010000002.1 coordinate 78,190, forward strand.
TCCGCCCTGATCCTGCGCGCGACGTCGATGCCGTCGGCGCCGGGCAGCATCAGGTCGAGCAGGACGAGGTCAGGGCGCGTGTCGCGGAACGCGTCCAGCGCCTTGTCGCCGTCGCTGACAAAGGATGGTTCGAAGCCCTCACCGCGCAACACGATGCCCAGCATCTCGGCGAGAGCGGCATCGTCGTCGACGACCAGCACGCGACCTTTCATGGCCCCTCATTCGTTCTACGCATTCTGGGACATATCAGCACGATCGCTGAAGGTTACCCTTGGTCGGCTCATGTGTGGGACATGACACCGGTTAAGGCGATGTTTCAAGCTCGCCCCCGCGACCGCAATCTCAGTCTGCGGTAACGGAGCGTCCTTCGGCCATCCCTGCGCGATATCCGTGGCACGAATCGACGCCCCGACACCACCGACCCGCCCAGCATGCCAGGATTGGGATATGTCAGACGGTCACGGTCCCACTCCCGAGACGCCCCGAGGCTGGGCCGCGGAGCAGCCCCCGCCCTACGGCGCGCCTCCGGCTTCTCCGTGGACCGCCCCCGGACAGCAACAGATCCCTCCGCCTCCCGGCACCCCGTTCCCGCCGCCTCCCCAAGGTTACGGTCAGGCGCCCTACGCCCCTTACGGGCCCCACCCGCAGGCGATGCGCCCCGGCATCATCCCGCTGCGCCCGCTGCGCCTGGGCGACCTCTACGACGGCACGATCAAGCTGATCAGGTCCAACCCCAAGGCGGTGCTCGGCCTGTCGGCGATCGGCGCGCTGGTGGGCTCGGTGCCGCTGGCCGTGGGCCAGGCGATCATGCTCGAGAGCATGGGCGCGGCCATCCAGGACCCGCGGTCGGTGACCGACCCCGCCGACATCACCGGCGGCTTCGTCGGCCAGTACGGCGGCACGATCGTCTCCTACCTGGTCAGCTTCATCGTCGTCACCGTGCTGACCGGCGTGCTCACCCGCATCCTCGGCCGGGCCGTCTTCGGCGGCAAGATGACCGCCGGAGAGGCCTGGCAGGCGACCAGGAGCCGGATGCCCGCCCTGTTCGGCGTGGTCGGCCTGATGACCCTGATCATGCTCGCGCCGCTGGCGCTGATCGTGCTCCTGGTCGTGGCGCTCGTCGCCGGCGGCTTCGGCGGCACGCCCGAGTCGGCCGGCGGCCTCATCCTGCTCTTCCTGCTGCTGCTCCTGCTCTACCTCGGCTACGCGCTGTTCTTCCGCACCCGCTTCGCCTTCGCGCCGGCCGCCGTGGTGCTGGAGGGCCGGGGCCCGGTCGAGGCGATGCGGCGCTCGTGGGGCCTGGTGACCGGCGACTTCTGGCGGGTCTTCGGCATCCTGCTGCTCACCTCGTTCGTGGTCGGCATGGTGGCGACGGTGCTCAACATCCCGTTCACCCTGGTCGGCACCGTGCTCGGCATGCTCGGCGGCGGCGGGGTGTGGACCGTCGTGGCCGCCGCCGTGCTGATCGCCGTCGGCGCCACCGTCGGCGCCATGATCACCTACCCGTTCGAGGCGGGCGTGGCCGGCCTGCTCTACGCCGACCGGCGGATGCGCGCCGAGGCGTTCGACCTCGTGCTGCAGACGGCCGCGATCGAGCAGCAGCGCCAGGGCTGGGTGCACGACTCCGCCGACGACCTCTGGCACCCGTCCCACTCCGCCAGGCCGTGAGCCCGGTCGGCCGGGAGGAGGCCGCCGGGGAGGCGGCGCGCGAGCTCCTCGATCCGCAGTACGCCGACGAGCCGCTGCTCGACCGGCTCTACCGCTACTTCACGCAGTTCGTCGGCGACCTGATGGACGCGGCAGCGGGCGGCGGCTCGGCCGGCGGCGTCATCGCGGCCGTGCTGATCGGCCTGATCCTGGTCGCGGTGGCCGCGCTGGTCGCCTACCACCTGCGCCGCACCAGCAGGCGCAACGCGCAGGCCCCCGGCGCGCTGTTCGGCGAACGGGCGCTCACCGCCGCCGAGCACCGCACGGCCGCGGAGCGGCTGGCCGCCGAGGGCGAGTGGACCGCCGCCATCCAGGAGCGCCTGCGCGCCATCGCCCGTGACCTGGAGGAGCGGGCGCTGGTCGACGGCATGCCCGGCCGCACGGCCGACGAGCTCGCGGCCGAGGCCGGCCGGGCCATGCCCGCCTTCGCCGGCGAGCTGGCCGCGGCGGCGCGTTCCTTCGACGACGTCACCTACGGCGGCGTCCCGGGCGTCCGGGAGACCTACGACACGATGACCAGCCTCGACGAGCGGCTGCGCGCCGCCCGCCCGGTGCCGCTGGGCGGCCTGTCATGACCGCGCAGGCGGTGGAGTCGCGCCCCACCACGCCCACCGCGAAGGCCCGGTGGCGCGGCGGGCGCTGGATCGCGCTGCTCGGGGCGCTCATCGTGCTCGTCGCCGCCGGCACCGTCCTGCTCGGCCCCGAGCAGGAGGCCGCCCGGCCGCTCGACCCCGCCGACACGTCGCTGCAGGGCTCCAAGGCCCTGGCCGAGCTGCTGCGCCGGCGCGGCGTCACCGTCGACCGGGTCGACTCCGTCGAGGCCGCCGCAGCCCTGGGCGGCGACCGCACGCTGGTCGTCACCGACCGCCTGCGCACGTCCCCGGACGACCTCGCCGCCATCCGGGGCGACCGCCTGATCGTCGGCGACCCGTTCGGGGCGGCGGAGATGGCCGGCGTGAACCCGGTCGGCGCGGCCAGGCAGCGCTCGCGCGAGCCCGAGTGCTCGCTGCCGGCCGCCGTGGCCGCGGGCAGCGTCCACCTCGGCGGCATCGCCTACTCCGCCCCGCGCGGCACCACCGGCTGCTACCCGGCGGGCGACGGCTGGACGCTGATCAGCTTCCCCAACGGCAGCGGCACCACCACGGTCGTCGGCAGCGGCGAGTTCATGACCAACCAGCGCCTGGCCGAGGACGGCAACGCCGCCTTGGCGCTCAACCTGCTCGCCACCGGCAAGCCCGTCACCTGGCTGGTCCCCCCGGACGACCCCGGCACGGGCGACCTGGCCGGGCCCGAGGGCGACTCGGTGTACGACCTGATGCCGCCGAGCATCCCGTGGGCCGTGCTGATGGCCTGCCTCACGGTGCTGGTGGTGGCGTTCTGGCGGGGCAGGCGGCTCGGCCCGGTCGTGACCGAGCGGCTGCCCGTGGTGGTGCGCGCGTCGGAGACGGTCGAGGGCCGCGGGCGCCTCTACCGCGCCAGGCGGGCCAGGGCCAGGGCCGCCGACTCGCTGCGTGCGGGCACGATCGACCGGCTGACGCCCCGGCTCGGGCTGGCCTCGGGGGCCGGGCCGCAGGAGGTCGTCGCCGCGCTGGCCGTACGGACCGGGCTGGACGCGCGGGAGGTCGGCGGCGCGCTGTACGGGCCGCCGCCCACCGGCGACGCGGAGCTGGTCGCGCTGGCCGGATACTTGGATTCCATCGAAAGGAAGGTCCGTGAACTTTGAGGAGACCGCCCGCGTGACCGGTTCCGCGGACTCGGCCAGGGAGGCGCTGGGGGCGCTGCGCGCCGAGGTGTCCAAGGCCGTGGTCGGGCAGGACGCGGTGGTGACCGGGATGGTCATCGCGCTGCTGTGCCGGGGGCACGTGCTGCTGGAAGGCGTGCCGGGCGTGGCCAAGACGCTCATGGTGCGCACGCTGTCTGCGGCGCTGTCGCTGGACTTCAAGCGGGTGCAGTTCACGCCGGACCTGATGCCGGGCGACGTGACCGGTTCGCTGATCTACGACACGAAGACGGCGGAGTTCGAGTTCCGCGAGGGGCCGGTGTTCACGAACCTGCTGCTCGCCGACGAGATCAACCGCACGCCGCCCAAGACGCAGGCGGCGCTGCTGGAGGCGATGGAGGAGCGCCAGGTGAGCGTGGAGGGCACGGCCCGGCTGCTGCCCGACCCGTTCGTGGTGTGCGCGACGCAGAACCCGGTCGAGTACGAGGGCACCTACCAGCTTCCCGAGGCGCAGCTCGACCGGTTCCTGGTGAAGCTGACGGTGCCGCTGCCGCCGCGCGAGCAGGAGATCGCGGTGCTGGAGCGGCACGCGCTCGGCTTCGACCCGCGCGACCTGTCGCACGTCAAGCCGGTGGCGACGGCGGCCGACCTGGCGGCGGGCCGCGAGGCGGTCTCGGCCGTGCACGTGGCGCCCGAGGTGCTCGGCTACATCGTCGACGTGGCCCGCGCCACCCGTAACTCGCCGTCGCTGCAGCTCGGCGTCTCGCCGCGTGGCGCGACCGCGCTGCTGGCGGCCTCGCGGGCGTGGGCGTGGCTGTCGGGGCGCGCGTACGTGACGCCCGACGACGTCAAGGCGCTGGCCAGGCCCGCGCTGCGGCACCGCGTGCAGCTCCGGCCCGAGGCCGAGCTGGAGGGCGCGACCGCCGACGGCCTGCTCGACGGCATCCTGGCGTCGGTGCCGGTCCCGCGCTGATGGCTCTCACGGGGCGCGCCGGCCTGCTCGCGGCGCTCGGGATCGTGGCGGTGCTGCTGGCGCCGTCGCCGGGGCCCGCCGTGGCCGGGGTGTGCCTGCTGCTGGCCGCCGCGATCGTCGCGGACCTGGCGCTGGCGGGCGCGGTGCGTCCGCTGCGCCTGCACCGTTCGGGCGAGCGGCTGGTACGGCTGGGCGCGCGGGCCACGGTCGAGCTGGTCGTGGAGAACCCGGGCCGCAGGCGGGTGCGCGGCGTGCTGCGTGACGCCTGGCCGCCCTCCGCCGGGGCGACGCCGCGCGTGCTCAAGCTGGACGTGCCGCCGGGCGAGCGGCGCAGGCTCGTCGTGACGCTCGACCCGGCCAGGCGCGGTGACCGCGAGTCGGTCTCGGTGACCGTGCGCTCGCTCGGCCCGCTCGGGCTGGCCGCCCGGCAGGCCAGTCACAGCTCGCCCTGGTCGGTGCGGGTGCTGCCGCCGTTCCTGTCGCGCAAGCACCTGCCGTCGCGCCTGGCCAGGCTGCGCGAGCTCGACGGCCGGCACCCGGCGCTGGTGCGCGGGCAGGGCACCGAGTTCGACTCGCTGCGCGAGTACGTGGTGGGCGACGACGTGCGCTCGATCGACTGGCGGGCCACCGCGCGCCGCCACGACGTGGTCGTGCGCACCTGGCGTCCCGAACGCGACCGCCGCGTGCTGATCGTGCTCGACACCGGCCGCACCTCTGCCGGCCGCGTGGGCGAGGCGCCGATCCCGCTGGCCGGAGCCGCCACCGAGGGCGGCGGCCTGCTGGCGCGGCCCGACCCGCGCCCGGTGCCCGGCTGGCCGCGCCTCGACTGGTCGATGGACGCCGCGCTGCTCCTGGCCGCGCTCGCCGCCCGGGCCGGTGACCAGGTGGACTTCCTGGCCTACGACCGGGCGGTGCGCTCCTGGGTGACCGGCGCGTCCCGCACCGAGCTGCTGTCGTCGCTGGTCAACGCGATGGCGCCGATCGAGGCCGAGCTCATCGAGGCCGACTCGCAGGGCATGGTGGCCGCGATCCTGGCGCGGGCCAAGCGCCGCTGCCTGGTGGTGCTGCTCACCGACCTCAACTCGGCCGCGCTGGACGAGGGGCTGATGCCGGTGCTGCCGCAGCTCTCCTCGCGCCACCTGGTGCTGGTGGCCGGCGTCTCCGACCCACTGGTCGCCGCCATGGCCGGCCGGCGCGGCACCGCCGAGGAGGCGTACGACGCGGCGGCGGCCGAGCGCGCCCTGCTCGAACGGCGCCGCATCACGGCCCGGCTGCGCCGCCACGGCGTCGAGGTGGTCGACGCGCTGCCCGACGACATCGCCCCGGCCCTGGCCGACCACTACCTCGCGCTGAAGGCCGCCGGACGCCTGTAGGAGGAGGTCAGGCGCTCGGGGCCACGTCCGGGGCCCGTTCGAGGTCGCCCGTCTCGCCCTCGCGGGCCGCCCGCCTGCCGAAGAAGATCACGTACGCGAGGAAGACGAGCTCGGCGAGCACCCCGATGCCCACGCGGGCGGCGGTCGGCAGCCCGGACGGGGTGACGAACGCCTCGATCAGCCCCGACACGAACAGCACCGCCACCAGGCCGAGCGCCACCGCCATCACGGCGCGGCCCTGCTCGGCCATGACCTCGGCCCGCCTGCGGTGGCCCGGGTCGATGACGGCCCAGCCCAGCCGCATGCCGGCCGCCGCCGCGAGGAACACCGCGGTCAGCTCCAGCAGGCCGTGCGGGGTGATCAGGCCGAAGAAGATGTCCAGCTTGTCGCGCGAGGCCATGAGGCCGCCGGAGATCGCGACGTTGGCCGCGTTCTGGAACAGCACCAGCGGGATCGGGATGCCGAGGAAGATCGCGTACACGATGACCTGGAGCGACACCCACGCGTTGTTGATCCACACGCGGCTGGCGAACGACGCGGCCGGGTGCTCCGAGTAGTAGTCGGCGAAGTCGTGCTCGACGAGCTGCGTGATCTCATCCGGGGAGGCGATCGCGGCCTGCACGTCGGGGTTGGCCGCCACCCAGGCGCCGATCACCCACGAGACCGCCAGGAACGCCAGCGACGTGCCCAGCCACCACCAGCGCGTCCGGTAGGCGACCACCGGGAACGACACGGTGAAGAAGCGGACCAGCTCCCGCCAGGCCGGGGTGCGGGTGCCCGTGACGGCCGAGCGCGCCCGCGCCACCAGCGCCGACAGCCGCCCGGCCAGCATCGCGTCGGGCGTGGACGAGCGGACGATCGACAGGTGGGTCGACACCCGCTGGTAGAGGTCCACCAGTTCGTCGACCTCCGCCCCTGTCAGCGAGGAGCGGCGCTTGATCAGCTGATCGAGCCGCTCCCAGACCGGGCGGTGCGCGGTGACGAAGGCGTCGATGTCCACCCGACCATTGTGGCTGGTCTGTCGGCTGCCCATTGCCGTTAGGCTCCACATATGTCGGAGGTTGTGACCGGTGACGCCGTCGTCCTCGAAGTGCGGGTGGCGCAGATGCCCTCGCGGTTCCTGGCGCTGCTCATCGACATGCTCGTCCAGGTCACCGTGCTGGTCGTCGCGTTCGTGCTGCTGGAGGCGTTCGCGATCGTCTCCGACCCGGCGATGTTCGGCGCCGTGGCGATCGCGATGCTGGTGCTGGTCCTGGTCGGCTATCCGGTGATCTTCGAGACCGTCAGCCGGGGCCGCAGCCTGGGCAAGCTGGCGCTCGGGCTGCGCGTGGTGAGCGACGACGGCAGCCCCGAGCGGTTCCGGCAGGCGCTGTTCCGCGGGCTGGCGGGCGTGATGGAGTTCTGGATGTTCTCCGGCGCCCCGGCGCTGATCACCTCGCTGATCTCGCAGCGGGGCAAGCGGCTGGGCGACCTGTTCGCGGGCACCATCGTGATCTCCGAGCGCGGGCCGCGTGACGCGAGCCAGGCCATCGTCATGCCGCCGCCGCTGGCCGCGTGGGCGGCCTCCCTGGAGCTGTCGCAGCTTCCCGTGGAGGTGGCCGCCGCCGCCCGGCAGTACCTGATGCGCTGGCACGAGCTGTCGCCGCAGGTGCAGCACGAGATGGGGGTGCGGATCGCGACCCAGACGGCCGCGTACGTCTCACCGGCGGCGCCGGCGGGCGTCCCGCCGCACGCCTACCTCAGCGCCGTCCTGGCCGAGCGCCGCCGCCGCGACCAGGCCCGGCTCGCCCAGCGTCTCGGCCCCCAGAGCCCGCCGGTCCCGGCATGGCAGCCCGGTACGGCCCCGTACGCGCCGTTCCCGCCCGCCGGGCCCCCGGCCCCTCCGACGGGCCCGCCCGCGCCCTACCCACCCCCAGCGGGCGCCGGAGAGCCGTCCGGGAGCACCCCGGGCGGGTTCGTCCCGCCCCAATAGGCACGCTCAGTAGGCGTACTGCGTCTGGGCGTTGAGCGACGTGAGCCGGACCCCGGCGGCCGGGTCGGTGCGCGGGTCGCGGATGCGCAGCACGTCCAGGCCGAGCTGGATGTCGCTGCTGTAGACGTGCCCGTTGTAGTAGTACGCCGACCAGGAGCCCGCCATGTCGCGCGGCTTGAAGGGGCCCCGGTCGAAGTAGCCGATCTCCTGCGGCCGGGCCGAGTCGGTGAAGTCCCAGACGGACACGCCGCCCTGGTACCAGCCCTGGACCATGATGTCCCGGCCCTTGACGGGGACGAGCGAGCCGTTGTGGGCGACGCAGTTCTCGGACCTGCCCTGCTCGCGCGGGATCTTGTAGTAGCTGCGGTGGACGAGCTTGCCGCCGGTGATGTCGTAGACGGCGTTGGCCCCGCGCTCCGGCCCGGTGCTCTTGAGGCAGGTGGCCGTCGAGCCGCCGCCGAGCTCGTCGGTGAAGACGACCTTGGTGCCGCTGTTGTTGAACGTGGCCGAGTGCCAGAAGGCGAAGTTCGCGTCGGTGACCCGGGCGGTGACCTTCGGGTGTTCGCGGTCGGAGATGTCCATCAGCACGCCGTCGCCCATGCAGGCCCCGGCGGCCAGGTTCCTGGACGGGTAGACGGTGATGTCGTGGCAGCCGCTGGTGGTGGCGCCGTCGCCGCGCTCGTTGCCGCCGTCGGGGAACAGCACCGGCCTGGCCACGATCCTGGCGGTCTTGGGCTTCTTGAGCGGCACCTTGACGATGGAGATCCGGTCGTGGGGCGGCTTGCAGTCGGGGAAGATGTCGCCGGGCCCGTAGGAGGAGACGTACAGGTAGACGGTGTCCTTGGACTTTCCCGGCACCAGCGTGTGGGTGTGGGAGCCGCAGGCGGTCTCGATGGACTTGATGTACTTCGGCCGCTTCTTGGAGCTGATGTCGAAGATGCGGATGCCTTCCCAGGCGCCCTTCTCGGTGGCCGAGGCGCCGGTGGTGCGGCACGAGTCGCCGGCGACCGATTCGTCCACCGACAGGAAGAGCAGGTCGTCCCTGACCGTGATGTCGCCCTGGGCGCCGTAGCAGGAGACCCGGCTGACGACCTTCGGCTTGGCCGGGTTCGCGATGTCGTAGACGGTGAAGCCGTGGTAGTTGCCCTGGTAGGCGTAGTGACCCTGGAAGGCGAGGTCGCTCTGCTTCGCCTGCCGCGACGCGAACGGGGCCTGTTTGGGCACGTTGGCCACGTGTTCGACGTTGGCGCTGGTCCGGACGTCGTCGGCCGCGTGGACCGGGGACGACGTCAGGATCAGCGCCGCTCCTGCCAGCGCCAGGGCGCGGACGGGTCTGGACGTCACGGAGGGACCTCCCAGGTGCACGATGATCGAGAGGTCCCCCACTATGTCAGGAAATGTCAGGGCTAGTGGTGGTGCCCCCGCTCCCGGTACGACTCCTGCGTCTGCGCGTTCAGGTCGTCGAACCGTACGCCGTTCGCCCGGTTGGTCCGCGGGTCGTTGATCTTGAGCACGTCGAGGCCCAGGTTGAAGTCGGAGCCGTAGATGTAGCCGTTGTAGTAGTACGCCGACCAGAACCCGCCGGACAGCGGCGGCGCGGTGTTGTCAGGCCCGCGCTCGAAGAAGGCGATCTCCTGCGGGTTGGCCGAGTCGGTGAAGTCGACCACCGAGATGCCGCCCTGGTACCACGCCTGGACCATGATGTCCTTGCCCTTGACCGGGATCAGCGAGCCGTTGTGCGCCACGCAGTTCTCGGTCGCGTCCTGGTGCCTGGCAATCTTGAAGTAGCTCTTGAACACGAGCTGGCCTCGGACGATGTCGTAGTAGGCGTTGGCGCCGCGGGTCGGGCCGATCTCCGGGTTGCAGGTGGCGCGGGAGCCGCCGCCGAGCTCGTCGGTGAAGACGACCTTGGTGCCGCTGTTGTTGAACGTGGCCGAGTGCCAGAAGGCGAAGTTCGTCTCGTCCCTGACGGTGGCGGTCACGCGGGGGCGTTCGGGGTCGCGGATGTCCATCAGGATGCCCTCGCCCATGCAGGCTCCGGCGGCGATGCCCTTCTCCGGGTAGGCGGTGATGTCGTGACAGCCGGTGGTGGCGGACTTGCCGTCGGGGTACTGGCCGGGCACGCCGGGGAAGCCGCCGTCGGGGAACAGGTTCGGCGCCGAGATGACCGACGCGGCGGCCGGGTCGCGCAGCGGCACCTTGATGATCGAGATCAGGTCGTGCGGCGGCTGGCAGTCGGGGAAGTTCGCGTTCGGGCTGTAGGAGGAGACGTAGATGTAGACGTTGCGGCCCCGGCGGTCGGGCACCAGCGTGTGCGTGTGGGAGCCGCAGTTGGTCTCGACCGACTTGATGTAGCGCGGGTTGGCCTTGTCGCTGATGTCGAAGATCCGGACGCCCTCCCACGACTCCTTGATCGAGGCGCTCTGACCCGTGCTGCTGCAGGAGTCGTCGCTGCGCGAGGAGTCGACGGAGCCGAAGAGCAGGTTGCCGTGGACCGACACGTCCATCTGGCCGCCGGGGCAGACCACGGAGCTGACCAGCGAGGTCCGCTTCGGCTTGCGGATGTCGTAGATGGAGAAGCCGTAGTAGTTGCCGACGTAGGCGTAGTCGCCCTGGAAGGCCATGTCGGTGTTGATGTCGGCCAGGGCTTCGGGCTTGGGCACGTTCGTGACGTGCGCGATGTTGGGGCTCATGACGATCTCGCCGGGAGCCGGGATGTCAGCCGCCTGCGCGGGAAGGCCGGCCATCGCCAACGCGATCACCGCTCCCACCAGCGTGAGGGCTCGTCGGGATGCCAACACCTATCCTCCTATAAAGGGGACATAAATGAATGAAATCGTCACCCGTGACGGCCGCGCCGACCAGCGCGCAAGATGTCAAAAGATATGCCGGTTTGCCCTCTTATAACGATCATTCTTACGATCTAGAATCCGCAGTTCCGACCGAAATCAGTCAGGAGGCTGGGTGCGCGCCGCGCTCAACGTCGTCGCCACGGGCACGCTGATCGTCCTGTCGGGGATCGCCCTGTCGGGCTGCACCTCCGGCGCCGAGCCGCAGCCGCCCCGGGCTGATTCCACCGCCCCCGTGATCGCGCCGGGCCGTCCCGGCGAGGAGGCCAGGACCCTCTCCCCCTCCGAGGCCGCCACCGCCGTCCCCGCGCCCAGCGCGAACGCCCCCGACGTCACCTACGTCCAGGACATGATCGTCCACCACCAGCAGGCGCTCGACATGGCGGTCCTGGCCCCGAGCCGGGCGGAGTCGGCCAAGCTCAAGAGCCTGGCCTCGCGCATCGCCGACACCCAGGGCCCGGAGATCCAGTGGATGCGCACCTGGCTCCAGGAGCAGGGCCAGCGCGTCCCCGACCACCACGCGGCCCACGCGGGCATGCCCGGCATGGCCACGCCCGAGCAGCTCGACCAGCTCAAGGCGGCCACCGGCAAGGAGTTCGACGCCCTGTTCCTGCGGCTGATGATCGCCCACCACCAGGGCGCGATCCAGATGTCCGAGCGCGTGCTGACCGGCGGCTCGCACATCAGGATCGAGGAGCTGGCCAACGACGTCGCCGTCACCCAGACGGCCGAGATCGGCCGGATGCGGGAGATGCAGGCCGGCTAGGAGCCCGAGCGCCAGGAGTGCAGGTAGGTCTCCTGGTCACCGGTCAGCTCGTCGATGGCGATCCCGGCCGCCGCCAGCTTGAGCCGCGCCACTTCCTGGTCGATGTCCTCCGGCACGTCGTACACGCCCGGCGCGAGCCCGGCCCGCTCCCGGGCGAGCCAGGCGACGGCCAGGGCCTGCGCGGAGAACGACATGTCCATCACGGCGGCCGGATGCCCCTCGGCGGCGGTCAGGTTGACCAGCCGGCCCTCGGCCAGCAGCAGCAGCCTGCGCCCGCCGGGCAGCACGTACTCGTCGGTGTTGGGGCGCACGGCCCGGTGCACCTCCTCGGCCAGCTCGTCCAGCGCCCGCACGTCGATCTCCACGTCGAAGTGCCCGGCGTTGGCCAGGATCGCGCCGTCCTTCATCGCCGCCAGGTGCTCGGCCCGGATCACGTCGCGGTTGCCCGTCACGGTGATGAACAGGTCGCCCGTCACGGCCGCCTGCTCCATCGGACGCACCTCGTACCCCTGGAGGGTGGCGTCGAGGGCCTTGACCGCGTCGATCTCCGTCACGATCACCCGCGCGCCGAGCCCCTTGGCCCGCTCCGCCACGCCGCGCCCGCAGTAGCCGAACCCGGCCACCACGACCGTGCGCCCGGCCAGCATGGTGTTGGTGGCGCGCATGATCCCGTCGAGCGTCGACTGCCCGGTGCCGTACCGGTTGTCGAACATGCGCTTGGTGCGGGTGTCGTTCACCGCCACGACCGGGAACCGCAACGCCTGCTCGGCGGCCATCTGCCGGAGCCTGATGATCCCGGTGGTGGTCTCCTCGCAGCCGCCGCTCACCCCGTCGAGCAGGTCGGTCCGCTCGGTGTGCAGGATGTTGACCAGGTCGCAGCCGTCGTCGAGCACCAGATCGGGGGCGAGGTCGAGGGCACGGTGGATGTGCCGGTAGTAGGCGGCGCGGTCGACGCCCGCCCGCGCGTGCACGGCCACGCCGTAGGAGCGCAGCGCCTCGGCCACGTCGTCCTGCGTCGACAGCGGGTTGGAGGCGGCCAGCGCGATCTCGGCCCCGCCCGCCTTGAGCGCCCCCATCAGCACCGCCGTCTCGGCGGTGACGTGCAGGCAGGCCGCGATCCGCAGCCCGGCGAGCGGCCGCTCGGCCGCGAACCGCTCCCCGATGGCGGTCAGCACCGGCATCGCGCGGGCAGCCCAGCTGATCTGCCGCTCCCCGCTCTCCCCCAGGTCCATCGACTCTCCTTACGACGGAGGAGCCGGCGCGCACCGCGCACCGGCTCCTCCGGGGCTTGCTGTCAGTAGCGGTAGTGGTCGCTCTTGTACGGGCCCTCCACGTGGACGCCGATGTAGGCGGCCTGCTCCTTGGTCAGCTCGGTGAGCTTGACGCCCAGCGCGTCGAGGTGCAGCCGGGCCACCTTCTCGTCGAGGTGCTTGGGCAGCGTGTAGACGCCGATCGGGTATTCGGCCGTCTTGGTGAACAGCTCGATCTGCGCGATCACCTGGTTGGTGAAGGAGTTGGACATGACGAACGACGGGTGGCCGGTGGCACAGCCCAGGTTCATCAGGCGGCCCTCGGCCAGCACGATGATCGAGTGGCCGTCGGCGAACACCCACTCGTCGACCTGCGGCTTGATGTTGCGCTTCTCGATGCCGGGGGTCTTGGCCAGGCCGGCCATGTCGATCTCGTTGTCGAAGTGGCCGATGTTGGACACGATGGCCTGGTGCTTCATCTGGGCCATGTGGTCGGCCCGGATGATGTTGAAGTTGCCGGTGGTGGTGACGAAGATGTCGGCGATGCCGACGACCTCCTCCAGCGTGGTGACCTGGAAGCCGTCCATCGCCGCCTGGAGGGCGCAGATCGGGTCGATCTCGGTGACGATGACGCGGGCGCCCTGGCCGCGCAGCGCGTCGGCGCAGCCCTTGCCGACGTCGCCGTAGCCGCAGACCACCGCGACCTTGCCGCCGATGAGCACGTCGGTGGCGCGGTTGAGGCCGTCGATGACCGAGTGGCGGCAGCCGTACTTGTTGTCGAACTTGGACTTGGTGACCGAGTCGTTGACGTTGATCGCCGGGAACAGCAGCTGGCCGTTCTTGTGCATCTCGTACAGGCGGTGCACGCCGGTGGTGGTCTCCTCGGTGACGCCCTTGACGCTCTCGGCGATCTTCGTCCAGCGCTTGTCGTCGCCGACCGTGCGGGTGAGCAGGTCGATGATGACGTGCCACTCCTCCGGGTCGTCGGCGGTGGCGGGGGGAACGGCGCCGGCCTTCTCGTACTCGGCGCCCTTGTGGACGAGGAGCGTGGCGTCGCCGCCGTCGTCGAGGATCATGTTGGGCGTGTCACCGCCGGGCCAGGTGAGCGCCTGCTCGGTGCACCACCAGTACTCCTCCAGCGTCTCGCCCTTCCAGGCGAAGACCGGGACGCCCTTGGGGTCCTCGGGCGTGCCGTCGGGGCCGACGACGACGGCCGCGGCGGCGTGGTCCTGGGTGGAGAAGATGTTGCAGCTCACCCAGCGTACCTCGGCGCCGAGCGCGACCAGGGTCTCGATGAGGACGGCGGTCTGGATCGTCATGTGCAGCGAGCCCATGATCTTCGCGCCGCGAAGGGGCTGGGAGGCCGAGTATTCCTTGCGGATCGCCATGAGGCCGGGCATCTCGTGCTCGGCGAGCCGGATCTCCTTGCGGCCGAAGTCGGCAAGTGAAAGGTCGGCGACCTTGAAGTCCATCGGGGTTCCCCTCGCATCACAATGTTGTCGCGACGAGTTTAGGCGTCTCCCCGCCCCGATCGCATCTCACAGAGAGCTAACCTGACGTAAGAATGTAAGGATGCGCATCACGGAAGCCGCGAGACGGCTCGGCATGTCTCCCAGGATGCTCCGCTACCGGGAGGCGCTCGGCCTGCTGCCTCCCGTGCGCGAGCAGGGCGCGCACCGCCGCTTCGGCCCCGAGGAGCTCGCCGCCGTCGCCCAGGGCGTGGAGCTGGAGAAACGCTTCGACGTCTCCCCCGCCGAGCTGGCCTTCGCCCTGCGCGCGCTCAGCGAGCCCGCCGTCGCCGCCGCCGTCCGCGACCTCGGCGTACGGATCGGCCGCATCCAGGTGCCGCGCCGGGCGCTGGACTTCGAGAAGGAGAAGGCCCTGCGGCTGCTGCGAACCCCGGGCTCCGGGCGGACGTCATAGAGGACATGAAAGAGCTCCTGATGGCCACCGTGCTCGCGTTGTCGCCGGTGCAGGCGCCCGGCACCACCGTCAAGGTCTACTTCTCCACGGGGCACGGCTTCCCCGGCAAGGTCGTCGCGGTCAAGCGGATTGCGCCCCACTCGGGCGTCGCCCGATTCGCCGTCGAGCAGCTCATCAAGGGCCCGACCGCCGCCGAGCACCGCCGCGGCCTCCGCTCCGAGCTGGGCAAGCAGATCCGCGGCGGCTCCGACTGCGGCGCCGACTTCTCTCTCACGATCAAGAGGGGTACGGCGACCCTCCGCTTCTGCCGGACCGTCTGGGGCAACGGCGTCGGCGGCGACGCGCGCATCCTGCGGACGATCGACGTGACGCTCAAGCAGTTCCGGAGCGTGAAGAAAGTCGTCACGCTGGACAAGAAGGGCCGCTGCCTGTTCGACATGTCCGACGCCGGCACGTCCTGCCGCACCGGCCACGAGTGAGCCCGGTCAGGCGTTGCTCGGCGACCGGTCCAGGTCGGGCTCCAGGTAGATGACCCGGGCGATCGGCACGGCCTCGCGGATGCGCCGCTCGGCCTCGTCGATGCCCGCGGCGACCTCGGCCGCCGTGTCGTTGTGGGTGACCGCGATCTTCGCGGCCACCAGCAGCTCCTCCGGGCCGATGTGCAGCGTCCGCATGTGGATCACGCGGTCGACCTGGGGCGTGGCGTCCAGGGCGGCCCGGATCTGGGTCTCCACCTCCGGCGCGGCGCCCTCGCCGACCAGCAGCGACTTGGTCTCGATGGCCAGCACGACCGAGATGACGGCCAGCAGCACACCGATCATCAGCGTGCCGACGGCGTCCCACCAGACGTCGCCGGTGATGACCGCCATGGAGACGCCGAACAGCGCGAAGATCAGGCCGAGCAGCGCGCCGAGATCCTCCAGCACGATGACCGGCAGCTCCGGCGACTTGGACCGGCGGATGAACGCGACCCACGACTGGTTGCCGCGCACCGCGTTGGACTCCTTGATCGCGGTGCGGAACGAGAACGCCTCGGCGATGATCGCGAAGATCAGCACCCCGAACGCCCACTGCGGCGACTCCACCGACGCGTGCGGATCGGACAGCTTGTGCCAGCCCTCGTACAGCGAGAACAGCGCGCCGATCGCGAACAGCACCACGGCCACCACGAACGCGTAGAAATAGCGCTCACGCCCGTAGCCGAACGGGTGCTTCTGGTCCCTCTCCCGCTGCGCCCGCTTGCCGCCCAGCAGCAGCAACGCCTGGTTGCCCGAGTCGGCCACCGAGTGGATGCCCTCGGCCAGCATCGAGGACGAACCGGTGACCGCTGCGGCCACGAACTTCGCCACCGCGATGGAGAGGTTCGCGGCCAACGCCGCAACAATCGCTTTCGTACCGCCGCTAGCACTCACCGGTCTTCTCCAGTCATACGATCACTACTGATGCCCGAACCGGGATCCTATTGGGTGATCCTGGACTTCAGCTCGGCAATGGGTGCAACAGTAGTCGGATCGATTCCATAACCGAGCGCCAGGTACGTGGCCGCGTAATCGGCCAGCCCGACCAGCGAGGCCATCCGCTCCAGCGGGTGCGCGCCCTCGGCGGCCAGCTCGCTCACCGGCACGCCCCGGTCCTGTGCGAGCCGCAGCACCGCCTCCCGCGTCTCGGCCACCCGAGGGTGCTCCTCGGTGTCGCGCAGCACGACCAGCCGGACCGTACGGCCGGTGTCGTCGTCGGAGAAGATGTCGCGCCCGGCCAGCGGCCCGTCGAGGACGGCCACCTGGTTGTGCGCGGCCTCCGGCAGCTCACCGGAGATCGCCGGATAACCGGCGTCGGTGTTGAGCCGGCAGGCCAGCCGGTAGGCGGCCACGGCGGTCGGCCGCGACGAGCCCCAGATCACCGGCACGCTCTCGGCCAGGTCGAGGGCCAGCGACTTGCCCGGGTTGATGAACGACTCGCTCGACGGCCGGCACCGGTGCGAGATGCCCTCCAGCATCTCCGCCACCCGCTCGTACAGCCCCTCGTCGGCCCGCGCCAGCCCCAGCGCGGCGGCGGCCACGACCAGCGGGATCGTCACCAGCCACAGGTCGGCCCGGTCGCGCCCGGCCACCGGCAGCGGCACGTAGACGGCGCCCGCCTGCGTGGCCAGCGCCTCCAGCGGCGACCCCGGCGCGCCCAGCGCCAGCAGCGCGCAGCCCCGGCGCACCGCCTCGGCGGCCACCGAGAGCGTCTCCTCCGTCTCGCCCGACCAGGAGATCGCGACCACCAGGTCGGTGGCCCCCACCCAGCCGGGCAGCTGGTAGGAGCGCAGCGTCACGACGGGCAGGGGGGCGCTGTTGCCGCAGACCGCGGCCAGCATGTCGCCCGCGAGCGCGGAGCTGCCCATGCCCGTGACCACGACCGCGCGCGGCCTGAGGTCACCGGCCAGCCGGTCGACGCCGGACTCGACGGCGCACCGGAGCCCCGTGCGCACCTGCGCCGCCGAGGCGGCCACCGCGAGCAGCATGCCGCCCGGGTCGCCTTCGCTCAGGTGCCGCTGGTCGTCGAGCCGCTCCGGCTCCCAGGTCACGGCTTCCTGGCCTCGTCGACGAGCAGCACGGGGATGTCATCCCGGACCGGATAGATCAGGCCGCAGCCGGTGCAGTCGAGCTCTTCGGAGTCGCTCTCGACACGCAACGGTGACTTGCACGCCGGGCAGGCCAGGATCTCCAGCAGCCAGTCGTCGATCTTCACTCGTCCACCTATCTCGCTCGCCATCGCCAAAACCGACCGTAACATCACGGCACCACTGGTCCGGTGGATTGCGCGGCCTTTCGGCCGCCGGTTCATCGAGTCTCGATGCCGAGATAGTCCTCGACGAACGCCGCCGTCTGCTCCCAGCCCTCGACCGCCACGCACTCCACGCCCATCGCCTTGACCGGGTAGTCGTTGCCGCCCTCGTCGAGCCGGTCGCCGACGAACAGCACGTCGTCGATCGTCAGCCCGAGGGCGTCGAGGAGCCGGCCGATGCCGTAGGCTTTGTCGACGCCCTTGTGGGTGATGTCGACGGAGGTCGAGCCGCCGCTGCGCACCTCCAGGCCGGGCAGCCGCTCCGACACGTGCGCGCACAGCAGGCGGCGCTTGGCGCCGTCGGGGTCCCAGGCGTACTTGGCGGCGGGCGGGGCCTGCTGGCCGAGCGCGGAGAAGGTGATCTGGCTGCCGCGGTCCTCGATGATCTCCCCCCAGGGGTCATCGGCCCACAGGCCCAGCTCCTTGGCGCTGCGGGTGAGCGCCTCGATGATCTCCGCCTTCTGGGGAGCGGTGAAGTCCTCGGCGTAGACGAGGTGCCAGTCGGAGTTCTGCCAGCGGTAGTAGCGCGTGCCGCAGGTCGGCATCAGGTGCAGCCTGGCGCGCTGGGCGTCGTCGATCGGCAGGTGGCGCAGCACCTGCGCCTGGAACTGGGAATACTGCCCGCCCGAGATCACGCACACGTCGACCAGGTCGAGCAGCCGGGCCAGCAGCCCCGCCATGCGGTCGTCGATGCGGGACTTGGACACCGCCAGCGTGTCGTCCAGGTCGAAGGCGACCAGGGAGAACTTGCGATTAATCGGAGCTCCTACGAATCGGCCGCGGACAGGTGCCTCGACTGTACCCGGCGCGACGGCAGGCGGCGCGTCAGCGATCGCGGTTGGGCTGGGTGGAGCGCAGGATGCGGAGGTGGCCCCGCCGGCCGACCTCGACGGCGTCGCCGACCGGCTCGACGCCGCGCGCGGCGCTGGGCCTGGCCGCCTCGCGCACCGCGTTGGCCAGCGCTTCGAGGTCGTCGGAGCTGGGGGAAGCGCCGTCGGTCGGCAGCCGCACGACCTCCCAGCCTCGGGGGGCGGTCAGCCGCTCGGCGTGTTCGGCGCACAGGTCATAACAGTGTGGCTCGGCGTACGTCGCCAGAGGGCCTAGTACAGCGGTCGAGTCGGCGTATACGTACGTGAGCGTGAAGACGGCAGGCTGACTGCAAGCAGTGCGGGAACAGCGGCGGACGGGGCTCACGGAGGGACCGTATCTGGTAAGAGTGCGAGGCGCCACTACCTGAGCGCTCTTAACGAGCGTGTCGCCACAATTCGGACACCTGTCGCAGCCTTTCCACCCACATGCCCCGATGGGGCCTGCCTTTAGACTTGCCGTGTGACTCTCAAGCGCGGTCCCAGGCGTCGTGACCGGCACGGTCGTGGTCTGCGCGGGCCGCTCGCGCCCTCGTACGTGCCCATGTCCCGGGCCCGTTCCGAACGCTTCGACGACCTGGTGCTCGACGCCGTCGACCGGTTGCGGCCCAAGTGGGGCAGGCAGCTCGCGGCGGTGGAGTTCGCGGTGGAGGACGTGCCGCCGCTGAGCGAGCTGAGCGACGGGCCGGGGTTCGGCGGCGGTCCGATCCCGTTCGGCCGGGCCGACACGGCCAAGGGCCAGGACCCTGCCTCGGTGGTGGTCTACCGGCGTCCGCTGGAGGCGCGGGCCCGCGACCGCGAGACGCTCGGCGCGCTGGTGCACGACACCGTGGTCGAGCAGGTGGCGACGCTGCTCGGGCTGTCGCCCGAGACGGTCGACCCGGGCTACGACGAGCGCTGAGCCCGGTCAGGGCAGCACGGCGAGCGGGGTGTCGGCGAGGGGCGGCAGCATCGTCCACGTCCGGGCCTGGGCCAGCGGCTGGGCGGTGAGGAGCAGGCCGGCGCGCTGCCGTTCCTCGATGACCCGGCCGCCGTAGACCTGCCCGGAGACCGGGGTCACGACGACGCCGAACGCGCCCTTGGCCTTCAGCGGCACGCTCGTGGTGCGCCCGGCGGGGACCTCCACCTCGGCGGGGCTGCCCGGCTCGCCGCGGGCCGGCACGATCTGCACCCGCACCCGGCCGGCCGCGCCCGGCGCGGTCAGCAGCAGCCGCGAGCCCGTGCCGTTGGCCGCGACGGCGCTGCCCAGGTCGAGCGGCGGCGTCCCGGCGGTGTAGGCGACGTCCTGCCGCCCGCCGGTCCCGGTGATCACCACTCCGGCGACGACGGGGGCGGTCGAGTCGAGCACCAGCCCGGCCGACTCGCCGCCGATGCCGGTGGTGACGTCGATCGCCAGTACCCCGCCCGCGGGCACGTCGACGCTCTCGCGGCCCTTCATCGCGTAGCGGGAGCCCTCGGTCACGGCGGTGATGCGCACGGTCGCGTCGGCCTCGCCCGGCGCCGCGACCAGCAGCTCCCGCCTGCCGCCTCCGCCGGGGATGCCGGGCACGACGATTTTCGTGGCGGGCGCGGCGGCGGCCGGCAGCCAGTCGGCGCCGCCCGTCTCCGGCGCGGCGCTCGCGGCCACGGCCACCCGGCCCACCAGGGAGGTCACGCTGACCGCCATCACGTCGGCGGACGGCGCCAGGTCGCGCAGGTCGATCTTCCGGCTCTTGCCGGGCGCGACCTCCAGGCCGAGGCCCGCCTCGCCGGACACCAGCCCTTCGGCCGCCCACACCTGGACGTCGGCCATGGCGGGCGTCTTGGCGGCGTTCGTCAGGTGCAGCGTGACCTCGGCGTTGGCCGGGCCCGGCCCGACCAGCCAGGTCTCGGCGGCCGGCTCGGCGCACCGCACCCCGGCCAGCCCGCGCCGGGCGCCCGAGAGCGCGCGGGTGACGAAGCCCGCCTCCAGGCCGCCGGGCCCGGTCACGGTGTACGGCTCGGCGTCCTTCATGGTCTCGCGTGACATCGTCCCGGGCAGGTAGACCGCCACGTCGGCGCCCTTGACGCCGGGGCAGACCGCGGTCGCCGACTCGACGCCCACCCGCTCGGGCTTGGCCGCCGCGCGTCCGGCCGGGGCGGGCTCGGTCACGTACGCGATCCCGTACAGGGCCAGGAGGGCGGCCAGGACGGCGGCGAGCGGCGCGAACCGGTGGCGCAGGATCGCCGTCATGAGACGCCCGCCAGGGCCGGGTCGGGGGTCCGGGCGGCTTCCTCGGCGGGCTCGCGCCGGCCGGGCGCGGCCATCACGACCGCGACCAGCACCAGCGCGCCCTGGAGCCACAGCCAGGGCGTGTGCATGAAGTGCGCGGGCCGGGCGGGGACCGGCGTGAGGGGTTCGGCGATCCGCCACAGGCCGCCGCTGTCGGACAGGCTCATGCGCTGGAGCGAGGGCTGCGAGTCGAGCGTCCTGGCGAGCTCGGGCCCGACCGGCGGCGCCACCGCCACCATCGCCACGCCGTGCTGGGCCAGGACCTCGGCGTCGTTACCGCCGCGCCCGCCCGCGAGGCCCTGCGCCGCGGCCGCCACCTTGGCGCGCTCGGGGGAGGCGACGGGCAGCTCCGCCTCGCCGATCAGCGGGGTGCGCCCGCGCAGCACGGTGAACTCGGCGCCCCGGATGAGCAGGGTGCGCTCGCCGTGGCGGGAGTTCATGACGGCCAGGGCGGGCAGCGGGTCGCGTGCGTCGCCGTCGAGCGGCCCGCGTACGCCCTGGACGATCCAGTGCCCGGCGGCCAGCAGCGGCGTGCTGAACGCCACCGCCGCCACCAGCCAGGCGGCGATCCTGCGCGGGCCGCCCCGGGCGCGGGCGGCGTCCAGGCGGGGGGCGCTGAGCGCGGCGAGCACGATCAGCGCGGCCCCGGCGACGGCCAGCGGCACGCCCGGCCACGCGGGTGCGCCCGCCACGCCGACCCGGCCCGCGATTAGGGCGATCACCAGCGCGAACAGCGCGATCCCCCAGCCGGACAGCACGACGATCCGGCCGCGTTCGGCCTGGGGGTCCGGCTTGGCCCGCCGTCCGGCGCGGGCGCGGTGGACGAACAGCGCGCCCAGCGCCACCGCCAGCAGCCCGCCCGTCACCCAGAACGGCGGCAGGCCGGGCCCGCCGGGGCTGAGCGTCAGCAGGTCGCGGGCGCCGAGCGCCGGGCTCACCAGGGCCGGGTCGTGCAGCCCGGCCTCCAGCAGGAACCTGCCCGGGTCCAGCACCAGCCCGCCCAGCCAGGGCAGCAGCAGCGCCACGGGCACGCCCAGCGCGATGGCCACCGGCACGAGGACGCCGGGCCGTACCGTGCGGAAGAGCACCACGGCGAGCACGCCGAGCACCAGGGCCATCGGCAGCAGCAGCGGCACGAACGCCGCGCCCACCGCCAGCACCAGCCCGAACCCCCACGCCGCCCGGCGCGATCGGCGCGCGTCCGGGCCGAGCAGGTGGGCGGCGAGCACCGCGCAGGCCGGCAGCAGCACCAGCACCGCCGCCGT
The DNA here is from genome assembly GCF_019396325.1 of Nonomuraea ceibae. Classification (GTDB taxonomy): domain Bacteria; phylum Actinomycetota; class Actinomycetes; order Streptosporangiales; family Streptosporangiaceae; genus Nonomuraea; species Nonomuraea ceibae. Next base: position 99,934 of record NZ_JAHKRO010000002.1, read on the forward strand.
GCCCAGCCGTCCCGACGCGACCGCGCCGGTCGCGACCGGCAGCAGCGCGTACGTGGCGGCCACCCACACGCGGACGCCGACGCCCGACTCGGTGGCGTCCGGCACCAGCCGCCGCGACGCCAGGTAGGCCGAGGCGCCCGCCAGCGGCACCGAGCCGAGCAGCAGCACCGACACGGCCGTCGAGGTCTGCCCGAAGGCGAGCGTGGACAGCGCCGCGAGCACCGCCACGTACGGCGGCGCCCAGTCGGCCGAGCCGGGCCCGAGATCGTGGAAGCCGCCCGTGTAGAACGCCCACAGGTCGCCCGCGCCGCCGGTCACCGGCACGAGCGCGCCGCCGCCGAGCCGTCCGGCCCCCAGCAGGGACCGCTCGGCCACCAGCGCGACCAGCGTGAGCCCGAACACCAGCAGCACGCCGGGCCGCCCGAGGAAGCGCTTGACCGGGTTGCCCTGCGGCGCCGGCGCCGGCGCGATCACCTCCTCCTCCGGGGCGGCGTGGTGGTGGCGGCCCGCCGAGTCGACCGGCCCCTCGCCCGCCAGGAAGCTCTGCACCATGTCGGTGAGGCGGCGCAGGCCCGCGCCGCGCGGCGTGAGCAGGCGGCTGATGCGTTTGTAGCCCTTCTTGCGGCCTTCGCGCCTGGCCCGCCGAGCCTTGGCCAGCCGCACCGGGTGCGCCAGGACCGAGCCGAGCGCGACCAGCTCGTCCAGGGCGTTCGCCGGCTGCTTGCCCAGCACGAACAGCACCGTGCGCGTCAGCGAGCCCGCCACGTTGCGCAGCAGCGCCCACAGCATCGCCAGGAACGGCAGGTTCGCCATCACGACGAAGATGCCGTTGCGCCGGTCGAGCCTGCGCGGATGGTCGCCGCTGACCGTCATGCGCCGTCTGCGGCGGGCCGACGCCTCGGCGTGCCAGGCCACGGCCTCGGTGACGGCCAGCACCCGGTGCCCGGCGTTGCGCACCCGCCAGCACAGGTCCAGGTCGTCGCGGAAGATCGGCAGGAACGGGTCCAGCCCGCCGGTCGCCTCCCACACGTCGCGCCTGATCAGCATGCCGGCGGTGGACACCGCCATGACCTCGCGGGTGCCGTCGTGCTGGCCCTGGTCGAACTCGCGGGCCTCCAGCCCGGTGTCGCGGCGGCCGGTGCGGCCGACGGTCACGCCGATCTCCAGCAGCAGCCGCCGGTCCAGCCAGTCACGCAGCTTCGGGCCGAGCACCGCCGCCTTGCGGTCCTCGTCGGCGGCGCGCAGCAGCGCCTCCAGGGCGCGGCGGTCGGGGGCGCAGTCGTCGTGCAGCAGCCACAGCCACTCGCCGTCGACGCCCGGTGGCAGCTTGCCGAGCACCTCGGCCACGGCGTCGCCGAAGCTCGCCGAACGGGGCAGCCTGAGCACGTTGGCGGAGCCGAGCGCCTGCGTGAGCAGGTCGGCCGAGCCGTCGCGGCTGCCGTTGTCGGCGCCCACCACCCGGTCCGGGCGGTAGCTCTGGCTCGCCAGGGCCTTCAAGGTCTCCCCGAGCCAGCGCCCGCCGTCGTGTGCGACGACGATCACGGTGACGAAGGGACGGGACATGCGGCTCCATTGGGCGGTGATCAAACGCCGCCACCTTACCGGTCGCACCGCCCACGGATACGGAAAAGGGTCACACGGGTGACCGCGTGACCCTTTCCACATCTATCCCTAAACGGCCTGGCGCTTGATCCGTCTGCGCTCCCGCTCGGACAGCCCACCCCAGATGCCGAAGCGCTCGTCGTGCTCGAGTGCGTATTCCAGGCACTCCGCACGCACTTCGCACGATCGGCACACCTTCTTGGCCTCTCGGGTGGAGCCGCCCTTTTCCGGGAAGAACGCCTCTGGATCCGTCTGCGCGCAGAGTGCGCGCTCCTGCCAGCCGAGTTCTTCAGCGTCAAGCTGATCCTGTGCGATGACCAGATCGGTCACTGCACACCTCCCTGCCGCCCGCCCGCAATGGAGCCCCCCATGGAACGCCTTCCTTGTACCCACCCACGGGAAGGCGTAACAACATGGTTGTAATTACACGCGTGTGCCGTACGTGGCGTCAAGCGGCATGCCGGTATCCGGGGGAAGACCAGCTCTCGCCCCGGTCGTGCCTGGCATCAGATGTTCGCGCCCGGTTTGCGCCGGGCGTGTTCAACGCTGTCAGCGGTCGGAACCGTATCAGGGCGGGATGAGCCCCGCCCTCCGGGCCACCTCTTCTCTAGCCGTCGTTTGCCGGTTCCTTACCTGCGTGGCTCATTCGGGGTGTATATGGCGGTCGGGTCGATCGGGTCGTCACCCTGGCGCGGCTGGTCCCCCAGCGCGTCACCGCGGATCGCCTGCTGGTCCAGGCGGATGGTCGAATCCGCCGGCTGCTGGCCCCAGCCGGGCTGCTGGTACTGGCCCTGCTGCGGCTCGTAGGCGGCCTGCGGCTGCTGCGGGTGACCGAACACGTCGTCGTGCCGCTGCGGCTGGCCGTACTCCGGGACGCGCAGGTCAGGCGCGGTGCCCACGCCCGACTGGTAGGAGTCGGCCTGCTGGTAGGCGTCCAGGAGCTGCTGCGAGCGCGGGTCCACCGGCGGGTCCGGCTCGTGCTGCGGCGCCCCGAACTCGTGGCCCGAATAGCCGGTGAACGGCTGGCCGCCCTGGCCGTGCTGCTGGCCCGGGTTCTGCTGGGCCTGCTGGCCCTGCTGGTCGAACGCCGACTGGCGGTCGTAGTAGGGCTGCTGCTGGTCCGGGTACGGCACGCTGGGCGCGGTCTCGCCCGACGGGTACGACGGGGCGTACGGGTTGGGCTGGTTGTGCACGTTCGGCTGGCTGTCGGCCGGGACGTACGGGGCCGGCTGATACTCCGACGGGGGCTGGTAGCCCGAGTCCGGCATCGTCTCCGACGGCGTGTAGGCCGCGTGCGCGGGCTGCTGCGGGGCGTACGGGTTCTGCGCCGGGGGGAACGCCTCGGTGGGGGGCGGGGCGTACTGCTCCTGGGCGGGCTGGGCGTACGGGTCCGCGGCCGGGGTGGCGTACTGCTGGTCCTGGGCGGGCGGGCTGTACGGGTCCTGGTTGTACTGCGGGGCCTCCTGCGCCTGCGCGGCGTAGGGGTCCTGGCTGTAGTGCTGGTCCTGGCCGTACTGCGGGGCCTCCTGGGCGTACGGGGGCGCGTCCTGGGCGTACTGGGGGCTGTACGGGTCCTGGGCGGGCGGGCCGTAGCCGCCGGAGTCCTGCTGCTGGTCGGACGGGGCCGCGGGCAGGGCCGCCCGGGGCTGGGGATACTGCTGGGCGGCCTGCTGGGGCTGGGGCTGCTGGACCGGCGGCTGGTAGGCGTCCTGCTGCGGCTGCTCCTGCGCGCCGGACGGCGGCTGCGGGCTGTAGGACTGCTGCTGGTACGGGGGCTGCTCCGGCTGGCCGCCGTAGCTCGGCGGCTGCTGACCGTAACCCTGCTGCGGGGCGGCCTGGGGCGCGGGCTGCTGGTTGGGCTGCTGGTTGGACTGCGGGGTGGGCTGCTGGCCGGGCTGCGGCATCCCCTGCTGGGGCTGCGCGTAGTCCGCCTGGGCCTGCTGGGGGGCGGGCTGCTGGCCGTAGTCCGGCTGGCCGTACTCCTGGCCGCCCTGCGACGGAGGCTGCTGGGCGTAACCCTGCTGCGGGAAGCCCTGCTGGCCGTAACCGGGCTGCTGGAACTGGCCCTGCGGGAACTGGCCCTGCTGGCCGTACCCCTGCTGGGGGAAGCCCTGACCGTACGGGGCCGCCGGGCGGCGCTCCGGCATGACCTGCGGCAGCAGGTACACCAGCGCGAGGGCCGTCAGCGCCAGCATCGGCACGCCCGTCAGCAGGAACTCCACGGTCGAACGCGCGGTGTTGCCCGCGAACAGGCCGAGCAGCAGCGCCAGCGCGCCGAACACGGCCGCCGCGGCCAGCGCCCCGGCCGCGATGTACGCGACGGGCTTGGCCTTGGCCGACGGCGGGCCGACCTTGGTCAGCAGCAGCACCGCGCCGAGCAGCAGCGTGGTGATCACCGGGCTGGTCAGGCCGGAGAAGTGCATGTAGGCGCGCTCGGTGAAGTCCGCGCTGGTCGAGCCGATCAGAATCCGGCCGATGGTCAGCAGGATGTCCAGGCCACCGGCGGCCAGCATGATCCAGGCGGCCGGCTCCTTCAGCCTGGCGACGTCAAAGTTGCTCACAAGTACCCCCATCGGACCCTTTAGCCCGAAGGGAGTTTGCCACATCACCGACTTGTCCGGCGGGAGTCCCAGGAAGCTCGCAGATCTCAATAGTCGCTCTTTTCCCCGCATATCAGGGTTTTGCGGGCCGTCAAGAAAAGGGGAAAAACGGTCCCGGGACGGGGGGTGGAAGACTGTTCCGCATGCACATCGTGACCCTCGCCGGCGGCATCGGCGGCGCCCGCTTCCTGCGCGGACTCCGCACGACCGCGCCCGCCGACCAGATCACCGTCATCGGCAACACCGGCGACGACATCACCCTTTTCGGCCTGCGCGTCTGCCCCGACCTCGACACCGTCATGTACACCCTCGGCGGCGGCATCGACGAGCAACAAGGCTGGGGGCGCGCCGACGAGACCCACGTCGTCAAGGACGAACTGGCCGCCTACGGGGTCGAACCCCAATGGTTCGGGCTGGGCGACCGCGACTTCGCCACCCACATCGTGCGCTCCCAGATGCTCGAAGCCGGCTACCCGCTCTCCCAGATCACCGAGGCGCTGTGCGCCCGCTGGCAGCCCGGCGTACGGCTGCTGCCCATGACCGACGACCGGTGCGAGACCCACGTGGTCATCGACGACGAGCGCGGCCGGCGCGCCGTCCACTTCCAGGAATGGTGGGTGCGCCTGCGCGCCTCCGTCCCCGCCGAGTCGATCGCCCTCGTCGGCGTCGAGTCGGCCAAGCCCGCCCCCGGCGTCCTCGAGGCGATCGCCGACGCCGACGTGGTCATCCTGCCGCCATCCAACCCCGTCGTCAGCATCGGCACCATCCTCCAGGTGCCGGGCATCCGCGACGCCCTGCTCCCCAAGACCGTCGTGGGCGTCTCCCCCATCATCGGCGGCGCCCCCGTGCGCGGCATGGCCGACGCCTGCCTGACCGCCATCGGCGTCGAGACCAGCGCCCAGGCGGTCCTCTCCCTGTACGGGTCCGACCTGCTCGACGGCTGGCTGGTCGCGCCGGAGGACGCCGGCGTCGCCCTCGACGGCGTACGCGTCGAGGCCCGGCCCCTGCTCATGTCCGACCCCGCGGCCACGGCCGCCCTCGCCCGCGCCGCCCTCGACCTCGCCCAGGAGCTCACCTCATGACCCACCCCGCACAGCCCCAGGCAACCCCCACGCCGGCAGGCGCCCGCCCGTCCGGTACGCCCTCCCCCGCCGCACGGGGTGCGCTTTCCTTGGGAGAGGAAGCACAGGGCACCTCCCCCGCACCCGCCGCAGAGAATGCGCCTTCCTCTTGGGAGGGGGCCGCGGGTGAGCGGGTCGAGGTGGTGCCGGTGGTGGGGATCGGAGAGGTGCGGCCGGGGGACGACCTCGCGGCGCTCGTCCCCGGGGTGCGCGACGGGGACATCGTCGTCGTCACGTCCAAGATCGTGAGCAAGGCCGAGGGGCGGGTCAGGGAGGCGCCGGACCGGGCGAAGGCGATCGAGGACGAGACGGACCGGGTCGTCGCGAGGCGCGGCGACACGGTGATCGCCCAGACGCGCCACGGTTTCGTGATGGCCGCCGCCGGGGTGGACGCGTCCAACACCGACCCGGGGACGGTGCTGCTGCTGCCGGAGGATCCGGACGCGTCGGCGCGGCGGATCCGGGCGGGGCTGGGCGGCCGGGTCGGGGTGATCGTGTCCGACACGTTCGGCAGGCCGTGGCGGCAGGGGCTGACGGACGTGGCGATCGGGTCGGCGGGCGTGGTGACGACGGCCGACTTCCGGGGTTCGCGGGACGCGTACGGCAATCCGCTGAGTGCGACGGTGACGGCGCTGGTGGACGAGATCGCGGCCGCCGCGGAGCTGGTCAAGGGCAAGCTGGACGGCGTTCCGGTGGCGATCGTGCGGGGGCTGGGGCATCTGGTGACGGAGGAGGACGGGCCGGGGGTGCGTCCGCTGGTGCGTCCGGCGGACGAGGACCTGTTCCGGTACGGGTCGCGGGACGTGGTGTTCGCGCGCCGGACGATCCGGGAGTTCGGCGACCGGCCGGTGGATCCGGATGCGGTGCGGCGGGCGGTGGCTGCGGGGATCGCGGCGCCGGCGCCGCATCACACGACGCCGTGGCGGTTCGTGCTGGTGGAGTCGGCGCAGACGCGGCTGCGGCTGGTGGACGCGATGCGGGAGGCGTGGATCGAGGATCTGCGCGGCGACGGTTTCTCCGAGCAGTCGATCGCCAAGCGGGTCAGGCGGGGTGACGTGTTGCGCAACGCGCCTTATCTGGTGGTGCCGTGCCTGGTGATGGAGGGCTCGCACACCTACCGCGACGAGCGGCGCAACGCTGCGGAGCGGGAGATGTTCGTGGTGGCGATGGGCGCGGGCGTGGAGAACTTCCTGGTCCAGCTCGCGGTGGAGGGGCTGGGGTCGGCGTGGGTGTCGTCGACGATGTTCTGCCGTCCGGTGGTGCGGAAGGTGCTGGACCTGCCGGAGGAGTGGGACCCGATGGGCTGTGTGGCGGTGGGCCATGCCGCTGCGCCACCGCGGGACCGGGCGCCGCGTGACGCGCTGGACTTCATCGTGTCCCGCTGACTGATATTTCGAGCCACAGTCACGTAACGGTTTACCGTTAGGAAACTTTCCTTTACATTTGGGCCATCCCCCCAAGTAGAGGAGCCACTAGATGAAGAGGTTGCTCACGTTACTCTCCGTCGTGGCGATTGCGGTCGCCACGGTGGTCTTCAACACCTCACCGGCCCTGGCCCACGGGTACGTCAACTCGCCGCCCAGCCGCCAGGCCCACTGCGCCCAGGGGCGCGTCGCCAACTGCGGCGACATCATCTACGAGCCGCAGAGCGTCGAAGGCCCCAAGGGCCAGCGCAACTGCCACGGCGGAGTCGGGCGGTTCGCCCAGCTCAGCGATGAGAGCAAGCCGTGGCCCGTCACCTCGGTGGGCACCAGCGTCAACTTCAACTGGCGGCTCACCGTCCAGCACGCCACCAGCACGTGGGAGTACTACGTCGGCGGCACCCGGGTGGCCGTCTTCAACGACGGCGGCAAGCGACCCCCGGCATCGGTGTCACACACTGTGAACCTGAGCCAGTTCCCCGGCCGGCAGAAGGTGCTGGCCATCTGGAACATCGCCGACACCGCCATGGCCTTCTACGCCTGCATCGACCTCCAGGTCGGCGGCGGCGGCCCCGGCACCCCGACGCCCACGCCCACCCCGACCCCGACCCCGACGCCGACCGACACGCCCACCAACCCCCCGGGCGGCACCTGGACCGCGGGCACCGCGTACACCGCGGGCTCGACGGTCACCTACGGCGGCGCCACCTACCGCTGCCTCCAGCCGCACACCGCGATCAACGGCTGGGAGCCGCCCAACGTCCCCGCCCTATGGGGCAGGGTCTGACCTGAAATGACCGAAGGGGGCGCCCGCCCACCTGGGCGCCCCCTTCTCCATGCCCGGGTTCGTCACGCCCCCGGCCGGCAGGTCGGGTGACACAGGCGCCGGGCCAGGGCGGCGAGGAACACGTCGATGATCTCGCCCGGCTCCTGGGCCACGTGCAGGGAGCCGTTGGTGGCCGAGGTGACGGCCGTCAGCCCGGCGCGGTCGACGTCCTTGCCGAAGGCGATGACGACGATCTGCACCGGCCGGTCCGCGTCCCACTCCTCGCGCAGCTCGGCCAGCAGCTCCGCCTGGGAGACCCCGCCGCCGTCGTCCCTGCCCGCGGTGATCACCAGCAGCGTGTTGTTCATGTCCTCCCGGTACGCCGCGCCCACCTTGCGGAAGCCGTCCAGGATCGCCTCGTACAGCGAGCTGCCGCGCTTGGGGTGGGCGGTGATCGTGCCGGTGAGCTCGTTCAGCCGGCTGCGCCTGACGACCTGGCCGCTCTCTGGCCGGTCGATCGGCCCCAGGCTCACCAGCTCCCGGTGGTCCTCGCTGCCGCCGAGCCGGTCGGCGAACTCCCACAGGCCCATGTGCGTCGAGTTCGGGAAGAGCGCCAGGCCGGTCCTGGCGGCGGCCAGCGCCACCTCGACGCGGGTGGTGTCGCCCAGGGGCTCGGCCATGTGCTTGGAGGTGTCGCTGAGCACCAGGATGTTCGTCGGCGGGGCCAGCCTGCTCCAGGCCAGCAGCGCCTCGTCGATGTCCTCCGGCGACACCGAGGGCCGCACCCGGGGCGTGGCGTCCGGGCCGGGCGCGAGCGGCCCCTGCGAGCCGTCGCCGGAGCGGAACCCGGCCCGGCGGACGATCTCCTGCGCCTGCGGCTCGCCCAGCCAGGCGGCGAAGGCGGCGGACGCCTCCGCGACGGCCGGATCGGTCGCGGTCACCACGTACGGGTAGTCGAGCGTGATCGTGCCCTCGCGCGGGTGCAGGGCGACGACCGGATCGGCCGACGGGCCCCGGCCGGTGTGCTCGCGCACCGACTGCTCCGGCACGATGACGACCGGCCGCTTCCAGAACGTGCGGTCGTCGACGGCCTCCAGCATGCTGCGGTAGTCGGGCGCGGACCCGGCCTGGGCCCACCGCACGAACGCCGTCAGCGCCTTGTCGGCCTCCGGCCCGGCGCCGACGACGTCGCGGGCCGCCGCCACCGTGGCGATCCCGGCCCCGGCCAGCGACGGGTCCGGCACCCGTACGACGTCGGGCTCCTCCTCGGTCGGCGTCAGCCGGCCGCGCAGCGTCGGCGGGAACACCATCCGCCAGTTCATCTCCGTGTTGCCCACCGCGAAGCGCTCGGCCAGCGACGACCGGGTGGCGAACACCAGCGGCGAGGTCGCCACCACCCGCTCGCCCGCCGGCAGCGACCGCGCGCCCTGCTTGCGGGCCAGCCGGATCCACGCCGACGAGTCGGTGATCCAGCCGTCGGGCCGCTCGCGCAGCACGCCCGCCCGGTCGCCGATCAGCGTGCGCAGCACGGTGGCGGGCGGCTGCTCGGTCACCTGGACGAGCACGCAGCGCCCGCCCACGCTCGCCCGCGTGCCGTTGAACCGCCCCGCCGCCTCCATCACGGCGGGCGCCACGTCCACCGCCGCCGCCACGTCGACCAGAACAGGCTCTCGCGCGGTGCACAGCGCGCCCGTGCCGCCGGACACCAGGACGATCCCGCCGGCCAGCACGGCCACGGCCGCCAGGCCGGCCAGCATGCCGCGTTGGAGCGCCTTCCTCCGTCTCTGCCTGGGAGACAGCGCGGCGCGGTGTCGCCCTAACCGCACGGTGCACCTCACTTGAAGGGGGGTGTCGATTGTCCCAGCGCCTCCCACGACCGGCGCAAGAGGCGATAGAACTTGTTATATCTAGGCCAGCGGCAGGACCCGCCTGACGCTCTGGCACACGCCGTCGCTGGCGGCCGAGGCGGCCAGCCGCTCCTCGCTCGGCACGCCGTACTCGGTGGTGCGCTGCCGGACCGGCCTGCCGGTGACCTCCGCCATCGCGCGCAGCTCGCTGATGGTCTTGTACGAGCCGTTCTCCGAGCCGGCCATCCGGCTGATCGTCTCCTCCATGAGGGTGCCGCCGAGGTCGTTCACGCCGCCCTGGAGCACCTGGCGGCACAGGTCGTCCTGGAGCTTGACCCACGAGCACTGGATGTTGGCGATGGCGCCGTGCAGCAGAATCCTGGCCAGGGCGTGCACGGCCCGGTTCTCGCGGGCGGTCGGGCCGGGCCTGGCGACCCCGGCCAGGTAGATCGGCGCGCTGGTGTGCACGAACGGCAGCAGCACGAACTCGGAGAACCCGCCGGTCTCCTCCTGCAGCCGCCTGATCAGCTTGATGTGCCTGACCCAGTGCAGGTGGTCGTCCACGTGCCCGTACATCATGGTCGAGGTCGTCGGGATGCCGACGCGGTGCGCGGTGGTGATGACCTCGATCCACTCCTTGGCGGGCAGCTTGCCCTTGGTCAGTACCCAGCGCACGTCGTCGTCGAGGATCTCGGCGGCCGTCCCGGGCAGGGAGTCGACCCCGGCCTCCTTGGCGGCGTGCAGCCAGTCCTCGATGGAGAGGTTCGTCCGGCTTGCGCCGTTGATGACCTCCATCGGGGAGAAAGCGTGCACGTGCATGCCCGGCGTGCGCTCCTTGACCGCCCTGGCCAGGTCGAAGTACGCGGTGCCGGGCAGGTCGGGGTGGATGCCGCCCTGCATGCACACCTCGGTGGCCCCGGCCAGCCAGCCTTCCTCGGCCCGGTCGGCGACCTGCTCCAGGCTCAGCGTGTAGGCGTCGGCGTCGGTGCGGCGCTGGGCGAACGCGCAGAACCGGCAGCCGGTGTAACACACGTTCGTGAAGTTGATGTTGCGGTTGACCACGTACGTCACGTCGTCGCCCACGGCCTGGCGGCGCAGCTCGTCGGCGATCCCGGCCAGCTCCTCCAGCGCGTCGCCGTCGGCCGACAGCAGCGCCACCGCCTGCTCGTCGGTCAGCCCCGCCGGGTCGCGCTCGGCGGCCCGCAGCGCCTCCCTGACGTCGCCCGGCACGGCGCCGCGCCCGGAGGCGGCCGGCAGCCGCTCACGCAGCGCCTCCCAGTCGCCGTAGACGTGGTCGAAGTCGTCGCGCCGGTCGCCGGTCCGGCCCGTGGTGTCCACCTCGACGTGCAGGTCCACCCGGCCCGTGGGGGCGAACCCGCCGTCGGGCTCCTGCCACGGCAGCCCTTGCGGCACCGCGTCCTGCCTGGCCAGGCCGGTCTCCGGGTCGGCCAGCGCGGCCACGTGCGCCATGACGCGGGGGTCCAGCCACGGCTCCCCGGCCCTGACGTACTCCGGGTAGACCGTCAGCCGCTCGCGCAGCCGGAACCCCGCCTCGGCGGTCCTTGCGGCCAGCTCGTCGATCTGCGGCCAGGGGCGCTCGGGGTTGACGTGGTCGGGGGTGAGCGGCGACACGCCGCCCCAGTCGTCGATGCCCGCGCGGATCATCAGCGCGTACTCGGCGTCGACCAGGTTCGGGGGCGCCTGCACCCGCGCCCGCGGGCCCAGCACGAGCCGGGCGACCGCGATGGTCGCGGCCAGCTCCTCCAGGTCGGCGTCCGGCAGCCCGCGCATCGCCGTGTCCGGCTTGGCGCGGAAGTTCTGCACGATGACCTCCTGGACGCCGCCGTACTCGCGCGCCACCTTCCGGATCGCGAACAGCGACTCGGCCCGGTCCTCGACGGTCTCGCCGATGCCGATCAGGATGCCGGTGGTGAACGGCACGTTGCTGCGCCCGGCGTCCTCCAGCACCCGCAGCCGCACCGCCGGGTCCTTGTCGGGCGAGCCGTAGTGCGGCTGCCCCTTCTCCTCGAACAGCCGCCGCGAGGTCGTCTCCAGCATCATGCCCATCGACGGCGCCACCGGCTTGAGCCGCTGCAGGTCACGCCAGCTCAGCACACCCGGGTTCAGGTGCGGCAGCAGCCCGGTCTCCTCCAGCACCCGCACCGCCATCGCGCGCACGTACGACAGCGTGTCGTCGTAGCCGTGCGCGTCGAGCCACTCGCGCGCCTGGTGCCACCGGTCCTCCGGCCGGTCGCCGAGCGTGAACAACGCCTCCTTGCAGCCCATCGCCGCGCCCTGCCGGGCGATCTCCAGCACCTCGTCCGGGCTGAGGAACGGCGCCTCCAGCTTGTGCGGCGCGGTGGCGAACGTGCAGTAGCCGCACCGGTCCCGGCACAGTCTGGTCAGCGGGATGAACACCTTCCTGCTGTACGTGATCACCCCCGGGCGGCCGGCGGAGGCGAGCCCCGCGTCCCGTACGCGGGCGGCGTGGTCGAGCAGGGTGTCCAGGTGGTCGCCGCGTGCCTGCAGCAGCACGGTGGCCTCGGCGGCGTCGAGCGCCTTGCCGTCACGGGCACGGGCGAGCGCGCGGCGGAACGCGGAATCACTGACAAGACTCATAGCGGCACACTACGACGCGCTGAGTTCTCGTACCGCACCCAGGGCTTCTAGAAGGACCGATAGTCGCGCGCGGCCATCCTCGGGCCGCGGGCCGGCGGGCGGCGGCCGGTGAGCGTGATGAGCAGCGCCGCCCGGTGCCGGTGGCCCCGGTAGGGCTCCAGCAGCCGCAGCATGCCCGGGTCGTCCGTCTTCTCCCCGGTCAGCGCGTAGCCCACGATCTTGGCCAGGTGGAAGTCGCCCACGCTGACGGCGTCCGGGTCGCCGAACACCCGCTGGCGCACCTCGGCGGAGGTCCACACGCCGATGCCCGGCAGCGCGCGCAGCAGCCGGTCGAGCTCCTCGCTGGTGGCGGCGGCCTCCAGCTTGGCGGAGTGCCAGGCGGCGGTGGCGATCGTGCGGGCGCGCACCGCCTCGGCCCCGGCCCGGTGCCAGTGCCAGGACGGGATCTCGCGCCACACCTGCGGCTCGGGCGCCACCCGCATCCCGTCGGGCGCGGGGCCCGGGGCGGGCTCGCCGAAGTGGCGCAGCAGGTAGCGCCAGGCGCGCCACGCCTCCTGGCCGACGACCTTCTGCTCCAGCACCGCCGGGACCAGCGCCTCCATGACGCGGCCCGTACGGCCGATGCGCACGCCCGCGTGCGCGCGCATGGCCTCGACCAGGACCGGATGCCGCGCGGTGAAACCCGACAGGTCGTCGTCGGCGCCCACGAGCGCGGGCAGCGACTCCAGCGCCCACTCCGCGCCCGGCCCCCACGCCCGCCCGTGCACCTGGCCGCCGGCCACCGTCACCCGCAGCGTGACCGGCCCGTCAGGGGTGCGGGAGGTGCGCCACACGGCCCCGTCGGGGGTCCGGCACCAGGCCGGGTCGCCCCCGCCGCGCTTGTGCGCCGCCAACGCCAGGCCCACGTCGAGCGGCCCGGCGGGCGCCCAGCTACGCTCCCTCACCCATCCAGTCTGCGGCACGGAACGAGCAGGTCAGACGTCACTCGAATAGCGGACCGCGCGCTCCGGCAGCTCGATGCCCGGCCAGATGCGCACCCCGGCCTGCAGCTCGTTGCCCGGCCCCACCACGGCCCCGTCGCCGATGACGGCGTCACGCACCACCGTGCCGGCGCACACCCGCGCGCCCTGCCCCAGCACCGAGTCGGTCACGATCGCGCCCGCCTCGACCACGCAGTCGTCGGCCAGCACCGACCCGACGACCGTCGCGCCCGCCTCGACCACCGTGCGGGCGCCGACCGCGGTGCCGCCCTGCACCTTCGCCTCCGGCGACACCAGCGCGCCGTCGAGCGCCAGCCACTCGCCCGCCGGCCCCGGCAGCGCCGGCGACGCCAGCCTGCCGAGCACCAGGTCACGCGACCCCTGCACGTACGCGCTCGGCGTGCCCACGTCGAGCCAGTACGTGCGGTCGGCGTAGCCCAGCACGAGCCGCCCCGACTCGATGAGCCCCGGGAACGTCTCGCGCTCGACGGACACCACCTCGTCACGCGGGATCTGGTCGATCACCGACCGGGTGAACACGTAACAGCCCGCGTTGATCCGGTTGGTGACCGGGTTGGGAGTCTTCTCCAGGAACGCGGTCACCCGCCCGTCGCCGTCCGTGGGCACGCAGCCGAACCTCGTCGGATCCTCCACCTCGGTCAGGTGGAGCGTCACGGCCGCCTCCCGCGCCAGATGCGCCCGCACCTGGTCACCGATGTCATGGCCGGACAGGATGTCGCCGTTGAGGATGAGCACCGGCGCGTCGGGCGGCGACGACAGCGCCTCGGCGGCGTTGCGGATCGCGCCGCCCGTGCCCAGCGGCGTCTCCTCCGTCATGTACTCCAGCGAGAGCCCCAGGGCCGACCCGTCGCCGAACACCGGCTCGAACATCGACGCCTTGTACGAGGTCGCGAAGACGATCCGGCGCACCCCGAACGAGCGCGCCCGCGCCAGCTGGTGGGCCAGGAACGGCACTCCGGCGGTCGGCAGCAGCGGCTTCGGCGTGCCCAGCGTGAGCGGACGCAGGCGCGTGCCCTGTCCCCCGACCAGGAGGATCGCCTCTAGATCCGGCAAAGAGCTCTCCATAACTGTGCGAGGGTACCCAACTATTCGACTGCGCGTTGATAAGAGCTGAGGTGCGCCTCCGCGGAGGCCTCCCAGGTGAACTCCCTGGCCCTGGCCAGACCCGCCTCCCGAAGCTGCGCTCGCCGCTCCGGCGCGGCCAGGAGCTGGGCCAGCGCGGAGGCGATGCTGTCGGCGTCCGGCTCAGTGTAGGCGACCGCGTCGCCGCCGACCTCGGGCAGCGAGGTGCGCTGGGTGGTCAGCACCGGCGCGCCGCAGGCCATCGCCTCCAGCACCGGCAGCCCGAACCCCTCACTGCTGGACGGGAACGCCACCACGAGCGCCCCGCCGAGGAATCCCGGCAGGTCAGGCGCCCGCAGGAAGCCCGGCCGTACCACCTTGACCGTGGCCTCCACCTCCCGGCAGGCGGCGTCGACGTCGTCCTCGTGCACGCCGCCGCCCAGCACCAGCGCCGGCGGATCCGCCAGGCCCGCCACCGCGGCGGCGAAGCCCCGCACCAGGTTCGGCACGTTCTTGCGCGGGTCGAGCGCCCCCAGGAACGCCACGTACGACTGGCCGTGCAGGCCGAACCGGCTGGCCGCCCGCCGCACCTCCGCCTCCGTCGGAGGATGGAACAGCTCCTGGTCGACCCCGTGGTAGGCGACGTCGATGCGGGTCGGGTCGGCGGCCAGCACCCGCACCAGCTCGTCCCGCGTCGCCTTCGACGGCACGATCACCCGGTTGGCGTGCCGCACGGCGGTGCGCGTCGCCGACCGGAAGAACGACGCCTTCACCGCGCTGTGCTGGTCGGGCTCGGTGAACCAGGAGACGTCGTGCACCGTGACGACCGTCCGCAGGCCCGACCGGAGCGGTATCGAGTAATAAGGAGCGTGGATCACCTCGGCCCCCGCCTGGCGGGCCAGCAGCGGCAGGCCCGTCTGCTCCCACGCGAGCCGCGCGGCCCTGTTGGTGATGGAGACCGGGCCCGGGATGATCCGGGCAGAAGGCGCGAGCCGGGTGTAGCGTTCGGCGTCGGCCCGCTGACAGACCACCGCAAGATCGGCTCCCGCCCGGTCGAGAGCCGACACCAGACCGTCCACGTACCTGATCAGCGCGCCGCGGTCGGCCGGGACCGCCGCCGCGTCGACGAGCACTCGAGGCATTACGTAGATCTTCTCCCCTCAAGATCAACGTCGGGACTCCACGTCCCCCTCTTCGTTCAGCTTATGACCAGCGTCCCCTAAATCGTGGCCCAAATCACACTGAGTCCCGCCGTGCAGCGATTCCCGCCAGCCCGGCACAGATCAGATCGCCCAGAACGATCACCACCCGCGAGCACAGCGCCACCGCGATCGCCCGCCCGCTGTCCATCACCGGAGCCAGCGCCACCACCATCGCGGCCTCCCGCACCCCCGCCCCCGCCGGCACCACGAACGTCATGATGCCCAGGCACCACGACAACGCGAAAGCCCCGACGGCGAACACCAGGCCGACATCCGGAGTGATGAAATACAGGTGCACCCCGTAGCAGGTCCACCCCGCCACCGCCCAGCCCAGCGCCGTCAGCATCCCCCGCCGGGTCAACGGCCGCTCCAAC
Source organism: Nonomuraea ceibae (assembly GCF_019396325.1). GTDB lineage: Bacteria > Actinomycetota > Actinomycetes > Streptosporangiales > Streptosporangiaceae > Nonomuraea > Nonomuraea ceibae. Next base: position 115,549 of record NZ_JAHKRO010000002.1, read on the forward strand.
GGCTCCCGCCGCAACCTCCGCAGCCCGAACCCGATCACCCCGTTGATCACCCGGGGCTCCAGCAGCACCAGCAGCACCGGCACCAGGAGCAGCAGCCACCCGAACCGGTCCCATCCGAGCGTCACCAGCGTCACCAGCAGGCCCGTCGCCAGCTGGATCGGCATCATCAGGAAGAACGCCGCCGCGCTGCGCGCCCTCGGCACCCCCAGGTCGCGGCCCATCTCCATCTGCGCCAGCATCGGCCACACCGCGCCGGGGATGTACTTGCCCAGCTGGCCCACGAAGAACACCTTCGCCGCCGGGCGCAGCGGCAGCCTCGACCCCAGGTCGGCCAGCAGCGTCCGCCACGTCAGCATCGCCCCCACGAGCGCGCCCACCACGGCCACCAGCGCCCCGCCCAGCATCGGCCAGCTCAGTGCGGCGAACCCTGCCGCCACGGCATCCCACTGCGACGCCACGGCCCACCCGCCGAACCCGAGCGCCACCCCCAGGAACCCCAGCCGCACCGCCCTCTTGAGCCCCCGCCCCTTCCGGCCCGGACGCCTCGCCCCCTCCCCAGAGGGCTCCCCCTCCCAACGGGACTGGCCCTCCGGGGAGGGCGCGCCCTCCCCTGTGGACGGGGCAGTCCCGGAGGGCTCCGCCTCCCCGCTGGGTCCCACGTCGGCGCGGGGTCGCGCTTCCCCGAGAGGGCGAGCGCCCGCAGGTGGCGTCGTGTCCCCGTGGGGTTTCGCATCCGTGAGGGGCCGTGCTTCACCCGATGGGGCGCCCTCTCCCCAAGGGGCGTCCGTGGTCGGGGGGACGGGCCGGGGAGCGGGGGTGGGGTCGTCGGGGCGGGTCACAGTGGGGGGATCCGCTCCGGGGGCTGCGGAAGGGGGGCGCCGGCCGGGAGGCGGGGGCGCTTGGTGGCGACCCAGAGGTAGGTGGGCACGAGCGGCAGCAGCAGCCGCAGCGCCGCCCGGGGCGTACGGGCCAGCACGGTCTGGGCGAGCCGCCCCAGGGCGCCGGGGAACAGCTCACCTCCGGCGAAGCGGCCAGGCGTGGCCAGCACCGGGAACGTGTAGTCCCACACGTGGAAGGCGCGCAGCATGCGGCGCAGCCCGCGCCGGGTGCGGAAGCGCTCGTAGTAGTGGTCGGCCTTCCCGAAGGCGCGCACGTAGCGGTCGGCGAGCGCGGGCGGCAGGTAGGACAGGAACGGCAGCTTGTAGTGCGGCTCCATGATGCCGAGCCGGTTGCCCAGCCCCAGGTAGAGGACGCCGTCGTCGGAGAGCACCCGGTGCATCTCGGCGACCACGGCGTCGGGGTCGACCACGTGTTCGTAGATGTGGTTGAACACGAGCACGTCGAGTGACCCGTCGGGGAACGGCAGCGCGGTGCCGTCGCCGCACACGAAGGCGACCCGTTCGCCGAACCGGTCGGCGGCCTTGCGCAGCCCCGGCACGTCGATGTCGATGCCGAGCGTGTGCCCGGCCCCGGCTGCGGCGAGTTCGTCGGCGATGAACCCGGCCGAGCAGCCCACGTCGCCCACGGTCAGCCCGCCGAGCGGTCCGTGGAAGTGCTCAAGCACCGCGATGATCTTCGCGGCCTTGCGCCTGCGCTTCGCCTCGTCGAGCATCGCGGACTGGAACTCGGAGTATTCCAGCTGCGCGACCCGTTGCTTTCCCACGCCGCCCAACAGTACCCGCGCTCGCCGCCCCCGGCCGTCGAACGGGGCTTCGGTACGGCGGCCCGCCGGGGAATCGCCGGCCGGGGCGCTTCGAGGACGTGCTGGTCACGGCGTTCGTGGGCCTATCTCGGGCACCGTTGCTGAAGTAGCCTTGGGCGGGTGATCCGCCGACTGCTGCGCGTTGTGCTGGCCCTGGTCGCACTCGGCTTTCTCGGCTACGGCCTGGCGAGCAACTGGGACGCGACCCGTGACGCCGTGGCGGGGATCTCGCCGTGGGCGGTGGCGGGGGCGTTCGGCGCGGTGCTGGCCGGGCAGTTCTGCATGCTGCTGGCCTGGCGGCAGGTGCTGGCCGGGCTGGGGTCGCCGCTGCCGGTGCGGGTGGCGGGGCGGATCATGTTCGTCGGGCAGCTCGGCAAGTACATCCCGGGCGCGGTGTGGGCGTACGCGGCGATGATGGAGCTCGGCCGTGACCACGGGAGCCCGCCGCGCCGGACGTTCGCGTGCATCTCGCTGGCGCTGGTGATCAATCTGGGGGTGGGCCTGGCGATCGCGGCGGCCACGCTGGCGTCGCAGGAGGCGGTGCGCCAGGCGTGGTATCTGCTGCTGCTCGTGCCGGTCATCATCGTGTGCCTGCACCCGAAGGTGCTGACGTGGGGGCTCAACCTGGCGTTGCGGGTGGCGCGCCGCGACACGCTCGACAGCGTGCTGCCCGGTCGCACGGTGCTGGTCGCGGTGGCGTGGACCACGCTGGGCTGGCTGGTGTACGGGCTTCACACCTTGCTGCTCGCGGGCCGGTGGGACCTCTACGTGATCGCGACCGGCGCGTACGCGTTCGCCTGGGCGACCGGGCTGCTCACGTTCGTGGTGCCGGCCGGGGTCGGGGTGCGCGAGGGCGCGCTGGTGCTCGTGCTGCAGCCGATCATCGGCACCGGCGCGGCGCTCGCGGTGGCCGTGGTGTCGCGGCTGGCGTTCACGCTGGCCGACGCGACGGCGGCCGGGCTGGCGTTCCTGCTGGGCCGTCAGGCGTCGAGGAGCGTCGAGGTGTACGCCGACCAGAACGGCGCCGGGTCGACGGCCTTGACCCCCGACCGCAACCTCTCGGGCTCGCCGGAGGCGTAGAAGCGCTCGATCGCCGCCCGCAGCGCCCCGACGTCGCCCGGCTCGACCAGCAGCCCGTCGACGCCGTCGGTCACGTGGTCGGCCAGCGCGCCGACCCGGGTGGCGATCACGGGCACGCCGTGCTCGTGCCCGAGCCACACGTTCTGGCTGGCCGTCGCGTTGCGGTAGGGCAGCACGAGCGCGTCCGCCTCGGCGAACAGCTTCGGCACGTCGTCGGCGGCCACGTAACCGGGCCGCAGGTCGACCCGGTCGGCCAGGCCCAGCTCGTCGATCAGCGCCCGGGTCTCGTCGAGCCCGCCCCAGAACTCCCCGGCGACGGTCAGCCCGATCCCCTCGGGCAGCGCGCGCAGCAGCAGGTCGAGCCCCTTGTACGGGCGGACGATGCCGAAGAACAGCAGCCGCCGGTGCACCTCGTCGGAGCGCCCGGCGTGGGTGGAGGGCAGGTGCGGCGGCAGCGCGGCCACGCGCACCGGGCCGCCGGTGAGCTCGCGGGCCAGCCCCGCCTGCTCCTCGGAGTGCGTCAGCACCCCGTCGACCCGCTTGAGCAGCGCCTTCATCAACGGCTGGTCGTACGGCTTGCGCTCGTGCGGCAGCACGTTGTGGCAGAGCGCGACGGTCCGGGCCTTGCGGCGGATGCCGTACAGGATCCCGAGGTAGGCGGGGACCTGCACCGGGCTGAGCACGGCAAGGATCACCAGGTCCGCCGAGCGGAGCCGCCGCCCGGCGGCGACCCACCCGTCCGGCCGCCGCCAGTCGAGGTCACGCCGGGTGTTCGGGTACGGGACGCCCTCGGGGGCGGAGATCGTCTGCTGCCCCGGGTAGAGGAACGACGGGTACTGCGCCCGCCACGACTCGATGACCACGTCGTGGCCGAGCGCCGCGAGCCGGTGGGCCAGCTCGGTGGTGTGCTGCGCCCCGCCGCCCTTGTACGGGTAGGTGGGGCCGACGATCGCGATGCGCACGCTAGTCGCCCCGCGACCGCACGATCAGGTCGGCCAGCAGTGCCACCGAGCCGATGAGCAGGCCGGACAGGAAGATCATCACCGTGTTGGACGGCAGGTAGAAGGGGGTGTCGATCATGTCCCACACGCCCTTGGCGATGCCGATGCCGACCAGCCACAGCGCGGGCGGCATGAGCACCTTGAGCGGGTTGAAGTACATGATCATCCGCAGCACCTGGAGGATGTAGCGGTAGGCGTCGGACACGAAGCTGAACTTCGACTTGCCCGCCCGCTTGGCGTAGTCGATCGGCACGTAGTGGACGTCGTGCTGGTTCATCAGGAACGACAGCGTGATCGTCGTGACGCAGGAGAACCCGGGCGGCAGCAGCCGCAGGTAGGGCCTGGCCACCGACTTGCGGAAGGCGCGCAGCCCGGAGTTGAGGTCGGGGATCTTCTGCCCGGCGAGCATCTCGGCCACCTTGCGGATCACCCATTTGGCCGGGACGCGCAGCAGCTTGTGCGAGCCTTCCTCGCTGGTGCGCGCGCCGACCACCTGGTCGATCGTCTGGTCCTTCTCCAGGAGCTGCACCAGCTCGGGGATGCGCTCGTTGGGGTAGGTCATGTCGGCGTCGGTCCAGACGACGATCTCGCCCCTGGCCTCCTGCGTGCCGATCCGCCGCACGGTGCCGGAGCCGCCGTTGCGGTGGAAGGCGCGGATGCGCAGGTGCGGGTAGCCGGGCGCGGCCTCACGCAGCCTGGCCAGCGTCTCGTCGGTCGAGCAGTCGTCGACGGCGACGAGCTCGTAGGTGTAGCCGCTGGAGTCCATGGCCTTGGTGATGCGCTCGACCTCGTCGATGACGTGGTCCTGCTCGTTGTAGCAGGGCAGGACGATCGTGACGTATGGCGCTTCTTCCACGGCGTTTCCACTCTGGGGGGTCTCAGGCGTGCTCACGTGCGTCGAGGGTACTCTGCCCCGCAGAAACGCGGGTCCACATCAGGTCAAGGGATCGCCATCCAGACGTTGACGCGGAGCGACCAGGTGCCGTCCGGGCGGCTGGTCAGCGAGCGCTCGTCCTGCCGCGTCACCAGGGTCATGACCTGCTGGGGAGTGCCGTAGGGCGCGACCTGGCCGGATTCGGCGGCCAGCACGACGGGGGTGCGGCCGGCCGCGCGCACCCGGGCGAGCACCCGGCGCACGTCGTCCTCGGACGCCTCGTCCGCCTTGGCGGCGGGCGCCCCGCACATGCCGCGTACGACCTGGGTGAACCGGTCGCCGGTGACCCGCTCCACGATCACCACGGAGGCGTCGTCCGGGATGCGCGCGCACATCCGCGCCACCGCCGCCGCCTCGCCGCGTTCGACCGGGGTGAACGCGGTGCCGATCGACGTGAAGACCGGCGGCGCGAGCACCAGCAGCGCGAGCACCGGCGCGGCCCACCGTCGGGGGAAGCGCCGGGGGAAGCGCCGGGCCAGCCATCGGGCGCCCCACACGGCCAGCAGGACCAGGCCGGGGATCACCACGGGCACCAGGCGGCGGGCCGCCCACGGGTGGTCGGGGGTGATCTCCGGCCGCAGCAGCGTCGTCAGGGTCGTCCAGCCGATCACCGCCAGCGGCAGCAGCCAGGCGGTCTCCCTGCCGCGCAGCAGCCGGCGCAGCAGCACCGCCGCGGCCAGCGTGGCCAGCACGACCGCCGGGACGCCGATGTACCACCCCACCCAGTGCAGCGAGTTCTCGAAGTAGAGGCGGGAGCCGTCGGGCGGCAGGCCGTTGGCCTTCTGGATCTGCTCGATGAAGACGAAGGTCCGCCGGTCGTCGACGTTGTCGGGCTCGCGGCGCACGGTCTGCACCCAGGGGCGTACGGCCAGGCCCGCCATGACGAGCACGACCAGCGCGGCCCCGGCCTCCGGCAGCCGGCGCGGCAGCCGTACCCGGGCCAGGGCGGGCGCGGCGGCCGTCCCGGCGGCGGTGAGCAACAGCACGGCGCCGCAGATCAGCAGCAGCGGCTCGACCGATCGCGACAGATAGTTCAGATAGGGGTGGGACAGCACGTAGGCGGCGAGCAGCCCGGCCCCGGCCCCGGCCAGCAGCCCGGCGAGCAGCGGCAGCCCCGCCCCCGAGCCGCGGGCGAGCCGCCCGGTGCGGCCGGGAAGCCGCCGCAGCGCGATGAGCAGCCCGGCGAACGCGAGCGCGGGCAGCACGTCGCGCAGCCCGTCGACCCGGACCAGCACGCTCAGCCCGAACACCAGCCCGGCCAGCGCCGCGAGCGCCCGCCGCTCCCGTTCCAGCGCGTCGTGCACCAGCGCCAGCCCGCCGAACAGCAGGATCACCGACGGGATCTCGCTGAACGTGGTCCGCGACGTGTAGAGCACCGGCATGCTGACCGCGAACGCGAGCGCCGCCACGGGCGCCCACCAGCCGCCGACCAGGCGCGCGGCCAGCCCGCCGACCACGAGCACCGCCAGCGCCCCCAGCACGGCGGGCGTCAGCAGCATGCCGCCCAGCCACTCCCCCAGCGCGTACAGCAGCGGCGGCCCCGGCATGAACTGCGGCACCACCGCCCCGTCGCCCCGGTAGAAGCCGATGCTGTCGAACACCAGCGCCGGGTCCGGCCCGCCGAACGCCTCCGCCCGCGGGTCGATGGGCAGCGAGCCGTGCCGGGCCAGCCACACGGCGTACTGCGCGTAGGTGGCCGGGTCGCGCCGGACGAGCAGCTGCTCGCTGTGCAGGACGGCGTTGAACGCCCCGGACCCGAGCGCCACGGCGAGCACGGTGGCCGTCTGCCCGGCGGTGGCGGTGAGCGGAGCGGCCCGCCGCGCGCCCGCCCAGCACAGCGCCGCCGCGACCGGCAGCCCGATCAGGAACGCGGGCAGCGGCCGGTAGCCGTCAGCGAGGAGCAGCCCCAGCCCGGCCAGCAGCCACCCGGCCACGGCGAGCGCGGGCAGCACGGTGACCACGGCGAGCACCCGGCCCGCCGCCGGGGCGCGCGTCCGGGCGAGTTCCATCGACCAGCGAGCGTATCCAACATCACGACGGCATCACGTCGACGGCATCACGATGACGCCCCGCAGGTGGAAGCCCGGTAGCGTACCGGCGTGCCGGACATGCGGGAGGTCGTGCGGGTGGCGGGTCGGTTCGTGCGGCGTCACCGGTGGTTCCTGGGGGTGCTGGCCGCCGGGGCGCTGCTCAGGGTGGTCACGATGCTGGGCTTCCGCCCGGCGCTGTGGTTCCCCGACTCCTACACCTACATCGTCACCGTCTTCCATCCGCGCCCGGACCTGGTGCGTCCCGCCGGTTACTCGATGTTCGTCAAGCTGCTGGAGCCGTTCCACTCCTTCGGCGCGGTGGTCGCGGTGCAGCACCTGCTGGGATTGGCGACGGGCGCGCTGGTCTACTGGGCGGCGGCGCGGCGGGTGCGGCGGTGGGCGGCGGTGCTGGCCTCGGCGCCGGTGCTGCTCGACGCCTACCAGGTGGAGCTGGAGCACCTGCTGGTCTCCGACACGCTGTTCATGTTCCTCGTCGTGCTCGCGGTCGTGCTGGCGCTGGCCGACCGGCCGAAGGTGGTCACGATCGGCCTGCTGCTGGCCGCGGCCACGCTGACCAGGACCGTCGGGCTGCCGCTGATCGCGCTGCTGGCGGGCTGGTTCCTGCTGCGGCGGCAGGTCCGCCCGGCCGTGGTGATGCTGGCGGCGGCGCTGGTGCCGGTCGTGGCGTACGGGGCCTGGTTCTACGCCACCTATCAGCGGGTCGGCATCGTGGGGGCGAACGGCGTCTTCCTCTATGCCCGGACGATGTCGTTCGCCGACTGTGAGCGGATGGACCCGCCGCCGGACCTGCGGGTGCTGTGCGATCCCCGGCCGCCGGAGCAGCGGCCGCCGTCGCAGGAGTACATCTGGGCCAAGGACGCGCCGCTGGTCAAGCTGCCTGGCATCACGTTCACGCGGGAGACGGACGCGCTGGCGGGCAGGTTCGCGCTGCTGGCCGTCCGCTCGCAGCCGCTCGACTACGCGGGCTCGGTGCTGTCGGAGCTGGGCCGCTCGTTCGTGTGGGGCCGCCCGGTCTACCCCGACCAGGAGATCTACGGCTACTACCAGTTCCCGTCGGTCTCACCGCCTCCGCCCGGCCGCTATCCGGCGCGGCACGGCGCGGAGCTCGCCCGGCGTTACGAGCGGGGCGAGATCGGCACCCGGGTCGCCGAGCCGTACGCGGGCTGGATGCGCGCCTACCAGGACGTGGCCCGGCTGCCCGGCACCGCGCTGCTGGTGATCCTGCTGGTCCCGCCCGCCGTGGCGGCGCGCAGGAGGTGGTCGGGGACGCGCGCCGCGACGCGCCCGGCGCCTTGGCTGGCCCCGTGGGCGGCGGCGGTTGTGTTGTTGGTCACACCGCCGGCCGTGGCGGAGTTCGACTATCGCTACGTGTTGCCGGTCGTGCCGCTCGCCTGTTTGGCGGCGGCGCTAACCTGTAGGAATCCTCAGAGTTCCTAAAGAATATTCCCCGAAATGTCCACCTCTGAGTATGCTTTGGCCGGTAAACATCACGCCCGTGTCACGGCCGTTTCGCGCGGTCATGGCCCCGGGCACGCCGAACGTGACCTAGTCTCGTGGCGCAGTACGACCAAGCCAGGACGAGGCTAGGGGGCGCATGAGTGACTACAGGAGCGCGTCCGTGCAGGACCGCAGGGTCGCCTCGACGCAGCCCGGAAGCCGCATGGCCCGCAGGCAGGCCGCGGCGGCCCCACCGCCGCCGCCCGAGGATCCGCCGCGCGGCCACCGGGGCAGGGGGCGCGGCAACGGCGGCAACAAGATGCGGATGCTCGCCTGGGTGAGCATCGCCGCCACCACGGTCATGGTGGCCGGCTCCCTGACCGGCTACACCGTCTACCGCGACGCCTTCGGCAGCATCAACCAGAAGGCCGTCAAGGACGACATCCTCACCGAGCGCCCCCGCGACACCGGCGCGCTGAACGTCCTGCTCGTCGGCTCCGACACCCGCGCCGGCGAGGGCAACGCCCGATACGGCCAGGAGCTGGCCCGCACCGCCGACGCCGGCGGCAAGCGCACCGACACCATCATCGTCATGCACATCTCCCCCAACCGGGACGCCGCGCGGTTGATCAGCTTCCCGCGCGACTCGATGGTGACGATTCCCAAGTGCAAGAACGAGACGACCAAGCAGGAGATGCCGCCCCAGCGGGCGATGATCAACTCCGCTTACAACTCCGGCGGCATCGCCTGCACGATCGCCACGCTGGAGACCCTCACCGGCATCCGCATCAACCACTTCGTCGAGGTCGACTTCAGCGGGTTCAAGAACATCGTCGACGCGCTGGGCGGCATCGAGATCTGCCTCAAGTCCGGCGTCGACGACAAGGACTCCAAGCTGAAGCTGCCGCCCGGCAAGAGCCTGCTCATGGGCGAGCAAGCGCTGGGTTACGTACGGCTGCGCAAGTACGGCGACAACAGCGACATCCAGCGCATCAAGCGCCAGCAGATCTTCCTCAGCAAGGTCGTCGCCAAGGCCACGAGCGGTGACCTGCTCACCGACCCGGGCAAGCTCACCTCGTTCGTCACGGCGGCGGCCAAGTCGGTCACGATGGACCCCGAGCTGGCCAACAACCCGCAGAAGCTCATCGACATCGCGATGAGCGCCAGGGAGCTGACCGCCAAGGACGTCAAGTTCACCACGATCCCGTGGATCCCCGACCCCGAGGACGAGAACCGCGTGGTGTGGAAGCAGCCCGACGCCAACGAGCTGTTCCAGTCGATCATCAACGACACGCAGATCGAGGAGGCCGAGCCCAAGCCGACGGCCAGCGCCAAGCCCAAGCTCGCGCTCAAGCCCGAGCAGGTGCAGGTCCAGGTGCTCAACGGCACCACCACGCCCGGCAAGGCCCGCGAGGTCGCCGACCAGCTCACCAAGCAGGGCTTCAAGGTCGTCCAGCTCGGCAACTACCAGTCGCCCGACGGCCAGAGCCTGGCCAAGACCGAGGTGCACTACCCGAAGACGGCGGCCACCGGAGCCGACTACGCCGACGCGCTCGCGGACGAGCTCACGCCCGCGCCCCAGGCCAAGGCGGGCAAGGTCAGGGCGACCACCACCGAGCCCTACACCGGGACCCAGACCACCGGCGCGGCGACGCCCACGGCCAAGCGGGCCCCGGTCGTCCAGCTGATCGTGGGGGCCGACTTCAAGGCGGTCAAGGTGACCAAGCTTTCCGAGAGCGTGGAGAACTCCACGATCAAGGCATCGGAGCAGAAGAACGTCTGCGTGTGACCCTCCAAGTTGCCTGTGTACCCGGCTCGCCGGAGGACAGGACCGTCCGGACCGGGATATCGTGGTTCGGGTCGGCGACTGGGCTCGCCCGCGCCGTGAAGGCGCGTCACGCGTGTCGTCTGTCGTGTTCCCCGGCCCCGAGCGAAGCTGAGCGACTCCCCTGTGTCTGACACCAAGCACTCTCCCCCGGTCACGGCCGCGAACGACGGGCCCGCCAACACAGGCGCCCGATGGCCGCTGCCGGAGGAGGCCTTCTGGAGTGAGCGGACCGACCCTCGCGGCGAGCCGCCGCAGAGTCTCCGGGAGGTCGCCGAGGAGCCCGCTCCCGAGGAGCAGCCCAAGCGCAAGCGCGATCCCTATCTGGACAACGTCAAGTTCATCCTGATCGCGCTGGTGCCCATCGGCCACTCCCTGGTGCCGACGCTCAGCGCCGACTCGGCCCGCGCCGCGTACATCTTCATCTACACCTTCCACATGCCGCTGTTCGTGGTCATCAGCGGCTACCTGTCCAGAAACTTCTGGAACTCCAACGCGAAGACGAACAAGCTCGTCGACACCTTCCTGGTGCCGTACGTGATCGTCGAGGTCGGCTATGCCGCACTGCGCTTCGCACTGGGCCAGAAGTGGAGCCTGACGATCATCGATCCGGCCTGGCTCAACTGGTACCTGCTGGCGCTGCTGTTCTGGCGGCTGTCCACACCGGTATGGAAGCGGATGAAGTATCCCGTGCCGGTGGCGATCGCCATCTACCTGTTCGCCGGGTTCTCGGAGATCTCGGGCGACTTCAGCATGGACCGGTTCTTCGGCCTGATGCCGTTCTTCGTCATCGGGCTCGTCATGCAGCCGGAGCACTTCGAGCTGCTCAACCGCCGCTGGATCAAGATTCTGTCCGGGTTCGTGATCGCCGCTGCCGCCGCCGTGGCCATCTACATCGCGCCGAAGGCGCCGCTCGCGCCGTTCTACTACAAGAACAGCTACGAGAAGATGGACCTGTCCTGGTACATGGGCCTGGGGGTGCGCACCGGGCTGCTGCTGTGCGCGCTGGCGCTGTGCCTGGCGGTGCTGGCGCTGGTGCCGCGCCGCGAGACCTGGTTCACCGACCTCGGCACCCGTACCCTCTACTGCTACCTGCTCCACGGCATCCCGGTGCTCATCGCCAAGGAGATGGGCTGGCTGGAGTTCCCGTGGCTGCACGGGCCGCTGGGCGTGCTGGCGATCAGCTTCAGCTGCTTCGCGCTGGCGATCGTGCTCTGCCTGCCGGAGACCCGCACGGTCTTCAAGTGGGTGCTGGAGCCGCGCCTCACCTGGCTCTACCGCCGCCCATCCAGGTCCAGGAGTTAAGCGACCGTTTCACCCGCATTTACGCCAATGCCCTGGTAGGCATTGAGCATCGACGCATGCGGGTATGCGTTGCCACGACCGTCCACCATCCCGAGGACGCCCGGATCATGCACCGGCAGATCCGGGCGCTGCTCGACGCGGGCCACGAGGTGACCTACGTCGCGCCGTTCACGTACTACAACGTGACGCCGGCCGCCGGGCTCACCGCGCTCGACGTGGCACGCCACGCCGCCTACGGCCGGGCGCGCGCCGCGCTCAGGCGCGGCGTCAGGGGCGCGGACCTGCTGATCGTCCACGAGCAGCGGCTGCTGCGCGCGCTGCCGTACCGCCGCCCGCCCGTCGTCTGGGACGTGCGCGAGGAGGTCTCCGGCGCGCGGCTCGCGCGGGCCGGCCGCCGGCACCACGTCGTCACCTCCGCCGTGGTGCCCGAAGCCACCCTGGTGTCGCCCAGCCCTCCCCCTCCCGGCGACACCAGGGTGGTGCACCTCGGCCTGCTGTCGGCCGACCGCGGCGTCAGCGAGCTCGTCGCGCTGGCCGAGCGGCTCGTCCCGCACGGCATCCGGCTGGACCTGATCGGCGCCGCCGCCCCGGGCGTGCGGCCGCTGCTACGCGACGCGCAACGGGTCGGCCTGCTCGACTGGTTCGGGTACGTGCCCAACCGCCACGCGCTGCGGATGGCCGAGGGCGCCCTGGCGGGGCTGTCTCTGTCCGCGGGGCCCGGTGTGACGCCGACGAAGATCCTCGACTACATGGGCCGCGGGCTGCCCGTCATCACGACCTCGCCGGGGGCCGGGCCTGTCGAGGAGACCGGGTGCGGCTTCGTCGTACCGCTGGACGTGGAGGCCGTCCTGGACGCCGTCCTCGACCTCAAGGAGGACCCGGTGCGGCGGCTGGCCCTCGGCGCGGCCGGGCACGCGCGGGCGCTGGCCCGCCACCACTGGCCCGACCACGCCACCGCGTTCGTGGCCCGGATGGAGGGCTGGGCGGGCGTGGCCGTGCGCTCCCGCCCGCTGGCCGCCGCCTCCGGGGAGAAGCCCTCCCCCGCCGTCTAGAAACGCGTACGCCGAATGGTGCCGACAGCCGGCTGTTGATTGACTGGGAAGCATGGCATCGCATCTGATCCAGGGCCGGACGGTGGGCATGCCTGTCCGGATCCGCGACGTGGCGGTGTGCGCCGCCGCCTACGCCGTGCGGGCCGACGCGGCCCGGGCGGTGATCGCGTACTCCGGGCTGGACGCGGCCGAGGTCCTGCCCGGCAAGGCCGTGTGCGTGCTGCTGTTCGCCGACTACCGCGACGGGGATCTCGACGCCTACCACGAGTTCGGCATGGCGTTCGTGATCCGGCGGCCCGACACCGGGCGGGCGGGGCTGTTCGTGCACTGGCTGCCGGTCGACGGGCGCTTCACGCTGGAGGCCGGGCGGGCGCTGTGGGGCTTCCCGAAGGAGCTGGCCGACATCGACCTGCGCCTGTCCTCTCCCTACAAGCGCTGCATCCTGCGCAAGGACGGCAGGCTGGTGCTGGACCTGCTGGTGCGGCCGGGGGTCCCGGTGGCAGGCCCCGGTCTCGCGCTGGACGCCTTCACGCACCGCGACGGCGTCACCCGGCGGGTGCCGTGGCGGTTCCGGGCGCGGGGCGTGCGGGTCAGGCCGGGCGGGGCGCTCATCCGGCTCGGCAACCACCCCATCGCCAAGGAGCTCAGCGAGCTGGGGCTGCCCAGGCGCCCGCTGCTGACCGCGACGGCCGCGCACGCCACGGTCAGCCTGGACGACGCCCAAACCCTGCCGTGACCGCACGGCCGACCGGCAGGCTGGGCGTCAGACCCGTGGGCGGGCCTGGGCGTCAGACGATCGGCGGGCGGCCGAGCTTGACCATGCGCCAGGCGGTGCGCCAGGCCATCGGCCGGCGCTCGCCCGCCGAGGTGCGCAGCCCCTCGAAGAAGCCGGTGAACCACGCTTTGAGCGCCACCGTCGAGCGCCGCTCGCGGATCAGCGTCAGCACGATCCAGTCGAGCAGGTAGAGGACCGCCAGCGGCCACGGCAGGTTGCGCCGGGCCAGCCACACCCGGTTGCGCGCGTTGAGCCGGTAGAAGTCGGCGTGGCGCGTCGGCGGCACCTGCGGGTGATACATGACCGTGTCGGCGTCGTACTCGATCCGGTAGCCCTCGCCGAGCAGCCGCCAGGCCAGGTCGGTCTCCTCGTGCGCGTAGAAGAAGCGCTCGGGCAGCCCGCCCACCTGGAGGAAGGCCGAGCGCCTGATCGCCGAGGCGCCGCCCAGGAACGTGGTGACCGGCGAGGACCGCTCGGGGTCGCCGGCCCGCAGCCTGGGCACGTGCCGGCGCTGGCCGATGCCGCCGTCCGGGTCCATCACCCGGAAGGAGATCACGGCCAGGTCGGGCTCGGTGGCGAAGCGGTCGCGCACGTGCGCCACGACTTTCTGGCTGGCGTACCAGCCGTCGTCGTCGAGGAACAGCACCACGTCGCCGGAGCACTCCTCGACGCCGCGGTTACGGCCTGCCGGGATGCCGGTGTTCTGGTCGAGCCGGATCGTTTTCACGGTCGCGGACGAGCCAACGGGTGGCGTCGCCGACACCTCGGGCACGTCGGCGCCGTTGCCCACGATCACCACCTCGACGTCGCCGTCGACCTGGTTGAGCGCGGACTCGACCGCCCGGTTCAGCTCCGCGACCCGGTTGCCCATGGTGAGGATGACGCACGAGATCTTCAACGAATCATCGTCCTGACGCGTTGAGAGCACGAGCGGAGCATTCTTTCATGATCACCGAGTCTGCTGGTCTGCCTATTTCCTGATATTGGTGGAGCTAAGCGTATCGGAACCGGTAGTGAACCCCCACCGAACCGCGGACGTCTGATCAATACGACGGACGGGGAGCCTTGCCGGTTCCGGGATGTGATCACGCCAGCCGCCTCGACGCCATGATGCTGATCAGATGCAGCACGGTCTGGAGCGCGGCCGCCACCACACAGGCCACGACGAGCACCCGGGTGGCGGTCAGGTCGCCGGTCACCACGTCGACCACCGCGGTGGCCAGCGCGAGCAGCGACAGCTCGATCGGCTGCACGATCCGGTGGAACTTCGTGGCCGCCAGCACCCTGCGGCCCAGCCCCAGCAGCCCCGAGCGGAACTGCGTGCCGGAGGCGTCGCTCGCCGCAGGCAGCCCGCCCTTGGCCCGCGCCACCTCCACCAGATCGGTCTCGGCCTTGATGAGGATCGCGCCCAGCGCGGCCGCGAACCCCATCACCGTGTACCAGTCGGGCAGCACCTGCGACGCCCGCCAGCCCAGCCCCGCCAGCAGCGCGGCCTCGGTGAAGTAGGCGCCCACCCGGTCGAGGTAGACGCCCGCCAGCGAGGTCTTGCCGGTCCAGCGGGCCAGCTCGCCGTCGGAGCAGTCGAGCAGCAGGTAGACCTGCACGAGCAGGGCGGCGAACACGGCCGCCCACAGCCCGGGCAGGGCCAGCACCACGCCCGCCACGACCCCGGCCACCGTCATCACCCAGGTGAGCTGGTTGGGCGTGACCGGCGTCTTGCTCAGCGCCCAGGTGGCGTAGATCGACAGCCGACGCATGTAGAGCACGCCGGCCCAGTGCTCGCCGTTGCGGCGCTCCAGATGGCCCGCGGGCTGAGCGACCCGCCGCAGCTCAGCTACCGAAGGCCCGGACATAGTCCTCCACTCGATCGCGAATCTCGGACTCGGGCAGGCGCAGGTGCTCCAGGATCGTGTAACGGCCGGGGCGGGTGGCCGGGGCCAGCACCACGGCCTGGACGAACTGCTCGTTGGTCAGCCCGATGTCGCCGGGCGAGACCGGCAGCTCGTGCCGGCGCAGGCACTCGGTGACCTGCCGGAGCCGCGCCTCGTCCTCCCGCAGGAAATAGCAGAAGGCCGTGCCGATCCCGGCGAGCTCGCCGTGGTTGGAGGTGCCGGGGAAGAGCTGGTCCACGGCATGCATGATTTCATGGTCTCCACCGCTCGCGGGCCGAGATGAGCCCGCGACCACCATCGACATGCCCGACAGAATCAGCGATTCGGCCAGAACGGTCAGGAACGCGTCCGACTCGATGGAGTCCGTCCGCCCGATCAGCGCCTCGGCGGCCGTGCGCGCCATCGAGCAGGCCAGCCCGTCGAGCGGCTCGCCCCGCTCGACGTTGCCGAGCTGCCAGTCCTCGATCGCCGACAGGTTGCTCACCACGTCACCCACGCCCGCCCGCACCAGCGACTTCGGCGCGCTGTGGACGAAGTCCAGGTCGACCAGGATCGCCAGCGGCATCGGCACGCCGAACGTGCCCTTGCCGCCCTCGTACAGCAGCGACGCCGTCGGCGAGCAGATGCCGTCGTGGGACAGGTTGGTGGCGACGGCGACCATCGGGATGCCGGCCAGCGAGGCGGCGTACTTCGTCGTGTCGATGGTCTTGCCGCCGCCGACGCCCACGACCACCTCGTAGGCGCCCTTGCGCAGGTCGGCGCCGAGCGAGACAGCGGCGTCGACGCTCCCGTCGGAGACGCGGAACACCTCGGCCTCGTCCAGCGTCGGCGCTATCAGGCTTTCGATGTGGTCGCCCTGGCCGGGGCCGACGGCGACCGCGACCCGGCCGGAGGTGGCCACCCGGCTGTCGGCGAGCAGCGCGCCGAGCTGCGCCACCGCACCGCGCCGGACGTCCATGGTCAGCGGCGCGGGCAGCATCCTCGCGAGAAGCGGCATCCGGCCCCCTCAGTAGCGGGTGGCTATGGTGCGGGCCTTGGCCAGGTCGTCGTGGTTGTCCACCTCGACCCAGTCGACCTCGCCGATCGGGGCGACGTGGATCTGCTCGCCCCGCTCGACCATCTCCTGGTAGCCGTCCTCATAGTAGAGCTGCGGGTCGCGCTCGAAGGTGGCCTGGAGCGCGTCGGCCAGCTTGGCGGCGGCGCCCGGGCGGATCAGGGTGGCGCCGATGTACTCGCCGTAGGCGTCGGACGGGTCCATCAGCTTGGTGATGCGGCGCAGCGAGCCCTCCGGGGAGAGCGTCACCTTCATCTCCTCGTCGGCGAGCTTCTTGACGTCGTCGACGGCCAGCAGGATCTCGCTGGTCTCCGGCGCGGCCAGCAGCGTCTTCTCCACCGAGACGGGGTGCACGGTGTCGCCGTTGACCAGCAGCGCGCCCTGCTTGAAGTAATCGCGGGCGCACCACAGGGAGTAGGCGTTGTTCCACTCCTCGGCCTTGTCGTTGTGCACGAGGGTGAGCTCGACGCCGTGGCGCTCCTCCAGCTCACGCTTGCGATCGTGGACGGCCTGCGCGGCGTAACCGATGACGACCACGACCTCGCGCAGCCCCACCTCGGCGAGGTTGCGCAGCGAGATGTCCATGATCGTGGTCTCACCGTCGACCGGCACGAGCGCCTTCGGCAGCGTGTCGGTGTACGGCCGCAGGCGACGTCCGGCTCCAGCGGCCAGCACCATTCCCAGCAACGTGCACTCCTCAGTCGAGCATGACTACTAGGCCCAAAGGTTAGTTGGCTTTAGGCCCTGTGCGGGTAATCCGCCGTTAGTCTTGCGTTCCCGCATCCGCGGCTTCCACCCCGGATCGCGGTGCGGCGAGCCAGCACGTGAGACTCTCCCACCCGAACGCCCCCCACAGATAGAGCGCGAGCAGCGCGAACCCGGCGGGCACCCACCCGGCCAGCGCGGCCAGCCCGATCAGCAGCGTGCGGCCCTCCCAGCCCAGCCCCAGGCTCGACAGCCACGGCGGCGGGTAGACGTGCTGCCGCAGCCGGTAGACCAGGTCGTAGTGGTGGAAGGCGATGGCGCCGAGCAGCAGGAAGATCAGCACCGGCGGCACCCCGTGGGAGAACCCGCAGGCGGCGATGAAGGAGTATTCGATGGCCCGCAGGATGGGCGGCGCGAGCCAGTCGAGCCTGCCGTCGTGCGGGTGGGAGCTGCCCGGCCCGGCCAGCAGCAGCGTCACGGCGGGCGCGAACACCGCGAGCCCGTCGGAGGCCGCCACGCCGATGAGCAGCAGCACGCCGGTGACGAACGCCCCGGCGATCAGCGGCGGCAGCGGCGGGAGCTGCCCGGCCACGAGCAGGCCCATGCCGCGCGAGAGGGGCCCGTCGTCCCGGTAGGTGACGACCTTGCTGCCCGGCACCGGGGTCATGTGCACCGCGATCATTCCGCCGACCTCACCATCCGGCCGGCCAGCTGGTAGAGCGCCGCGACGCTCCCCCAGCCGATCAGCGCCACGAACGTCACCCGGGCGTCGAACAGCGCCGCGGTGACGGCGATGAGCGCCATCCGCTCGCCGATCGGCAGCACGATCATCTTCCGGAGCCAGTGGACGACGCTCTCGCGTTCCATCCGCTTGGCCATCTTGAGCACGCCCTGCCGTGGCTCACGCCTGCGGCCCGCGTCGGCGGGCTCCAGCAGCGAGCGCACCGGTCTGGCCCACAGCGCGCCGACCCGGCGGGCGTCGGCCACCGCCCCGGCGTAGGAGTAGTGAATGGCATGCCGTACCGCCTGCAGGATCATCGCCCCCACGGCGAGGAACCAGATCCCGCCGGGGTTGCCGCTCGGGAACGGCTGGGCGGCGACGTAGCCGAGGGCCAGGCCGACGTAGACGACGTACTCCTTGAGCCGGTCGGCCATCCCGTCGGCCCACGCGCCGAGCGGCGTGAAGCCCCGCGTGTAGCGGGCCAGCTGCCCGTCGAGGCAGTCGAGCGCGAACGACAGGTAGACCAACACCGCCCCGGCCAGCCGCCCGCCCGGCGAGCCCGCCGAGAACCAGATCGCCGCCAGCACCGCCAGGCCGACCGAGATGCCGGTGACGGCGTTGGGGGTGAGCTTGGCGGCGGCGGCCGGCTTGATCAGGTGGCGGGTCCACGACGAGACGAAGAACGTGGTGAAGAAGCCGTCGTCGCCCTTGACCGAGGTGTCGAGCCTGACCTTGGCCTCGTCCACCTCGGCCAGCCGCTGGACGGCGGCGTCGGCGGAGCCCTGGCCGGTGACGCGGTCGCAGTGCAGCTCGCCGAGCGTGGCCGCGCGCACGGCGACGCCCGACCGGACGAGGCCGACGAGCAGCAGGTCGACGGCCTCCACCGGGGTGACGGGGCCGAGCCGGCCGGCGTCGGCCAGCTCGGCCAGCTCCTCGGCCAGGTCGGCGAGCGTGGCCAGGTCGGCCTCGCCCGCCTGGAGCACGCCGGCGAACGTGGCGTTGGCCTCGGGGACCGTGTGGAAGGAGCTGCCGGCGGCCACGATGCGGCCGCCCTCCATCCGTACGGGAGGCCGCATGGGGCCGCCGGCCGCGCCGTGGGAGACGAGCGCGCGGGTGTCGCGCGCGGGATGCTCCAGCAGCAGGGCCAGCGACTCGGTGTGGGCGACGAGGTCGGCGGGCACGACGGCGAGGGCGCCGGACGAGACGCGGGCGATCTTCGCCACGCCTCGCAGGTCGGCGCCGAGCCCGCCGCCGGCGGTGACGACCTGGACCTCGCGCACGGGAAGCGTGGCGAGCTGGTCGTGCAGCCGGTCGAGCAGGGTGCCGCCGTCGCAGGAGAGCCTGCACGCCGGTGTCGTGGCGAGCAGCACCACGGAGGTGGTGGTGCTCACTCGGGTCAGTGAGTCGGGCAAAGCGCAGGTCCTCCCGTTCTCAGAGGGAGTGCGTGGACTCAGCGTAGCGATCGCGCAACGTGATATCACGGAACAGGACCGTTACCCTCGAAGTATGAATTCTCGGCTGCGCACTGTCGCGGTGGTGCTGGCGGGCGGCGTCGGACAGCGGGTGGGGCGCGACACGCCCAAACAGCTCATCGAGCTCGCCGGGCGGACGATCCTGGAGCACACGATCGCGGTGTTCGACGCGTCGGCCGAGGTCGACGAGGTCGTGGTGCTGATGACGCCCGGGTTCGGCGGGCAGGTGCGCGAGCTGGTGCGGCGCGCCGGGTTCGGCAAGGTGACCCAGGTCGTCGACGGCGGGGCGAGCCGCACCGAGAGCACCTGGCGGGCACTCCAGGCACTGGGGACCCAGGAGTGCAACGTGCTCCTGCACGACGCCGTGCGCCCGCTGCTGGAGCCCCGGATCATCACCGACTGTGTCAGGGCCCTGGAGACGCGCGAGGCCGTGGAGGTGGTCATCCCGAGCTCCGACACGGTGCTCGTGGCCGCGCCTGGCGACGGCGGCGAGGTGGTCGGCGACGTGCTGGACCGCTCGCGGCTGCGGCGGGCGCAGACGCCCCAGGGTTTCCGCCTGTCGGTCATCAGGAAGGCGTACGAGCTGGCGTTCGCCGACCCGGGCTTCGGCGACCGGCCGGCGACCGACGACTGCGGCGTGGTGCTGCGCTACCTGCCGGACGTGCCGATCTTCCTGGTGGCGGGCAGCGAGCGGAACATGAAGGTCACGCACCCGATCGACCTGGCCATCGCCGAGCGGCTGCTGGCGCCGTCGGCGCCGCCCGCGGCCGTGCCGGGCCGCCGCGACGGCCTGGTGGGGCTGTCGGTGGTGGTCTTCGGCGGCGATCTCCCGCTGGCGGCCGAGTACGGCGCGCGGGTGCGGTCCTTCCCGCGCGAGGAGGTACGGGTCGCCGACCCCGAGTCGGTCGCCAAGGCGCTGGCGGACGTGGCGGCCGTGGACGCCGTCGTGCATCTGGGCGTGCCGGCGCGCGACGGCGACGAGGCCGCCGCCTACCTGGGTCCGTGGAACGTGGCGCGGGCCGCATATCCGGCGCTGCGCGAGAGCGGCGGCCGGCTGGTGCTGAGGACCGCCCCGGGCGCGGGGCCCCTGCACGCGCCGGTGCGCGCGGCCACCGCCGAGCTGGCCAGGTCGCTGGCCGCGGAGTGGGCCGGGGTCCGGGTCGCCTGCGTGAGCTCCCAGGACGAGGGCGCGCTGCTCGACGCGCTGGTGTCGGGCGCCCGCCCCTGAGCGGGGCGGGCGGCGGCGGTCAGCGGGGCGGGCGGGCCAGTTTGCGTGGGCTGGTGAGGAAACCCCAGCCCCACGACAGGTGCATGGTCGCGTAGACGATCGGGAGCCTGAGCTTGGCCGCCGCGGGCAGCCCGCTGCCGGTCAGCACCGACCCGGCCACGATCGCCAGCACGTAGCCGCCCGGGATGACGAGCCCGAGCGGGAAGAACGGCGAGACGACGAGCCCGAGCAGCATCGCCAGCACGGCGGCCGGGGGCGCCAGGTAGCGCAGGTTGATCGTGCCCTCGTGGGTGCGGGCGACGACCCGGCGCCATCGGCCGTAGTGGAAGTACTGCTTGGCCAGCGCCTTGACGTTGGGCCTGGGCCGGTAGGAGACACGCATCCGCGGCTGGAACCACACCAGGCCGCCGGTCTGGCGGATGCGGTGGTTCATCTCCCAGTCCTGGGCCCGCTGGAAGTGCTCGTCGTAGCCGCCGACCCGGTCGAGCGCGCTGCGCCGGAAGACTCCCAGGTAGACGGTGTCGGCGGGACCCGCGGTGCCGCCCACGTGGAAGGCGGCGGCACCGACACCGATCTTGGAGGTCATGGCGCAGGCGACCGCCTGCTCGAACGGGCTGACGCCCTCGGCGGCCATGACGCCGCCGACGTTGTCGGCGCCCGTCTCGGCCAGCGTCTCGACGGCGACACGCAGGTAGTCGGGGGGCAGCATGGCGTGCCCGTCGACTCTGGCGATGATGCCGTTGCGCGAGGCTCCGATGGCGGCGTTGAGCGCGTTGGGGGTGCGGCCTGTGGGGTTGGGCACGACGGTGACCCGGCGGTCGGACGCGGCGATGGCGTCGGCGACCTCCTGGGTCCGGTCGTGGGAGGGGCCTACGGCGAGGACGACCTCGATCTCACCCGGGTAGTGCTGGGCGAGCACCTGGTGGACGGCTTCGCGTAGGTGCCGTTCCTCGTTGAGGACCGGCATGACGACGGAGATGGGCGGCCAGCCACGCGTCTCCGCTGGCGCGTGCGGCGAGTCGGGGAACTGCTTCATGGCGGGGCTCACGCTACTGTACGGGCAGGGGAGGAGGGCAATCGATGGCCCGATCCTCCGTGCGCCACAGAGGGGGACGGCAATGCGCGACCCGAGCGAGGAGGACGCCGGTGTGCACGTGGGCGGCGACGCCTACGGCGGCGTCAGGCTCGCCCCCGGCCGCCCGCGCAGGCCGCGCAAGAGCGCCAGAGCGCGGCGGCGCAACGCGATCATCGCCGGGCTGCTGTCGACGGGAGTGCTGGTCGGCACCGGGGTGGTGTGGGCGACGCCGCGCACGATCGGCTCGGTCGACGCGGGCGTCACGCAGACCGCGCCGCGCGGGGCCGAGAACATCCTGCTGGTCGGCGTCGACAAGCGCGACGACCTGACCCGCAAGAAGCAGAACGAGCTCAAGCTGGGCCGCGAGTCCGGCCAGCGCACCGACACGATGATGCTCATCCACCTGTCGGAGGACCACAGCAAGGTCACGGTGGTGAGCCTGCCGCGCGACACCTGGACGACGATTCCCGGCAAGGGCGAACACAAGATCAACTCGGCCTACCAGTTCGGCGGCCCCAAGCTCGCGCTGCAGACCGTGCGGCAGGCCACCGGCCTGGAGATCCACCGCTACATCGAGGTCAACGTGCTCGGCTTCGTGGACGTGGTCGACTCGCTCGGCGGCGTGACCGTGTGCACGCCAGTGCCGATCAACGACCCGAAGACGGGCCTCAACCTGGCGGCGGGCACCCACGAGCTCAAGGGCGCGCAGGCGCTCGGCTACGCGCGCACCCGGGCCACCGCCCGCTCCGACCTCGACCGCATCGACCGCCAGCAGCAGGTCATCTCGGCGCTGCTCGACCGGGCGCTGAGCGCGGGCACGCTGGCCAACCCGGCCAAGCTGGCCACGTTCGTCAACACCACGCTCGGCACCATCAAGGTCGACCCGGACGACGGCCTGCTGGGGCTGGCCACCCAGCTGCGTGACGTCAAGCTGGACAACGTGCAGTTCGTGGACGTGCCGCTGGACGACGTCGACTTCAAGACGCCCACCGGGGAGTCGGCGGTGCTGTGGGACAAGGCGGCGGCTCGCGACCTGTTCCGCAGCATCGAGGCCGACCGTGACCCCGGCGAGCCGACGCCGTCGGCCAAGCCGTCCGCCAAGCCGTCGGCGAAGGCGTCGGTCCCGCCGCAGCAGATCTCGCTCAAGGTGCTCAACGGCACGCTGATCTCCGGCATCGGCGCGCGCACCCGGACGGCGCTGATCGCGTACGGCTTCAAGGTCCCCGACACGGCGGGCAACACGACGCGCAAGGACCACGAGAAGACGGTCGTGCGCCACGGCGCGGATCAGGCGGAGGCGGCGCGCACGGTCGCGGCGGCGATCCCGGGGGCGGAGCTGCGCCAGGTGGACATCAAGGGCATCGAGGTCATCCTGGGGCGCGATCAGCTCAAGGTGGCCAAGCCCAAGTCCACGGCCAAGCCTTCGGCGAAGCCGAGCGCCACCCCTGTCACGGAGACCGCTACTCAGAACATATGCAAGAAATAGTAATAACAACCTCTAATTGGGGCACGCTAGCCCCATGGTGGTCAGGAGTTGGCGGGAGGAACCCTGCACTGTTCTGCACATCGCCGGTGACCTCGACGTCTACGGCGCTCCACGGGTGCGGGCCGAGCTCGAACAGGCCCTGTCCGGCTCCGAGCCGGTCAAGCTCGTCATCGATCTGACCTCGGTCCCGTTCTGCGACTCGGTGGGGCTCGGGGTGCTGGTGGCCACGCACAACCACGTACGGCGCACGCGCGGGCGGATGATCCTGGTGCTGGCCCCCGGGATGATCAGCCACCTGCTCACGATCACCAACCTGGACCGGCACTTCGAGACGAGCCCGTCCCGGGAAGAGGCGCAGGCGGCGTTGACCACCGCCGCGTGACGGCGTGACGCGCCGGTGCGAGACGATGTCCGCATCGTTCCCGCGGTGTGGAGGCCGGCACTTGTTCGACGATTTCCCCGAGCCTGCTCGTTCCCAGCTCGTGTCCGCTTTCGAGGAGGGCAGGACCAGGCCGGAGTGGTGCTTCGTGGACGGGCGCGCACGGCTGGCGTTCTGGGCGCCGTTCCCCGGCGCTGAGCCGGTGATCACCTGGCAGTTCGAGCCGGGCCCCGACCCGGAGGTGGCCTCCCGGCTGCTGCGGCGCGGGCTGGCGACGCTCAAGCTCACCAAGATCATTCACGACATCGCGCTGCCGCCCGGCCTCACCCCCGTCGTCGACCGGGCCGTCGAGCACGAGGCGCTGCTCGGGGCCGGGTTCGCGCTGGAGGTCGAGCGGCTGATGCTCGAATGGCGGGCCGGCAGCGACCTGCCCGAGGAGCCCGGCAGGCTGCGCTACCGCCCCGCGCGCGACCTCGGCGAAGCCGAGGTGCTCGACGTGCTGATCCGCATCTCCGAAGGCTCGCTCGACCATGACACCCGGGTCGAGCTGGCCACCTCGGGCGCCGAGCACGAGGCCCGGTGGATGTTCGACGACCTGATGAGCCGCAAGGCCAAGCCCGGCTGGTTCGTGATCGGCTACGCCGGCGACTCGCCCGTGGGGCTGGTGGCGCCGGACGACCACTCCATCGCCTACATCGGCGTCGTGCCCGAGCACCGGGGCCACGGCTACGTCGACGACCTGCTCGCCCACGGCACCCGCACGCTCGCCGAGGCCGGCGTCGAGCGCGTCGTCGCCGCCACCGACGTGGCCAACACCCCGACGGCCGCCGCCTTCCTCCGGGCCGGCTACGCCGAGGTCGGCCGCCTCCACCGCTACTACTGGAGGGCCTGACCGCCTCTCCCCCGGCACTTTCGGCTCTTTGACCGACGGCCATCGGCCGAAAGGCCGATCTCCCCGCCAGGGCGGCCACGCCACGATCGAGCCATGAAGCGAATCACGGCAGCGGCGGCGCTCGTGCTCACCGGTCTGACGGGCTGCGGCGTGAGCCTGGACGCGGACGAGGTCCACTCCGCACGCGCCTTCCCCCACTCCGGGACCACGCTCACGATCGAGTCGCCGATCGGCGGCCTGCGCGTCCTGCCGGCCGCCGGCCCCGGCGTCCAGGTCGACCGGTGGCTGCGCGGCAAGGCCGCCGACGACGGCAACAACTCCTGGCGGCTCGCCGACGGCACCCTGCGCCTCGACGTCGACTGCACGGTGGTGTTCGGCGACTGCGGCGCCCGCTATCACGTACGGGTGCCGCCCGGCGTGCGGCTGGTCGTCCGGGGCGGCGACGACGGCGTCATCCTGCGCGACCTGCCGCAGGACGTCGACGTGTCCACCTCGGGGCCGATCAGGGTCTACGACGCCTCGGGACGGCTGAAGCTGCGCGGCGACCACGAGGTGATCGCCGGCACCCGCCTGCGCTCGGCGGACGTCGAGGCGCGCACCACCACGGGCACGATCAACCTGACGTTCGCCGAGCGGCCCGCCGGGCTGGACGTCAGGTCACAGCACGGGCGGGTGACGGCGACCGTGCCGCGCGGCGACTACGCCGTGACCGCCAGCAGCACCCACGGCCGGGTCCGGTCCGAGCTCAAGGACGCCGGCGGCTCCCGGCACACCATCGTGGCCAGGAGCTCGACCGGCGACGTGCGGCTGGTCAGTTCTTGACCCAGACGGCCGTGTAGACGCCGTTCTCGGCGTTGACCTGGACGGGGTAGAGGCCCTTGGCGTTCAGCTGGTCGAAGCGCGACTGATAGCCGGAGGCGGTCATCCCGATGTAGTGGGCCCACGACTTCAGCCCGTCCTTGCGCCACGCTGCGGCGTAGGTGCCGTCGGGGCCCACGGCCACGCTGGTCGGCCTGTAGCCCGCGCCGACCCGCTTGTCGAACTCGGCCCGGTGCGCCGCGGCCGACTTGCCGTAGCTGAAGTACCAGCTCCCGCCCGGGTTGACCGTCCACACCGCCACGTAACGCCGGTCGCCGTCGGTGCCGTACACGTCGACGGACGACAGCACGTAGCCGTCGTCGGCGGCCTTGCGGTTGGCGGCGGCGAACTGCGCGTCGTCCAGCCCGTGCCTGGCGAAGAACTTGCCGCTCCTCTTCTCGAAGACGGCGGCGAACACCGCGTCGCTCCCCGAACCGGTGCCGGAGATCGAGATGGGCTGGTAGCCCTTCGCCAGCGCCGCGTCGAAGCGCGACTGGAGGCCGCTCGCCGACATCCCCTGGTACATCAGCCAGCCCGGCGACGAGCCCTTCTGCCACACGGCCGCGTAGCGGGGCCCCTCGGAGACGTTCACCGTCACCGGGTGGTAGCCCTGGTCGCGCAGCTTGGTGAAGTTCGCCGTCTGCTGGCTCGGCGTCGCGCCGTGGTAGGCGACGAACGCGGGCGCGGCCTGGGCCTGCGCCACGGGGGCGAGCGCCACCGCCGTGGCCAGGGCGGAGACCACGACGGCGGCCTTTCCTACAGTCCTCATGACCCTCCGATGCAGGAATCTTTACTCGTTCATGGGGGAAGGGGACCGACCCTAACAGCCGGGCCCGACGTCCCGAACCCCCACTCCGGCGATTCCCGCGGTCATGGGACGCTCAGTCGCCGTCGCCCTCCTGATCGTTGCCGTCGTCCGGGACCTGAGTGTTGACGATGTCCGGATCGTCGTCGCCGTCCCCGTCACCGTTGCCGCACGCCCCGGTCAGGCCGACGACGGCGGCCAGAGCGGCGGCCGCCACCGCGCTGCGTCTGCTCCTCATGCACACCTCCATGCCGGTTGTCGGGCGTTCCTTTATCCCGGGCGAAGACGATCTAACCTCTCTCAGGAACCTCGGGCGTGATCCAGGAGGGTTCCGGGGTCGGGAGGGGCGTCTCCGCGCCAGGCGATGTGGTGATCCGGCCGGACCAGGACATAGCGGGCGCCGTACAGCTCCAGGAGGTCGGGGCGGTGCAGGTGGTGGCGGGTGAAGGGGATGCCGCGCGCGGCGGCGGCCTCCTCCCAGGCGGCGTCCGCAGGGTCGGTGGCGATCTCCAGCAGCGTGAAACCGGGACCGAGCGCGTCGTACAGCGACCGGTCGCGGGCCTGCCAGAAGTGCGGCAGCCGCGAGCCTGGCGCGCCGGACGGGCGGTAGACGGACGTGCTCGACACGGGGGCGGGCCCGTCGTCGGCGGCGATCAGCGGCGAGCCCGCGTAGCGGGCGCCGAGCACGAAACCGAGCGTGTACGTCTCGTTGGCCTTGGTCTGCCTGATGAGCTCAGCGGCCTTGAGCCTGGCCTGCGCGCCCTCGTCGGAGTCGTCGTCGAGGCCGGGCCTGGCCAGCTCGCCGGTGAGGACGCGCATGTTCGCGGCGGCCTCGGCGATCGTGCGCTCGGCCATCGGGCGGCGCTCGGCCTCGTAGCTGTCGAGCAGCCCGGCTCCGGCCCAGCCGCGCAGCTCGGCGGCCAGCTTCCAGCCGAGGTCGACGGCGTCGCCGATGCCGGTGTTGGCGCCGAAGCCGCCCCACGGCGGGTTGAGGTGGGCGGCGTCACCGGCCAGGAAGCAGCGGCCCTCCCGGTAGCGGTCGGCCACCAGCATGCGGGCCGTCCACGGGTCGAGAAGGCGCACGTCCACGGGATGCTCGCGGCCGATCATCGTGTGCAGCGCCCGCTCCACCCACGCCGGGTCCGGGTCCTCCGGGGCGCCGATGATGATCGCCCACCAGGCGCCCTCGGTGTCGAGCGGGCCCATCAGGCCGCTGACCTCGGGATTGACCACCCAGTACTGCACGGCGGGACCGTGCGGGTGCGCCTCGGTCAGCCCCGGCGCGTGGAAGACCGCCTGCACGTTGCGCACGGCGTGGGTCTCGCCGGACAGCCGGATGCCCAGCTCGCCCCGGACGACGCCGCGCCCGCCGTCGGCGCCGACCAGGTAGCGGCCCCGGACCAGCTCGCGGCGGCCGTGCTCGTCGACGGTCTCGGCGGTGACGCCGCCCGCGTCCTGCTCGACCCGGGTCACGCTGCGGCCCCAGCGGGCCTCGACCGTGGGGCGGCGGGCCAGGGTGGCGCGCAGCGCCTCCTCCACCCGGTTCTGCCCGCACCACTGGGCCGGCTCGGCCAGCTCGTCGCGCCGCACGTCCGTCAGGCCGAAGATGCCGTCGAAGCGCTCGATGCGGTGCCCGGTCAGGCTGGCGCAGAACACCGCCGAGTCCGCCCAGCCGAACGGCAGCCGCGCGTTGTCCCGGATGTCCGCCGCCACGCCGAGCCTGCGGAAGATCTCCATCGACCTCGGGTTGATCTGCTTGCAGCGCGGCGAGCCGTTCCCGGCCTCCGTACGCGGCTCCACGAGCACGCAGCCGATGCCGCGCGAGCCCAGCTCGTGGGCGAGCGTCAGGCCGACGAGCCCGCCGCCCGCGATGACGACCTCGGTTTCCGTCACGGGGTGTCCTTCGCTGAGGAGCCGACGATGGGCGTGCGCAGGACCCCCAGGCGCTCGACGTCGACCTCGACGACGTCGCCGGGGCCGAGCAGCCAGGGCGGCGTGCGTACGTAACCGACGCCCTCGGGGGTGCCGGTCGCGAGCACGTCGCCGGGGTGGAGGGTGAGGGTGCGGCTGATCAGCGACAGCACCTCGCCCACCTCGAAGATCATGTCCTTGGTGTTGCCGTCCTGCACCAGCGTGCCGTTGACGCGGGTGCGCAGCCGCAGCCCGTCACGCAGGTCGCCGACCTCGTCGGCGGTGACCAGCGGGCCGAGCGGGCCGGTGCGGTCGCCGTTCTTGCCGAGCGTCCACTGCGTGGTCAGCTTCTGGGCGCGCCGGGCGGTGAGGTCGTTGAAGGCCGAGTAGCCGAGGACCGCGGCCCGCGCGGTGTCGGCGTCGGCCTCGCGCAGGGGCGCGCCGACGTACGCGGCGATCTCGCCCTCCCAGTCGAGCCCGGCCTCGTCGGCGGGCACCGGCGCGGGCACCCCGCCGACGCTCAGCGACGCGGTCCAGCGCCCGAACAGCGTCGGATGCTCCGGTACGGCGAACGCGCCCTCGGCGGCGTGGGCCCGGTAGTTCAGCCCGACGCAGATGACCCGGGCGCCGGCAGGCACCGGCGGGACGAGCTCCACCTCACCAGCGGCCACGGGCGCGCCGGGCTCGGCGGCGAGCGAGCGCGCGGTGTCGGCCCAGAACGCGTCCACCTCGGCGATCGGCCGCACCTCGGCGCCGTCGAGGCCCTTGTCCAGGTCGCCGTCCAGGCGGGCCACCCACGGCCGCCCGTTGATGATCACCCCGACGAGTTTCACCGCGCCTCCTCGCGCACCAGCCGCACGTCGAACTCCAGCTCCTCGAACGGCGTGTCCATCCCCCACCGCTCGTCCGGGCCCTCCCGCCGCACCGGCTCACGGACCAGCTCGGGCTTGACCGCGTAGGCGGCGTCGGAGTCGAGGTACGGGTCGCCCGCCAGGAACACGTGCGTGGTCAGCGTCCGGTAGCCGGGCGCCGACACCTGGAGGTGCACGTGCGCGGGGCGCATCGGGTGCCGTCCGATCGCCCGGAGCAGCCGGCCCGCGGTGCCGTCGACCGGCACCGGGTAGCTGCTGGGCCGGATCGTGCGGAACCAGTAGCCGCCGTCGGGGCCGGCGGTCAGCAGGGCGCGCAGGTTGCCCAGCTCCTGCTCCTCGTCCTGGCTGTCGTACAGGCCGGCGTCATCGGCCTGCCAGACGTCCACGAGCGCGCCCGGCACGGGCGTGCCGTCGGTGCCGAGCACCCGGCCGTGCACCACGGCCGGGGTGCCGCGCTCGCGCTCCGGGCCGGTGGCGATCCAGTCGCCGAGCTCGCGCGCCGGGGCCGGCGAGTGGAACGGGCCCTGCACCGAGGAGGGCGTCATGCCCTCGGGGCCGGCGTGGTTCACGTCGTCGACGGCGGTGGTCAGACCCAGCATGTCCGACAGCAGGATGAACTCGTTGCGGTGCGGCCCGCACCACCGCTGCCCGGTCTCGGCCAGGAAGTCCAGCCCGGCGAGCCACTCCCGCTCGGTGGGGCGCACCTCGGCGACGAAGGCGTGCAGGTGGGAGATCAGCGACGAGACGATCTCGTTGACCCGATCGTCGGTCCCGTCGACGCCGTTCAGCACCTGCTGGAGTAACGGATCGCTCGGCATCAAAACACCCGTACCTTTCGAAGGTTTGTCAACGCTGGAGCGTAGCGCGATCTGCTACTTTTGTCCGGTGGTTTCCCCATTGACGCGGGCCGAAGCCCTCGCCGCCGACATCGAAGCCATGATCACCGAACGGGGTCTCGGGCCCGGTGACCTGATCGGCACCATGGAGGAGTTCCGCGACCGCTCCGGGTTCGGCCGCGCCACCATCAGCGAGGCGGTGCGCCTCCTCAGCGACCGAGGCAGCGTCCACATCCGCCCCGGCCGGGGCGGCGGCCTGTTCGTCGCCGAACCCAACCCCGTCGTCCGGCTCCGGCACACCCTGCTCACCGTCCGCCGCGAGCCCACCACCGTGGCCGACGCGATCGCCGTACGCGAGTCGCTGGAGCCCCTGATCGCCGCCGACGCCGCCCGCCACCGCACGTCCGCCGACGTCACGGCGCTGCGCCGGCTCGTGGCGCGGCTCAGGAAGTCGACAGGCGACGCCGAACGCTTCCTGCGCGCCAACTGGGCCCTGCACGAGCGCATCGCCCAGATCAGCCCGAACCCGCTGGCCAAGGCCGTCTACCAGAGCATGACGCGGTGCATCGCCGACCTGTCCACCGGAGCCGGGGCCACCCACCCCGACGGCTACCTGGACGAACGGGCCGAGATCCACGCCGAGCTGGTCGAGGCGATCGCGGCCGGCGACGTCGACCGCACCGCCGCCGCCGTAACCCGCCACCGCGGCCCCTGACCGCCGCGTCGTAGGCCCGGCGGGCCCGCCGAGCTCATCCGTGAAGCCGGAGCCCGCCCCTCTCACACACAGAAGTACAGTTCTGAGAACTGTACTTCTGTATCTTCGTGCGCCTCAGCAGGTGCGGAGCATGTTGAGCAGGGCCGTGCGCTCGTTGCGGGTCACGAAGAGCCGGTAGTGCCGCTTCACGGTGATCCACGAGGTCGCGTACCGGCACCAGTACGCACGCCGCGGCGGGCGCCAGCTCTGCGGGCCCTGGCCGCCCTTGGCGATGTTGGAGGAGTGGCTGACCGTGAGCAGTTCGGGGCGGCGCAGGTCGTTGGCGAAGGCGCGGCGCTTGGCCTGGCTCCACCGCTTGGCCCCGGAGCGCCAGGCGTAGGAGAGCGGCACGACGTGGTCGACGTCCACGTACTTCTCGCTCTTGAGCCACTTGCCGTCGTACGGGCTGTACCAGCGGCCCTTGACGGGGTGGCAGGCGGCGTTGCGGCGGACGCGGCGCCCGTCACGGGCCAGGACCGTCTCCCGTACGCTGCACGTGCCCTTGTGGTGGGCCCACCGGGGCTGGAACCGCTTGCGGCTGTAGCCGCGGATGGATAACGGCCGGGCGACCTTGAGCTGGGCCAGCATCCGCCGGGCAGACGCCTCGGCGGTCGAGCGCTTACGGGGCTCGGCCGACGCCGGGAGGGCGGCGACGGCCGGGAGGAACAGGAGGGCGAGCGTGGCGACGCACGCCGCCCGCCGCAGGATGATCAAGGTTCGACCCATGCCCCGTGGCATCCCCCGCTTGGGGCGGCGCTATTCCGCCCGGTCACAACATCAGGACGAGCTGGGCCGCGATGGCCACGTCCACCACCCCGCACCACTCGGCGAACGAGCGGGCCACGACCTTGTCCATCTTCAGGTGGACGAAGTCCCAGACCCCGTGGAAGAACCAGCCGGCGGCCACGAGGTAGCGGCCCAGATCCGGGTCGACCGCGAGCCCAGCCAGCGCCAGCCCGCCGAACACCAGCATGCCCAGCGCCTGGACGCGGAACGTCCCGTCGCGCCGGAGCTGCCCGTCCACCGCGCCCCACACCAGCACGACCAGCGCGATCGCGGTGATGACGGCCGCGGGCTGGATCACGTCCAGCGCCCGCAGGCCGACGACGCCGACGATGCCGATCCCCAGCCCGGGCCAGGTCGCCGCGCGCCGTCGCAGCTTGGCCACCACCAGGTAGAGCAGCGGGAGGAGCATGAGGGCGTGGGCGAGACCGGCGACGCCGTCGCCGGACGACGACCCGCCGAACGTCAGCGCTGTCGCCGCCAGCGCCAGCGCCGTCGGCCAGCGCCGCAACAGCCAGGAGATCCACTTCGGGGCGCCGTTCACGGGTGAGCTCCGTCGGTACGGAGTGGGGGTATCCATGAGGACCACTCTGGAGGAGCCGCACAGGTGTCAGTAGTGCCGGAACCGCAGGTGACCGCATGGGGATGTCACGCCTCGACATGACATCTGTCATGTCGCCCCGGGCGCTCCCGTTCAGTCCGGGCGCGACCGGAGCCGAGCTCTGGGCCTGGCCGTCCGCGTGGCGGGCCGCCGATAGGGCTTCTGGAGACGCTCGCGCCGCTACCTCGGGTCGAGTGCGCGCGTCATCCAGATCGAGTCGCCGTGCTCGGCGTCCTCGGTGACGCGGCCACTGGGGTGGAACCCGAGCTTCTCAAGGACGCGGAACGAGGGCGCGTTCCACTCCCGCACGGTCGCCCAGAGCCGTCGCCGCCCCGTCCGGACCGCGGCCTCCAGGACCGCGCGGGCGGCTTCCGTCGCGTACCCATGACCGTGCGCCCGCCGCGCCAGCTCGTACGCGATCTCGGGTTCGTCGAAGGACGCCTGGCCGACGATCAGCCCGCAGTACCCGATGAACTCCCCGGTGTCCCGCAGCTCGACCGGGAACAACCCGAGCCCGGGCTCCGCTCCCCGCGGATCGTCCACGATCCGGCCGCGAAGGTCCTCGACCGTCGGCCGCCCCTCGTCGTCGACCCGCCGCGCCGACGGCACCCGGGGATCCCGCTCCAGCCACAATCCGTGGTAGCCCTCGGCATCCGACGGCACCCAGGCCCGCAACCGCAACCGCTCGGTCACCAGCTCAGCTGGCAGCTCCCCATAAGTCCCCACCCGCCCAACCTAAACCAGCACCGACCAGGCCCAGAAGGCGCCCTTACCAGGGGATCGAGAACGGGCGACACACCCAGTCCGGCCCCTGCTTATCGACGCGGCGAAGCGCTTTATGCTGGGGGTTTGGGGGGCTGTGCCCCCCAATGAGCTCGACGGCGCGAAGCGCCTCGCCGGCGAAGGCCATGCCTTTGGGCGCCTACTTGAGCAGCTGCCTGGCCATGACCATGCGCTGGATCTGGTTGGTCCCCTCGTAGATCTGGGTGATCTTGGCGTCGCGCATCATGCGTTCCACCGGGAAGTCCTTCGTGTACCCGTACCCGCCCAGCATCTGCACCGCGTCGGTGGTGATCTCCATGGCGGCGTCCGAGGCCGCGCACTTGGCGGCGCTGGACAGGAACGTGAGGTCCTTCTGCGGCTTGCCGTGCATGGCGAGCTCGGACTTGGCCGCCGCGTGGTAGGTGAGCTGCCGGGCGGCCTCCAGCTTCATCGCCATGTCGGCCAGCATGAACTGCAGCCCCTGGAAGTCCGCCACGGGCCGGCCGAACTGCTTGCGCTCCTTGACGTAGCCCACGGCGTAGTCGAGGGCTCCCTGGGCGATGCCGAGCGCTTGGGCGGCGATGGTGACGCGCGTGTGGTCGAGCGTGGCCAGGGCGGTCTTGAAGCCGGTTCCGGGCTCGCCGATCATGCGGGATTCGGGGATGCGGACGTTCTCGAGGATGACCTGGCGGGTGGGTGACGCCTTGATGCCGAGCTTGCGCTCCTTGGGGCCGAAGGAGACGCCTTCGTCAGACTTTTCCACGACGAAGGCGGAGATTCCGCGCGCCCCGGCGGACGGGTCGGTCACGGCCATGACGGTGTAGTACTCGGACACGCCGGCGTTGGTGATCCACATCTTGGTGCCGTTGAGGACGTAGTGGTCACCGTCCTTGACGGCGCGGGTCTTCATGGCGGCGGCGTCGGATCCGGCTTCCGGCTCGGAGAGCGCGTACGAGAACATCGCCTCGCCGGTGGCGACGGGGCGGAGGTAGGCGGACTTCAGCTCCTCCGACGCCGACAGCAGCAGCGGGACGGTGCCGAGCTTGTTGACGGCGGGGATCAGCGAGGAGGAGGCGCACGCGCGGGCGACCTCCTCGATGACGATGACCGCGGCGAGGGCGTCGGCCCCGGCTCCGCCGTAGGACTCAGGTACGTGGACGGCGTGCAGGTCGGCGGCGACCAGGGCTTTGTAGACGTCCCAGGGGAACTCCTCGTTCTCGTCCGCCTCGGCGGCACGCGGGGCGATCTTCTCGTCGGCGAGGGCCCTGACCGTGTCCCTGAGCATGTCGTGCTCTTCGGCGGGCGCGTACAGAGGAAAGTCCATACAGAGATACTAGGACGTCCGAGCATCTTGTTACCAGTCGGTACGGTTTGCGGGGTATGCCCAGGTGGCACGAAGGGGGTAGCCAAGAGCCGGTAGCATGCCACGGCGATCGAAAGGAGTTCACTCGTGCCATATCGCCTCACGGTGATCGGGACCGGTTACCTGGGCATCACCCATGCGGCCTGCATGGCTGATCTCGGATACGACGTCCTCGGCCTCGACATCGACGCCGACAAGATCCGCCGTCTCAACAACGGTGAGCTCCCGATCCACGAGCCCGGCCTGGAGCCGGTGCTGCGCCGGGGGCTCGAATCCGGCCGGCTTCGGTTCACCACCTCCTACGAGGAGGTGGGCGCTTTCGGCGACGTGCACTTCGTATGCGTCGGCACCCCGCAGAAACGCGGCGAGTACGCCGCCGACGTGTCCTACACGGACGCCGCGATCGAGTCGCTGGCCCCCTACCTCGACCGTGAGTGCCTGGTGGTCGGCAAGTCGACCGTGCCGGTGGGCACCGCGGGTCGGCTGGCCGACAAGCTCGCCCTGCTGGCCCCGGCCGGGACCCAGGCCGAGCTGGCGTGGAACCCCGAGTTCCTGCGCGAGGGCTTCGCGGTCCAGGACACGCTCCACCCCGACCGGATCGTGATCGGCGTACGCAGCGAGCGGGCCGAGAAGATGCTGCGCGAGGTGTACGAGCCGCTGGGCGAGGTGCCGATGGTCGTCACCGACTTCCCCACGGCCGAGCTCGTCAAGACGGCGGCCAACTCCTTCCTGGCCACCAAGATCTCCTTCATCAACGCGATGGCCGAGGTGTGCGAGGCCGCCCACGCCGACGTGCAGCAGCTCTCGCTGGCCCTGTCGTACGACGACCGCATCGGCGGGCGCTACCTCAACCCGGGGCTCGGCTTCGGCGGCGGCTGCCTGCCCAAGGACATCAGGGCGTTCATGGCGCGGGCCGGCGAGCTGGGCGCGGACCAGGCGCTGACGTTCCTGCGCGAGGTCGACGCGATCAACATGCGCCGCCGGGCGCGGATGGTGGACCTGGCCAGGGAGCTGGCCGGCGGCTCGTTCCGGGGCTGCACGGTGGGCGTGCTCGGCGCGGCCTTCAAGCCGAACTCCGACGACATCCGCGACTCACCGGCGCTGGACGTCGCCGTGACGATCGGGCACCAGGGCGGCCAGGTCACGGTTTACGACCCGATCGCGCTGGACAACGCGCGCAAGGCGCACCCGGAGCTCAACTACGGCGCGTCGGCGGTGGAGGCGGTGCGCGGGGCGCACGTCGTGCTGCTGCTGACCGAGTGGGACGAGTTCGTGGCCCTCGACCCGGAGGAGCTCGGCTCGGTCGTGGCCACGCGCAGGATCGTCGACGGGCGCAACGCGCTCAACGCCGAGGCGTGGCGCTCGGCGGGCTGGCACTACCGGGCTCTCGGCCGCCCCTGAGACCTCCGGCGCGCCACTCACGCAGCGCGCCGGGTACGTGGTGTGACGCGGCCCCTACGAGAGCGGCCGCGTCTCGGCGAGCGACGCCGCCTCGGCGCGCAGCCGCGCGCCCTTGGCGTGCGCCTGCTCCTTCAGCGTCTCCTGGAAGGTCACCATCCGCTCCCGCAGCCCCGCGTCGGAGGCGGCCAGGATGCGTACGGCCAGCAGCCCGGCGTTGCGGGCGCCGCCGACCGCCACGGTGGCGACGGGCACCCCGGCGGGCATCTGCACGATGGAGAGCAGCGAGTCCATCCCGTCGAGATACTTCAGCGGCACCGGCACCCCGATGACGGGCAGCGGCGTCACGGAGGCGAGCATGCCGGGCAGGTGGGCGGCCCCGCCGGCCCCAGCGATGATCACCTGGATGCCGCGGGACGCCGCCTGCGTGCCGTAGTCGATCATCTCGGCAGGCATCCGGTGGGCCGACACGACGTCGGCCTCGAACGGCACCCCGAACTCGGCGACGGCCTCCGCGGCCAGCTTCATCACCGGCCAGTCGGAGTCGCTTCCCATGACGATGCCGATCATGCGTACTCCCCGGTGGTGAGGTGGACGGCGGCGTGGCGGGCGCGGGCGCGGCAGGAGTCGAGGTCGTCGCCCGTCACCGTGACGTGCCCGATCTTGCGCCCGGGACGCACTTCCTTGCCGTAGAAGTGCACCTTCACGCCGGGGTCGTGCGCCATGACGTGCTCGTACCGCTTGAACAGGTCGGGGTCGTCGCCGCCGAGCAGGTTGGCCATCACGACCACGGGAGCGGTCATCGACGGCGAGCCGAGCGGCAGGTCGAGCACCGCCCGCAGGTGCTGCTCGAACTGCGACGTGCGGGCGCCCTCGATGGTCCAGTGGCCGCTGTTGTGCGGCCGCATGGCCAGCTCGTTGACCACCAGCCCGCCGGCCGTCTGGAACATCTCGACGGCCAGCAGCCCGGTCACGCCGAGCTCGTGGGCGATGTTGAGCGCGACCCGCTGCGCCTGGGCGGCCTCCTCCGGGTCGAGCCCGGGGGCGGGGGCGAGCACCTCGACGCAGATGCCGTCCTGCTGCACGGTCTCGACGACCGGGTAGCTGACGCCCTGCCCGTGCGGGGAGCGGGCGACGAGCACGGCCAGCTCCCGCTCGAACGGGACGAACGCCTCGGCCATCAGCGGCACCCCGGCCGCGAACGCCTCGGTCACGTCGGCCTCGGTGCGGCACACCCACACACCGCGCCCGTCGTAGCCGCCCCGGATCGCCTTGAGCACGAACGGCCACCCGTGCTCCTGGGCGAACGCGACGGCCTCGGCGGCGTCGGACACGCGGGCCCACGCCGGGCAGGGCGCGCCGATGGCAGTCAGCCGCTCGCGCATGACGGCCTTGTCCTGGGCGTGGACGAGCGCGTCGGCGCCGGGGTGGACCTGGAGGCCGCCGGCGGCCAGCGCCCGGATGTGCTCGGTGGGCACGTGCTCGTGGTCGAACGTGATCGCGTCGCAGCCCTTGCCGAACTCCCGCAGGTCGGCCAGGTCACGGTAGTCGCCGATGCGGGTGTCGACGATGACCCGGGCGGCGCTCTCTCCGGGGGCGTTGGCCAGCACCCGGAGCTCCACCCCGAGCGCGATGGCGGCCTGCTGGGTCATCCTGGCGAGCTGTCCCGCGCCGACGATGCCGACCACGGGGCCGATGGGACTGTATGCGTTCACGTGACTTGAGCATACCTACCCCGAAGGGGCAGGTAGTCGCAGTCGTAGCCGAAGTAGCGGGGCCCCGCGAGCTCCAGCCCGGCGGGCGAGGCCCAGCGCGGGTCGCACGGCGCGGCGATGACGGTGACGCGCAGCCCGTAGCGCATGGCCTCGGTCGTGACGGGCTCGCCGGAGTCGGTGTCGAGGACGCAGATCAGGTCCGGGGTGGTCGCCACGATCTCGCCGTCGCGGCGGGCGAGCAGGTGCTCGTTCTGGAAGCTGAGCTCCAGCGTGCCCGTGCCCTCCAGTCGGGCGTTGCCCCGGGCGAAGCCGCCGGTGGTGCGGCGTTCGACGTCGACGACCTTGCCGGTGAACAGCTTGACGCCGCCGAGCACGTCCAGGGCGGCGCGCACCGGGTCGGCGTTGGCGGCGCGGGCCCGCCGCACGGCCTTGCCGAGGTTCTCGGCGAGCGTCAGCGTGGCGGGGACCAGGCCGTCGCGGAGCTGGTCGCCGCGCAGCACGGTGTCGGCGCAGGAGACCTGGCAGCCCATCTGCACGCAGGCGGCCCGGGTGATGCGTTCGGCCCACTGGTTGGACACGGTGTCGACGACGAGCGTGTTGCCCTTGTCGTCGGCGACGGCCATCGGCGTGTTGGGCACGCCCATGAGGGTGGGCAGCACCATCTGGGCCTCGGGGAAGGCCCGGCCCATCGCGTCACCGTCGACGAGCGGCAGCCCGGCCTGGGCGGCGGCCGCGATGGGGATCATCGAGTTCACGCCGCCGATCTCGATGGGCACGATGTGCGTGGCGGGGCGGCCGAGCACGGCTTCGAGTGCGCGCAGCGCGGTCAGCTCCTCGGTGCCGGCGGGCAGCTTCTCCAGCAGCACGGTCGGCGCGCCCATCCCGGACACGGCGACGACGGTGGCGTCGGCGGGCACCTCGTCGATGTCGTACACGGTCACCGGGCCGTGCCTGCGGATGGCCTCGCGGGCCAGCAGCTTGCCCACGTACGGGTCGCCGCCGCCGCCGGTGCCGAGGATGCCGGCGCCGCGCGCCAGGTCGTCGAGCCGGTCGATCCCGATCTCACGCATCGATCTTCTCCAGGTCCAGGTCGCCGACGGCCTTGATCCTGACCCGGGTGGCGTCACCCGGCAGGTAGGCGAGCGGCAGCTCTTCCACGTCCACGATCCGCACGCTGCCCGCGCGTGCCCCGGCGCGCTCGGCCCGCGCGACCGCCTCGTTCTTGGCCTCGGCCAGCACGCTCTCGCGCGGGCCCGAGAACACCCGGTCGACCTCGCCGCCGACCTGGGCGATGGCCGCGCCGACGGCGTTGGCCACCTCGTAGTGGTCGGGGCGGCGCACGTCGGCGAAGCCGGGCAGCTCGCCGACGAGGATGCTGCCGCCGCCCACGAGGACGACGGGCAGCGGGGCGGCGCTGGTGCGCATGCGGTCCACCGCTTCGGCGACGCGCTCGGCGATGATCTTCAGCGGGCGTTCGTGGTCCACGCCGGTGACGCGGGCGGGGTCGCCGACGACGGCCTGCCCCGCGGCCACGGCCAGGTCGGTCGCGGTCAGCGTGCCGCCGCCGAACACCAGCGCCTCGGCGGTGAGCCGGTAGCCGACGCTGCGCGGGCCCACGCTGCCCTCGGGGGCGACGATCGAGCCGCCGCCGATGCCGATGGACAGCACGTCCGGGATGCGGAAGTTGGTGCGCACCTCGGCGACCAGCGCCTCGCCCGCGGCCTCGCGCGGGAAGCCGCCGTTCAGGATGCCGACGTCCGTGGTGGTGCCGCCGATGTCGACGACCGCGCAGTCGGTCAGCCCCGAGAGGTACGCGGCTCCGCGCATGGAGTTCGTCGGCCCGGAGGCGAACGTGGCCACCGGGTAGCGGCGGGCGTGGTCCACGTCCATGAGCGTGCCGTCGTTCTGCGACAGGAACAGCGGCGCCCGGATGCCCGCCACCGCCAGCGCCTCGGCGAACGCCGCGACCGTACGGCCGGCGAGCGGGCGCAGGGCGGCGTTCACGATGGTGGCGTTCTCCCTGGCCAGCAGGCCGACCCTGCCGATCTCGTGGGACAGCGACAGGTGGACCTCGGGGCCCAGCTCGGCGGCCAGGATGTCGGCGGCCTGGCGCTCGGAGTCGGCGCTGACCGGGGAGAACACCGAGGAGATCGCGACCGTCCGCAGGCCGCGGGCCCGGATGTCGGCGGCGACCCGCCGGAGCTCGCCGGGGTCGAGGGCGGAGATGGGCGTGCCGTCGTACTCGTGGCCGCCGTGGCACAGGTAGACGGCGCCCTCGACGGCCTCGCGCAGCCGGTCGGGCCAGTCGACCAGGGGCGGGAGCGCGGCCGTGGCGGGCAGGCCGAGCCGGACGGCGGCGACGGGCTCCAGCCGGGCGGCCTCGACGAGGGCGTTGACGAAGTGGGTGGTGCCGATCATCACGGCCGACGCCTCGGTGGCGCCGAGCCCGGCGATGGCCGCGGCGACGCCGCCGGTGACGTCTTCGGTGGTGGGGGACTTGACGGTGGCGAGCACCTGGCCGCCGTCGCCGATGAGGGCGGCGTCGGTGTTGGTGCCGCCGACGTCGATGCCGATGCGCATGTACGGGACTTTCTAGGCGAGGACGGGCTGTTCACGGCTGGCGCGGACCAGGCCGAGCCGGCCGGCGACGACGTAGGCCAGTCCGGCGAGCAGGAGGGAGTTGAGCGCGGGGATGCCGATCCACTGGTAGTGCTCGCTGAGCCAGCCGAACAGGGCGGCGGCAGCCCAGATGACGAGCGTGGCGGGCACCCAGGCGGGCTCGGTGTCGGGCAGCCGCCCGGCGGCGCGTGAGGCGTCGAGCACCGGCCGCCAGCGGCGCACCACGAAGTACTCGGCGACCATGATCCCGGCGATCGGCGGCGTGATGACGCCGAGGATCAGCAGGAAGTCGGTGAACCGCTCCAGGATGCCGAGGGCGGCGAGCACGCTGCCGAGGACGCCGACGCCGATCGTGACCGTGACCCGGTTCAGCCGCACGCCGGTCGTGGTCTCGACGGCGTTGAGCAGGCCGAGCGTGGAGGAGTACAGGTTCCAGTTGTTGATCTTGACGGTGGCGGAGATGAGCACGATGACGCCGACCACGCCGGACGACGCCGTGATGATCGCGATCACGTCCGACGTCTTGACCGCGTAGGCCAGCAGCACGCCCGCGAGGCCGAGCACGTACTCGCCGAGCGAGATGCCGACGAGCGTCTGCTTGACCACGTCGCCGGTGTTGCGGTTGAACCTGGTCATGTCGGGCGTGGTGACGGCGCCGACGATGTACGAGCCGGCCACGATGGTGGCGCCGGTGGCGATGCTGATGGGCTCGCCGAACGGCGGCGAGGCCACCAGCGTGCCCAGGTCGTGGCGGGAGATCTCCACCCACATCGCCCACCCGGCCAGCCCGAGGAACGCCGGCACGGTGATGAACGCGGTCATCCCCATGGCCTTGAACCCGCGGATGACCAGCAGCGTCACGCCGATCCCGGCGATCAGCGACCACGCCCACAGCGGCAGCCACGACATGATCGAGTGCAGCCCGGCCGCGAACACCGCGGTCTGCACGCCGAACCAGCCGAACAGGCTCAGCGTGATGACGATCCCGATCAGCGTGGACCCGTAGCGGCCGAAGCCGGTCCACCGGGCCAGCATGGACGTCGACAGGCCCTCGCGCATGCCGGCGATGCCGACGAAGATGCAGACGACCTCCAGGATGACCGACCCGAGGGTGAACGCCCAGAACGCCCCCCAGAACGACAGGCCGGCGCCGAGGGTCGCGCCGAGCAGGAACTGCGTCAGGTCGGAGAGCTGGCCGAACCGCTGCACGGCCACGTTGAACCACGGGTACCGCGCGCTCTGCGGCACCCGCTCAAGGGGATAGTCGGAGTCGGTGGTCACGTGCTCGCCTTTCTCAGGGGGGTTCACAGATGCGAGGGGCGGCCGGCCGCGCGGGCGCGGAGCCTGACGAAGGAGCCGGGCAGGTAGTCGAGCGGGGTCTCGGCCACCTCGACCAGCGCCACGTCGCGCGGGTCGGCCCCGGCGCGCACGGCGGCGGCCCTGGCCTCCTCGGCGACGGCCTCACGCGCGGCGGCGCTGGGCAGCCGGACGATCCGTTCGTACTGGCCGCCGACGGGGCTGACGGCCGCGCCGATGGCGCCGGCGCACAGCCCGTGCGCGGGGTGCAGGCCGCCGGGGACGGCGTGCGCGCCGCCGCCGACCACGACGAGCGGGAGCCGCGCCGGGCCGGGCTGCAGCCGGTCGACGGCCTCGGCCAGCTCGGCGGGGTCGATCGGGCGCGGCACCCGGATCAGGCCGGGGATGCGCAGGCCCACGGGCACGCCGCCGATCCCGGCCCCGCGCACCGCCTCCTCGGGGAAGCCGCCGGCCAGCACGCCGACGCGGACGCGGGCCGCGCCCACGTCGGCGACCACGGCGTCGTGCAGGCCGGCGAGCACGCCCGCGCCGCGCAGCACGCTGGCGGGGCCGCTGCCCAGGCTCAGCCCGGGATGCCTGGCCAGGTGCTCCAGGCTCATCAGCGTGCCGTCGCCGCGCGTCACGAACACCGCCGCGCCGGGGCACAGGCCCGACAGCGTCTCGGCCAGCCCTTCGGCGACGGCTCCGGCGAAGCCCGAGAGGGCGGCGTCCAGCACGGTGGCGTTCTCGCGTTCCAGCAGGCCGATCGAGCCGAGCTCGGCGGAGAGCGAGATCGGCAGGTCGCCGGCCTCGGCCCGGATGATCTCGGCGGCCTCCCGCTCCTGGCGGCCGTCCAGCGGGGAGAACAGCCCAGTGACGGCGACGGCCTCGGCGGCGCCCGCCGCCGAGGCGGCGAAGCGGGCCACGGCGTCGCGGTCCAGCGGGGTCCAGTCCTCCCGGTCCAGGCCGCCGCCTCCGGCGACGGTGGCCGTCCCGGCGCTGACGGCCGCGCGCAGGTCCTCCGGCCAGCCCGACAGGGGGCGTACGGCGCGGCCGGACTCGCCGCTGATGCGCAGCACCGCCACCCGGCGCAGGCCGCGCCGCCGGGTCACGGCGGTGGCCGCGCCGCGCAGGCCCACCGCGACCTGGGCGGACTCGTGCGGAGGCAGCGCCCCGAGCGCGGCGCGTACACAGGCCACCGGGTCGTCGGGGACGGAGGCGACCTTGACGGTGGCGAGCACGCGCCCGGCGTCGTCGAGCAGGGCGG
The DNA here is from genome assembly GCF_019396325.1 of Nonomuraea ceibae. GTDB lineage: Bacteria > Actinomycetota > Actinomycetes > Streptosporangiales > Streptosporangiaceae > Nonomuraea > Nonomuraea ceibae. The sequence continues at coordinate 157,455 of NZ_JAHKRO010000002.1, forward strand.
CGTCGGTGTTGGTCGGCCCGACGTCCACCCCGGCCCGCACCATGCCGACCTGCCGCCGCTCGACCCCGGGGCTCATGACGGCCTCCCCTCGCCGGTCAGCCCCGCCAGGCCGAAGGCCGCGGGGCCCGCGAGGCGCAGACCGGCGGGGGTGTGCCAGATCGGGTCGCAGGGGACGGTGACGACGCTGACGCGCAGGCCGTAGCGGATCTGCTCGACCCGCAGCACCTCCTCGGTGCGGGTGTCGAGCAGCGCGATCACGTCGGGGACCAGGGCCAGCGGCGCGCCGTCCTCGATGACCGCGTGGAACTCGCTGCCCGCCTCGATCCTGGCGAGCCTGCCCAGGTCGCGACCCAGGCCCTCGATGAGGATGGTCCCGGACGTCTCCGCCACCTTGCCGGTGATGAGCGGCTCGGGGAGGGAGGTCCCGAGCCGCAGCGCGCGGGTGACGGAGCCGACGGCCGTGCAGGCGGCGACCTGGCCGCCGCGCAGGATGTACTCGCTGGTGGCGACCTGGCCGCCGAACGCCTCCAGCGAGGCCCTGACCAGCCGTTCCAGCCAGCGGCCCGTCACGTTCTCGATGACGAGGGTGCGCCCGCGCTCGTCGCACACCACGGCGGGCGTGGGCGGGACGCCGTGCAGCTCCATGACCGTCTGGTCCATGCCGGGGAAGGCGCGGCTCATGCCGTCGGCGTCGACCAGCGGCAGCCCGGTGACGGCGGCCCAGGCGACGGCCAGGCAGCCGTTGGCGCCGCCGATCTCGCTGGCCATGACCGCGCCGACGGGCGCGCCGAACAGCTCCTCGACCTTGGCCCGCAGGTGGACGGGCTCGTTGACGCCGCAGATCCGCTCCGACATCACCGCCGACGAGCCGGCCGTGCCGACAGGCATGACGAGCGTGTCCGGGGCGAGGTCGCCGGGCCGCACGACGGCGACGGGGCCGTGGTCCTCCAGCGCCTGCATGGCCGCCGCGCGCGCGATCGCGACGGGGCCGCCGCCGCCCGAGCCGAGCACGGCGCACCCTCTGGCGAACGCGGGCAGCAGCCCGGTTCCGATGTCCACCTGTTCACGGTACGAAATCGCAGGTCAGCAGTGGTGTGCTGGGGGCACCCTTATGGGGCTATCGTGTGCGGGTGGCACACGTACTGGAGGGTTTGCAGAGATTGGCCGGGCCTGTCCCGGCCGGTCCCTTCTCTGGGGTGCGGCTCGTGGAGGACCTGCGCGAGGTGGCCCGCCTGCCCGCCGGGTCGATCGCCGTCCTCACCGCCGCCGCCTCCCGCGAGGCGGGCTCCTACCGCCTCGACGTCGCGCTGCGCGACGCCGCCGCCGCCCGCGCCGCCGCGCTGGTGCTCACCGGGCCGGACCTCGCGGAGGCCGGCCGCAGCGCCGCCATGCTGGCCGAGCGGAGCGGGATCGGGGTGTACGCCGCCGGAGGCGACCTGGCCGCGCTGGTCGTCGGCCTGGAGCGCGCCGTCGCGGGCGACGCCTCCGACGCCCTGGCCAGGACCGTCACCGCCGTACGCGCCATCCTGCGGGCGGGCGGCACCCCGGAGCGCATCGCCGAGGCGGCGACCGGGGCCCTCGGCGTCCCGCTCCCCGAGGAGGGCGCCGACGCCCCCGGCGGCCACCTGGGCACGGCGGTGGAGGTCGTGGCGCGCTTCGCCGAGCTGGCGGCCGCCGCCGGACCGGCCGACGAGCCGGCGGGCAGGTCGCGGGCGCAACTGCTCACCGAGCTGCTGGTCGCGCCGGAGAAGCAGGCCCAGGAGCTGGCCCCGCGCGCCCGCGCGCTGGGGCTGCCGGTCGACGACTGGCACGTGGTGCTCCGCCTCGAACCGGTGATGGAGGAGGGCCCGCAACGCTACGCCCTGCTCGACGCGGTGGCGGTCAGGGCGGTCCGGGCGGCCCGCGAGATCGTCGGCCCGGAGTGGAACGGCGCGCTGGCCGGTGACGCGCTGGTCGTCGTCCGCTCACTCCCCCGCGACCAGGGCCGGGCCGGCCTGCGCGAGGCCGTCCGCGACGCGGCCCGCCTGCTGGAGCGGGTCCGCCCGGCGGGCGCCGAGCTGCGCTGCGGCGTGAGCACCGCGCACCGGGGCCTGCTCGGCCTGCGCACCTCGGCCGCCGAGGCGCGCACGGCGCTCAGGCGCAGCCCGGCCCCGCTCGCCGTGTACGACCTGGCCGGGCTGGACCGCATGCTGGAGGAGTGGTACGCCTCCGACGCCGCCCACCAGGCCGTCAGGGAGCTACTGCAGCCCATCCTCGACCTCAAGGGCGACCGCCCGGCCCACCTGATCGGCATCCTGCGCGCCTACCTGGACCATCACGGCTCCCCGGCCCGCGCCGCCGAGGAATTGCACATGCACCGAAACGCCGTGAGCCGCAACATCCGCCGCATAGAAGCCCTGCTCCACGCGGACCTGGACGATCCCCAGCAAAGGTTGGCGCTCCAGCTCGCCTGCCGGGCGGCGCGTCCGGCGTTGTGACAACCGGTACGCTGAAGTCGTCATGCCTGCCGAAAAGGAAGGGCGAGCAGGAGCGTGCTGCAGTTCGCCAAAGGCCTGTACCAGCGTTTCGCCGCCCTGGTCCATGAGCTGACCAAGTTCGGCACCGTCGGTGCCGCCGCCTTCGTGATCGACACGGGCATGTACAACCTGTTCTTGCTGGCGATCGACCTCGGGCCGATGACGTCCAAGGTGTTCGCCACGGCGATCTCCACCTCGTTCGCCTATCTGGGCAACCGGTTCTGGACGTTCCGCCACCGCGAGCAGAGCGGGCTGGGGCGCGAATACTTCCTGTTCTTCCTGCTCAACGGCATCGCGCTGCTGTTCGGCGTGCTGGTGATCGGCTTCACCACCTACACGCTGCACCTGGACGACCCGGTCAGCGCCAACATCGCCAACATCATCGGCGTCGGCCTGGGCACGCTGTTCCGCTACTGGTCGTACAAGAAGTGGGTCTTCCTGGAGGCGACCGAGCCGATCCCCGCGGAGCTGCCCGACACGGGGATCAGGCAGGACCGCTGACTCAGGCGGGACCGCTGACGACGCGGTTGCGGCCGTTGTCCTCGGCCAGCCGCAGGAAGACGGCGAAGGCCGCCGGGCGACGCCGCACCAGCTCCAGCCGGCCGCCGTCGGCGGCGGCCAGCGCGCGGGCGAGCGTCAGGCCGAGGCCGGTGCCCCCGCCGCCGCTCACGTTGCGCTCGAAGATCTTGGGCGCGATCTCGTCGGAGATGCCGGGCCCCTCGTCGGCCACCTCGACCACCACGGAGCTGTCACCACTGGTCGTGGTGACCGTTACGGTGCCGCCGCCGTGGCGCAGGGAGTTCTCCAGCAGGGTCGCGATGACCTGGCCGAAACCGCCGGTCGTGGCCAGCGCCTTGAGGTCGCGCGAGCCGGCGAGCACGAGCGTGCGGCCCACGCCGCGGAAGACCGGCTGCCACTCGGTCACCTGCTGGATGAGCACCTCGTCGATGGAGATCGGCTCGGCCTGGGCGTGCCGCTGGCGGCGCGCGGCTGCCAGCAGCTCGTCGATGACCGCCGTGAGGCGCTCGGCCTGCACGATGGCGGCCTCACCCTCCTCGCGCACCACCTCGGGCTGGTCGGAGGCGGCGACGATCTCCTCCAGGCGCATGGTGAGGCCGGTGAGGGGGGTGCGGAGCTGGTGGGAGGCGTCGGTGGCGAACTCGCGTTCGCGGGTGAGCAGGTCGGAGATGCGCGTGGCACTGCGGTCGAGCACCTGGGCCACCTGGTCGAGCTCGGGGATGCCGTAGCGGTGCTTGCTCGGCCGGGCGTCACCCGAGCCGAGCCGTTCGGCGATCTTGGCCAGGTCCTGCAGCGGCAGCGTGAGGCGGCGTGACTGCACGATGGCCAGGCCCACGGCCACGGCGAGAGCCGCGACGGCCAGCGCCACGATCAGCAGCAGGCGGGCGTAGACGTCCTGCTCGACCTGGGCCCGGTCGCGGCTCACCCGGACGAAGATGCCGCTGTCGGACTCCGCGTCCTCGGTCATCTGCTCCCCGGACGACGGCTGCGAGCCGACGACCGTGGCCTTGGGCGGGTTTCCGCGCTCGAATATCTGGATGTAGCGGTCGGGGTATTTCTGCTCCAGCTGCTTGGGGTCGAGCGGGGTCTCTTGGATACGGGCGTATTCGACCTCCCCGACCAGACGGGTCGCCTCCGACCTGAGCTGCTGGGCCGCGTCGTCGACGATCAGCCGGCTGACCACGATGCCGAGGGGAACCCCTAGCAGCAGGACGGCGATGACCGCCACCACCAGGGTTGAGGTGAGCAGGCGTCGGCGCATGCCTACTCGCGTTCGAAGCGGAAGCCGACTCCCCGGACGGTGGTGATGTAGCGGGGCTTGGCCGCGTCGTCGCCGAGCTTGCGGCGCAGCCACGAGATGTGCATGTCGAGTGTCTTGGTGGAGCCCCACCAGTTGGTGTCCCATACCTCGCGCATGATCTGCTCGCGCGTCACCACCTTTCCGGCGTCGCGGACCAGAACCCTGAGCAGGTCGAACTCCTTCGTGGTCAGGTGCAGCTCCTTCTCGCCCATCCAGGCGCGGCGGGAGTCGGCGTCGATGCGGACGCCCTGCACGACCGGGGTCTCGGAGGTGCCGCGGCGCAGCAGCGCCCGCACCCGGGCGAGCAGCTCGGCGAGCCGGAACGGCTTGGTGACGTAGTCGTCGGCGCCGGCGTCGAGGCCGACGACGGTGTCGACCTCGTCGACGCGGGCGGTGAGGATCAGCACCGGGGTGCCGTGCCCTTCGGCACGGATCCGCCGGGCCACCTCCAGGCCGTCCATCTCGGGCAGGCCAAGGTCGAGAACGATGAGGTCGATGCCCCCCGACAGAGCCCTCTCCAGGGCCTGCGGGCCGTCGGGGCTCACCTCAACCTGATAGCCCTCGCGGCGCAGGGCGCGCGCGAGCGGCTCGGAAATCGAGGTGTCATCCTCGGCGAGAAGTACGCAGGTCATGGAGCGATCGTAGGACCTTAAGCGATCGTTTCCCGGGCACAGCGCGCGGTTTGACTCGTCGTTGACCTATCCATTGACCTGGGCAAACGCGGCTAAATATCGGTTAGTCATGATTAAATTACCGCGATTGCCGTGGGTAAAAGGGTTACGCCCCCGTGGTTCCCCGCGGCGAAAGTTGGCGCCAGAAACGCGCGCGCCCGCCGTCGGCGCGGCGGGCGATCGAACGCGGCGGGCTCAGTCGTCGACGGACGGCGGCTCGGCGTAGCGGGCCAGGTAGAGCTGGTCGCCCAGGGTCTGCATCAGGCCGAGCTCGGTTTCGAGGTAGTCGATGTGCTGCTCCTCGTCGGCGAGGATGTCCTCGAAGATCCGCGCCGAGGTGATGTCGCCCTTCTCGCGCATGAGCTGGATGGCCGGCCGCAGCCGCTGCACCACCGACAGCTCGACCTCCAGGTCCGCCTGCAACTGCTCGCGGACGGTCTGCCCGATGTGCAGGGTGCCGAGCCGCTGGTAGTTGGGCAGTCCTTCGAGGAAGAGGATGCGGTCGGTGAGGCGCTCGGCGTGGCGCATCTCGTCGATCGACTCTTCGCGGGTGTGCTCGGCGAGCTTGGTGTATCCCCAGTTCTCCTGCATCTTGGCGTGCAGGAAATACTGGTTGATCGCCGTGAGCTCCGCCGTGAGCTGCTCGTTGAGCAGCTCGATGATCTGCTTGTCGCCCTGCATGAACGGGCCCCTTGTGCTATGCGGTGGTCAGTTCCTCAGACCGCTTCAGGATCGCACAGATCTTCCGTACGCAAGAGGCACAGTCGCCCCCGGCGCCCGTGGTGTCGCGAACCTGTTTCGCACTCCGCGCGCCCGCGGCGATGCAGTCGTGGACCTCGTTTTCGGTCACAGCACGACAAACACACACGTACATCCGCGGGGAGCCTCTCAGGGGTGGGGTAGGTAAGGCACACCTAAGATAGCCCACCGCGGTAAGGCTTGCCTATGTTAGGTAAGCCACACCTCAGTGGCCCCGCGTGATCCATTCCTCCAGGTGAGGGGCCTCGGCGCCGATCGAGGTGGAGTCGCCGTGCCCGGTGTGGACGACGGTCTCGGGCGGCAGCGTCAGCAGGCGGTCGCGGATCGACTCGATGATCGTGCCGAACGACGAGTGCGAACGCCCGGTCGCCCCCGGCCCGCCCTTGAACAGCGTGTCGCCGCTGAACAGCACGCACAGCTCGGGCGCGTACAGGCAGACCGCGCCGGGCGCGTGCCCCGGCGTGTGGAGGACCTGCAGCGCGATCCCGCCGGCCTCGATCTTCTCGCCGTCGCCCAGCGGCGTGTACGTGACCTCGTCCCCGTAGACCTGCGACCACAGGACCTGGTCGGCCGGGTGCAGCCGGATCGGCGCGCCGGTGAGGTCGCTCAGCTCCTTGGCGGCGTTGACGTGGTCGTTGTGCGCGTGGGTGCAGACGATGGCCCGGACCGTGCGGTCGCCGACCCGGTCGGCGATGGCCCTGGCGTCGTGGGCGGCGTCGATGACGACGACCTCGCGGGCGTCGCCGACCAGCCAGACGTTGTTGTCGACGTCCCAGGTGCCGCCGTCGAGCGAGAACGTGCCTGAGGTGATGACCCTGTCGAGCATCTAGAGGATCACCACCGAGCGCAGCACGTCGCCGCGGTGCATCTTGGCGAACGCCTCCTCGACCTGGTCGAGGCCGATGGTCTCGGTGACGAACCGGTCGAGCGGCAGCCGGTGCTGCAGGAACAGGTCGATGAGCATCGGGAAGTCGCGGCTCGGCAGGCAGTCGCCGTACCAGGAGGACTTCAGCGCCCCGCCCCGGCCGAACACGTCGAGCAGCGGCAGCTCCAGCGTCATCTCCGGCGTCGGCACGCCGACGAGCACCACGGTGCCGGCCAGGTCGCGGGCGTAGAACGCCTGCTTGTAGGTCTCGGGGCGGCCGACCGCCTCGATCACCACGTCGGCGCCGAACCCGCCGGTCAGGTCGCGGATGGCCTCGACCGGGTCGCTCTCGCGCGAGTTGACCGTGTCGGTGGCGCCGAAGCCGCGCGCCCACTCCAGCTTGCGGTCGTCCACGTCCACCGCGATGATCTTGGCGGCGCCGGCCAGCGAGGCGCCGAGCACGGCCGCGTCGCCGACCCCGCCGCAGCCGATCACGGCCACGCTGTCGCCGCGGGTCACGCCGCCGGTGTTGATCGCCGCGCCGATGCCGGCCATCACGCCGCAGCCCAGCAGCCCGGCCACCGACGCGGGCGCCTCGGCGGAGACCTTGGTGCACTGCCCGGCGGCCACCAGCGTCTTCTCCAGGAACGCGCCGATGCCCAGCGCGGGGGACAGCTCGGTGCCGTCGGTGAGCGTCATCTTCTGAGCGGCGTTGTGCGTGTTGAAGCAGTACCACGGCCTTCCGCGCAGGCACGCCCGGCACTGGCCGCACACGGCACGCCAGTTGAGGATCACGAAGTCGCCCGGCTCCAGCCCGGTGACGCCCTCGCCGACGGCCTCGACCACGCCCGCCGCCTCGTGGCCCAGCAGGAACGGGAAGTCGTCGCTGATGCCGCCCTCCCGGTAGTGGAGGTCGGTGTGGCAGACGCCGCACGCCTGCACGTTCACCACCGCCTCGCCGGGCCCCGGGTCCGGCACCAGCACCGTTTCGATGGCCACTTCCCGGCCCTTGCCTGTGGCGATGACGCCCTGCACTTCGTACGGCATGCCAGCCATCTTGTGTCAGGAGGATGATCTCCGCAAGGGATGCGCGCCCAGGAGACTAGCGCTCGTCGACCTCGCCGTCGGAAGCGTCCTCCACCAGGCGGAACAGATCCATGCGGACGTCCTGGATGCGTGGGATGTCGCGCAGCACGATCTGGCCCCGGTCGCCGGCCGACTCGACGACCAGCGTGCCGCAGCCGAGCAGCCGCTCGGCGAACGTCTGGTCGGAGCTGACCGTGTTGACCTTGGCCATGGGGATCTCGTCCGTCGACTTGTTCAGCACGCCGGTGCTGATCGAGAAGCGGTGCGTGGTGAGCACGTAACCGGTGTTCTTCCACTGCAGGTAGGGCACGAACGACCAGATCACCAGCAGGAGGAGGGCGATGACGCCGACCGCGACGCGGGCGTGGAAGGCGTACTCCCAGGTGCCCGGGATGAAGTACAGCGCCGCGCCCGTGGCCGCGGCGATGAGCACGAGCGCGACGAAAGGCACGATCAGCCGCTTCCAGTGAGGGTGGAAGGACCGCACGCGCCGCTCACCCTGTGTCAGGTGATGGTCGGGGATGGTCATGCGGACATGCTGCCACCACCCCGCCCCCGGCGGCTATGCCGCGGGCCGAACGTGCACGACGTCGCCGGCGCTCAGCGCGGCGGTCTCGGCGCCGGTGTCGACCTGGAGCTGCCCGGCGGTGTCGACGCCGGTGGCCAGGCCGGTGAGCGCGCCGCCGCCGGGCAGCTCGACGCGCACGCGGCGGCCGATCGTCGCGCAGGACGCCTGGTAGGCGGCGCGCAGCCCGCACGCGTCGGCGTCGCCGCCCGCCTCGGTCCACTCGCGGTAGTGGACGTCGATCTCCCGGAGCGTCGCCCGCAGCAGCGGGTCGCGGTCGAGGCAGGCGGCCTCCTCGACGGCCAGCGACGTGCCCGTCTCCACGGGCAGCTCGTCCCGCGTGAGCAGCACGTTCAGGCCCATGCCGATGACGACGGCGTCACCGGACCGCTCGGCGAGCACCCCGGCCAGCTTGCGCTCGCCGATGAGCAGGTCGTTGGGCCACTTCAGGCGTACGTCGACCTCGGCCAGGCGGCGCACCGCCGACGCGGCGGCCACCCCGAACAGCAGCGGCAGCCAGCCGAAGGCGGCGACCGGCACGGTGGGCCTGAGCAGGATGGAGAAGGTCAGCCCCGCGCGGGCCGGGGCGCCCCAGGCGCGGCCGAGCCTGCCCCGCCCGGCGGTCTGCTCCTCGGCGACCAGCACCCGCCCCTCCTCGGCGCCATCCCGGGCGGCCCTGGCCAGGTCGGCGTTGGTGGAGCCGGTGCTGTCGACGACGGTGACGCCGGTCCACAGGGAGCCGGGCCGCAGCAGGGCTCGGTTGAGCGCCTGCTCGGAGAGCGGCGGCCGGTCGAGGTCGGAGTAACGAGACACCCGTCCATCTTGCCGTGGTCGGGGGCATGGCCGTGCCGGGGAGAAGATGGGGACATGAGGAGACTGGATCCGCGCAACTGGGCCTCGTGGCGGCCGTTCGGGCTGGGGCTGCGCAAGCCGAACAACTACCTTGAGCTGGTCAAGGCGTTCCGGGCGGTCAAGGGCAACCGGCGCTACGCGTGGCGGATCCTCAACCAGGGCACCTGCGACGGCTGCGCCCTGGGCACCAAGGGCATGCGCGACTGGACCATGCCGGAGATCCACCTGTGCAACATCAGGCTGCGGCTGCTGCCGCTCAACACGATGCCCGCGCTGGACGTGTCGCTCCTGCGCGACGTCTCGGGGCTCAGCGGCAGGAAGAGCGCCGAGCTGCGCGAGCTGGGCCGGCTCCCCTACCCGATGCTGCGGCGCGCCGGCGAGCCCGGCTTCACCCGCGTCTCCTGGGACGAGGCGCTGCGCGTGGCCGCAGGCGGGCTGCGCGACACCCGCTTCGGCGCCTATCTGACCAGCCGCGGCATGCCGAACGAGAACTACTACGCGGCCCAGAAGGCGGTGCGGGCGCTGGGCACCAACAACATCGACAACGCCGCCCGCATCTGCCACTCGCCCTCGACCGTGGCGCTCAAGGAGGCGATCGGGGCGGCGGCCACGACCTGCTCCTACACGGACTGGATCGGCTCCGACCTGATCGTCTTCATCGGCTCAAACCCGTCGAACAACCAGCCGGTGGCGATGAAGTACCTCTACCACGCCAAGAAGGCCGGCACCCGGATCGCGATGGTCAACGCCTACCGCGAGCCGGGGATGGAACGCTACTGGGTGCCGTCCAACGCCGAGTCGGCGGTGTTCGGGACGAAGATCACCGATGACTTCTTCGGCGTGAACGTGGGCGGCGACATCGGGTTCCTCAACGGGGTGCTCAAGCATCTGATCGAGGCCGGCGCGGTGGACGAGGAGTTCGTGGCGCGGCACACCACCGGGTTCGAGGCCGTGCGCGAGGCGGTGGCCGGGCAGTCGTGGGAGACGCTGGAGGCGCTGTCCGGCTCGACCCGCGCCGACATGCGGCGCATGGCCGAGCTGCTGGCCGAGGCCAGGTCGGCGGTGCTGGTGTGGTCGATGGGCATCACGCAGCACTCCTACGGCGAGGACAACGTGCGCGCGATCGTCAACCTGGCGCTGGCGCGCGGGTTCGTCGGGCGTGAGGGGTGCGGGCTGATGCCGATCCGCGGCCACAGCGGGGTGCAGGGCGGGGCCGAGATGGGGGCGTACGCGACCGGGCTGCCGGGCGGGCTGCCGATCACCGAGGCCAACGCCGCGAAGTTCACCGGCATGTGGGGGTTCGAGGTGCCCGCCACGCCGGGGCTGACCGCGACCGACATGATCGACGCGGCCCACGCGGGCGAGCTCGACGCGCTCGTCTCCTCCGGCGGCAACTTCCTGGAGGTGCTGCCCGACCCCGCCTACTGCCGGGAGGCCCTGGCGCGGCTCAAGCTGCGGGTGCACGTCGACATCGTGCTGTCGTCGCAGATGCTGGTGCCCGCCGAGGGCGACGTGCTGCTGCTGCCCGCGCAGACCCGCTACGAGATGACCGGCGGCGTGACCGAGACCTCGACCGAGCGGCGGATCATCTTCTCGCCAGAGGTGGAGGGGCCGCGGATCGGCGAGGCGTGGCCGGAGTGGAAGATCTTCACCGAGCTGGCCGCCCGCACCCGGCCCGGCATCGCGGCGAACGTGCGCTTCACCGGCACCCCGCAGATCCGCGCCGAGATCGAGCGGGCCGTCCCGTTCTACGAGGGCATCGCCGGCCTCAAGCGCTTCGGCGACAGCGTCCAGTACGGCGGCGCCCACCTGTGCCCCGGCGGCCGCTTCCCCACGCCCGACGGCCTGGCCCGCTTCTCCCCCGTCGAGCCGCCCGCGCTGGAGCGCCCCGACGGCGCGTTCATGGTGGCGACGCGGCGCGGCAAGCAGTTCAACAGCATGGTCCACGAGCGCCTCGACGGCTTCAACGGCGCGATGCGCGAAGCTGTGCTGATGAGCGAGTACGACGCCGACCGGCTCGGCCTGCCCGACGGCGCCCCCGTCGAGCTGCGCTCGGGCGAGCGCGCCTACCGGGGCAAGGTGCTGCGGGCGCCGCTGATGCCGGGCAACCTCCAGGTCCACTGGCCGGAGGGCAACGTGCTGCTGGACGAGGCGCGGCGCTCCCCGCAGGCCCGCATCCCCGACTACAACGCGCTCGTCACGGTGCGGCCGCTGTGACCCGGCCGGGCCCGAGCAGGCGGGTGCGCGTGCGCGAGCTGACGGGCGGCTCGGCGGTGGAGCGGCGCGACGACCTGGCGACCGAGGAGCCGCTGGAGATCCGCCTGACGGCCGCGGGGGGCGTGCGCCGGACGATCGCCATCACCATGCGCACGCCGGGCCACGACTTCGAGCTGGCCGCCGGGTTCCTGCACGGCGAGGGGCTGGCGCACGACGACGGCATCGCCTCGATCGCCTACTGCACCGACGAGGACCTGCCGCCCGAGGCCCGCTACAACACGGTCACCGTGCGGCTGCGCGGCCCGATGCCCGAGCTGCCCGCGCTGGAGCGCCACTTCCTCACCTCCAGCGCGTGCGGCGTGTGCGGCTCGGCGAGCCTCGACGCGCTGCGCGGCCGTTGCCGCCCGCTCCCGCCCGGCGACCTGCGGCTCACCCCCGAGGTCCTGTACGGGCTGCCGGGCGCGTTGCGGGCCGGGCAGGGGGTGTTCGGCAAGACGGGCGGCCTGCACGCGGCCGGGCTGTTCACCGCCGAGGGCGAGACGGTCGTGGTGCGCGAGGACGTGGGCCGGCACAACGCGGTGGACAAGCTGGTGGGCTGGGCGGCGATGAACGGGCGGCTGCCGCTGTCCGGCCACGTCCTCATGGTGAGCGGCCGGGCCAGCTACGAGATCATGCAGAAGGCCCTGGCCGCGGGCCTGCCGGCGGTGTGCGCGGTGTCGGCGCCCTCGTCACTGGCGGTGGACCTGGCCAGGGAGTTCGGCATGACGCTGGTCGGGTTCCTGCGCGGCGAGCGGTGCAACGTCTACGCGGACGCCAACAGAGTGGAATGAACTGTTCCGTTCTGCTATAGTCGGAACAGAACGAACCGTTCCAGCTCTGGAGGTCGCCGTGATCCACCCCTACCGCATCGAGATCCCCCAGGCCGACCTCGACGACCTGGCCGCCCGGCTGCGGCTGACCCGCTTCGCCGACGAGATCCCCGGCGCCGAGCAGGGCGTCGCCGTCGAGCGCGTCCGGCGCCTGGTCACCCGCTGGCGCGACGGCTTCGACTGGCGCGCCGTCGAGGCCAGGCTCAACGCCCTCCCCCAGTACGTCACCGAGATCGACGGCCAGGACATCCACTTCCTGCACGTGCGCTCCGGCAACCCCGACGCGCTGCCGCTGATCCTCACCCACGGCTGGCCGGGCTCGATCGCCGAGTACCTCGACGCCGTCGAGCCGCTGTCGCGCCACTTCCACCTGGTCATCCCGTCGCTGCCCGGCTACGGCTTCTCCGGCCCGACCAGGGAGCTCGGCTGGAACAACCGGCGCATCGCCGCCGCCTGGGCCGAGCTGATGGCCCGCCTCGGCTACACCCGCTACGGCGCGGCCGGCAACGACGCCGGCTCGATGATCTACCCCGAGGTCGGCCGCGTCGACCCGGAGCACGTTGTCGGCGTGCACGTCACGCAGGTCTTCTCCTTCCCGTCCGGCGACCCCGCCGAGTTCGCCGACCTGTCGGAGGAGGACCAGGCCGGGCTGGCCGTCCTCGACTGGTTCTGGAAGGAGAAGGGCGCCTTCAACGTCCTGCAGTCGCAGCAGCCGCAGACGCTGGCCCACGCCGTCACCGACTCCCCCGCCGGCCTGGTCGGCTGGCTCGCCCAGCTCTTCGACGAGGACCTGGACGACGACTTCGTGCTGACGAACGCCGCCATCCACTGGTTCACCGGCACCGCGGCCTCCGCCCTGCGCCTGTACTGGGAGAACGCCCGCATGGAGCCCGTCACGGAGCCCACCACCGTGCCGCTCGGCCTGGCCATGGCCGAGGGCGACTTCAAGTCGATCCGGCGCTTCGCCGAGCGCGACCACGCGAACATCGTCTCCTGGAAGACGCTGCCCGCCCCCGCGCACGGCCACTACACGGCCCACACCGCGACCGAGGCCCTGACGGACGACATCCGGGCGTTCTTCGAGGCCCTCTGACCAGCCCGAACGATCAGCCCGGCTGATCAGTCCGGCTCGCGCCAGGCCGGGTCGTCGGCCGACAGCAGCACCAGGCCGCCGGTCAGCCCGTCGAGGGTGTCCTGCACGAGGTCGGCGCCGTGCTCGGCGAGCTGCCTGAGCGACGCGGTCAGGGTCTGCAGGTGCCGAAACGCCCTGCCGTACGCCCGCTGCTCCTCGATGGGGAGCAGCGGGATCTCGGCGCGCCGGACGTCCACCCGGTGGGTCGAGGACATCGAGGCGTAGTGGCGCAGGTTGCCCTGGGCGGTGAGGAACCCGGCCAGGAAGTGCGGGTCCAGCCGCTCCGGGTCGGGGCGCAGCAGGTGGAGCTGGGTGCCGATGACGTCGCCGCCGCCGGAGACCACGACCGCCACCGGCGTCCTGACGACCTGCGGCACGAGCACGTCGCCGGGGCGGGTGCGGAGCTCCTTGCGCACCGAGCCGGGCGGGCCGGTGGCGGCGCGGCAGCGTACGACGTCCTCGGCCGTGAGGACGGGGGCCTCGGCGGGGACGGCGGGGGTCTCGCCGGGGCGGGCGGGGGCCTGCTGGTGGACGGTGAGCAGGTTGCGGCGTTCGAGCTCGGCCACCGGGACGAGCGGGCGGTCGCGGCCTGAGGGGGCCGGCTCGATGCCGGGGAGCAGCGCGAGCGTGTCGGCGAGCGTCTCGTGCAGGCGGTCGCGGCTGCGCACGATCCGCTCCGGCGACAGGCCGGACGGCGTGGCGGGCAGGTAGCGGCCGGGCAGCAGGTCGACCTCGTCGTTGAGCAGGTCGATGACGGGCACGGCGCGGCTCACGCCGGGCTCGTCGCCGCCGTCGCCGTGGCGGAAGCGTTCCCAGGCGGCCAGCGCCGTCGTGGCGAAGTCGCCCTGCCGGGCGGAGGTGTCGACCATCAGGACGGCCCCGGGCGGCGCCGATCCGCCGGGCCGGCACAGCACCCAGAGCGTGAGGCCGACGGACATGTTCGGCACGCTGCCCACGGGCAGGGCGATCACCGCGCGGAGCGCGCCCCGGCGCAGGAGCTGCGCCCTGATGCGCCGGCCCGACCGGCGACCGGCCGCGGCGGGCGGCATGAGCAGCACCGCGAACCCGCCCGGCACCAGGTGGGCCAGCGCGTGCTGGACCCAGGCGAGCTCGGGCTCGGTGCGCGGCGGCAGGCCGTACTCCCAGCGGGCGTCGGCGGTGAGCTCCTCGTAGCCCCAGTTGCGGTCGTTGAAGGGCGGGTTGCAGACGACGGCGTCGACGGCGGCGTCGGGGAACGCGTCGGCCCGCAGCGAGTCGCCCGCCCGGATGTCGGCGTCGCCGGGGCCGAAGGCCAGCGAGATCGCCGTCAGGCGGGCCGTGGCCTCGCTCAGGTCCTGGCCGAGGAGCTGCCCGGCGGACCGCTCGCGCACGGCGCGCAGCAGCATGCCCCAGCCGCAGGCCGGGTCGAGGACGCGGCGGGCGGAGGCGGGCAGGAGTGCCGCGATCAGATCGGCGACCGGCTTGGGCGTGAGGCTGGCGCGCTGCGACTCGGCGTAGCGCTCGTACAGGAACTGGAAGGTCTCCTCGGGGCCGGTCACGGCGGCGAGCTCGGCCAGCCCGCGCTGGGCGTCGTTCTCGGGGCGGGCCTCGCCCCGGCGGGCGCGCAGCAGGAACGAGCCGAGGTCGGCGATGAGGGCGGGCAGCTCGTCCTCGGCGACGCCGGCGCGCAACTCCTGCCAGAACCACTCGCGCCTGGGCAGCGGCCTGGCCTCGGTGTGGGCGCGCAGCCAGTCCTTGATCTCCTTCAGGGAGAAGGTGGGGCTGGCGGTGGTGCCGCCGACGGGTTGCGGGAAGTCGTCGTGGCGGCGGCGCCAGTTGCTCACGGCGGCGCGGCCGACGTCGCCCAGCCTGGCGATGTCCGCCGCGGTCACCTGGACGTCCCTGTCCACAAGCTCTCCTCAACGACGACGTGGCAAAAACCTACCCATGTCACACAACGACAGAACCAATGCTGGTCGATTCCATCAACACATGCTTCACTGGACATACGTAACGGAAGGGCCAGATGCCGTGAAGCCCACCACGTGGTGTCGAGGCAGGGCGGTGCACCTGCTGGACATAGAGAACCTGACCGCGACGAGCCTGCCGACCACCGCGGAGGTCGCCGCCGTGATGGCGCTGTACCGGTCGATCGTGCCGATCGGGCCGATGGACCAGTTCATCGTGGCGGTCAACCACAAGGCGCTGGTCCAGGCCGGGATCGCGTTCCGCGGCGTGCAACTGCTCGTCAGATCCGGCCCCGACGGCGCCGACCGGGCCCTGGTCGAGACCGCGTACGTGGACCGTCTCGGGCAGCGCTTCGACCGGGTGGTGATCGGCTCGGGCGACGGTTTCTTCACCGAGCTGGCGGTCTGGCTGCTCACGCAGGGGGTGGGGGTGACCGTGGTGTCCCGCCGGGGATCGCTCAACTGGCGCCTGTACGCGGCGGTGCGTGACGCGGTGGCCTTCGAGCCGCCCGCCCCGATCGCCGCCTGACCAGGCGTTGCGCCGGGCGCTAAGGTGAGGCGTGCTCATTATCTTCGGCGTGCTGGCCGTGGCCAACGTGTTCTCCGTGGCCCTGGGGATCGAATGGCTGGAGTGGGCGACCAAGCCGCTGCTCTGCCCGGTGCTGGCCGCGTACGTCATCCGGCGGGCGCCGGGACGCCGGCTGCTCGCCGTCGGGCTGCTGCTCGCCGTCGGGCTGCTGTTCGCCGCGGCCGGCGACGTGGCCCTGCTCATCGAGGGGCAGGCCGCCTTCATCGCCGGGATGACGGCGTTCCTGGTGATGCAGATCTGCTACATCGTGGTGTTCGTCCGCGAGGGGTCGCGCCCGCGCTGGGGAGCGGCGGCCTACCTGCTGGTGTGGGTGGCCGCCGCGATGGTGCTGTGGGAGCCGCTGGGCGCCCTGGCCGCGCCCGTGCTCGGCTACGGGCTGGCCCTGATGACGATGGCGGCCTTCGCCGGCGGGCTCGGCCTCGTCGCCGGGCTCGGCGGGGCGCTGTTCGCCTTCTCCGACTTCCTCGTCGGGCTCGGCGTGGCCGGGATGGGCTTTCCCGGCCGGAGCACCGTGCTGATGACCACCTACATCCTGGGCCAGCTCCTCATCGTGCTGGGCGTGCTGGGGTCAGCCCGTGTTCTGCAGCCCGGCGGCGACGCCGTTGACCGAGAGCAGCAGCAGCGTTGACAGCCGCTCGCGCTCGCGGTCGGTCGGGTTGCCGGTGCGCAGCGCCGTCAACGCCCGCAACTGCAGGTGCGACAGGGCGTCCACGTACGGGTCGCGGAGCTGCACGGCCCGGGAGAGCACCTTGCGGTTCTCCAGCAGCCGGGTGTGGCCGGTGACCTTCAGCACCAGCTCCCTGGTCCGGTCGTACTCCTCCAGGACCTGGTCGGCGAAGTCCTTGCGCCCGCCCAGGGCCAGGTAGCGGGCGGCGATGGACCTGTCGGTCTTGGCCAGCGACATCTCGGCGTTGTCCAGCATCGCGTTGAACAGCGGCCATTCGGCGTAGGCGGCCTGGAGGTCGGACAGGGAGTCGGCCGCGGCCAGGCCGGTGCCGAGCCCGTACCAGCCGGGCAGGTTGACCCGCGTCTGCGCCCAGGCGAACACCCACGGGATGGCCCGCAGGTCGTCGAGCGAGCGCGGCGCGCCCAGCCCCCGGCGGGCCGGACGCGAGCCGAGCCGCAGCGAGCCGATCTCCTCCAGCGGGCTGACCAGCGCGAACCACTCGGGGAAGCCCGGCGCCTCGGTGAGCGCGCGGTAGGCCTGCTCGGAGGCGGTGGCGACCCGCTCGGCGAGCGGCCGGAACCGGTCGGCCGCGGCGGCGGTGCGCGAGCCGACCGACGGCGAGGAGGCCATGATGACGGCGTTGGCGACCTGCTCCATGTGGCGGCGGGCGATCGCGATGTGGCCGTAGCGGGCGAAGATGACCTCGCCCTGCTCCGTCACCTTGAACCGGCCCGCCACCGAGCCCGGCGCCTGGGCCAGCACCGCCCGGTTGGCGGGGCCGCCGCCCCGGCCGAGCGCGCCGCCCCGGCCGTGGAACATGCGCAGCTTGACGTCGTTGGCCGCCGCCCACGCGGTGAGCTGCTCCTGCGCCTCGTACAGGCGCAGGGTCGCGGCGGCCGGGCCGAGCTCCTTGGCCGAGTCGGAGTAGCCGAGCATGATCTCCATGCGCCGCCCGGTGGCCGCCAGCCGCTCCTGGACCTGCGGGATCTCCAGCATGCCCGCCAGCACGGCAGGCGAGTTGGCCAGGTCCTGGCCCGACTCGAACAGCGGCACCACGTCCAGCACCACGGACCGCCCGCCCAGCGCGTAGGAGGCGAGCTCGTGCACGGCGGCGATGTCGTCGGCCGAGCGGGTGAACGACACGACGTAGCGCGAGCACGCCGTGACGCCGAACCGCTCCTGGATCCAGGCGATGACCCGGATCGTGGCCAGCACCTCCTCGGTGCGCTCCGACAGCTCGCCGCCCGCCCGCAACTCCTCCAGCGCGGCCGCGTGCACCTGGGAGTGCTGGCGCACCTCCAGCTCGGCCAGGTGGAAGCCGAACGTCTCGACCTGCCAGATCAGATGCTGCAACTCCCCGTACGCCTGCCGTACGGCGTGCTCGGCCAGCGACTCCTGCGCCAGCCGGAGGTCGGCCAGCAGCTCGGCGGGGGTGCGGTAGGCCAGGTCCAGGTCACGGCGGCGGGTCGCGGCGATGCGCGCGGCGACGAACAGCAGCCACTGCCGGTGCGGCTCCGACGGCGACCGGGTCGCCAGCTCGGAGACGAGCTCGGGGTGCGCGTCGACGGCGGCGGCCAGCCCGGCACGCAAGCCGGCCGAGGCCGGGGCGAACTGGGCGGAGGCGGTCAGCGTGCGCGCGATGCGCGTGCAGGCCGTCTCCAGCGCGTTGAGCACGTGCTCCGACTGGATCTGGATGGTGTCGCGGGTGACCTTGGAGGTGACGTTCGGGTTGCCGTCGCGGTCGCCGCCGATCCAGCTCCCGTAGCGGATGAACGGCCTCGCCAGCGGCGGCTCGGTGCCGGTGGCGTCGCTCAGCGCGGCGTCGAGCGAGCGGTAGACCTGCGGCACCATGCGGAACAGGGTCTCGTCGAAGGCGGCCATCGCGGTGCGCACCTCGTCGAGCGGGTCGAGCTTGGTGTTGCGGAGCTGGGCGGTGCGCCACAGCAGGTCGATCTCCTCCAGCAGGCGGCGCTCCAGCTCCGCGCGCTCGGAGGCGCCGCGGCCGGGCGCGTTGTACTCGGTGAGCTGGCCGCTCACGCGCTGGATGGCGGTGACGACGGCGCGGCGGCGCGCCTCGGTCGGGTGGGCGGTCAGGACAGGATGCAACTCCAGGCCCTCGACCAGCTCGGCGACCCGGTCGCGGCCGAGCTCGGCCACGGCCTGGGCCAGCGATTCGCGCTGCACCGCGTCCTCGGTGTCGCGCTGGCGCAGGATGCGGATGCGGTAGTGCTCCTCGGCCAGGTTGGCCAGGTGGAAGTAGCAGGTGAAGGCGCGGGCGACCTGGACCGCGCGGTCGATCTCCCATCCGGCCGCCAAGGCGGCGATCTCGTCGCCGGACACCTCGCCGCGGCGGGCGGCGATGACGGCCTTGCGCAGGCGTTCGACGTCGGCCAGCAGGTCCTCGCCGCCCTGCTCGGCGATCACCTGGCCGAGCAGCTTGCCGAGCAGCCGCACATCGCGGCGCAGCTCGTCCGGCATCTCGGTCACGGCGGCGCTGCGGTGCTCAAGCCCCTGGTCAATCATGCTTCGAAGGGTATCGAGTCGCTCTGAACACGCGCAGACCGGTCTCACTTAATGGACTAGACCACTGCTCACGTGGGACGGGACACGGCGGCCAGCAGCTCGGGCATCCGGGCGAACCCGATCTTGGCGCCGAGGCGGCGGCCGAGCGTCTCGATCGCGAGCCCGTACGGCGGGGCGAAGGCGAGCACCCACGGGCCGGCGAACGCGACGGCGACGGCGAACGGCGCCGACAGCAGGGCCACGCCGGCGAAGGCGAGCAGGGCGCAGCCGAACGCCTGGCCGCCCTGCCCGGGCGCGGCGCCGGTGAAGGCGTTCATCCGCTCGGGCACCGTGTAGGGGATGAGCACGCTGGTCACCGAGCCGACGCCGAACCCGACGCCGAGCACGCCGGTGCCTGCCGCCAGCGCCCAGCCGATCGTCCCCGGCTCCCCGGCGAACAGCGCGGAGGCGACGGCGACGAGTGCCAGCACCGGGACCGCGATCAGCGCGTTGGCCAGGTGACGGCCCGCCAGGTCGAGGTCGAACTGGCGTTGCGCGCCGAAGGCCACCGTGTTCATCCACAGCGAGCGGCCGTCGATCCCGTAGGCGTTGCCGAGCTGGACGGCGATCATCATGCCGCAGAAGGCGGTCATGACGATGGGCAGTGTGGGGCCGCTCATGCCCTGGCCGGTGAAGGAGAACGCCATCACCAGGACGACCGCGACGGCGGCGAACCAGAGGATGCGGTAACGCGGGTCGCGGCGGACGTACTTCAGCTCCTTGGTCACGACGGCGGCGAGCGGCCCGTCGGGCAGGAACCGGTCGGCGAGCCCGCTGTCGCGGCGCACCGAGGCGGCCTGGGTCGAGGAGTCGGCGGTGACGAGCGCGCGGCCCAGCGCCTTGATCCACAGCCAGCCGGCGGCCACGGTCAGGGCGGCCAGGACGGCCACCTCGGCGAGCCCGGCGAGCCCGCCGCCGGCGATGGCGTGGGCGGCCAGCCCCGACGGGGTCCACCGCAGCGCGCCCGCCATGTCGAGGAGCATCCCCTGCGGGTCGCCGAAGCCGCGGTTCATCAGCAGGTTGGGGAGCTGGAAGAGCAGGACGACGGCGATGGCGGCGACGGCGAGCGCGTCACGGCCGCGCCGGGAGCGCAGCGCGCCCGACAGCGCGGTGGTGACCAGCCGGGAGGCGACCAGGCAGAGCGCGAAGTGGGCGAGCACCGCGAGCAGGCCGACGAGCACTCCGCCGACGCCGCCGGCCAGTCCCACCAGCGCCCCGGCGGTCACGATCAGCGTGGCGGCCGGCCACACGCCGGTCGCCGAGGCGGTGAACATGCCCACGGCCAGCTCGCGGGTGCGCAGCGGGAACAGCGACAGCCGCGCCGGGTCGAGCGTGTCGTCCAGCCCGAACGCCAGCAGCGGCACGACCATCCAGCCGAAGAGCAGCGCGGTGTAGAGCAGCGTGACGACCGCGACCGCGAGGTCGGGAGGGGCCAGCCGCAGCAGGCTGACCAGGGCGAAGCCGCCCGCCGCGGTGCCCAGGGCGAGGATGAGCGTGAACGCGAAGCCGACCTGGCGGGCGGTGTCGCCGCGCAGGTTGCCGGTGATGAGGCGCAGCTTGAGCCCGGCGAACAGCGCGACGGTGCGGGTGAGGCTCACCGGCGCTCTCCTGAGCCGAGCCAGCCCAGGCCCTCGCCCGCGGCCGCCTGCGGCCCGCCGACCAGGTCGAGGAACGCCTGGTTGAGGCTGCGCCCGGCGCGCACGTCGCCGATCGGGCCCTGGGCGACGATGTGGCCGCCGCTCATCACCGAGACCCAGTCGCACAGCCGCTCGACCAGGTCCATCACGTGGCTGGAGAAGATGACGGTGGAGCCGGAGGCGGTGAAGCGGCGCAGCACCTCGGTGAGCGTGTTGGCGCTGACCGGGTCGACGCCCTCGAACGGCTCGTCCAGGAAGAGCACCGACGGGTTGTGCAGCAGCGCGGCGGCCAGGCCGATCTTCTTGCGCATGCCGGTGGAGTAGTCGACGACGAGCTTGCCCGCGGCGGCGGTCAGGTCCATCACCTGGAGGAGCTCGTCGGCGCGGCGCTCGACCTCGGCCTTGGGGATGCCCCGCAGGCGGCCGTTGTAGAGGAGCAGCTCGCGGCCGGACAGCCGCTCGAACAGCCGCAGCCCCTCGGGGAGCACGCCGATGCGGGCCTTGACCTGGAGCGGGTCGCGCCACACGTGGTGTCCGTCGACGTGCGCCTCGCCGCCGTCGGGGCGGAGCAGCCCGGTGATCATGCTGAGCGTCGTCGTCTTGCCCGCGCCGTTGGGCCCGACGAGCCCGGCGAAACTGCCGGCGGGGACGACCAGATCGACCCCGGCCACCGCCACCTGCGGGCCGTAGCGCTTGAACAGGGCCATGGTGCGTACCGCGTCCGACATGGATCCACTCTATGAGCAGGGATTAATCTTGCGCGCATGACAGCTGCCGAACCCTTGCCAGACATGCCGGATATTCACACCACCGCTGGGAAGATCGCCGACCTGGAGCGACGGCTGGACGAGGCCGTGCACGCCGGGTCCGCGGCAGCGGTCGACAAGCAGCACGCCAAGGGCAAGATGACGGCCCGCGAACGGGTGCTGGCGCTGCTGGACGAGGGCTCGTTCGTGGAGTTCGACGAGTTCGCCAGGCACCGCTCGACGATGTTCGGCCTGGAGAAGCGCCGGCCCTACGGCGACGGCGTCATCACCGGGCACGGCACGATCGACGGACGGCAGGTGTGCGTCTTCTCGCAGGACGTGACCGTGTTCGGCGGCTCGCTCGGCGAGGTGTACGGCGAGAAGATCGTCAAGGTGCTCGACCTGGCGCTCAAGATCGGCTGCCCGATCATCGGCATCAACGAGGGCGGCGGCGCGCGCATCCAGGAGGGCGTCGTCGCGCTCGGCCTCTACGCGGAGATCTTCAAGCGCAACGTGCACGCCTCCGGGGTGATCCCGCAGATCTCGCTCATCATGGGCGCCGCGGCCGGGGGCCACGTCTACTCCCCCGCGCTGACGGACTTCGTGGTCATGGTGGACCAGACCTCGCACATGTTCATCACCGGGCCGGACGTCATCAAGACGGTCACCGGGGAGGAGGTCACGTTCGAGGAGCTCGGCGGCGCCCACGCGCACAACACCAAGTCGGGCGTGGCCCACTACCAGGCGGCGGACGAGCACGACGCGCTGGACTACGTCAAGGCGCTGCTGTCCTACCTGCCCTCCAACAACCTCGACGAGGCGCCGGGCTTCGAGGCGGCCGAGGACCTGGACCCCGATCCGGAGCTGGACGTCATCATCCCCGACTCGGCGAACCAGCCGTACGACATGCGCCGGGTCGTCGAGCACGTGCTGGACGACGGGGAGTTCCTGGAGGTCCACGAGCTGTTCGCGCCGAACGTGGTGGTCGGGTACGGGCGCGTCGACGGGCGGCCGGTGGGCGTGGTGGCCAACCAGCCCATGCATTTCGCCGGATGCCTGGATATCAACGCATCGGAGAAGGCTGCACGATTTATTCGAACATGTGATGCTTTCAATATTCCGATCCTGACTTTTGTTGATGTACCGGGTTTCCTCCCCGGAACCGATCAGGAATGGAACGGAATCATCCGCCGCGGCGCCAAGCTCCTGTTCGCCTACGCCGAGGCCACCGTCCCCCTGGTCACCGTCATCACCCGCAAGGCCTACGGCGGCGCGTACGACGTCATGGGGTCCAAGCACCTGGGCGCCGACGTCAATCTGGCCTGGCCCACCGCACAGATCGCGGTCATGGGCGCGCAGGGCGCCGTCAACATCCTCTACCGGCGCGAGCTGGCCGCCTCCGACGACGCCGACGCCGAGCGGGCGCGACGGGTCACCGAGTACGAGGACACGCTGGCCAACCCGTACATCGCCGCGGAACGCGGCTACGTGGACGCCGTCATCCGGCCGTCGGAGACGCGGGCGCACATCGTCAGGGCGCTGCGGGCGCTGCGCAACAAGCGCGCCAGCCTGCCGCCCAAGAAGCACGGGAACATCCCGCTGTGAGCGGCCACCTGCGCGTCGTGCGCGGCGACGCCACGCCCGAGGAGATCGCCGCGCTCGTGGCCGTCCTCGCCACCCGCCACGCCCGGCCGGCACCCTCCGTGACCCCCGCAGCACAATCCTGGCGCAACCCCGCGAGAAGCATGCGTAACCCCCCGGCGCCGGGGAAGTCGGCTTGGCGGATGAGCGCCCAACCCTAGATAGATCCCGGGAATCGGGTGTCAAGTTCTCCGGGAGTTGGGACTATCTAGAGAAAGTAGGCGTATATAGTCAGCCGATCAACTAACGCCGCGGCCTGGAGGACATCATGGCCATCCCAGACCTCATGCCGCATCCTGTGGCAGCCAAGTACGCCGTCCTTGTGGATGTCGGTTATCTCTACGCTGCCGCAGGTGAAGTGCTGCTCGGCGCCAAGGAGCGCAAGGAATATCGAGTGGCGGCCGATGAGCTCATCCAGAGTCTACAGAAACATGCAGAGGAACGTATTTCCGGGGAGCTTCTGCGGATCTATTGGTATGACGCGGCCCGCGACCGGGTTCCCACGGTCGACCAGCGGGTCATCGCCCAGCTCCCCTGGGTCAAGGTGCGGCTTGGCAACCTGAACGCCCGTGGCCAGCAGAAAGGCGTCGACGCGCAGATCAGGAGCGACCTGGAGGCGCTGGCCAGGCACCACGCGGTGACCGACACCATCCTGCTGGCCGGCGACGAGGACATGGTGCCCGCGGTGGAGGCCGCCCAGGCGTACGGGGTGCGGATCCACCTATGGGGGGTCGAGCCGCCTTATGGGACCAACCAGGCCGAGCGCCTGGTCTGGGAGTCCGACACCGTGGAAGTGATCAGCGCTGATTTCCTGAGGCCCTTTTTCAGCCGTGCTCCCCAGCCCGTCGCGGTCACCCCGCCGGCGGCCGCGCCCTCGCCCGCCCAGGTGTTCGCCGGCCGCGCGCCGGTCAAGCCGCACGTCAAACCCGGCCAGGTGGCCAAGCTCGGGCCCAGCCGCCCGCGCGTGGAGGACGTGGGCGAGCACGTGGCGCAGAAGTGGATCCTCACCCGGGGCCGCGACAACATCCGCGACCTGCTCCCCGGCCCCATCCTGCCGACGGTGATCGACACCGAGCTGCTCATCGAGGCGGAGAAGGAGCTCGGCCACTCGCTGCGGCCCTACCCGGAGGCGCGCGTGTGGCTGCGCGACGGCTTCTGGGCGCGCGTCTACCGCGAGTTCGATCTGGGGGTCGGCGTCTCGTCCAAGTGACCGAGGAGCGCCTCGGGCGGCTCCGGCGTGCGGCTCTCCCACAGCGTGGCGATGCCGCGCCCCGGCGCTGACCTGGGCGTTCACGGTAACGTCTGATTTCCGCCAGTCGACACCTGTGACCAGCGCATAGCCTCGGAGGCATGTCAGCACCAGAGCTCGACTTCGACTCCTGCTACCGGGCCGTCTCCGCCAGGGACGCCCGGTTCGACGGACGGTTCTACACCGCGGTGAAGACGACCGGCGTCTACTGCCGGCCGATCTGCCCGGCCCGCACGCCCGCGTCGCGGAACGTGCGGTTCTACCGGCACGCCGCGTCCGCCGAGGCGGCGGGGTTCCGGCCGTGCAAGCGGTGCCGGCCGGAGCTGTCGCCCGGCGACCCCGGCTGGGACCTGCGGGGCGACCTGATCGGGCGGGCTCTGCGGCTGATCGACGACGGGGCCGCCGACGAGGACGGCGTGGCCGGGCTGGCCAGGCGGCTGCACATCACCGAGCGGCACCTGCACCGGCTGTTCGTCGCCGAGCTCGGCGCCGGGCCGCTGGCGGTCGCCAGGACCAAGCGGCTGCTGCTGGCCAAGCAGCTGCTCACCGAGACGGCGCTGCCGGTGACCGAGGTGGCGTTCGCCGCCGGGTTCGGCAGCGTCCGCCAGTTCAACGCGACCATGCGGGAGACGTACGGGTTCACGCCGAGCGAGCTGCGCGCCACGGCGGCGGGCCGGGGCGTGCCGAAGGACGCCTCGCTCCGGCTGCGGCTGCACCGGCGCGAGCCGTACGACGTGGACGGGGTGTTCGCGTTCCTGGCCTCCCGGGCGATCCCCGGCCTGGAGGTGGCCGACGCCGCCTCCTACACGCGCAACGTGCCCGGGGGCACGGTCACGCTCACCCCGGAGGACGGCTACTTCGCCCTCGACGTGGCCGTGGACGACACCCGGCAGCTCGCCAGGCTGGTGGCGCGGTGCCGGCGGCTGCTCGACCTCGACGCCGACCCCGACGCCATCGCCGGGGCGCTCGGCCAGACGTCGCTGGCCCCGCTCGTCGCGGCGCGGCCGGGGCTGCGGGTGCCGGGCGCGTTCGACGGGTTCGAGCTGGCCGTGCGCGCGGTCGTGGGCCAGCAGATCTCCGTGGCGGGCGCCCGTACCCTGCTCGGCCGGATCGTCGCCCGCGCGGGGGACGGCCGCCTCTTCCCCGGCCCGGCCGAGCTGCGCGACGCCGATCTGACCGGGCTCGGGCTGACCGGGCGGCGCATCACCACGCTGGCCGAGCTCGCCGCCCGCGTGGACGACGGCCTGATCGACCTCGACGGCGGCCAGGAGCCGGCCGAGACGGTCAAGGAGCTGCTCGCCGTGCCCGGCATCGGCCCGTGGACCGCCAGCTACGTCGCGCTGCGGGCGCTGCGCGACCCCGACGCGTGGCCGACCGGCGACCTCGTGCTCGACAAGCGCATGGCCGCCCTCGGCATCCCCAAGGACCATCTCGAACGGTGGCGGCCCTGGCGGGCCTACGCCGCCCTGCACCTCTGGAGTCACTCATGATCAACGCTCAGATCCTGCCCACCCCGACCGGCGAGCTGTCCGTGCTGGCCCGCGACGGCGTCGTGGTCGCCGCCGGCTTCACCGCCGACCCCAAGGAGATGTTCGTCCGGCTCAAGCCCGAGCTCCAGGCGGAGGGCCTGGACGTGGTCGACGACCTGGGACCGATCTCCCAGGCCGTGCGCGCCTACTTCGCCGGCGACCTCGACGCGCTGGACGACGTCCCGGTCGAGCAGCCGGGCTCGCCCCGGCGCAAGGAGCTGCACCGGGCGCTGCGCGAGGTCAAGGCGGGCACCACGGTGTCGTACGCGGAGCTGGCCGAGCGGGCCGGGCTGCCGCGGACGGCGGCCCGCGCGGCGGGCGGGGCGTGCGCGCAGAACCTGATCGCGCCGTTCGTGCCGTGCCACCGGGTGCTGCCGTCGACGGGCGGGTTCGGCGGCTACTACTACGGGGTGCCCGTCAAGGAGTGGCTGCTCGCCCACGAGTCCGCCGCCCGCTGACGCGCCTGCAGCCCGGCCAGCGCGGCCACGACGAGCCCCACGACACCGAGCCCCGCCGCGGTCCAGGCGGGGGCGGTGTAGCCGAGACCGGCGTCGATCGTGAGCCCGGCCGCGAACGAGCCGATCGCGTTGCCCAGGTTGAACGCGCCGATGTTGGCCGCCGAGGCCAGCGTCGGCGCGCCCGCCGCCGCGTCCAGGACGCGCGTCTGCAGCGGCGGCACGGTGGCGAAGGCCGCCACGCCGAACAGCGTGATCGCCACGACGAAGGCGACCTGGTGACCCGCCAACAGCGCCACGACCACGGCCAGCAGCGTGAGCAGCGCCACCGAGCCGTAGATGCTGGGCATGACGGCCCGGTCGGCGAGCCGGCCGCCGATGAGGTTGCCGATCACCAGGCCGACGCCGAACAGCGCCATCACGATCGGCACGGCGCCCGGGGAGAACCCGCCCACCCCGGTCATGATCGGCGAGATGAACGTGATCACCGCGAACACCGGCGCGAACCCGAACACGGTCATCGCCAGCGCCAGCCACACTCCGCCCTTGCGGAAGGTCGCCAGCTCCCTGAGCACTCCACCGGTGGGCCTCGGCTGGGCGGGCACCAGGGCGAGCACCCCGGCCAGCCCGACGACGCCGATCACGACCACGACCCAGAACGTGGCCCGCCAGCCGAACGCCTGCCCGATCCAGGTGCCGAGCGGCACCCCGAGCACGTTGGCCAGCGTGAGCCCGGTGAACATCAGCGCGATCGCGCTGGCCCGCTTGCGCGGCGCGACCAGGTCGGCGGCCACCACGGACCCGACCCCGAAGTACGCGCCGTGGGCGAAGGCCGCCAGGAACCGGCCCACCATGAGCGTCCCGTACGAGGGCGCGAGCGCGGACAGCAGGTTGCCGGCGATGAACAGCACCATCAGCGCCAGCAGCATGGTCTTGCGTGACAACCGGCCGCCGAGCATGGTCAGCGGCGGCCCGCCCACGGCCACGCCCAGCGCGTAACCGGACACGAGCAGCCCGGCGGCCGGGATCGTCACGCCGAAGTCTCCGGCCAGCTCGGGGAGCAGGCCGTTGATGATGAACTCGGTGGTGCCGATGCCGAAGGCGCTGATCGCGAGGGCGAACAGGGCGAGAGGCATAGAATTCTCCTCAGACGACGTTAGTGAGCGTAGGCATTATTTGCACACGCCGACTAACTGACCATACAAGAATGCTGAGGAGGGTGTCACATGCCCATCGCCGACGACGCCGTGGAGGCACGCGCCCAGGGCTGGCGCACCCTGGCCGCGCTGCACGCCAAGATCGAGGACCGGCTGGAGAAGGCGCTGCAGAAGGAGCACGGGCTGAGCGTGAGCGAGTACACGGTGCTCGACGTGCTCGCCCGCCAGGACGGCTGGCACATGCGCATGCAGCAGCTCGCCCGCGCCGTCGTGCTCAGCCAGAGCGCCACCACCCGCCTGGTGACCCGCCTGGAGAACCGGGGCCTGCTGTCGCGCTACCTGTGCGAGGACGACCGCCGGGGCATCTACACCGAGGTCACCCAGGCCGGCCGCGACCTGCTGGCCACGGCCGGGCCCACCCACGACACCGTGCTCAAGGAGGTGCTGGCCGAGGCGGCCGAGCAGCCCGAGCTGGCGCCGCTCGCCGCCGTCATCGCCTAGGGCCTGACGTTGCTCTGCACCTCGCCGACCGGCACGTCCCTGCTCGCCGACACCTCGATCGGGTCGAACTGGACCGCCACGCCGCCGCTCACCTCGACCGGCCACACGCTGGTCACGGTCAGCTCGTACACCTCACGCGGCCGGTCGATCGAGGCACGCAGATACCGCACGCCGCAGGTGAACTCCGCGCCCTCGGCGTAGGGCCGGCCCGCGGCGCCGCAGCCCGACTGGCGCACCTCCGCCCGGTCCGAGCCCGTACCGGCGTCGATCTTGATGTCGTCCAGCGTGGCCACCACGGTCGCGCTCATCACGCCGGGCAGCGTCGCCGTGACCGAACGGCGCGGCTCACCGACGCCCTCGAGCCAGACGAACGTGGGCAGGTTCACGTAGCTCTTCGCGTCGGGGCTCAGCTCGACCTTGCCCTCCGGCACCGTCAGCGCCGCCCGCGCGATCTCCGCCAGCTCCCGGAACGTGATGCCGCTCGGCGGCGTCGTGTCCGGCGGCACGAACACGAACAGCTCCAGCCCCGCCCAGCACGCCGCGCCCCGGGGATCGGCCGCGTTGTAGGCCGGCGACCACCACAGCCCCGGCTGGCCGACCTTGTCCTTGAACTGCTTGACGAAGGCGTTGAAGCCCGCCTCGTCCTCCTTGATCCTGGACAGGTTGGCCTCGGCGTCCTTCATGAACGCGTACATCTCCTCCGCGTTCATGCCCGGCTCGTACCAGCACGGGCTCTTGAGCTGGTAGCCGTCGCTCTTGCCGCCCTTCACGTCGCCGGTGATCTGGATCTTGGAGTGTTCCAGGACGACGCCGGCCGTTTTGCCCTTCTGGAAACCTTCGGCTTTCGTGTTGTCGCGCGGCGGATCGGCGCTGCCGGCGAACAGCAGCGATCCGGCGACGATCACCGAGAGCAGGCCTTTCATGGGCTGCACCCTTCCTTGCTGTTGCTGAACTGCCTGATGCGCCACACGCCGTCGTCACCCCGGTGGGCGAGCATGGTCTGCAGGTAGGGGGCGCGGCTGGAGTCGGGCTGCGGCGAGATCGCCTTGCCCGTATCGGCCGAGACGATCGTCATCCGCGTCTCGTCCACGCACACGTCGACCTGGGCGCCCTTGCCCATGACGGTCGTCTTCAGGTCGTACAGCCGCACGACTCCCTTCACCGACTGGCCCTTGCCGGTGAACCCCGCCACCCACTCGACCGAGTCGGGGATCAGCGTCGGCTCGACGTGCCGCAGGTAGCGGTCACCGCCGGACACGACGGCCGCCCACGAGTCGGCGTAGAACTCCGGGAAGAGCCGGACGAGCTGGTCGACCTTGTCCGGCCACGCCACCCGCACCTCCAGCTCGTCGCCCACGCCGACCGTCGCGGGCGGCTCGCTCCCGCTGGGGGTGGCCTGCTCCGTGGCCTCGCCCGTCGCCTGCACCGGCGCCTGCCGCGGCGTGTAGGGCTGCTCGGCCTGGCCGCACCCGGCCGCCGCCGCCAGTGCCAGAAGGATCGCGATACGTCTCATGCCGTCGACTCCCTGACGACGCGGAGGCGCCACGACGGCAGCAGCTCGTCGATCAGCGCCTCGGTTTCCGGGGCCATCCCGCCACCGTGCGGATGGAACGCCGACCGCCTGGTCAGCCCCTCGACCACGGCCCGCAGCCGCGACAGGTCACCGGTGGCGTGCGTGGCCCGCAGCAGGTCACGCCAGAGGCCCTCGTCATCGGCCGCCAGCAGCAGCGCGGCCCGCACGGCGGCGATCGCCGCGTCGGCCTTGCCGTCGGCCAGCCGCAGCTCGCAGAGCCGGTGCGCCGCGTCGGCCACCTCGGCCGCCACGTCGTACTCCAGCTCGTCACCCGCCAGCCAGGCATAGCGGCCGTGCGCCCGCCCGCTCAGCAGCGGCCCCCTGACCAGGCTCAGCGCCCGTTCGAGCAGCACGGCGCGGGCCGCCGGATCGTGGTGCGAGCGACGCACCAGCTCGCGGAAGACCGCCCAGTCCGTCCGCACGCCCGGCCCCAGCGTGAGCCTGCCCGACTCGTCGGCACGCAGGTGCTCCGGGCCCAGCCAGCTCATCACCCGGGCGATCGTCGCGTCCCGGACCATGGACTGCACGCCGCGCGGCCACAGCACGCCGCCGAGCACCACCGGATGCACCCCGCCCGGATGCGTCGCCAGGTAGACGAGCAACTCCGCGGCGAGCGCCATCCGGCCCTCCTCCAGCGGCTCCGGGCCGACGATCTCCAGCGGGCCGAGCATCCTGATCTCCACCGCCGGCGGGCGCAGGTCGTCCAGCGGCTCCGCCTCCGGGATCGCCTCACCGTCGAACCGGTCCGCGGTGCGGAACAGCTCCACCAGCGCCCGGTAGTGGCGGCGCGGCAGAAGCTGCGCCGTCACCTCGAAGCCCAGCTCGGGCAGCTTGGCCCGGCCGTCCTCGGTGATCTCCCAGGTCCAGGTGGCATGCGGCACGTCGCCGGTCACCACGTAACCGGCCGTGTCGTCGCGGGCCAGCAGCGCCAGCCTGCGCGCCTCCTCATGCGTCGGCGCCACCGCCGACAGCAGGTAGTGGGCGTCACGCGGGCGGCCCGAGACCCGGCCCGTCAGCACCTCCCGGCGCGGCGCCGCCGTCGCCTCCAGCTCCGTCAGCACCTCCGCCAGCCCGCCCACCGCCCTGATCCGGTCAGGCGCGATCGCCGTCAGCTCCTCGCCGAACCCGACGAGCGTGATCCGCATCCGGTCGGACCACCGGTTGGTCGCCAGCTCCACGGCCAGCGCCGCCAGCGCCGCCGTCGTCTGCGGGCCCCGCACGTTGATCAGACCCTGCGCCGCCTCCAGGTCGACCAGCACCCGGCCGCTCCCGTCCGTGCCGATCGACACCAGCCCCGGGTACGGAGCTCCGCCCGGATGGTCGTCCAGCAGGCGGCCCTCGTGCGCCGCCAGCCGCCACACCTGGCCGCCGTCGTCGGCCGTCCAGGGCTCCGGCGGGTCGGCGTCCGGCGGGTGTATCCACAGGTCCAGCGACCGCGCGGACAGGTGCGCGGCGTACACCGTCGGCGGCGTCCGCCCCTGCGCGGCCAGTTCGGCGCCCAGCAGGCGCAGGCCCACGTCGAGGATGCGCGCCCCCGGCGCGTCGGCGCCCAGCCGCAGCGCCATCTCGGCCTCGGCGGCGTCACCACGCGGCCGGGCCAGGCGGCGGCCGAACAGGCGCCGCCAGAGCTGCTCCCGCCGCCGCCTGGCCAGCACCATCAGCAGCCCGGCCGCGGCCAGCGACGACCCGGAGAGGAAATCGACCAGCTCAAGGCCCTGCTCCTGCTGGGGCTGGGTCTCGGCGTCGCGCTCCTCGGTCGGCGGCTGGGCGTTCCTGGGGGCCTGCTCCTGGGTGCTCTCCCGTTCGACGCGGTCGCGCACCACCTCCCGGTCGCCGCCGTCGCCGCCGGGCTTGGCCGGATGCTCCTTGAGCGTCTGCGCCCTGGCCTGGCTCGCCGGGACCACATGGGTGTTCTTCGCGTCGTCCGGCATGTCCAGCACCCAGCCGGGCCTGATCAGATCGGCCATCCGCAGCTTGGCGCCGTCGGGCTGCTCCTTGTGCTGGTTCAGCCGGAAGATCTCCGGGTAGCGGCGGCCGTCGCCCAGGCACTTCTCGGCGATCTCCCACAGGCTCTCGTGATGGCGGCCGTGCGGCGGCTGCACCACGTACACCTTCTTCGTCCGCTGCGTGTCGACCACCTCCTTCTCCACGACCGGCGCGGTGTAGGCCACCGTGGTCATCGGCTGCGGGACCGGCGGCGGCGCGGCCATCCTGGCGATCGGCACCACCACCGCCCCCGCCGTGAACAGCAGCAGCACCGCCGACACCAGCTTGTTCGCCAGCGCCTGCGTGCCTCCTGACAGCGGCACCCGGGCCGGCATCCCCACCCGCCGCACGCCCGCGTACACCTCGACCACGACGCACACGAACAGCTGCAGCCAGGCCAGCCAGACGAACGCCACCAGCAGCGCCATCACCGTGCTCGGCCCCACCCGGCTGGTCAGCAGGTCGAGATCGAGCAGCTCGGGCGCGACCGGCGGGCCCACGAACGTCAGCAGCGCGTACGGCACCCCGCCGACGAGCGCCAGCAGCACCAGCAACGCCCCGAGCCCGGCGAGCACGTCACCGGCGCTGCGCCGCGCGTGAATCCGCCCCGCCTGCCGCGCCCGCCCCGTGGTCGCCGCCTGGCGCTGCCTGTCCTCCGGGGCCCCGTCATTGGGCGCCAAGTACTGCCGCCCCCCGCCATGCGGCGGGTACCCGCCTCCGGCCGGCCGCGACCCGCCCGTGGGCGGTTGGCCGCCGCCGGGCTGGTGGGGCCCGCCGGTGGGGTGCGCCGGTCGTGCGGGGCCTCGCCTGGGCATCGCCTCTCCCTTCTCGATTCCAGCGTCACGTCTCTCCGGCCCCGCATCCACCGACCGGCGTGATTCGGTCTGGCTCACCGCGCCTCGGGGGCGGCCGTCGCCTCGGCCTCCATGTCCGACCCCGGGAACCCGATCGCCCCCAGGAAGAAGGCCGTCCACCGGACCCGTACGGTCACCGTCACGTCGGCCTGCCCCTGCCCGACGGCGCAGCTCCCCGAGGTCACCCCGGTGCCGCCGTGCGCGCCGATCACCTCGTCGGCCCGCCCGCACACCTCCGCCTCGCCCAGCAACCGCACCTGGCCGGTGGAACGCAGGTGCTCCACGTCGATCCGGTCCGCCCCGGCCCGCGCGGCCTGCTCGGCGACGTCGGCGGCGCGCAGCCGGGCGTTGATCGCCGCCCCGCCGTCCACGAGCAGCCCGGCGAGCAGGAACACCACCACCGAGAACAGCACCGTGAACACCGACATCGAGCCGCGCTCCCCGCCCCTCACTCGACCCTCCTGAACTGCTCCAGCGGCACCACCGACGTGCCGGTCATCCGCTGGCTCCCGCCGAAGCCGAGGAACGCCAGGTCGAGCTCGCACGTCACCTCGGCGACCACCTGCCCGCCCTCCTCCCACCGCGAGCCGTCGAGCGAGACGGCCGGACCGGTGCAGCCGTCGCGCAACGCCTGGGTGACGACCGCCTCGGCCGCCGACTCGGCCCCCTGGAGGGTGCGCTGCACCGAGGCGGCCCGGGCGGCGTCCCTGGCCGCGCCGTTCACCTCGCCCTGCGCCTCCACCAGCCGCCCCGCGCCCGCCAGGAACAGCAGGAACAGCAGGAAGACCGGCGCCAGCATCACGGTCTCGACGGCCATCGACCCACGCTCGCGCACCAGGGACCTCCGCCCCTGCGGGTTTCGCGGCACGGCCTCCTCCTTCAGCGGGTGTTCCGGACGACCTCGTACGGGCTGGACCCGGCGTGACGCACGGCCAGGCGGTCCCGGCCCACGGGAGCCCGCTTCCGTCCGTCGGGAGAGGGTCAACCGCAGTCATCTCCGCCGTCGTCGGGACGGAAGCACTCGATCGGACCGCCCGACGTGGCGGTGATCGTGAACGCCAGCTCCGGCAGCAGCGGGATGACCTGGACGGCACTGCCGGTCACGGTCACGTGGCGCTCGTCCGGCTGCCGTTCGGCCGTGGTCGCCTGCGCGCCGCTCAGCAGCCGCGGCCCGATCGCCGCCACCACCTCGCGAGCCTTCGCCTGCGCCTCGGCCTCCCACCCGCCGGAGTCGGCGGGCGCGGAACGGGCCACGCGGGCCCCCTCCCTGGCCGCCGCCTCCGCCACCTGCCGCCCGTGAAACCAGAGCGCGACCTGCACGATGAGCAGCACGACGGCGAGCACCACCGGCATCAGCAGCGCCAGCTCCACCACCGAAGCCCCCCGCTCCCGCCCACCGGACGCCACGCGCCGCCGCCACCTGGAGGGCGGGGCGGGCCGGCGTCCGGGGGCGGGCGGGCCGGTCATGTGTCTCCTTCGCCGCCGCCGAAGGAGCCCTGGATCTCGCTCTGCTTGCTCTCGACCAGTTGCCTGATCAGAGTCGCCAGGCCGAGGGCGACCCCGGCGATGATCGCGGTGATGATGACCCACTCGACGGCGGAGGCGCCACGACTGGGGGCGGTGCGCGCCCGGTGGATCCGCACGCTGAGGAGCGCCACCAGATAGACGATCCACGGATGATTCTTCATTCAGGACCCCAACATCTTCATAGCGGCCGGAAAACTGAGAAAGATCACGAACCCCGCGCAGAGCAGGAGCTGGGCGACGAGCATCGACTGCGAGCGCTCCCCCGCCCGCCCTTCGATCTCCGCGAGCTCGCGGCGGCGCAGGGTGGCGGCGCGGGCCGTCAGGGAGGCGCGCACCTTGGCCCCGTCGTCGGCCACCAGTCCGAGGGCCGCCGACAGGTCGCGCAGCTCGTCGATGTTGATCTCTTCGCCGAGCTGGCCGAGCGCCTGCCACGGGGTGATGCCGACGATCCTGGCGCCGCTCAGCGCGTCGCGGATGCGGCCGATCGCCCAGTTGGGCTGCTCGCCGCTGACCGATACGGCCATCATGAGCGCCTCGGGGACGCCCCGGCCGCCGGCCAGGTTCATCGATACCAGGTCCAGGAACGCGCCGACGACGTGCCGGAAGTCGCGCCGCCGGGCCGCGGCGTCCCGCCGGATCTGCAGGTCGGGTAGGAAGAAGAAGACCACGGCCGCGATCAGCGCCACCCAGAACGGGATCGCCGGCGAGGCGCCCCAGCCCATCAGCACCAGCCAGCCGAACAGCACCGGGAACGCCAGCAGCCCGCTGACCGCCAGCAGCGCCTTGGTCGCCAGGAAGCCTTCGAACGAGCGCCCGACCAGCGCCAGGTCGGCCCTGATCGAGCGGACCTCCCAGCCGCGCGCCCCGTAGAGGCGGGCGAGCCGGACGCCGAGCCCCCGGCGGAAGGCGCTGACCTCCTCGTCGGGCAGCACGAGCTGGATGCGCGGCGATTCGGCGTCCTCGCGGACGGCGTCGAGCGCCAGCAGCCGCGCCACCAGCCCGGGCCGGGCCGGGAACAGCGCCCTCAGCAGCACGAACAGGCCCAGCCCCGCGACACCCCCGGCCAGCACGGTCTCAACCATGACCGCCCCCAGCCACGCCTTGGGCCGGCAGGACCTCAGCCATGACTTGGATCGGCAGCGCCTCAGGCATGGTCGCCTCCCATGAGCAGCCGCGTCGGCTTGTCGAACCTGGCCAGCCGCCGCATCCAGGCGAACCCGGCGCCGAACAGCCCGGCGACGACGACGAGCACCGCCTGGCCCAGGTAGCTGTCGTACTCGCCCACGTACGACGGGTTGAAGACCACCAGCAGGCCCGCGAAGACGAGCGCGGTGATCACCACGATCTGGACGCTGCGGCGGGTGGCGCGGCGTTCGGCCTCGACGCGGCGGCGCATGTCGAGCTCCTCGCGGGCGGAGACGGCGAGCGCGCCGAGCACGTCGCGCAGGCCGGGGCCGCGCAGCCGGGAGTTGAGGATGAGGGCCGCGACCACGAGGTCGGCCGACGGGTCGTCGAGCTCGTCGGCGAACAGGCCGAGCGCCTCGGGCAGCGCCATCCGGGTGTGCAGGCGGTCGACCAGCGCGCGCAGGTGGGGGCGGAGCGTCGGGGCGGCGGCCCTGATGGACGAGGGGATGGCCTGCTCCAGGCCCGCCGCGCCGGCGATGGTGTCGCGCAGCGACTCGGTCCAGGCGGCCAGGCCCTCCAGGCGGCGCATGGCGGCCCGCTCCTCGGCCGCGCCGCCGGACAGCCCGCGCCAGGCGAACACCAGCAGCACCGCGCCGACCGCGACGACCACCCAGCCGGTGACCACCATGACCAGCGCCGCGGCGATGGCGGCGACGGCCGCGCGGGTGGTCAGCACCTGGATCAGGCGGCGCCTGGGCTGCGAGGGCCTGGGCCGCATCCCGTACAGGGAGAGGAACAGCAGGAACAGGCCGCCGCCGGCGAGCGCGCCGGACAGGAGGGCGAGCGGGTCGAAGGTGAGCACGCGTCACCAGCCTCCCGGTTGGTAGCCGTGGGCGGCGAGCTCCTCCAGGCACGAGACGGGGGCGTGCGGGACGGCCGCCCCGTCCGGGCCGGGCACGAAGATCTCGCTGGACAGTACGCGTCCGTCGCAGCCGTTGACCTCGCGGATGCTGGAGACGTAGCGGCGCAGGCTGCCGCCGCGGTGGTAGTCGTTGCGCTTCTCGATGAAGACGACGAAGTCGATGGCGCCCGCGATGAGCATGTGGGTGGCGTCGATGGGCAGCCGTTCGCCGGCCTGGAGCGCGTAGGTGGCGATGCGGTTGAAGACCTCCATGCTGGAGTTGGCGTGGATGGTCGACAGGGAGCCGTCGTTGCCCTGCGTCATGGCGTTGAGCATGGTGACGATCTCGTCGCCGAGGACCTCGCCGACGATGACGCGGCTGGGGTTCATGCGGAGGGAGCGGCGGACGAGCTCGGCCATGCTGATCTCGCCCTGGCCCTCGGAGTTGGGCAGGCGCTGCTCGCAGGCGACGACGTTCGGATGGAGGTCGGGGAACTGGTCGAGGCCGAGCTCCAGGGCGCGTTCGACGGTGACGAGGCGTTCGGCGGGCGGGATCTCGTTGGCGAGGGCGCGCAGGAGCGTCGTCTTTCCGGCATTGGTCGAACCGGCGATCATGATGTTCTTACGGGCACGCACCGCCGCAGTCAGAAAACGGCCTACTTCTGGGCTTATGGTGTTATTTCCGACCAAATCCGAAAGAAAGACTTTGCCCAAACGCGCACGGCGGATCGACACCGCCGGCCGTACCGTCACGTCCATCACCGCGCTCAACCGGGACCCGTCGGGCAGGCGCAGGTCGAGCTGCGGGTTGGCGGTGTCGAACGGGCGGCTCGACAGGCCCGAATAGGCGGCCAGGATCTGGATGAGCTCGATCAGCTCCTCGTCCGACTCGGCCACCGGCTCGTGCGCGATCTCCTGGCCGTCGGCATAACCGACGAAGACCTTGTCGCAGCCGTTGATGTCGATGTTCTCGACCTCGGGGTCGTCGAGCAGCGGCTGCAGGCGGCCCACGCCGAACAGCGCGGCGTGGATTCCGGCCGCCAGGCCCTCCTCCTCCTCGACCGTGGGCGGGGTGCGGCCGAGGCCGATCTCGCTGCGCGCGTGCTCCTCCAGCACCTGCGAGATCAGCGCCCTGGCGAACTGGCGCTCGTCCTCGCCGGTCATCGCCGGCAGGCCGTTGGCCTGGTCGAGCCTGCGCTGGTGGGCGAGCCGGTCGCCGACCTCCTGGCGGAACCTCTTGACGAGGGCGTGGTCGATCATCGGCTCACCAGCCGTCCGGCGAGGTCGCGGGCCGTGCGGACGAGCAGCGAGCGGTCGAGCCTGCCGCCCCACTGGCCGCGCAGCAGCTCGGCGCCCTTCGGGTCGTACGCCAGGCCGTGGACGAAGCCGACGTACGGGCCCACGATCCGGCGTACGTCGTCGATGGAGGAACGGTAGCTGCGCGGGTCGGCGATCACCACGACGCCGTGCGCCTTGCTGATCGACAGGCGTTCGCGCAGGTGGGCGACGTGGTCGAGGGTGGCTCTGGTGAGCAGCACGACCTGGTCGGCCTCCGCCAGCAGGTCGCCGAGCTGCGGGTGCGCGCCCAGCCGGCCGCAGTCGGCGATCACGTCGGCGTTGGGGATCGCGGCCAGTGTCCGGCCCAGCGGTCCCCACAGCCAGGTGAGACCGGCGGCCTGCTCGCCGTGGGTGATGCCGACCAGCACGTCGAGCCCTCCGATGATCTTCTGCGTGTGGGCGTGGATCTGCGCGGGCTCCAGGCCGCGCCGGGCCGTCGCGCCCAGCGTGAGCAGGCCGCGGCCCGGGTTGAGCACGCCCCCGTCGGCGGCGGGCAGCCGATAGGCCAGGTCACCGCCGGCCGGGTCGCACTCGGCGAGCAGCACGGGACGGGGCCACACCGCGGCCAGGGCCGTGGCCGCGGTGGTCACCCCCGGCGCGCCCTTGTCGGCGGCCAGCACGATCAGCGCCACGTCAGCGTGCCCCCGGCAACTCGGCGACCGCGATCTGGCCGGTGGAGGCGTACTGGAGGACCGCCGGCGAGACCCCGGTCTCGACGATCACCGTGACGCCGCCCTTCTCGCCCACGTTCTGGACCAGCGCGTTCTGTGCCAGGACCCGGGCCTCGCCCTCGTCGCCCGGCACGTGGACGACCTGGACCCGGTCGCCCTTCTCCAGGCCCTGCGGCATCTGACCGGGCTTGAGCGCCAGGCCGACCAGGGCCTTGCCGGGGCCGAGCTCGTCGCTGGCCTCCATGCCCATGTCGCTGGTCAGCAGCGTGCCGGGCAGGATCGTGACGGCCGCGAAGGACTCGAGCACCTTCTGCCGTTGCGACCAGCTCACGTACGCGATGCCGGTGTCGGCGATCTGGACCTCCTCAAGGGCCTGCGGGGTGAACCGCTGGCCGGCGCCTATCTGTTGCACGACCCTGATCGCCGACACCCGGTCGCCGCTGCGCAGCACGAGCAGCGTCGTGGCGAGCGCTCCGCCCAGGATGAGGAGCAGGGCGAGAGCCGCCAGCGCGGGCTTGCGCTCGCGAGGAGGCACCGGAAGCTTGCGCGAGGCCGGGCCCGACAACCCGGCCGCGTTGACGGCGGGTTTTTCACTGGTCCTCATGCGGCTCCCATGATGATTTGAGGGAATTCACGCCATTATGTGCAGCCCTTGGTCAAGGGCGTGGGTGGAATGCGAGGAACCATGCTTGATTCGCAGGGGGCGTTGTGTCAACTCCGGGTAATCGATGCTTATTGTTTCTAGCGAGTTGACGGTGGCTGCTTTTTATGGATAAGAGTCACCTGAGTAACATGCGGCACATTATTCACATGATTTTTGGGATTTATCCCCTAATGGTTGGGCATGTCGGGGGTGATTCGGTCGGGATCTTCCGCGCATATTCGGGCATCTTTCTCCGCCGGCCGCCGCGCAGGTGTTTTCCCTGGTCATCCACAGGTTCCGTGCGTCCCTTCGGGGTTTTCCACAGAACCGCGTTCCATGCCATTGCCGTCAACCTGCGGGCCTAGCCTCGCTGCGGGCGCTACGTTGGCGCCGAGGTCCGACCGAGGAGACGGCAACCATGCGGATCATGCTCACCGTGCTCGGCGAGCAGGGCGACCGTGACGTCGTGATCGACGGCGACGACGACACCACCGTGGCCGGAGTGAGCGAGGCGCTCGCCGATCACCAGCCGCTCGCCCAGGTGGTCCGGCTGCCCCGTGCCCGGGCTCCCTACGGCATGTCATCGGCCGGGCCTCCCAGCCCCGTCGCCCGCGTGCCCTCCCAACGCCGCCGTCCTCCGGACCCAGGACCGCCCGGCCTCGACGGGCCCGCCGGTCCGCCCTTCGGCGACGGGTCCGCCCCGGGCAACGGGTCCGAGGGCCGCCACCGTCCCTCCGGGCCCGGGCCGTCCTCTTCGGGTGGCCCGCCGTTCGGCGCTCCCCTAGCGCCCGGCGACGGGCCTGCGGGGCGTCGCTCGGGTCGCGGCGGGTCCGGGTGGCGGCCATCCGGCTCCGGCGGCGGCTCCGGGTGGCGGCCGTCCGACTCCGGCGGCGGCATCGGTCAGGGGCGGTGGGCCGCTTCGGACGATCACGGCGACGCTCAGGGGCTCACCGGCCAGGGCGACGACTGGGCGTCACCAGACCGCGAGCGTCCCGCCGGAGGCCCCGGGCGGGGCCGCCACGGCTCCCCGGCCCCCGGCACGCCCCACCCCGAGGACGGCGTCACCTGGGACGTCCGCGCCTCCCCGCCCCCCAGCGTCCACGGCGCCGCCCGGAGCTGGAACGACCGTCCGCATGGCCAGGCCCTCACCCTGTGGCGCAACGGCCGCCCGCTCGACCCGCGCGCCCCCGCCAAGGCGGTGCTGCACGACGGCGA
Source organism: Nonomuraea ceibae (assembly GCF_019396325.1). Lineage (GTDB taxonomy): Bacteria > Actinomycetota > Actinomycetes > Streptosporangiales > Streptosporangiaceae > Nonomuraea > Nonomuraea ceibae. The sequence goes on from NZ_JAHKRO010000002.1 coordinate 197,318, forward strand.
CAAGGTCACCCTCGACCCCCTCCTCGCCCGCGCCACGATCGTCGAGGAGCCGGGTGGCGTGGCGGAGGTGCGCGTGGTGGGCGGCCCGGCCGCCGGCGCGGTGCACCGCCTGGGACTCGGCGTCCACGTCATCGGCTCCGATCCCATGTGCGCGATCACGGTGGCCGACCCGGCGCTGGCCCCCGAGTCGGTGACGATCCGCGTCACCCCCGACGCCATCACCGCGGAGCGCGCGCCCCGCGCCACTCCCGGCCAGGCGCCGCGCCTCAAGCTCAAGGGCCGCTGGGCCGACGAGGTCGCCGAGCTCACCGCCCGGGTCGCCGAACGCGAGGCGGCCGAGCTCGCCGCCGAATCGTTCGACGACTCCCCCGAGCTGGCCTCCCGTCCGCTCACCGACGCCGTCGAGTGGCCGGAGGACGCGCTGCTGTCGTGCGGCTCGTCGCTGTTCACGCTGACCGCCATCGAGCCCCGCGACGCCCATCTCACCCCCCGGCTCGAAGGCGGCGTGGCCTACAACCGGCCGCCCCGCCTGACCCGTCCCGAGCTCCGCCGTACGTTCAAGCGCCCGAAGGAGCCGTCGCGCACCGAGGGCATGCGCCTGCAGTTGCTGGCCGCGTTCCTCCCGATGGTCATCGGCCTGACGCTGGCCTACGTGCTCAAGCAGTGGTATTTCCTGCTGTTCGCCCTGATGACCCCGGTCATCATGGTCGGCCAGTGGTGGAGCGACCGCCGCCACGGCAAGAAGCAGCACCGCCAGGCGATCAAGGAGTACAAGGAGCGCCTGGACGCCTACGACGAGGCCGTCGAGCGGGCCAGAGCCGAGGACGAGCTGCTGCGCAGGTCCGACGCCCCCGATCCGGCTCAGGTGCTGCTCACCGCCATCGGCCCCCGGCGGCGGCTGTGGGAGCGCCGCGTCCACGACGACGACGCGCTCCGGCTCAGGGTCGGCCTCGCCGACCTCCCGGCCAACCTCGACCTCGCCGAGGAGCAGGGCGGCCCGATCGAGCCGCCGATCTGCCGCGCGGTGCCGGTGGCGCTGGCCATGCGGCGGCTCGGCGTCGCCGGGGTCACCGGCCCCCGCGACACAGCCATCGGCCTGGCCGGATGGCTCATCGGCCAGGCCGCCACCCTGCACAGCCCGCGCGACCTGGCCATCGTGATCATCTCCGCGCATGCCGACGGCGAGCGCCGCTGGGGCTGGGCGCGCTGGCTGCCCCACTGCGCGCCGCGCGGCGGCGAGGACTGCGTGGCGCTGATCGGCGCCGACCCCGAGTCCGCCGCCCACCGCGTCAGCGAGCTGGCCGCGCTCATCGACGAACGCCAGAACACCGCCATCCCGGAGCTCGGCAAGATCCCCACCGGCTGGGACGACCTGGGCGGCCCGGAGCCCCCGGCCTTCTCCACCTACGACGTGCGCCCGTACGACGTGCTGGTCGTCCTCGACGGCGCGCAGGCCCTGCGCGGCCTGCCCAGCATGCCGCAGGTCCTGCGCCAGGGCCCCCGGGCGGGCGTCTACACGCTGGCCCTCGACGACGACGAGCGGCTGCTGCCGGAGGAGTGCGCCACGGTCGCCGCGTGCGCTCCGGACGGCCGCGTGCACCTGCGCGGCGGCGGCCTCGACGTGATCGGCCCCGTCCTGGCCGACCGGGTCTCACCCTCCTGGTGCGACCGCCTGGCCAGGGCGCTGGCGCCGATCCGCGACGTGAGCAGGGAAGACGGCGCCGCCCAGCTCCCGCAGTCCGTACGCCTGCTCGACCTGCTCGGCCTGCGCGCCCCCACCGGCCGCGAGGTGAGCAGCCGCTGGCTCGACCAGGGCACCACCCGCGCGCTGATCGGCACCGGCCCCGACGGCCCGTTCGCGATCGACCTCAGCCTCGACGGCCCGCACGGCCTCGTCGCGGGCACCACCGGCGCGGGCAAGTCGGAGCTCCTGCAGTCCCTCATCTGCTCGCTGGCCGTCTCCAACCGCCCCGACCAGCTGACGTTCGTGCTCATCGACTACAAGGGCGGCGCCGCGTTCAAGGAGTGCACCCGGCTGCCCCACACGGTCGGCATGGTCAGCGACCTCGACGGCCACCTCACCCAGCGGGCACTGGAGTCGCTCGGCGCCGAGATCCGCCGCCGCGAGCGCCTGCTCCTCGCCGCCGGGGCCAAGGACATCGAGGACTACACCGGCCATCCGCTGCCCCGGCTGGTGCTCATCATCGACGAGTTCGCGGCCCTGGTGTCGGAGTTGCCCGACTTCGTCACGGGATTGGTTGACATCGCGCGCAGAGGGCGTTCGCTGGGCATCCACCTGATCCTGGCCACGCAGCGCCCGGCCGGTGTGGTCACGGCCGACATCCAGGCCAACACCTCTCTCCGCATCGCCCTGCGCGTCACGGAGCCCGCGGAGTCGTCCGACGTGATCGACCTGCCGGACGCGGCCCACATCTCCAAGTCCACCCCCGGTCGCTGCTACGTGAAGTCCGGCGCGGGCCCCGCCACGGCCGTCCAGACGGCCCGCGTAGGCGGCCGCGCCCCCGAGCCTCTCCCCGCCCCCTCACCCGGCCCGCACACCGGCGTGCCGGGCCCTCCCGTGCATCCCGGCCTCACCGGCCCCACCTGGGCGCCGCAGCGCACCCCGGCCCGCGTCAGGGTCGTGGACATCGACTGGCGCTCCCTGGGCCGCGCCCTGCCCGCGCCTCCGCAGCCGACGGAGGAATCGGCGGTCACGGACCTGTCGATCCTGGCCGACGCCATGATCGAGGCCGCCCGCCTGGCAGGCGTGCCGGAGCAGCCCCGCCCCTGGCTGGAGCCCCTCCCCGCCCAGATCGTCCTCACCCTGCCGACCGGCGGCCCCCACCTGACCCCGGTCCCCGACCTCCCGTCCGCGCAGCCCGACTCCCCCCATGGGCCGGGCGAGTCTCCCGCCGCCGCGCTCGACGGCCAGGCCGCCGTGCCCGGTGCCGAAGCCGCCCTCCCTGCCCCGTCCCCGAACGTGCGTCCACCGGGCAACGTTCCTGCACGCGGAATGCCGTACGGCACCGCCACCCCGCCGAACGGGACCCCGAACGACGACCCGGCCACGGCGTACCCAGTTGCCGGCCCGGCCGGCGGCACCTCGTCCAGCGCGGCCACACCTGTGGGAGCGCCCGGCGGGACCCCGTCGAACGGGTCACCCGACGCTCCCCCGGTCACCTTCGTGGAGCCGTACGGGTCCCGCTCGCCGGGCAGCCTGCCGGCCGGTGAGGTGGAGCCGCTGCCCTTCGGCATGACGGACCGCCCCTGGGCACAGGACCGATGCCCGCTCACGCTCGACCTGGCGCACGGCGGCCACCTCCTCATCGCGGGCGCACCGCGCAGCGGCAGATCAACGGCCCTGCGCACCATCGCGGGCGCCATCGCCGCCTACACCCTCCCGTCGGACGTCCACGTCCACGCCGTCGACTGCGGCTCCGGCGCCCTGCTCCCCCTGGTCGCGATGCCACACTGCGGCGCCGTCGTCACCCGTGACCAACTGGACCGGGTCGAGCGCCTGCTCACGCGCCTGCGTACGGAGGTCGGCCGTCGCCAGCAGCTCCTCGCCGAGGCGGGCCACGCCTCGCTGGCCGAATACCGGCAAGCCGGACATCGGCTGCCATGGCTGGTGCTCATGCTGGACCGTTGGGAGGGCTACGTCGCGGCGTTCGAGAACTACGACTACGGCCGCCTCCTCGAATCCCTCCTCCAGCTTCTCCGCGAGGGCCCGGCGGTGGGCCTGCGCGGCGTGGTCACCGGTGACCGCTCGTCCCTGCTCGGCCAGGTGTCGACGGTCTTCGACGACCGTCTTCTCCTGCGCCTCTCCGACCCCTCCGACTACGGCCTGGCGGGTTTCCCCCTGAAGGGCCTGCCCTCCTCCATGCCTCCCGGCCGAGCCCTGTCCATGGGCGAACACGGCATCGTCGAGCACCAGATCGCCCTCCTCACCCCCGACCCCGCGGGCCCCGCCCAGGTGGCCACCCTCCAGTCCCTCGCCCGCTCCACCCCCATCCCGACCGCCGATTCGGTCATGGGCTCCCCTTTCAGCACCTCGCCGCCGCCCGATCGGTACGCGACCACGGACGCCACCCTCCAGCCCGGTCTCGGCACACCAGCGCACCCCTCAGCCGACCCCGGCCTCGGCACGTCGCCGCACCCTGCGGCTCAGAGCGACGCCACCGCACCTACGCACTCCGCAGACCAGTACGACCCCGACGAAGCTTCGCGTCCCACAGGCCAGCCCGCGGCTTCGTACGACGGCGCTTCGGTGCACGGGGGCGCACCCGCGCACGACGGGGCGTCGGCGCGTGGGGGCGCATCGGCGCACGACGGGGCGTCGGCGCGTGGGGGCACTTCCTCATCCGGGCTGCCCTCGCCGAGGCGGTCGGACGGTTCGCGGCGTTCCAGTCCGGCTCACAAGCGCGGCGGGCCGGCGGGGCCGGGAGCGTGGCATTGGGAAGGCGAGCCGCCGCTGCGAGTGGACGCCCTGCCGTTGCGCATCACCGCCGGCCAGGCGTTGGCGCTGGATCCGGCGTTCAGCCCGCCGTCGCCGCTCTGGGCGCTGATGGGAGCGGGCGGTGACGCGCTCGCGCCCCTGGGTCTCGACCTGATGGCGTACGGTCCGGCGGCGGTGATCGCCGGACCCGCGCGGTCAGGGCGATCGTCCGTCCTGGTGACGGCGGCTCAGTCGCTGATCCGTGCGGAGACGCCGGTGATCGCCATCGCGCCGAGGCGCAGCCCTCTGCGTGACCTCGACGCCGCCGTGGCCATCCTGGACGGCAACGCCACCGACCTTCAGGAACTGGTCGCCGATCTGCGCCACTATGTTCTCCTGGTCGACGATGCCGAGCTGATCAACCCGGACAGCCCGCTGGGCACTGCCTTGGAGGACCAGCTCCGGTCAGGCCGGGACGGGGACCACGGTCTCCTCATCGCGGGCACCACCAGTGACCTGACCGTGGCCTATCGCGGTTTCGCCGCCGAAGCTCGCAAGGGGCGGACCGGTCTTCTTCTGTCGGTGCAGAGCCAGGCCGACGGCGACCTGTTCACGATCCGCCTGCCTCGTGGCGTATCGGGCGGCCCGCCGGGACGCGGGCTTCTCGTCACAACCGGCACCATCACCCCCATCCAGGCCGCGGTCCCGGACGGGGAGTAGGTTGCGGCGGGTCCCTGCCGTTAGGGCTCCGCTTCGGTGCGGTCAGCTTGGGGCTGAGGCCGCTTGCCGGCCAGCCGCGGCAGCACGCCCGTTGCCGCCACGTTGGCAGCCGCCCGGTCGGGGCTCACCCCGTTGGCGGCGTGGTGGAGGCTCAACCCGTGGGCAGCGTGGTGGAGGCCCACCCCGTTGACAGCGTGGTGGAGGCCCACCCCGTTGACAGCGTGGTGGAGGCCCACCCCGTTGACAGCGTGGTGGAGGCCCACCCCGTTGACAGCGTGGTGGAGGCCCACCCCGTTGACAGCGTGGTGGAGGCCCACCCCNTNGNC
>NZ_JAHKRO010000002.1:202888-280489 GCF_019396325.1 Nonomuraea ceibae
CCCCGTGGGCAGCGTGCCGGCGCAGGCCCGTCCACTGACAGGGCGTCGATCAAGGGGCCGGGGCGCTGGCAGCGCGCACGGGAAGCTCCGCCAATGGCAGCGTCCCGCCAGAAGGCCACACCCGGTGGCAGGGCGTCCAGTGACAGCGTGCCCGGCGGCGGGGCCCGTGACAGGGGGCAGGGGGCCGTGGCGGGGCGCGAAGCGGAAGCCCAAGGCGGAGGCCCGAGGCAGAGGCCCGCGGCAGAAGCCCGAGGCGAAGGCCCGAGGCGGAGGCCCGTGACAGGGGGGCAGGGGCACAGGGCCGTGGCGAAGGACCCGTAGCGAGCGCAAGGCGGAGACCCGAGGCGGAGACCCGAGGCGGTGGGGAGGGTGGGAGGCGGGTTACTGGTCGGGGGGTTGGTGGAGGCGTTGGAAGTTGGTGAGGCTGTCGCGGTAGTAGGCGAGGTCGTCCACCAGAGCCTCGTACGTGAAGCGTTCGGGGTTGTCCTCGTACGCCGCTCTGCCCATGTCGGTCCAGAACGCCTCCGGCGGGGGCGGGGTGCCGTCGGAGCGGACGAACTTGAGCGCCTCGGCGACGGCGTCGGCGGCGAAGCGCCAGTCGGCGACGACGTCGTGGTAGCGCTCGTCGACGGTGGTGTCGGCGGAGTAGAGGAGGCCGCCTTCCAGGGCGCGGTCCGCGTACGTGGCGGCGATGAGGACCCATTGGCCCAGGTCGATCAGCTCGGAGAGGCCCAGGCCGAAGGTGGCGTCCTCGAGGCGGGCCTCTTCTTCCGAGACGAAGGGGACGACGATCTCGGCGTCGCCCGCGCGGACGAGCCAGTCGTCGTCCTGCTCGGTGACGACGCGTTCGGCTCCGGGGCTGGTGATGTCGAGGTAGACGTACGCCTCAACCAGGGAGCGGGCGTAGTCAGGCATGCTGGGCCGCCAGGTCGCGGTAGGTGTCGCGGACGATGAGGAGGCGGTCGAGGTGGAAGCGGCCGGGTTCGGCGGCGCGCATCTCCAGGCCGCGCTCGGACCAGAACGCGTCGTCGGGCACCTCGTCCTGGCCGGGCGGGACGAACTTGATGGCCTCGCCGACGGCGGCGGCCGCGATGGACAGGGCGCGGTGGGCTTCGGCCCGGTCGTCGGCGGGCACGTGGCCGGCCGTGAGGTCGGCGACCCAGAGCCATTCGCCGGCGTCGAGGAGTTCGGAGGGCTCGGCGGCGCCGAACGTCGGATAGCCGTCGGGCGGGATCGGGCGTTCCGGCAGGCCGAAGAGGAACTCGCGGCTCGTGCCGCACTCGCCGCAGTCGCCGGCGTAGCGGCTGACCAGCGTGCCGTCGACCGTGGTCAGGCCGCTGTCCCAGGTGGTTTCCGCAGAACCGCACGTCTCGCACGGGTGCAGGTCGAGGTAGAGGTGCGCCTCGTCCCTGGTGCGTGCCACCGCGAATGCCATTGCCGTCCTTTCGTCCCGCGGGTCCCGCTCCCGGAGGTCTCGGTCCCGGGAGTCTCGGTCCCGGGGGTCCCGATCCCGGGGGTCCCGATCCCGGAGGTCCCGATCCCGGAGGTCCCGATCCCGGAAGTCCCGATCCCGGAAGTCCCGGTCCCGGAAGTCCCGATCCCGGAAGTCCCGGTCCCGGAAGTCCCGGTCCCGGAGGTCCCGGGGTCCCATCATGCCGTCGCCACGGGGGTGGGGGCACACTGGCACGGCTCGTCGTCGCGGCAGTCGCATTCCTCCCAGTCCGGGTACCAGCCGGTGACGTTCGTGAGCTTGCGGTAGGGGCGCCACTTCTCGCTGCGGTGGCGTTTGGGCGTGTCCTTCATGAGGGCGATCAGCTCGGCGGCGAGGCTGGGCGGGATCGCGTAGCTGATGTCGGCGCGCGCGGCGAGGGTGAGCAGGGTGTCGATGCGGGCCGAGCGCTCGGCGGGGATGGAGGTGCGGACCTGGCGTGCGGCTTCGGCAAGCTGGGCGACGGCCTGGAAGTGGGCGGCCATCCGGGGGTCGCCGGCCGCCCGGGCCGCCGCCCCGGCCGCGATGGCTGCCGCGGCGCGCTCGCTGACGTCCACCGTGGCGTACGGGTCGAGCTCGATGACCACGGGGTTGCTCGACGTGTCCCCGGAGGTCCGGGAGCCGTTCGTACCGATTCCGGGGGCCTGGGAGCCGTTCGTACCGACTCCGGGGGCTTGGGTGCCGTTCGCGGAGGCTCCTGAGGCCCGGGTGTCGTTCGGGGAGGCTGCGGGGCCCCGGGTGCCGTTCGGGGTGGGGGCGCCGGGGATGCGGGGGGTTGGGGTCGCGGGGCGGATCTGGAGGTCGGTCGGGGGGCGGCCGGGGATCTCCAGGGTGATCCGGCCGTCGCCGTGGTGGTGGGCGCGGGCGCCGGCGATCGCCGCGCCTCGTTCGACCGCGCGGACGACGGCCGTCAGCGGAAGCGTCGCCAGGCTGACGGGGGCGGGGGCGGGTGCGGTGGTGGCGCCCCAGTTGAGGAGGCTCGCTATCCGGCTGCGGGGTTGGGGGGCGCCGGCCCAGGGCGCCGGGGGCGGGGTGTGGCCGCGGCGGGTGAGGTCGGCGGCGACGGCGTCGATCGCCTGCGCGAGGCGGTCTCGGGTCGGCGTGTCGGTGGCGGCGTGCCACTTGCGGGACAGGTGGGCGTGCTCGTTGAGGCGCGGCGTCAGGCAGTGGTCGACGACCGGCTCGCCACGAGAGGAGAGGGCGGCGAGGAAGGAGCGGACGACGCCCTGGGGCCGGCCGGCGGCGCGGGCGGCGCCGTCCTGGGCGAGGTGGGTGATCTCGTGCACCAGGACGGACGACACGACGTCCGGGTGGAGGCGCGGGGCGAGGACCATGACGTGCGCTTCGTCGGCGGTGGTGCCGGTGCGGAGGTGCGTACGGCCGGTCAGGCCCGGGCCGGGGTCGCCGACGGTCACGCGCACGTGGTGGACGGCGCCGGACGGCAGTTCGACCTGGAGCGTGTCGCCGGACCAGGTGAGGCTGCGGACGGCGCCGCCGAAGTCGGTCAGCGACACGTTCTGGGCCTGGATCTCGGTCAGGGAGAGGTCCTCGGTCCCGTCGGGCCGGGCGGCGGCGTCGAGGGGTGTGGCGGGGAGCTCGGGCGAGGTCACAGAGGTGCCGGGGCCGGACGAGGGTGAGGTGGCGGAGCCGCCGCCGGGCGTGCCGGCCGCGGCGGCCGGGTTCTCCGCGGCGGCTGCCTTGTAGGGGTAGACGGGCTTGGGCTCGGCGGGGCGGTTGTGCCCGTTGTTCTCCAGGGCCTTGAGCACCTGGTCGGTGAAGGTGCCCGGGTCCTGCGAGGTGTCGAAGACGGCGCGCAGGTCGAGGCCGGTGCTCTCGGCCAGGGTGAGCACGTCGGGGGGCAGGGTGGCGAACGCCTCGGCGAACCCGCCGTCGAAGGTCTCGCTGCGTACGGAGCCGTCGGGGTGGGCGTAGTAGCGGCGCGGGACCCCGTTCTCGGTCACGGTGACGACGGCGACGGCGCCGCGGTCGCGCGCTTCCAGGCGGGCGTCGGTGAGCTGCGGGATCAGTCCCTGGCGGGTGCCCGTGGCGCGGAACGTCTCGCGGACGGAGGACGGCGGGGCGACGCGGATGCCCGCTTCCATGCGCGCCCGCATCTCGTTGATCTCCTCGCCGAAGAGGGTCACGAAGATCTCGCCGCCGGTGGCGTGCCGCATGGTGACGGCGTCGCCGATGGGGGTGGGCGGGCCGCCGGGCAGGCGGCGTACGTGCTGGAAGGTGAGGTCGTAGTCGACGCGGAGGCGGACGGTGTAAAGCGCCCCGTTGCGGAACTCGCTGCGTTCGACGCGGCCGCCGCTGGTTTCGGTGACGCTTTCCGCGGACTGCTCGCCCAGGGACGCGCCGAGGCCGATCCCCGCCTCGGGGATCATGCCGCCGTTGGCGCCTCCGCTCATGGGGGCGAAGCGGCCGCGGCCCACGGTCACGCTCATGCTGGTCGCCTCGCGGTCGACCTCGCCCTTCTCTCCCGTGAACGGGCCGCTGTAGACCTGCATGTCGGAGGTGTGCGCCTCGATGGTCACGTCGACGCCCTGGTTGCGGGCGCCCTGCCGGCCCAGGGGCACGACCACCTCGCCGCCGGGCCTGGACATGCGCTCGAACACGCTGATCAGCGCGTCCACGGACAGGCGGCTGGTCAGTTCGCCCATGCGCGCGGCCACGGTGGCGCGGCCGACCATCTTCTCCAGCTGGCCGCTGACGACCTCCAGCAGCGTCGGCTTGCCGGCGTCGGTGAACAGCGACTCCGGGAAGTACCCGCGGGGCAGTTCGGCGCGGCGGGGGTCGATGACCGGCGGGGCCTCCGTCACGTTCGCGTCGGCGGGCCGGATCATGCCGGTGGGGATGCGGCGCACCACGACCGCGTCGTAGGTGCGCCGTACCTCGCGGGTCTTGCGGCTGACGGCGCCGCTCGCCTTCTGGGCGACCGAGCGGACCTTGCCGCCGGGCAGCGGTCTCCGTTCGATCTCGACGACGAGGTCCATCTCCTGCCGCACCCGGTCGAGGCCGAGGAACAGGGCGATGCGCTGGAGCCGCACGATCTGCCGGCCGCGCGTCGCGCCGAAGGATTTCGTGAGGTCGGTCGAGGCGCTGACGCCGCCGGTGTCGGTCTCCTCCTTGCCGCTGAAGTCGGCGCCGAAGGCGTGTGAGCCGTTGAACCCTTCGGACTCGGTGACGTCGGTGTAGCGGTAGAACTGCTTGATGGCGCCGGCGGCGTCGGTGTGGCCGATCAGCTCGGCGCGGTCGGCGCCGTGCTTGGGCACCATCCGCACCCTGACCGTGATCTCCTCGGCGACCCCGCTGGTCAGGTCGCCGAGCGCGTTGTAGGTCTTGCTGTAGCCGTTCCGGCTCCACATGTCGTTGACGCGGATCTCGGTGCGGGTGCGGGCGAAGTCGACCGCCACTTCCCTGCGCAGGGTGGGGGCGGCCTTCAGCACCTCGGGCGCGACCTCTTCGAGCATGTTGAGGACTTCGTCGCGGAGCTGGACGCGTTTGCCGCTCTTGTCCTTGGCGGTGAGGGACTCCATGAGGCTGAGTCCCATCGCGTTCTGGTACGGCCGGGCCAGCACGACTTCGCGGCTCTGCTGGATGAGGTCCCTGGCTCGCGACAGCAGGCGGGCGAGCTGCTTGTGCATGGGCATGCGCCGCTCGCGCTGCGGCGTGCTCTGGTTCTGCGCGGACTGGTGCCCGCTGGGCCCGCTCTGCGCCGTCTGCCCCTTGCCCTTGCGCCGCTGCTTGGCCGGCTGCTGCGGTTCGACGACCTTCCTGAGCGCGGTGAGGAGGGCGTGTGGGGTGTGCTGTTCGGCCAGGCCGAGGTCCTCCCCGGCGGCGCGGGCGTCGGCCAGGGCCTTGGTGTAGCGCGTGAGGAGCGCGGTGGCGAGGGTCCGGTCCAGGGTGAGGCTGCCGTTGATGAACCGCTCGACCGCGTCGGCCACGAGGTGCAGCGGCAGGTCGAGGTCGTCGTCGGAGTACAGGAGCAGGGCGTCGTACTCGGGGATCGTCAGCAGGGCGGCGCCGCGGCTGTGGGCCGGGCGGGCGGCCCTGGGCGTGACCCCGTCGGGGACGGTCTCGTTGCCGGTGTACGTGAAGCCGACGTCGGCGCGGATGACGTAGTGCCGGCCGGTCTCGATCGTGAGTTCCTCGGTGCCCCAGATGTCGAGCTGCGAGATCGAGGTGGACGTCGACTTGGAGACGGAGGGGAACGACAGCTTGCCGCCGTCGTTGGTGGTGCCGCCGTCGTCGTGGTCGGTCCCGCTCGCGGACAGGCTCGTGTTCCGGCTCACGGACCCGCCGTAGCTGACGCCCGCGCTGCCCATGCCGAACTTGATGTCGCCGCTGACGTGGTCGACGACGCCGACCACCTCGGCGGCGCCGTACTCGCCCTTCACGGACAGGAAGGAGCGGGTGGTGGTGCCGCGGGTGCGGATGCCGGTCTCGCTGCTGTACGCGTCGTCTTCCCACTCGCGGTGCCCGGCGAGGTTGCGCATGTTGACCAGGCCCGCGAAGTGGTGGAAGGCGGGCGAGTCGCTGCGCATGGCCCTCGGCAGCACCTCCCGGGCGGCGGCCAGCGCGTTGCCGGGGTCGAGGTGCAGCATCTTGGTCCGCGCCAGCACCTTGGCGGACAGCTTGCCCACCGGCGCCTGCTTCGGGTTCTTCGCGGGCATGAGGTCGGCGGCGATGACGAGCTTGGCCTCGCCCTTGCGGGAGGAGATCTGCTCGCGCTTGCCGTTGTGCTCCAGCTCGACGATCACGCGGTGCCGCATGGTGTACACGCCGACGATGTCGCCGCTCTCGCCCAGCGTCACGATGTTCTGCGTGCCGCCGTGGCTGGAGCCGACGTTCCGGTTGTATCCACGGCTGTAGCTGCCGTTGACCTCGTGGCCGAAGCCGTTCTGGCCTTCCCCCGGCGCGTCGCTCTCGGCGAGCCCGACCTTGCCGGGGTACGTCCTGGACCGGCTGAAGCCGCGCCCGGAGGTGTCGGAGCCGATGTCGAGGTAGACCACCGCCTCCGCGTCGGTGTAGCCGATGTAGGTGAAGTCCTTGAAGTCCTGCTTGAGCTGGATGTGCACGGTGTAGTGCTCGGAGGTGCGGTTGGGGCGGTGCCGTACCAGGTCGAAGTGCAGTCCGTCCTGCGCCGCCTGGTCGTAGCCGGCCTGCATGCGCCGGGCCGACAGCTGGGTGAGGACCTCGCGCAGGTTGTGGATCTGGCTCGCGAGCTCCAGCTCGTTGTCCGAGAACACGAACTCGCCGTTCACGATCTTCGGCACCACGCCGCGCTCGCCGAGGTCGCTCAGGACGTCCTGGGCGACCTCGTCCATCCCGAGGACCTCCTGGACGAGGGCCGGGCCGGCGCCGCGGAGCTGGCCGGGCTGGTCGCCCATCGTGGGGGGCAGTCCGGCCGTGCGGCCTTCGGGCACCTCGGGGATGGGGTCGCCGCGCAGCACCGGGATGCCGTCGGCCCCGATCACCACCTTGCCGTCCTTGCGGAGGAGCGCGCCCTCGTCGACGGGCAGGCCGAACCGGTAGGCGGCCGACTCCTGCATGGCGACCAGCGCGGTGCTGTCGACGTCCGGGAGGGTGACGGGGGCCTGGCCGGGGCGCTCGACGGTGATCGAGTGGACCATCATGAGCTTGTACGACTGCCGCGGGCCCTTCTTGCGGTGCACGCTCGGGTGGATGGCCTGCTGGTTGGCGGTCGACGAGTGGGAGTGCGAGGCCGATCTTCCGGTTTCGGCCTTGGGGTTGATGGAAGGCTCGAACTCGCCCAGGGGCCCCAGGACGTCGAGGTCCTCAAGCCGGTGGATCTTGAGCTTGGCTGAGGCGCTGAGGCCGGTGGAGCCGCCCGCCGACGCCCCGCCGGGGACGTTGGCGAAGTCGATGAGCACCTCCTCCTCCCACTCGTCCGAGCTGGGCTGGCCCACCAGCGGGCTGTCGGGGACCTGGACGATCCTGGTGTCGACCCTGATGCGCACGTCGGTGCGTCCCCCGACGGTGAGGGGCCGCCTGAACCCGCCGTTGACCGCCTCGCGCAGCGCCATCGGCAGCTCGTCGACGAGGGTCGTGCGCAGGTTGTGGTGCGCGATGGAGCCGACCGTGGCGTAGTCGCCGCCGAGGTGGTCGGCGACCATGTCGAGGGCGCCTTCGAGACCGGTCATGCCGGTGACGGTGACGTTCCGGAGCTCGGGGTCGCGCTTGTCGGGGTCGATCCTGGTGACGTTCCGGGGCGGCGGCTCGACGTGCGGGTGCGTGAACCACACCCGCTGGCCTGCGGCGTCGGCGGGAGCGCCGGAGCTCACGGTGACGCGGCCCTCCCAGGTGCGCGAGCCGGGCACGCGGATCTCCGCCGTCCAGGTGGCCGTGCCCTCGTACAGCATCGACTCGCTGCGGTTGTCGACGACGGAGCCCGACTGGAAGGCGGGGCCGGCGCCGCCGGTGACGCTCGCGCTGCGGCCGGCGTTGACGCCGAATCCCGCACCGAGGAACTGGTTGGCCATCTGCAGGAACGAGTCCTCGGGCAGCATCGGCGTCAGGATGCCGGTGTCGAAGTTCGGCGCCAGGCCGCCGCTGTTGGCCGCGGTGCCGTTGACCGTCCGGCCGCCCAGGACGAACATGCCGACCATGATCTCCGAGGCGATCACGGACGGCTCGAACACCTCGACGAGGTCGCTGAGCGTGAGCTTGAGCCGCACCTCGGCCGCGTCCTTGCCGACACCGGGCCGCAGCACGAGGCCGTCCTCGCTCAGCACCTTGTGGAAGTTCTGCCGGATCGCGGTCTCGAGCTCGTTGATGGTGTAGCGGTGGCTGACGCCCTTGCCCTCCAGCAGCTCGTTGACCGCCTCGGTGAGCTTGGTCAGGTGGGCGATCCGGGACGTGGGCATCGCGGTGGTCCGGCTGTCGGCGGCCGGCTGGGTGGCGGCGCGGGCGACCAGGTAGGCCCGGTGGGCCTGCCTGGCCTTCGCCAGGTTCTCCTTGCTGGGGTCCACCCGCAGCGTCCGGTACGCGCGCTCGGCCGCCTGGGCGGCGGTCCGCGTCCTCTCGTAACGCTCGGCCATCCGCAGGTGCCTGGCCTCCTTGGCCCGGTGGCCCTTTGCCTCGGCCAGCGCCTTGCGCACGCGCACCTGCTTGCCCTGGTCGCGCTGCTTACGGGCCTTCTTCGCCGCCTCGGCGGACTCCTTGGCCTTGTTCCGCGCCTCCTGGGCGGTCTTCTTCTTGGACGCGACCTGCTGCGTCAGGTTGTCCTCCGCCTGGTGGAAGAAGTCGACCAGGCGGCGGATCTCCAGGAGGTCGGGGGTGCCGTCGGGGACGCCGGGCACGCGCGGCGGCTGCTCGGCCGGGGTGGGCGTGAAGGGCAGCGGGGGCGCGGCGTGGCCGCGCGTGGCCAGGTCGGCCATCACCCCGTCGATGTCGGCGACGAGCCTCCGCTGCTCTCGGGAGTTGGTGGCCTGCTGCCACTGCTCGACGAGGTAGCCGAGCTCGTTCATCCGGGCGGCCACGCACAGGTCCTGCGTCTCGCGCATCCTGCCGCGTGACAGCATCCGGCGCACCACCCCCTGCTTCTCCGGGGCATGCAGGTGGTGCAGGGTGTCGGTGATCTCGTGCAGCATGGTGCGCGCCACCTGGTCGGCGGCCATGCCGCGGGCGAGGTGGACGACGTGCGCCTCGGCGCTGCTGGTCCCGGCGTTGACCTCGGTGCGGCCCATGAGGGACGCGTCGAGGCGGCCGATCACCGGGCGGAAGTGGTGGATGCCCTGGCGGGTGCGCACGAGCAGCGTGGAGCCGTCGGCGGACCAGCTCCAGCCCGTGACGCCCTCGGTGCGGAAGTGGTGGGGGCGCAGCGCGTCCACGCCCGCCTTCACCTCGGCGTCGGTCAGCGTGGTGCCGTCCGTGCGGCCGTCCGGGACGAAGCGGGTGCCGGGCAGGGCGCGCGAGGTGACGGTGCCGGGCTTGCTCCGGGTGGGGCGTGCCGCCTGGGATCCGTCCTCGTTCGTCCGGGCTTGCGGGGCGGTGTCGATGCTGGGCCTGCTCGCGGCCTGGACCAGGAGCAGGGTCGCGTCCATGCGCAGGCGGGCCTGGTCGATGCCCTGCGCGGCGCGCTCCTCCAGGGCGGTCCGCACGGCGTTCACCGTGGAGGCGGGGATCACCAGCTCGCTGTTGTCCACGCTGAGGACCAGGTCGCCGCCTCGGGTGGCGAGCATGGTGGGGAAGTTCGTCTCGGCCGCGTCCAG
Organism: Nonomuraea ceibae; assembly: GCF_019396325.1. Classification (GTDB taxonomy): domain Bacteria; phylum Actinomycetota; class Actinomycetes; order Streptosporangiales; family Streptosporangiaceae; genus Nonomuraea; species Nonomuraea ceibae. Next base: position 212,615 of record NZ_JAHKRO010000002.1, read on the forward strand.
CAGGGCGGTGTGCGCGCCGGTGACGTGCGCGGGCGCGTTGGCGGGGGCCGGGATCGCGTCCTTGACCGGCACCCGCTCCTCGGCGGCGGGCGCGGCCTCCGGGGTGGAGGCGGGGTCCGGGGCGGGGGCCTCGTCGGGAGTGGGCGCCGCGTCGGGAGCGGGGGCTTCGTCTGGGGCGGGGGCCGCGTCAGGGGCGGGGGTCGTGTCGTCGGTGGACGCCGGAGCCGCAGCGGAGTTGGTCGAGGTGGTGGAGGCCGGGGTCGCGGTGGGCGCCGGGGCCGCGTTCGCGGCGGGCTCCTGCTGCCGCTCCTCCTCCCGGTCCTCGTCGGGGGCGGGCTGCGAGGAGCGGGTACGGGAGTCGGCGTCGGGCGTGGCGGGCCCGCGGCGGCCCGCCGCGTTGTCGTCCTGCGAGCGGTTGGTCCGCGTGTCGGTGTCGGAGCCGGAGGAGCGGGCGCCGTCCGAGGCGGACGACCCGGCCGGGGCGCCGCCCCGCGTGGTGGTGGAGTTCGGCGCTGAGGGCGCGGGCCCGGCCGGGGCGGGGCCGGCGGGGCCGTTGGCGGGCCCGTTGGACGACGTGGTGTTGCTGCCGGGGTCGCCGCCGGGCGGGGTGCCGCCGGAGCGGGCCGCGTCGGAGCGGGCGGCGGCGTCCTGCGCGGACGCCAGGGCGCTGGTCGGGTGGGTCAGTGCGGACAGGACGTCCGGGTTGAACGGGCTGATGGTGCCGGTGCGGCCGACGCCGCCGAGGAACCCGCCCATCATCGCCTCGGCGGTGAACGGGTTCTCCATCCGCCCGTAGACGGCGGCGTTGGCGACGAAGCTGCCGAGCGGCGAGGCGATCATGTTGTTGAGGCCGGTGTTGAGCGCCCTCCCGGCGAAGCCGCCCACGCGCCGGGTGACGCGGGAGAGGGGCCCGGCGACCTTCGTGCCGATCCACGCGCCGGCTCCGGCGCCGATCAGCGAGGCCTTGAACCGCGCCCAGTCGAAGAACTTGCGGGTGCCCTTGTCGATCTGGATCCGCTGGGTGAACCAGTCGATGAAGCCCTCTTCGCCCATCTCCTCGGTGAGCTCGCGGCCGAGGGGGCTGGCCAGCAGCCGGGCGAGCACGATCTTGCCGGTGGCCCCGCTGAGCGTCGTGACCCGGCCGAGCTGTCCGGCGGCGGCCTTGCGCCCGCCGACGGCGGCCAGGCGGGCCAGGATGCGGCTGACGGCCGCGCGGCAGGCCGCCGAGTACGGCCCGATCAGCCGGGCGCCGGACCCGGCGGTGAAGAACGAGACGTAGACCGCGATGGCGATAGCGACGACCGTGATCCAGAAGGCGACGTTGATCGAGATCTTGGAGTACTGGGTCTCGACAGCGAAGTCGCTCGCGTGGGAGGCGTGGCCGCAGCAGTTCTTGTGCACGCCGGCCAGCCCGGCGCTCTCGCCGTACAGGAACTTGGCCCGGTTGACGAACTCGGCGGTCGGCGGCGCGTACATGCCGTCGACGATGGTGCGCGCGGCGGTGCCGGCGGCGACGGCGTGCTTGTCGGTGCCCTCGGCCAGCTTCTCGTACGCGACGGCCAGCGCGGACATGCCCTTCTCGCTGGCCCTCGGCCACATCTGGCCGGCCGACAGCATGGGCAGCAGGAAGTAGTTCAGCCAGTCGGGGAAGACCTCGGTCTCCCACACGGGCTCGGTGTCCCGGTCGATCCGCACCGCGATGTGCTGGGCGGGCAGGCCGCTGGGCCCCTGGACGTGGACATTGCCACCAGTCGTCACGGATGTTCCCGTTCAGTCCGTCGCCCTCACACCTCCGCGATCATCGCTTTTTGGCGGCGCAGGTCGGCCGCCATGTCGGCGTGCGCCTGGAGGGTGTTGTCGACGACGATGCGGACGGCGTCACCGGCGTCGGCGATCTCCTTGAGGAGCTTCTTGCACTTGGTGATCGTCTCGGGTCCGCCGTTGACGCCCACGTGAGAGGTGAGGAAGGCCTTGCCTTCGGTGCCGGTGCCCCACGGCTGGGCGTCCAGGCACTTCTGCACCTCGGCGATCAGGTCGGCGCACTCGCGCTCCTGGTCGCCGGCCATCGTCTTCCACTCGGTGATGCCGCGGTCGACGACGGACTTGACGACAGAGGACTCGTCCCACATGTTCATCGGGCCTCTCCCTCCTCACCCGCGAACACCTGGAAGATCGCCTCGACGTCGCCGTCGATGTGGGCCCGCATCTGCTCGGGCGGCACGACGGGCGCGAAGATCTCCACGATGCTCTCGCGCAGCCGCGCCTCGGCCCGGCGGGTGGTCTCCACGATGGTGTCGGCCAGGTGGCGGGCGTCGGGGCGGCGGTAGACGCGGGGGTCGAGGTCGAGGCCGACGAGCTCACCCCGGGAGCCGACGGTCACGCTGACGAGGCCGTCGGGCGACTTCTCGGTCACGCGCAGCTCCTTGGCCCGCGTGTGCAGCTCCATGCCCTCGTCCTGCAAGCGCATGAACATCGTCCTGAGTTCGTCGGCGTATGCCTGCATCCCCGCAGCCGAGCGGCTCGCTGCCTCCATGACACTCCCACCCAATAGCGCCACATGCGACACATCGCACTGTATGGATAGTTTCTGTCACATGAATACCAAGTAACAAGAGCCCGGCTAGACAATCTCGTCGAGGGGCACGGCCTCCTCACGAAGATCGGCCGCCTCGGCGCGCGGCACCCAGCGGCGGTAGACGCCCCGTTCGATCCGGTCCAGCCCCAGCTCGACGGCCCGGGGCGCGGACGCGCCCGCGTACTCCAGCAGCAGCTCGCCGTCGCGTTCGGCGTGCACGTGGAACGGCTCGCCGCGCCACTCGCACACGGTGATGACGAAGTGCAGCGCCTCGCACTCCTCCGCCGGCACCGGCAGCACGTGGCAGCCGGGCTCCACCTCCTCGAACCCCTCGCGCGGCTCGGCGCTGCGCAGCCTGATCCACAGTTCGAGCGAGTGCGGCTCCGGGCTGGCCTCGAAGTCCTCGCCCTGCCAGCGCGCGCGGTAGTGGTGCCAGCTCACGGCGTCACCGCCACCGTCAGCAGCCAGCGCCGCAGGTCGCCGTGGTAGAGCGCGCGCCGGTGCTCGGTGCCGGCGTCGGTCAGCTCCCAGATCTCCGCGCCGTGCGGCAGCCCGACGCCGTAGATCTTGTACTCGCGCACGAGCAGCTCGGGGTTGGGCACCAGGCCCATCCCGGCGAACGGCGGCTCCTCGACGACCCAGCCCGCCACCGCGTCACGTCCCTCCTCGTCGAGGCCGCCGTACGGGGTGCGGTAGAGGTTGAGGCCGGCCGGACGCCAGCGCAGCAGGTTGAGCGAGCCCTCGGGCGTCAGCTTGTCCGTCGCGCCGAGCGCTTCGGCGAGCACGGTGGGCGTGGCGATGTGCGAGACGTCCAGGGCGTGGTGGCAGTAGCCCGACACCCGCGAGCTGTTGCCGGTCAGCAGGTCGTCCAGGTCGCCCGGGCCGAGCACCTTCTGCATGACGGGCACGCCCGACCCCGGCGCGATCAGGAGGTCCTGGGCGAGCGTGGGCACGGCCAGCCGGGCCACGGTGCCCGACTCCAGCGGGAACCACACCGGCAGGCCCGCGTTGACCGCCAGCCCCCAGCGCGGGTCGGGCCAGGCGGCGGCCATCTCGGGGAGCGAGCTGACCCGCCAGTGCTCGGTGGCGACGCCGGCCGCCCGCATGGCCTCGACGGAGGTGTAGGCGAGCATCCACACGCGGTCGGGGCCGGTGTAGGTGGCCCACCGGGGCGGTTCGGCGCCGGCCGCCGCGGCGGCGGAGATCGGCAGCGCGAAGTCGGCGTCGCGCAGGAGGCTCAGGCACAGGTCGATCCGGCCGGCCTCGTGCGCCGCCCAGAGCTGTTCCTCGAAAGGGCTGGCTGGTTCCACGGAGGTCACAGTAATCGGCGGGAGTGAGGTGCGACGCCTGTGTGCAAGCTGGGATATTGGAGACCAAAGGTACCGATGAGGGGATACGCGGGCCCAGCATGCAGACCAACAAGGATCTCCACCAAGCTCACCGGCTGATGCAGCAGCGGCTCGGCATGGCGCTGCTGCAGGGCGAGCCTGACGTTCCGGAGTCCCCCATGCGCCGCCAGAACGTGGCCACGTTCAGCGGCATCCTCGTGGGCGTGCTGGTGCTGGCCGTGTTCGGCATCTGGGGGCTGGTGAGCCCGGGCAACGCCACCAAGCTCACCGACCCGGGGCAGCTCCTCATCGAGGAGGAGAGCGGCGCCGCGTACGTCTACAGCCAGCAGCAGCGGCGGCTGCTGCCGGTGGCGAACTACGCCTCGGCCCGGCTCATCCTCGGCTCCGGCGAGGTCACCACCCGCAGCGTGACCTCGGCCTCGCTGGCCGACTTCGCGCGCGGGCCGATGGTCGGCATCTCGGGCGCCCCCGACTCGCTGCCGGTGCGGGAGAAGCTCGTCAAGGCGCCCTGGTCGGTGTGCGTGGTCGACGGCCCCGCCGGCTCGGGCGGGCAGAAGTCGTACACGACGCTCGTGGGCGGCAAGGACGTCGGCGGGCGGCCGGTCGGCGGCGACGCCATGGTCGTCACCGACGGCCGGCAGAACTGGGTGATCTGGAACAACCGCCGCATGCGGGTGGCCGCGCACGGCGTGCGTGCGCTCGACGCCCAGCCCAGGAAGGTGCCCCCGGCCTGGCTCAACGCGCTGCCCGTCGGCCGCGACTTCGACGGCCCCGACGTGCCCTACCGCGGCCGGAAGGTGCGCTCGGGCGGCAAGGTCACCGCCGCGGTCGGCCAGGTGTTCACGGTCCCGGCCGCGCAGGGCACGGCCGCCCGCTGGTACGTGCTGTACCCCGACGGGCTGGCGCAGATCTCCGCCGTGCAGGCCAGGCTCCTGCTGGAGGACCCGGCCAGCAAGAAGGCGTACGGGAACAGGGCCGCCAGGGAGATCCCCATCGACGCCGCGTCGGCCAACGCGTCACCGTCGAAGAAGACCGTGCTCGACCCGACCCTGCCCGCGACCATGCCGCGCGCGATCAACGTGCCCGCCACCGTGCCGCTCTGCCTCGTCCACGCCGACACGCAGGCCGGCTCGGTGAAGGCGAAGGTGACGGTCGGCAGCACGATGACGATCCCGGCGCCGCCGACCCCCGGCAACCAGGACCGCTTCGACCAGGTTCTGCTCCCGCCGGGGAGCGCGGTGGTCGCCGGGCTGCTGCCCGGCGAGGGGCAGCTCGGCGCGGTGAACGCCTCGCTGTCGCTGATCACCGACCAGGGCATCCGCTACCCGGTGCCGTCGGCCGAGGTGCTCGGCAGGCTCGGCTACGACGCGGCCGACGTGGCGCCGGTGCCGGCGAGCCTCATGCACGGCATCCCCCAGGGACCGCCGCTGGACCCGGCGGCCGCGCTCACGCCCGTGGGCGCGGCCGCGGGCTGATCAGAAGCCGAAGTCCGGCATGGGCGACTCGATCTTGCCCGGGTCGAGCTCCGCCTGCGGGTTGTCGGTCAGGTCGGACTTGGCGGCGTCCCAGAGGACGCTGGCCTCCATCAGGTTCGGCTTCTCCGAGGGAAGGGCCTGCAGGCCGGGCAGGTCCTGGGAGAACTGGTTGTAGCCGACGGCCAGGGCGCCGAAGATGAGCGTGGCCTTGTAGATGAGCTTCCGGTGCTTGGTCATGATCCCCTGCAGCATGAAGTGCAACCGCGCGACGATGCTGATCGCGGTCGCCTCCGCCGTCGCGTTGGCCGGGGGCGGCGTCGGCCGCATGATCGCCACATAGCCCGCCAGCGCCAGCAGGATCACCCCGATGGCGTCACAGACCAGCGTCAGGACGTGATAGCACGCGGCTGAGCACTTGAGCGCGTTGCCGGCGGACACCCGGTTCTGGTCCAGCTTGGCCAGGTGCCCGTCGAGCACGTTGATCTTCTCGGTGAACGACGTGTACGCCCGGCCCTCCCAGCCCTCGTTCTCGCCGATCTCCTTGCCCAGCCGCTTCAGCTCGGCCCGCACGTAGGCCAGGTCGGTGACCCCGTTCGCGTGCGCGCTCCGCCCGTCGGGGACCTGCTTGCTGCCGGCTGCCACGGGCCCCACCACCGCCGGCCCCACGTCCACAGGGGTCTTGTCGAGCCACTGGTCGCCCCCCCGATCCTGCTCGGCGGGATCGGAGATGAGCAGGGACATCAACATCCCGATCGGGCGGGCGTACGGCAGGATCACCGAGGCGGCGCCCACGGCGGCCACGGCCGAGATCATGAGCCTGTGATCGTTTTCGTAGGCCATCAGCTCAGCTACCCTTCTCCACCGATCACTGCCGGCGCGATGTCCTCGTCGTCTCCCCAGACGCCCTCGTCCTCGGGAAGCAGCGGGCCCTTCTCGCGGTCCTGCTCGTCGCGGGACGGCGCGGCGCCGCCTCCCATGGGCGGCGGGTAGAGGGGCATCCCGGTGTTGAGCGCGCGGGCGATGCTGCCCGGCCCGCCCGGGAGCCCGCCCGAGCCGCCCGAGGACATGCCCGAGCTGAAGCCCTCCGGAAAGCCGGAGCCCGTGCGGGGCATCGCGGCGCGCGGGTCGGGGCCGCCGGACAGGTTCGGCAGGCCGGCGTTGGGGAGGCCGGAGTTGGGCAGGCCGGGCACGCGCGGGTCGGCGCCGGCCAGGTCGGTGCCCGTGGGCTGGTTCAGCCCGTTCAGGTCGGGCGGGTTCCCGCCGCCGGGGTCGGGCTGCTGCGGGAGGTTCATGTCGGGCCGGTCCGGCATGTCGGGGCCCGGCCGTTCGAGGTCGTCCAGGTCGTCGGGCTTCAGGCCGTCGTCCGGCTTCTTGATGTCATCGAGGCCGTCCTTGTCCAGGCCGTCGAGAGCATCCTTGTTCAGGTCGTCGAGAGCGTCCTTGTCCAGGCGGTCGAGGGCGTCCTTGTTCAGGCCGTCCGGCTTCTTCAGGCCGTCCAGGGGATCCATGCCGCCGGGGCCGAGGCCCGACGGCAGGTCGCCGGCCCCGCCCATGGGCTTCATGCCCCCGCCGGGCAGCTTGAACTCGTCGTCCTTCGGCTTGGGCGGCTTGCTGGCCTTGTCGGCCGTCTCGCCGTTGTCGGCGGCGGTGTTGATCGCGGTCCGCCACGACTCCAGGACCTCTTTGCCCTGCTTGAGGGCGTCCGCGGCGTGGTCGCGAACCGCGCGGTGGGCGACGTTGAGCCCGCCGCCGATGACCCCGAAGGAGAACTCCGTGATGTCGATGGCCCGCGTCTTGCTGCTCATCTCGGTCAGGTCCTGACCGAAGCTCGCCACGTTGGTGCCCATGTCCCGGACACGGGTGTACTGCATGACGAACTTGGGGTCGTTGGTCCTGGGGTGGAGCCCCGCGCCACCCAGCCCTTGCAGAGTCTCCGAGAAGGAATCCGGTTCAGCCACAAGCCCCCCTTGTCACATCGCCCCCATACGCTACGCCAGCCCCGCAGGTCCGTACAGCTTTTCGGGCAAGAGCCCCATCTCCCCAGTCATGGCCCCAAACGTGCACGTCCTGCGAATACACCACGAATCCACCTGACGGATATGGGATTTTCACTTGATCATGTGCGACTCTAGGGACGATAGTTCTCTAATGTGACCAAGGGGCCGACACCAGATTGACGCCCCAAGTCAGCCGAACTGGTAAGGGAGGGACACTGTGGGCGCCGAGCCGCAGACCCAAGTAAGCGCGTCCGACCTCATCGCGGCCGTCAACCTCATCGAGGAGGCCGCCACCCGGCTGCGCACCGTCCAGCGGAACCTCGACACGGCGGGCGCCGAGCTCAAGGTCTCCTGGGCCGGACAGTCGGAGGCCGCCTTTTCCGCCGTCCTCATCAAGTGGCACGAGCGGATGGACGTCGTCCTCCAGAGCCTGCAGCGGCTGGCCGCGAACATCGGGACGACCAACAAGAACGTCGCCGCCTTCAACGAAGAGCGCCAGCAGGCGATGAACCACATCGCGAACCTCATCAGCGCTCAGCCGCCCCGCTGACCCCCTACTCACAGAACTGGAGGCCGCGATGGCCGCAGAAGACGCTTTCGACAGGACCCTTGTCAACTACGCGGGCCTCGGCCGCGGCGAGGAGGCCTTCGCCAAGGCGCACAACGAGATGGTCACCGTGCTCGACGAGCTGGAGACCGCGCTGCTGCAGAAGAGCGCGATCTGGCAGGGTGCGGCCAAGACCGTATTCGACGAGGTCCGGCAGGTGTGGAACCGCGAGGCGAACGACATGTCGCAGTTCGTGGACCTGCTGAAGAGCAACATCGACATCACGAAGATGAACATGCACGAGGTCGACATGATCAACTCCAAGATCTTCGACGGCAGGTAGGAGCCGACGGCCGCTGGCTGACACCGGAGGGAAAGCATGGGCACCGACCGCGGTGGCGTGAACCTGAGTAGAAGTGCGATCAAGGCCGCCAGGACCGACCTGATCGAAGCCCTCGCACTGTTGCGTCCCGAACGCGGAAAAGGCGAGGTCCAGCCCGTGCTGGCCGAGGGCGGGGCGGTCGTCAGGCTCAGTTCCGACGACAAGGCCCTCACCGGACCGTGGACGGCGGCCATGGCATTCCAGAACAGCACGACCCGGGGCATCGGCGCCGTCAAGCTGTCGTACGACAACATCACGACGCAGGTGGAGAGCATGATCGAGCTGCTCACCCAGGCGTTGCGCGGCTACGACAACGCCGAACAGGCCGGTGAGGGCGCGAAGCGGACGGCCGAGGCCTGATGGTCGACTACCAGAGCGAGATCCAGTACCAGTTCGTGCCCTCCGAGGAGGAGATCACCACGCTGGAGGCGCTGCGCGAGGCGCTCAACGGCAACAAGCCGGAGCTGCTGCGCGAGGCGGCCACCGAGTTCTACACGGCCAAGGAACGGCTGGACAACCTGGTCGGCGTGCTCGACAAGCACATGCGCACGCTGGAGACGAGCTGGACCGACAGCGAGGACTCCAAGGTGGTGCGCACGGCGCTGCGCCGGCTGCGCGAGTCGGCCGCCGACGTGTCGCGCACGATCAGCGAGCACCCGCAGCAGCTCTGCCCCGTCAACCCGTCCGGCATCGCGCCCGCGCTGAACATGCACGCGGCCACGCTGGAGCGGTTCAGGGGCGAGGCCATCCCGGACAACGCCGACAACCCGTCGGTCCTCGAACGGGGTGTCCAGGGCGGCCAGATCGGCCTGAAGTTCGGCGGCCCCCAGGGCGGCATCATCGGCACCGGCGGCGGACTGGTCTACGGCCTCGGCGAGAAGCTGTTCGGCGAGTCCGAGGCGGAGAAGAACATGAAGCGGGCCAAGAAGCATCTGCGCGAGCTGACCGAGGCCACCGCGATCAACAACAACGTCTTCCCGGCACACCTGCGGACCGAGATCCCGCAGTTCGACAATCTGACCACTGACGCGCCGGTCGTCCCGTTCAACCAGGCCAGGCTGCCGGGCGGCGGCCTGCCCAACGGGATGAACCAGCCCTTCGACCCGTCGGGGCTGGGCCCGGACGGGCTGGGGGGCCCCGGCCAGGACGGCCTGTTCGACCCCGGGCAGCACCAGATCCCCGGGATCGGCGACAACCTGCCGGGTGAATCCTTCCCCGGCGGATCCGTGCCCGGCGCTCCCGGCTTCCCCGGCGACGGCTCCGGCCTGCCCGGCGGCCCCGGCCTGCCCGGCAGCGGCGTGAACTCCGGGTCCTCGACCGTGAACGCCGGGCTCCCGAACGGCCCCCAGATCCCCGGCGCGGACGTCGGCGTCGGCGACGGCAACGGCCTGGGCGCGAACGACGCGAACACCTCGCTGGCCGGCATCGGCGACCGGAACCTGCCCGGCTACCCGAACAACGCCAACGGTCTGCCCGGCACCGGCTACCCGTCCGGCCAGAACGGCGGCATCGGCTCCGCCTACGGAGGCGGCGCCGGCCCGGCCGGCGCCGCGAGCACGGCGGGGATGCGCGGCCTCGGCAACGGCTCCCCGATGTTCCCGATGATCCCGCCCGGCGGCGCCGCCGCTGGCCAGGACCGCCAGGAGCGCGAACGGACCACGTACCTGCTCGGGGACGAGGACGACTTCCGCAGTGACGTGCCGACGACGAACCACCTCATCGACGGGAAAGGCAAGGCGAAGGCATGAGTGATCCGGATGGCGGGCAGTCGCCGTCGCTGGAGCTCGCCCCCAACTTCCCCGGCATGGAGCCCGACGGGCGGGGTCCGGACATCAAGCACGACGAGGTCAGGTCCGTGCTCTCGCGGCTGCGCAGGGAACTGGAGACGCTGCGCGGCAACGCGCCCGCCTCGATGAGCGCCACCTGGAGCGGGCCGGGCACGGTCGGCAACGTGGCCGGGCTGAGCAACGTCGGGTCCGCCGAGACCGGCCCGTGGGAGGTGGCCTCCGGCTTCGGCGTCAACACCGCCAAGGCGTACGAGGTCTTCAGCGGCAGCTATTCCGATTTCCTCGACTGCATCGAGGAGTGGGCGTTGGCCGTCGAGAAGGCCATTGACAACTACGAACGCGGTCACCTCGACAGCAGTGCGTGAGAATCGGCAGGGATGATCGATGGGCGATGCGTGGAAGCCGATCCGGGTCAAGGCTGACCTCGGTCCGGTCGAGCCCGGCTCCGAGGTCAGCAGGGACACGGTCGCGGGCTGGCTGAGCAAGGCCGACCCCGAGGCCGTCGACCGGGCCGGGGAGAGCTACATCGAGGCGGGCAAGCTCCTGCTGGGCGAGGCCGGCGTGCAGAGCGCCATCCTGAAGGCCGCCGAGGAGCTGAACGAGGTGTGGCACGGCGACAACGCCAGCCAGACCGTCCTCGGCGCGCTGCGCCTGCTGCACGCGAGCGCGGGCGCGCTGGGCAAGGCCATGAACGACACCGGCGGCCCGATGCGCACGTACGCCCAGCACATCAGGGAGTACCAGGCCAGCGTCACCGCGCTGCCGGCCACCGCCGAGCAGAACGCCGGGACGGGCGGCTCCAGCACCGGCGGGTCGAGCGGCGGCAGCAGCGGCGGGTCGAGCGGCGGAACCGGCGACGGCGGTGGCAGCAGCGGCGGAACCGGCGGCTCGTCGTTCAACGAGGGCGCCGGCGGCGGGATGACCGGCGACCCGTCGCAGAACCGCAACAACTTCGACCCGGACGAGGAAGCCAGAAGGCAGCTCGCCGAGCTCAACCGGAAGATCACCGAGGTCAACTCCCGCATCGCCGAGGGCCTGGCCTTCGAGCTTCCGGAGATCACCCCGCTGGAGGTGAACCTCACCAAGCAGGCGCCTCTGGACCCCGGCAGCGGGACCCGTACCCCGTCCGGCACGACCGTGCACTGGAACGGCGGCGGCGGCAACGACGGTGGCGGCGGCGGTTTCGGTTCGGGCTCCGGGAGCGGCCAGGGGTCCTCGTCCGGCGGCGGCCCGCAGGGCGGCGACCAGCCGGGCGGCTCCCCCACGCCCCCGCGGGACACGACCGGCCCCGGCGACGGCGCCGGGCCCACCGACCCGGGCAAGGGCCCGGGCCCGGACGGCGACCAGGGCTCGGGCGGCCCCGACGGCCAGCAGCCGGGCCCCGGCGACACCCCTGGGCAGCAGCAGCCGGAACAGCAGCAGCCCACCGATCCCCAGGGCCAGGAGGGCGAGCAGGAGCCCGCTCCCCCGGTGATCGGCGGCGAGCCCCGGACCGAGCTGGCCGAGACCCCCACCACGCCGTCCCCGCACGGCACCACCACGCCGAACCTGCTCACGCACACGCCCACCACGCCGACGCCGACGGCCACCGTCAACCCGATCGGCAGCCAGCAGGGCCCCGGCATGTGGTACGGCACGGGCGGTTCGGCGGCGACGGCGAGCCCTGCCGTGCTGCGCGGCGGCCCGGCGGCCACGGGTCACGGCTTCATGGGCTTCCCGCCCGGCGGGATGGCCGGAGCGGGCGGCAACGAGGGCCAGGAGCGCAACCGGGAGTTCTACGAGCCCGAGGGCCACGTCTTCGCCCCCGCCCAGGAGGCGGGGCCGGAGAGACTGGGCTGACCCTCTCGCCCGGGGGTCATTCCTCGACGCGCTGGTGGATCCTGGCGAGCTCGCCCATGACGTCCTCGAAGGTCTTGTTGTAGACGGCTTCGGCCTGCCGAGCCTGCTCCAGGGCGCCTTCGGGGTCGTCGGCGAAGCGCAGGGGGTTCTCCGCGCCGAAGAGCGCCTCCATCGCCTCGGTCATCTGGCGCCGGTGGTCGGCGGTGGCCGCGGCGATGGTCTCCTTGATGCGCTCGGCGAGCTCGCCCGACGTGAGGCGCATGGCCTTCGGGTGCAGGTGCAGCTCCTGCAGGCCGGGGCCGCCGATCTCCACCTTGACCAGGCCGTCCTCGTCCTCGGCGCGGCCGACCACCTTGGCCATCTCCTGCTGGAGCTCGGCCACGCGGCCCATCTGCAGGTCCGCGTTCCTGATGACCTGGTCGACGTCCAGGCTGTCGAAGTTCAGCTCGCTCATCCGTGCACCCCATACGTCACAAGAGCCCCACATAACGGCGAAAGACTACTAACCGGCCAGGCCGCGAATCCATGTGTAGACGTCCAGCACGCCGAGCGACAGCGGGAACATCGCGATCAGCAGAATGACGTCCACCACGTCCCCGGCCCGGGCCCAGAACGGCGAGAGCTGCCCGGACGGCAGCCACACGCCGAGCCCGACGACGAGCAGGGCGAGCCAGAGCAGCCCCATCACCACCGCGGCGGCGGCCACCGTGCCGGCCCCGGCGCTCAGCGAGACGGCGCCCAGCACCAGCCCGCCGAGCCCGGCGCCCAGCAGCCAGAGCCGCTGGCCGAGGCCGTGGAAGACGCGGGCGCGCAGCAGCAGCACCAGGCAGAGCACGGCGGCCATCGAGGTGGCCAGCCAGCCCGGCGTGGCCGCCAGCGGGATCAGCGCGCCGATGGCGGTCATGGTGATGCCGATGACCATACCGGTGGCGTACCGGCCCGCCTGGGCGGTGCGGGCGAGCACGCCGTCGCTGTCGAGCCGCTGGTTGTCGGCGCGCAGCTCCTCGGAGTTCGTCGGCAGGGCGGGCAGCGGCACCCGGGCGATGCGGAACGACAGGGTGGGGATGAGCGGGCTGAGCGACATCAGGATCGTCACGGTCATCGCCGCGACGCCCGCCGCGGGCAGCTCGAACACCATGACCACCGCCGCGGCGGCCGTGCCCGCGACCGCCGCCACGGCCGTGCCGAGGAAGCCCGCCACGCCGTCCGACACGACGGCGCCGCCGATCGTGGCCACGAGCGCGGTGCAGGCGAACGCGGCCAGCAGGTGCGGTGCGCCGAGCCCGGCCAGCGTGGAACCGCTCGCGAGGCCGTACAGGCCCGCGAGGAAGGCGTACGGCAGGGCGGCGTAGCCGATCCACGCGCCGGCGCCGGAGTCGCCGACAGCGCGCGACAGGGCCGCGCTGACGCCGATCAGGAGCACCGCGAGCATGCCCGCGACCACGGTCAGGCCGAGCGGCGGGCCGCCGGCCAGGACGAGCGCGGGCGCGCCGAGCGCGAGCAGCACGGCCGCCGCGCCCGCGCCCATGGCCCGGGTGTGGCTCGCCTCCCACCGGCCGCTGCTGCCCTTGACGCCGGTGGCGACCACGTCGGCCACGTCGTCGTACAGCGCGGGCGGCAGCGTCGACTCGCGGGGCCGCAGGTAGAGCACCTCGCCGTTGAGCACGCCGAGCGCGGCGAGCGTCTGCCCGAGGTCGAACGGGGTGCCGCCGAGCCGCTGGAGCACCCAGCCGGGGCCGCCGACCACCTCGCCGCCGCCCTCGCCGACCGCCCGGAGCAGCCCGGGCAGCACGTGCGGCAGCGGGATGTCGGCGGGCAGCGCCAGGTCGACCCGGCGGCGCGGCGCGATGATCGTCACATGGCACAGCGGCGGCAGCGGCGCGTGCGGCATGGGCTGGTGCTGCTGCCGCGGCGCGTGCGAGGCCGGCTGAGGGGCGAGCGATGTCACAGGCCGTACTCCAGGGTTTAACCGGCAAGTCCTGACATGCCGAACATATAGGGACAATGCTTCTGGTAAGAAAGTGTTTCAGGTGACAGGAGGGTTGTCTCGCGAGTGAGCCGTCAATGAGCATCGTCGTTGTCAGGCGTCCTGAGCGCCGCCCCACTCCCCAGCCACCCCGCGGGGAGATCCTGCTGGAGTCGCCGCCGGAGATCCCCGAGGTGCAGCCTGCGGGGCTGATGGGCGTGCTCATGTACGTCCCCATGCTCGCCGGCGGCGCGGCCATGGCCCTGATGTTCACCGCAGGAGGCAACTCCAGCCCCCTCATGTACGTGGCCAGCGGCCTGTTCGCCGTCTCGATGCTGGGCATGACGCTCGGCCAGTTCGGCCGCAACGCCGGAGAGCGCAAGAACCGGCTCAACGGCCTGCGCCGCGACTACTTCCGCTACCTCGCCCAGGTCCGCAAGAAGGTCCGCAAGGCCGCGCTGCAACAGCGCGAGGCGCTGGAGTGGAGCGGCCCGGCCCCCGACACGCTGTGGTGGGTGGCGATGGGGCCGCGCCTGTGGGAGCGCAGGCCGCGCGACGACGACTTCGGCACGGTCCGGCTCGGCACCGGCGTGCAGAAGCTCGCCGTCCAGCTCGTGCCGCCCGACTCCAAGCCGGTCGAGGACCTCGACGCGCTGACGGCGGGCGCGCTGCGCCGCTTCGTCCGCGCCCACTCCACGGTGTCGGGACTCCCGGTCGCCGTCGCCCTCCACTCGTTCGCCAGGATCAACCTCACCGGCGACCCCAGGGCCGTGCGCGCCATGGTCCGGGCGGTGATCGCCCAGCTCGCCACCTTCCACTCCCCCGACGACATGCGGGTGATGGTGTGCGCCAGCCGGGAGTGGATGCCGCACTGGGACTGGGTGAAGTGGCTGCCGCACGCGCTGCACCCGGAGGAGGTGGACGCCGCCGGGCACGTCCGGCTGATGGCCGAGAGCATGGAACGGCTGGACCAGCTCGTCGGCGACGAGCTGAAGGAGCGCGCCCGGTTCCGGCCCGGCGCCGCCTCGGACGCGCTGCCGTACCACGTGGTGATCGTCGACGGCGGGCACGTGCCGCACGACTCCCAGCTCGGCGTCGACGCCATCCAGGGCGTCACGGTCATCGACCTGTCCGAGTCGGCGGGCCCGGCGGGCGAGAGCAACACGCTGCGCCTGGACGTCCAGCCCGACGGCTTCCACATGGTCAAGATCGACCACGCGGGCAAGCGGTCCACGAACCGGCTCGGCGACCCCGACAGCCTCGACTACGCCCGCGCCGAGGGCCTGGCCAGGCAGCTCGCGCCGCTGCGCGCCTCGACGGCCTCCGGCGGCGAGACGCAGGACCTGCTGAGCACCAACACCACGCTGACCGACCTGCTCGGCGTCGGCGACCCCGCCCATCTGCAGCCGGCCGTCACCTGGCAGCCCAGGGCGGGCCGCAACCGGCTGCGGGTGCCGATCGGCCTCGGCGTCGACGGCCGCGTGGTCGAGCTCGACATCAAGGAGTCGGCGCAGGGCGGCATGGGCCCGCACGGCCTGGTCATCGGCGCGACCGGCTCCGGCAAGTCGGAGCTGCTCCGCACCATGGTGCTCGGCCTGGCGATCACGCACTCGTCGGAGATCCTCAACTTCGTGCTCGTCGACTTCAAGGGCGGTGCCACGTTCCTCGGCCTCGACACGCTCTCGCACGTCTCGGCCGTCATCACCAACCTGGAGGACGAGCTCCCGCTGGTCGACCGCATGTACGACGCGCTCCACGGCGAGATGGTGCGCCGCCAGGAGCTGCTGCGCGCGGCCGGCAACTACGCCTCCCTGCGCGACTACGAGCGCGCCCGCGAACAGGGCGCCGACCTGCGGCCGATGCCGACGCTGTTCATCGTGCTCGACGAGTTCAGCGAGCTGCTGGCCGCCAAGCCAGAGTTCATCGACCTGTTCGTGATGATCGGCCGGCTCGGCCGCTCGCTCGGCGTGCACCTGCTCCTGGCCTCCCAGCGGCTGGAGGAGGGACGGCTGCGCGGCCTCGACACCCACCTGTCGTACCGGATCGGCCTGCGCACGTTCTCGGCCATGGAGAGCCGCGTCGTGCTGGGCGTCGCCGACGCCTACGAGCTGCCGTCCGCGCCGGGCAACGGCTACCTCAAGTACGACACCACCGGCATGACCAGGTTCAAGGCCGCGTACGTGTCGGGCGCGCACCACGCCGACCCCGTCCAGGCGGCCACCGCCGACGGCCAGGTGCCGGTGCGCGAGGTCGTCGAGTACGGCCCCGCCCACATCCCGCTGCCCGAGGTCACCACGCCCGTCCAGACGGGCGAGCCGGAGCCGGACGACGAACCGGCCGCCGGGAACCAGCGCAGCCTGCTCGACGTCGTGGTCGGCCGGCTCACCGGCCACGGGCCCGCCGCCCACCGCATCTGGCTGCCGCCGCTGTCGGAGCCGCCCACGCTGGCCCACCTGCTGCCGCCGCTGTCCGTCACCGCCGGCCACGGCCTGACCACGGCCGGCTGGCAGGGCCGAGGCAAGCTGCACGCCGTCGTCGGCATCGTGGACAAGCCGTTCGAGCAGCGCCGCGACCCGTTCTGGCTGGACCTGTCCGGCGGCGCCGGGCACGTCGGCGTCGCCGGCGGCACCCGCAGCGGCAAGAGCACCGTGCTGCGCACCCTGGTGTCGAGCATGGCGCTCATGCACACGCCGCGCGAGGTGCAGTTCTACTGCCTGGACTTCGGCGGCGGCTCGCTGTCGTCGCTGGAGGGCCTGCCGCACGTCGGCGGCGTCGCCGCCCGTCTCGACGGCGACCGGGTGCGCCGCACGGTGGCGGAGATCGGCTCCATCCTGGAACAGCGCGAGCGCGACTTCGGCGAGCACGGCATCGAGTCCATCGCCGCCTACCGCCAGCTGTGCGCCGAAGGCACGATCGAGGGCGACGGCTGGGGCGACGTCTTCCTCGTCGTCGACGGCTGGCTGACGCTCCGCCAGGAGTTCGACTCGCTCGAACCGGTCATCACCGACATCGCGGCGCGCGGGCTCGGCTACGGCATCCACGTGATCGCCGCCTCCAACAAGTGGTCGGAGTTCCGGCCCGGCATCCGCGACCTGTTCGGCACCAAGGTCGAGCTCCGCCTCGGCGACGCGTACGAGTCGGAGGTCAGCAGGAAGAAGGCGCTCGCCGTGCCCGAGGGCGCGCCGGGACGCGGCCTGACCAAGGACGGCTTCCACTTCCTGTCGGCGCTGCCCAGGATCGACGCCGTGCAGGACCCCGGGTCGCTCGCCGACGGCGCGCGCGGGCTCGTCCAGGCCGTGCGCGACTCGTGGAAGGGCCCGGTGGCGCCCCGGGTGCGGCTGCTGCCCGCCGTGCTGCCGCTGGCCGCGCTGCCCGCCGACGAGGAGCGCATCCCCATCGGCATCGACGAGGCCACGCTCATGCCGGTCACGCTCGACTTCGACGCCGACCCGCACTTCGTCGTGTTCGGCGAGAACGAGAGCGGCAAGTCGAACCTGCTGCGCCTCATCGCCGAAGGACTGGTGAGCAGGAAGCAGCCCAGCCAGGCCATGATGATCGTCATCGACTACCGCAGGGCCCTGCTGGACTCGGCGGCGACCCCGCACCGCATCGGCTACGCCGCATCCAGCGCCGCCGCCGCCGACCTCATCAAGGACGCCAGGGAAGCGCTGATGAGCCGCCTGCCCCCGGCCGACCTGACGCCGCAGCAACTGCGCGACCGCAGCTGGTGGCAGGGCTCCGACCTGTACGTGTTCGTCGACGACTACGACCTGGTCGCCACCTCGGCCAACCCGCTGGCGCCCCTGGTCGACCTGCTGCCCCAGGCCCGCGACATCGGCCTGCACCTGGTGCTGTCGCGCCAGATGGGCGGCGCCGGCCGGGCCATGTTCGACCCGGTCATCCAGCGCATGAAGGACATGGCCACGCCGGCGCTGCTGCTGTCGGGCAACAAGGACGAGGGCTACCTGTTCGGCAACGTCCGGCCGCAGACGCTCCCGCCCGGCCGCGGCCATTTCGTGGACCGCCGCCTGGGCGCGCGCCTGATGCAGACCGCGTTCCTGGGCGACGAGCAGGCCATCCGAGAAGGGGGATCATGACCGACCTGGAGATGCACTTCTCCGCGCTCGACCGCTGCCGCACAGCCATCAGCAAGGCCACCAGCCACTACCGGGAGACCTTGACCGAGAACAATCCCGGCGAGGTCACCTACGAGGAGGACGGCCGGGTCCGCAACAACCGCACGCCGATCAGCGCGAGCGCCTTCGGCGACCTGGAGGGCTCCGCCGCGCTGGCCGGCTGCGCCAACGGCGTCTGGTCCACGCTGCTCGACGAGATGGACCAGGCCCGCAGGAAGCTGCGCGACACCGAGGCCGGGCTGAGCAACGTGGAGACCAACATCACCAAGGCACACCGGGCCACCTCATGAGCGTCTCCCACCTGCCGGGCGGCGAGCAGCTCGACGCCATGCTCACCAAGGTCACCGGCGACCCCGCGGCGATCAACAAGGTGGCCGAGAAGTGGCGGGCCCTGGCCGGCGACATCAACGAGTTCGGCGGGGCGCTCGGCGGCGCCGTCCAGGTCGTCGACAACGCCTGGCGGGGCCGCTCGGCCGACCAGTTCGACACCTACATGCGCAAGTACGGCCGGGCGGCCCACGAGCTGCAGACGGCCCTGGCCAACGCCGCCGGGTCGCTGGACGCGGCCGCCACGGCACTGCGCGAGGCGCGTACGGAGATCGCCGCCATCATCCGCGACCTGTCGGCCAGCGCGTCCACGTACACGAAGGAGAACCCGGACGCCACCCAGCAGGCCAAGGACACGGCGCTGCGCGGGCTGGTGAACCAGGCGATCACCGACGCGCGGCCGCACGTGACCTCGGCCAACACGGCGCTGACCAAGGCGAAGACCGACATCGACGCCTTCCTGGGCGACCGCGCCCAGACCTTCCGCGGCATCCCCGAGATCGTCACCCAGGAGTTCACGCCGCAGGACGGCAGGAAGATCGACTGGCAGCCCGAGCCCGGCTACAACCCGCGGCAGGACCGCACGGCCCTGCAAGGCGGCGGCAACGGCAGCGGCAACGGTGGCGGTGGCGGTGGCGGGGGCGGCGGCTTCGGCGGCTACGGACCGAGCGGCCCGCCTCCCCCCGGCGGCGGCCCGGCCCCGACGGGCCAGGTCAAGCAGTGGATCGAGGAGGCCATCGCCATCCTCAAGCAGCACGGCGTGCCGGTGTCGAAGATGAACGCCAGCGACATCTGGATGATCATCCGGCACGAGTCCGGCGGCAACCCGCACGCGATCAACAACTGGGACTCGAACGCGGACAAGGGCACCCCGTCCAAGGGCCTGATGCAGACCATCGACCCGACGTTCAACGCCTACAAGCTGCCGGGGCACGGCAACATCTACGACCCGGTGGACAACATCATCGCGGGCGTCCGCTACGCGATCTCGCGCTACGGGTCGGTGTCGAACGTGCCCGGCGTCGTCGGCACCAAGAACGGCAGCGGGTACGTCGGCTACTAGGGAACGGACAGCGAAAAGGGCCCGGACGTGATCGTCCGGGCCCTTTCGTCAAGGCGTCGTCAGCCGCAGTTGGCCCAGCCCGCGCTCGTCGAGCCGGAGCCCACGCTGCCGGAGTAGCGCACGCACTTCCCGGCGGCCGGCAGCTTCACCGGTCCCGCGTAGTACTCGAAGTTGCCCGAGTCGGTCTTGCTGGGGCCGTTCTGGACCTCCAGGGTGGCTCTCACCGGGGTGGCCTTGCCCACGTCCACCGTCTTCATGGTGACCACGCAGTTCTGGCCGGTGCTGTTGTTCCAGAGCTGGTACGTGGCGCCGCCGGAGAAGGAGCTGGAGCGCTGGACGACGAAGCCCGAGCCGCACACCTGGGTGGGCGTGTACGGGTTCTTCACCGGGGCCGCCTGCTTGGCCGTCGCCTTGGGCTGCGTCGGCGTGGGCTTGGGCTGCGTCGGGGTGGGCTTCGGCTGGGTGGGCGTCGGCTTCGGCTTGGTCGGCGTGGGCTTCGGCTCCGGGGCCTGCGTCGGCTTCTCCGTGGGCTTCTCGGAGGGCTTCTCGGAGGGCTTCTCCGTCGGCTTCTCGGAAGGCTTCTCGGTCGGCTGCTCCGAGGGCTGCTCCGTCGGCTTCTCGGACGGCTTCTCCGTCGGCTGCTCGGAGGGCTGCTCCGTCGGCTTCTCCGTCTTGGTGACGGTCGCCGTCGGCTGCGGCTTCTTCTTCCTCTTGGTCGGCGTCGGCTCGGCCTCGGCGGTCGGGGCCGCCGTCGGCTGCTGCGTGACCGTGGGCACCACGACCGGCTGCGTCGGCATCGCCGTCGGCGTCGTCGGCACCGAGGTCAGCTCGGGCACGCCCGCGGTGGTCGTCGGCCACTCGGTCGGCAGCACCAGCGGGGCCACCCCGGCCTCGTCCACGTCGGGCGTGGCGCCCCACGGCACGGTGACCGTCGGCTGCGGCTGCTGCGGGACCGGGCCGCCGTCAGGCGCGGTGCCCTGCGGAACCGGGGCCGCGGACGCGCTGTTGGGCACCGGGATGCCGTCGGCGTTCGCCTGGGCGGCCACGGTGGTGCCGACCTGCTGGTACTCGACGTACCGGTTGGCGCCCCACAGGCCGATCGCGGAGACGAGCGCGACCGCGCCCACCCCGGCGACCAGGCCCATCGGGAACTTCCTGCGCGGCCCCTGCGAGCCCCTGGGCTGCACGGCCTCCAGCCGGATCTGCTGCGGCTGAGGCGGCTGCTGCGGCTGACCGCCCGGCTCGGGCGGGCCCCACATCGGCTCCGCCTGCTGCGGGACGCCCGGCACGGGCGAGCCCTGCATCGGGGGCCCCTGCATGGTCGGGTGCTGCATGGGCGGGCCCTGCATCGGCTGGCCGGGGCCGCCCTGCGGGGGCACCATCGGCTGCATGCCCGGGAGCGGCACGGCCGGGATCGGGACGCCCTGGAGCGCCACCCCGGGGACGGGCACGCCCTCGATGGCGGTCTGGTCCGGCGCCTGCTGGCGGCCCGCGCCGGGGTCGCCGAGCACCTGCATGAGCGCGCTGTACGTGGTCGGCCGCTGGCTGACGTCCTTGGCCAGCGCCGACAGCAGGACGCGGCGCAGCGCCTCGTCCCCGACGCCCACCTCGGGCTCGCCGGTCAGCACGGCGTCGCGGTCGGCGAACGGCGGCTTGCCGGTGGCCGCGAACGTCATCGTCGCGGCCCAGGCGAACACGTCGGCGTACGGCCCGTACTGCAGGCCGGTGAGCTGCTCGGGGGCCTGGTAGCCGGGCTCGCCCACAGGGTCGCCGACGGTCACGTCGGTCACCCTCGGCCCTTCGGCGGCCAGGATCACGTTGTGCGGCGTGAGCGAGCGGTGGGTCAGGCCCGCCAGGTGCACGGCCGACAGCGCGGTCAGCACGCCGACGGCCACCCGCTCCAGCGCGTCGCCGGTCAGCGGCCCGTCGGCCTCGACGGTTTCGGCCAGGCTCTTGCCCTCGACGTGCTCGCGGACGACGTACGGGCGGTCCGCCAGGTAACCGGCGTCGAGCACCCGCGCCACGTACGAGCTGGAGACCCGCTGGGCGGCCAGGTAGGGCGCGAGGGCGTCGGGTGCCGGTTCGGGCACGCCGGGGAGCAGCTTGATGGCCCGGATGGGGGCGTCATCGGATTCCCGCCCGAGGAAGGTCTCCCCGCGCGGCCCCTCTCCCAGCAGCCCGAGGATGCTGTAATCACCGATCCGCTCGGGATCACCAGGGCGCAATGGGTGCATGCCCAAACCTTTCCACGGCAAAAAGCAAGATCTAGTTATATTCAACCAGATTGGTCACATACGCCACATAGGTTTCGGGCCGTACCCAACAATTCATGGTCTTGTTTCCTTGCTGACGCAGTAGGAGCCGCGGCGGGGCCTGCGTCAGTCGGTGCGGCCGGGGCGCCAGCCCCGGCGGCGGCCCATCGGGACCAGCGCCCGCGCGACCGCGACGAGCAGCACGAGACCCAGCGCCGACGCCGCGACGATCAGCCCGAGGCTCCGCGCCGCGTGGTCGACGGGCGGCACCGCGGCCACCGCGCCCGGCGGGAGCGGCGCGGGCGGCGGCGGCGCCACCACGGGCGCGTTGGCCGGCTCGAACGGCAGCACGGCGCTGACCGCCTGCATGGGGTTGACCATCCCCGCCGTCGTGGTGCCCGTGCCCAGGTCGGCCGTGGCGATGACGCGCCGCCGCACCTGGTCCTGGTCGAGCGTCGGGAACCTGGCCCGCACCAGCGCCACCACCCCCGCCACGTACGGCACCGCGTAGCTGGTGCCCTCCAGCTCCAGGTTGTAGGCCTTGCCCGGCCAGGTGGAGGTGATGCTCTCGCCCGGGCCCAGCACGGAGACCGGCGTCTTGTCGTTGGAGAACTCCGACAGCGCCCCCGACTGCCCGGCCGCCCCGACGGCCAGCACGCCCTCGTACGACGCCGGATAGGCCGGGATCGGGGTGCCGTCCTCGGCCCGCTTGTTGCCGGCCGCCGCCACGATCACCACGTCCTTGGCCAGCGCGTACGCCACCGCGTCCCGCAGCGCGGGGAAGTCGGTGGTGGCCGAGGAGATGTTGATGACGTCGGCGCCCTCGTCGGCGGCCGACCTGATCGCCTTGACCATCAGGTCGGGGTCGCCGTCGCGCTCGGTGTTGGTCTGCTTGTACGACAGCAGTTGCGCGGCCGGCGCCATGCCGTGGAAGGGCACGCCCTCGACGTAGACGGCGCCGATGATGCCCGCGACCGCGGTGCCGTGCCCGATGCAGTCGCGGATGCCGGTGTTGGTGAGGTCGGCCCGGCCCGCCAGGCGGAGCTGCGGATGGTTCAGCTCGACGCCGCTGTCGATGATCGCCACCCGGACGCCCGCGCCGGTCGACAGCGGCCACACGCGCTTGGGGTCGAGCCGCTTCTGCGCCCAGGGCTCGGCGCCGGGAAGCTGCTGGGTGCCCCGCTTCGGCCGGCACTCGTCGGCGGTCGCCGCCGCCGCGGGCGCCACGCCGAGCTGAAGGGCCAGCAGGCAGGCCAGAAAGGCGCGGGCAATCATGTCCGAAAAGAGTAGCCTGCCCTGTCGATCAGGCAGAAGCCCCGGCCCGGACCGGGGCTCCCCCCGTCAGCGGGTCGCCGACTCGATGTTGCCCCGGTAGGTGTTGATGACCCGGGACGCCTCGTTGAGCTCTTCGGACATGCGCTGGAAGGCGGCACGGTAGTTCTGCCAGGCGCCCTGGAACCGCTGGGCGCCGGGGCCGGTCCAGGCGGTGCCGACCTTGGACGCCTCGCGGTCCAGCGCCGTCATCGTGGCGCGGACGGCCTCCGCCTGCTGCGTGAACTGGGTGGCCATGGCCTGCATTTCCGCAGGATCGCCACCGAGCATGCTCTGGCTCATGCGTACCTCCTGGATCGACATGAAAGCGCCCTCACCATAGACGCGTGAATCGCTGATCGCCCCGGTTATGCCGAGCGGCTATGGTCGTCCGGAGGATTGTTCGGCCCGTCCGGGGCAGCGGGGGTCCGTCCGGGATGGGCGCTTTAAACTCCGATGAGTACGAGCCAGGAAGGACGGACGTCGGTGCACAAGGTTCTGATCGCCAACCGCGGCGAGATCGCCGTACGAGTGGCACGGGCATGCAAGGACTCCGGCATCGGGAGCGTGGCCGTCTACGCCGACCAGGACCTCGACTCCCTGCACGTCAGGGTCGCCGACGAGGCCTACTCCCTGGGCAGCGCGTCCCCCGCCGAGACCTACCTCGACATCGGCAAGCTGCTGGCGGTCGCCGAGCGCTCCGGCGCCGACGCCGTGCACCCCGGCTACGGCTTCCTGGCCGAGAACGCCGACTTCGCCCAGGCGGTCATCGACGCCGGGCTCACCTGGATCGGGCCGCCGCCCGCCGCCATCGCCGCGCTCGGCGACAAGGTGCAGGCCAGGCACATCGCTCAGAAGGTCGGCGCGCCGCTCGTCGCCGGCACCAAGGACCCGGTCTCGGGGGCCGCCGAGGTCGTCGCGTTCGCCGAGGAGCACGGGCTGCCGATCGCCATCAAGGCCGCCTACGGCGGCGGCGGGCGCGGCATCAAGGTCGCCCGCCGCCTGGAGGAGGTGGCCGAGCTGTACGAGTCGGCCGTCCGCGAGGCCGTGGCGTCCTTCGGCCGGGGCGAGTGCTTCGTCGAGCGCTACCTCGACCGGCCGCGCCACGTCGAGACCCAGTGCCTGGCCGACCGCGAGGGCAACGTGGTCGTGGTCAGCACCCGCGACTGCTCGCTGCAGCGCCGCCACCAGAAGCTGGTGGAGGAGGCCCCCGCGCCGTTCCTCACCCAGGAGCAGGTCGACATCCTCTACTCCAGCTCCAAGGCCATCCTCAAGGAGGCCGGCTACGTCGGGGCCGGCACCTGTGAGTTCCTCGTCGGCGAGGACGGCACGATCTCGTTCCTGGAGGTCAACACCCGGCTCCAGGTCGAGCACCCGGTGTCGGAGGAGGTCGCGGGCATCGACCTGGTGCGCGAGATGTTCCGCATCGCCGACGGCGAGCCGATCGGCTACGGCGACCCGGAGCTGCGCGGCCACTCCATCGAGTTCCGCGTCAACGCCGAGGACGCGGGCCGCAACTTCCTGCCGACGCCCGGCACGCTCACCGCCATGCGCGCGCCGTCGGGTCCCGGCGTACGGCTCGACTCCGGTTACGAGGCCGGGATGACCGTGCCCCAGACGTTCGACTCGCTGGTGGCCAAGCTGATCGTGACCGGCCGCACCCGCCGGGAGGCGCTGGAGCGCGCGCGCCGGGCGCTGGCCGAGTTCGAGATCGACGGGATGCCGACCGTGCTGCCGTTCCACCGGGCGGTCGTGACCGACCCGGCCTTCACGGGCGAGCCGTTCGCCGTCCACACCCGGTGGATCGAGACCGAGTTCGACAACACGATCCCGCCCTACGCCGGCGCCCCCGAGACGGCCGAGCCGGTGTCGCGGGAGACGGTGACGGTCGAGGTCGGCGGCAAGCGCCTGGAGGTCGTGCTGCCTGCCGGGCTCGGCGCGGGCGTCGCTACGCCCTCGGCGAACAAGAAGCCCAGGCGGTCCGGGGGCGGCGCCCGCACGGCCGCCACCGGCGGCGACTCCCTCGTCACGCCGATGCAGGGCACGATCGTCAAGGTCGTGGCCGCCGACGGCGACACCGTGGCCGAGGGCGACACCGTGGTGGTGCTGGAGGCCATGAAGATGGAGCAGCCGCTGACCGCGCACAAATCCGGCGTCATCACCGGGCTCTCCGCCGCCGTCGGCCAGACGATCACCTCGGGGGCCGTGATCTGCGAGATCAAGGACGCCTGACCGTCACCGGCGCCGAGATCGAGGGCAAAGATTCGCGGCGCGGGCGTCCGGACCCGCCAGGATGCCCGCACCGGGGCGCGCCCGGAGCGCGCCGGGCGGGTAACGTGCGCAGTGAGGAACTTTGCCGACCGCCCGTTCGTCCTCATGGGCGAAGGAGGCTTGCTGCCAATGACCCATTCGCTGCGCCGTGCAGGGGCCGCGATCGCGGCTCTGATCGCCGGTCTACTCGTTGTTCTCGCGCTGTCCCCTGCCGCCAACGCGGCCGCCGCGCCCCCTGACGCCCAATCGGTGCTGGCCCACTGGAAGGACCAGAAAGATCCGCTCTTCGTGCAGTCCGGCTCACCGCTGACCTCCGACGAGCAGTCGGCGATCCGCGAGGCGCTGAAGGACTCCAAGAGCAGCATCTACGTGGCCGCCCTGCCCGACGGCACGCTGGCCTCCAACGCCGCCGCCGGCCCTTACCTGAAGCAGCTCGGCGAGGCCGTGTCCGCGGCCAAGAGCGGCGAGGTGACGATCGCGGTGCTCGACGGCAAGTCGCTGTTCGCCGCGTCCAACTTCAGCCGCTACACCGGGCAGGCCGCCAACCTGTCCACCCGCAACCACGACAACCTGTCCGACGGCATGAAGGACTTCGTCGAGCGGGTCAACCTGCTGGCCACCAACAAGCGCTCCTCCGCGCTCACCTCCGGCCCGGTCGGCGGCAGCGGCGGCGGCACCGGCGTGCTCGCCACGCTGGGCGTGCTCGCGCTCGCGGGCGGCGGCGGCTACTTCCTCTACTCGCGTAACAGGAAGAAGAAGCAGGCCATCCAGGACGCCAAGGACCTGGCCGCGGTCAAGCAGACCGTCGAGGAGGACGTCACCAAGCTCGGCGAGGAGATCGCCGCGCTCGACACCGACGTCACGCTCGCCGGCCAGGGCGGCAGCCACATCCAGGAGTGGCAGCAGGCTCTCGACTCCTACGAGAAGGCCAAGACGCAGCTCAACGCGGTGGAGCGGCCCGACCAGGTGCGCGACGTGACCCAGACGCTGGAGGACGGCCGCTACGCGCTGGCCGTAGTGAAGGCCCGGGTCAACAACCAGCCGGTGCCCGAGCGCCGGGCGCCCTGCTTCTTCAACCCGCAGCACGGCCCGTCGGTGCGCGACGTGCGCTGGGCGCCGCAGGGCGGGGTGGCGCGTGACGTGCCCGCCTGCGCCGCCGACGCCGAGGCCGTCGAGCGCGGCTTCGACCCGCAGATGCGTGAGGTCATGGTCAACGGCCAGCGCCGCCCCTACTACGACGCGGGCCCGGCCTACCAGCCCTACGCCTACGGCTACTACGGCGGCTTCGGCGACATCATGACCGGCATGTTCATCGGCACCATGATGGGCAGCATGATGGGCGGCTGGGGCATGGGCGGCTACGGCGCCGGCTATGCCGAGGGCATGTCCGACGCGGGTGGCGGCGACTTCGGCGGCGACATGGGCGGTGGCGGCTGGGGCGACTTCGGCGGAGACTTCGGTGGCGGAGACTTCGGCGGAGGCGACTGGTAACAGCCCGCACGACCCTTTCCGGGTGCGTCCCCTTCGGGGGGCGCGCCCTTCGCGTTTCCGGCGCCTTCGCACCGAACTTCGGAATTACGTATTATCGGAAATATGAAGCGAGTAGCTGTCCTCTCCGCCCTGGTCGTGGCCGCGCTCGCCCTGCTCATCGCCCCCCGCCCGCCCGCCCTGAGCCCCGCCACGACCGGCGACCCCGCCCTCGCCCAGCAGGTACGCCGCGCCGCCGGCGACGCCGGACACCAGGGCCTGTCGGTGGCCCTCATCGAGAACGGCCGCGTCCGCCACGCCGGAGTCGGCGACACCGGCGGCCCCGACCCCCGCCCCGTCGGCCCCGACACCGCCTACGAGCTGGGCTCCGTCACCAAGACCATGACCGGGATGCTGCTCGCCGACCTCGGCCTCTCCCCCGACACCCCCGTCCGCGACCTGCTACCCGCCGTCCCGTTCTCCGACCCCGCCGTCGGCTCCGCCACCCTCGCCGAACTGTCCTCCCACCGCGCCGGAGTGCCCAGCGTGCGCACCACCCCGGCCGGCTTCCTCCGCTCCTACCTGTACGTCTTCGGCGGCGCCGACCCCTACGCGGCCGCCGGGCCCCAGCAAGCACTCGCCGACGCCGCCGCCGTCTCCGCCTCCGGCCGGGGCAAGGTGTCCTACTCCAACCTCGGCGTCTCACTCCTCGGCCTCGCCCTCGCCGAACACGCCCGCACCGACTACGAGACCCTGCTGCGCGACCGGCTCCTCCGGCCGCTCGGCATGACCTCCACCGTCGTCCTCCAGCCCGGCGAACCACTCCCCGCCGGACACGCGCACGGCCGGAGCCAGTACGGCCAGCCGATGGACCCCTGGCGCGACCACGGCCACGCCGGCGCGGGCGGAGCCGTCTGGTCCACCTCCCGCGACATCGCCCGCCTCGTCCAGGCCGTCATGGCGGGCACCGCCCCCGGCGCCGACGCCGCCAAGCCCCGCTTCCCCGCCGGCGAGCACCGGCGCATCGGCTACGGCTGGTTCACCACCGCCTACGGCGACCGCCAGATCACCTGGCACAACGGCGCCACCGGCGGGCACAGCACCTACGCGGGCTTCGACCCCGCGAGCGGGCGCGGCGTGGTCGTCCTCGGCAACACCAGCAAGGACGTCGACGACCTCGGCCGGCGCCTCCTCGGCGTCACCCCGCCCGACGGCGACGGACCCCCGATCCGCGAACTCCTCTTCGCCCTCACCTTCCCCTTCATCGGGCTCGGGCTGCTCTACTCCGCCTTCCGCAACCCCGCCCTCGACCGGGTCTCCGCCGTCAGCCGCATCCTCTGGGCGGCCCTGTTCCTCTGGCTCGGCCACCGCGCCGGCGCCTGGGGTCCCGTCCCCCCGTTCACCTGGGCCCTCGGCGCCGCCACCCTCGCCGCCGCCACGGCCGCCACCCTCACCCGCTGGCCCACCCTGCCCCTCGCCTCCCGGCCCCCCGCCTGGCACACCTGGCTGTCCCCAGCGGTGCCCGCCGTGTTGCTGGGAGCTTTCGGGGCCTTCTTGATCCTTTGACGGCCCCACGACGAGCCGGCAGACCCGACGACGGCGCACGCCTCCGCAGGAAGCGACCCCACCGCCTCCCCGAAGCCCACGTCCCTGAGAAGGCGAGGTCCCGCTACGGCGGGCGTCTCTCTGTGGCGGCGCGCGGCGGCTCGGGGCAGCCGCCGCCCTCCCCGGAAAGGCCGCGCCCGCTACGGCGGGCGTCTCAAAGGGAGGGGGCCTGAACCTAGGTGCTGGCGCGGAGGGCCAGGTGTGGGGGGAGGAGGGTGGCCTGGGGGGCGGGCTTGCCGGCGAGTTTGTCCATGACGAGGCGCACCGCTTCGCGGCCGACCTCCTCGGCGGGGATGAGGACGGAGGTGAGCGGCGGGCTGGCGCGTTCGGCGACGTCGTCGGGGCAGATGGCGACCACGGCGACGTCGTGGGGGACGCGTTTGCCGAGCTGGCGCAGGGCGCTGAGGACGTGGCCGACGGCGGCTTCGTTGTGGACGACGAGGCCGGAGAGTCCGGGCCGGTCGGTCAGGAGCGTGCGGACGGTCTCGTACACCTCGTCGAAGGTCTCCTCGCAGGGCAGGGCGACGCCGGTGACGTGGTGGACGGTGAGGGCGGCGAGGAAGCCTTCGCGGGTGCGGCGGGCGAAGCCGGTGCCGCGTTCGTAGACGACGGCGGGGGCGCCGAGGAGGGCGATCTGGGTGTGGCCGCGTTCGGCGAGGTGGGCGACGCAGCGTTCGCCGGCGGCGGCGAAGTCGAGGTCGACGCAGGTGAGCCCGGCGGGTGAGGCGGGGAAGCCGATGAGGACGCTGGGTTCGGCGAGGTCGCGCAGGAGGGGGACGCGGCGGTCGTCGAGTTCGACGTCCATGAGGACGAAGGCGTCGACGAGGGCGCTGGCGGCGACGCGGCGGATGCCGTCGGTGCCTTCGTCGGCGGTGAGGAGGAGCACGTCGTGGTCGTAGCCGCGGGCGGCGGTGACGACGGCGCTGGCGAAGCGCATGAGGACGGGCACGTGCATGCCGGCGCGCAGCGGCAGGACGAGGGCGATGACGTTGGCGCGTTTGCTGGCGAGGGCGCGGGCGCCGGCGTGGGGGTGGTAGCCGAGGGCGTTGATGCTGTCGAGGACGCGGCGCCGGGTGTCGGCGGAGATGGTGCGTTTGCCGCTGAGCACGTAGGAGACGGTGCTGACGGCCACGCCGGCGTGCCGGGCGACTTCGGCGATCGTGACCGTGCGCCCGCTCAAGCGCCGGCTCCGAGGTCGAGCTGGGCCAGCGTGATGCCGTCGTTCTCGAACACGACATAAAGATCGTGCACGCCGCGCACGCCCGCAAGGGAGGCGGCGATGGCGTGCTGGTCGTGGCGGCCGGTGCGGGGCACGGGGAAGGTGGCGAGGGACTTGCCGTAGAGGGGGTCGCCGAGGCGCAGGGTGATGACGCCGCCTTCGGTGCTGCCGGCGACGGCGAGGCAGGAGGCGGCGCCGGTGAGGTCGACCTGGCGGAAGAGGATCCAGGCGCCTTCGGTCTCGGCGCGTACGGCTTCGCCGTTCTCGCGGGCGGCGTCGGTGAAGGTGACGGCGTCGTAGGAGTCGTGGTCGACGGCGCGCAGGAGGCCGCGGCGGGGCGGGACGCTCTCGCCGGTGACCTCGAAGCGGGCGCTGAGCCGCAGGTCGGTGGCGCTGCGGCCGACCATGAGCTGGTGCGGGGCGGTCTCGACGACGAAGCGGCTGCGGGTGACGTCCCAGAAGGCGAGCTCGGTCACGGGCAGGGTGAGGCGGACGGTGCGGCTCTCGCCGGGGGCGAGGCGGACGCGTTCGAAGCCGCGCAGGCGGCGCAGCGGCTGCTTGACGCGGGAGCGCTGCTGGTGGGTGTAGAACTGGACGACTTCGGCGCCGGGCCGGTCGCCGGTGTTGGTGACGGTGACCTCGCCGGTCACCGTGTCTCCCGTCAGGGTCACGCGCAGGCCGCTGTAGTCGAAGGCGGCGTAGCTGAGGCCGTGGCCGAAGGGGTAGCGGGGGGTGCCGCGGAAGTAGAGGTAGGTGGCGTCGGCGGTGATGATGTCGTAGTCGAGCAGGTCGGGGAGCTCCTGTTCGGAGCGGTACCAGGTCTGGGTGAGCCGGCCTTCGGGGTCGGCGTCGCCGAAGAGCACGTCGGCGAGGGCGTGGCCGTGCTCCTGGCCGCCGTGGGCGGACCAGAGGACGGCGGGCAGGCCGGTGGCGGTCCAGGTGAGCGGGTAGCCGCTGGTGACGACCATGACGGTGCGCGGGTTGGCGGCGCGCACGGCTCGGACGACGGCGTCCTGGGCTGGGGCGAGGGCGAGGGTGGTGCGGTCCTCGGTCTCGCGGCCGTTGACGAGGGGGTGGTCGCCCACGACGACGACGGCCACGTCGGCGGCGGCGGCCAGGTCGGCGGCCTGCCGGGCGCCGCCCCTGATGACGTCCATGACGAGCCAGACGGCCTGGTCGGCGTCGTCGACGAGGCGCAGGGTGCCGTCGCCGGCGGCGCCGACGTAGCAGCCGGTGGAGATGTGGCGCAGGGCGAGCGAGCCGCGCGGGCGTTCCTCCATGCGGAACGTCTGGCGCACCTCCCACCCGTTGGGCCCCGGCTGGTCGTTGACGAGCACCCCGTCGGCCACGGACACGAACCGGCCGGTGGCCACGGCGCGCAGGGCGTAGGCGCCGCCGCCCCAGTCGAACACGTCGAACGTGTCGGCCTCCGCGCCGCCGAGGCTGAGCGGGCCGCCGGCGGGGTCGGCGGTCACGGGCCCGGCCTCGGCGGTGAGCGTGACCCGGTCGACGCCTTCGCAGAACACGGTCGTGCACCGTTCGGCGATCCCGCCTCGGGCGGTGACGGCGTACGGGAGGGTGCCGCTGTACCAGTCCTCCAGGACGGTGTCGCCGAGCTGCCCGATGACGGCGACGGTGGTGACGTCGCGCAGCGGCAGCAGCCCGTCGTTGTCGAGCAGCACGATCGAGCGCCGGGCCGCCTCGCGGGCGAGCTCCTGGTGCGCGGGGCAGTTGACGACCTCTTCGGTGATGTCGTCGTACGGGGTCGCGGGGTCGAACTCGCCGAGCCGGAACCGGATCGACAGGGCGTGCCGCACGGCGGTGTCGATGTCGTCCTCGGTGAGCAGCCCCTGGTCGAGGGCGTCGCGCAGGTGGCCGAGGGTGGCCTCGGCGCGGTCGTCGTCCTGGGTGAAGCTGTCGAGCCCGGCGCGGACGGCGTGCGCGTACGCCTCGGCGGGGGTGTCGTGGTAGCCCTGGAGGCCGTACAGGTTGCCGGGGGCGTAGGCGTCGCTGACGACGAGCAGGTCGTCGGGCGCCCAGGCGCGCAGCAGTTCGTTGATCAGCGGGCTGAGGTGGGCGGGGCGGCCGTTGACGAGGTTGTAGGAGGGCATGACGGCGACGGCGGCGCCCTGTTCGAGCGCGGGGCGGAAGGCGGGCAGCTCGTACTCGTGCAGCACGCGCGGCGGGAGGTTGCTGGAGGTCTCGCAGCGGTCGGTCTCGTTGTTGTAGGCGAGGAAGTGCTTGAGCGTGGGCGCCGTCTTCAGTACGGGAGCGCTCCCACGAAGGCCGTGGGCGTACGCCGCGCCCATGAGACCGGTCAGCCAGGGGTCCTCGGAGTAGCCCTCCTCGTTGCGCCCCCAGCGCGGGTCGCGCAGCGGGTTGACGACCGGGGCCCACACGTTGCGCCCGGCGCCGGTCGGGTCCTTGTGGTGGAAGGCCAGCACCTCGTCGCCGGTCGCCTCGCCGACCCGGCGGACCAGCTCCGGGTCCCAGGTGGAGGCCAGCCCGATCGCCTGCGGGAACACGGTGGCGGGCCCGAGCCAGGCCAGGCCGTGCAGCGCCTCGGTGCCGGTGCGGAACGGGCCGACGCCCAGCCGCTCGACGGGCGCCTGGTACTGGTGCAGCAGGCTCACCTTCTCGGCCAGAGTGAGCCTGCTCGACAGGTCGGCGATCCGGTCGGGAAGGGGGAGCTCGGGGTCGCGGAAGGGTTCGTGCATGGCCATCCTCTGAGGGGGTGTCGAAGCGCTTCGATGACCGGCCGGGGGCGTTTCGGGGATGTTTCGTGGAGTTTCATGAAGGGTGCACGTCGCCGCGAACCCGGGTCAAGAGTTTCGCGAGATTCCTCCGGGCAATCTTCCCGAATCCACCGAGTCGAGCACGCGGGCGGCGCCGCCCAGCGCGGCGGCGTCGTGCCCGAGCGTCGAGGCCACCACCCGCACGCCGCCGGCCTGCGGCGCGATGGCCCGGTCGGCGACCTCGGCATGCACGGCGGGCAGCAGCCACGGCGCGAGCGGCACGTAGTAGCCGCCGAGGATGACGACCTCCGGGTTGAGCAGGTTGGCGATGATCGACACGCCCCGGCCGAGCCCGGCGCCGACGGAGGCGAGCAGGGTCAGCGTGCTGTCGTCGCCCGCGCGGGCGGAGCGCACGACCTCCTCGATCTCCACCTCGATCTCGGCCGGTGAGGGGTCCAGCCTGCGCAGCACGGCGCCGATGCCGGCCACCGCCTCCAGGCAGCCGCGCCGCCCGCAGCGGCACTCCGGGCCGTCCGGGTCGAGCTGGACGTGGCCGAGCTCGCCGCTGTAGCCGAGGGCGCCGCGCCGCAGCCGGCCGTCGAGGATGACGCCCGCGCCGACGCCGATCTCGCCGGTCAGGTAGATCAGGTCGGCGCCCCCGGCGTGGGCGCCGAACCGCTGCTCGGCCAGGGCCGCCAGGTTGGCGTCGTTGTCGACCTGGATGGCGAACCCGGGATCGCGCAGCGCCTTGGCCAGGTCGCCGCCGATGTCGGCGTCGTACCAGCCGAGGTTGGGCGCGATGCGCACGGTGCCCTGCACGTCGACGAGGCCGGGCAGGCCGACGGCGAGCCCGAGGACCTGCCGCTCCTCCTTGGCCATCCGGTTGATCACCCGGCGGACGATCGCGGCGACGGCGGCCACGCCCTGGTTGACCGAGTCACCGGCGCCGAACGAGCGCCGCCAGGTGAGCAGCCGCTCCCCGGCCAGCCCGGTGGCCACGGCGGTGACGTAGTCGACGTTGATCTCGACGCCGATCGCGGCATAGGGCGAGCCGTCGAGCACGAGCATCGTGGCGGGCCTGCCCACGCGGTTCTCCGTCAGGCCGGTCTCGCGCACCAGCCGCCGGTCGATGAGGTCGGCGACCAGGCTGGACACGGTGGCCTTGTTCAGCCCCGTCGACGCCGCGATGTCGGCCCGGGAGCACGGCGCGTGCTCGCGCACGAAGCGCAGCACGACCGCGAGGTTGGTGGCCCGGACGTCCGCGAAGTCGGCCGGCTGCGGGCCGGTCGTGGATGTGATCAATATCAGCCCCGTTCCCGCCGAGAAGTGACCCCAGCATGCCGCATCGCGGGCTCCCTTCACCAACCTGTGACCGTGACGCTCCCTTGTGGGTACGGTCACAGTCTACTAATTTGTTTGGTCGAAATACCAACTAATTTTCTCGAGGCCATCCCCCACTCAGAGAAGGGACCGAGCCATGTCACCTCAGACGACCCGTCGCGGGTTTCTCGGCCTGGTAGGTGCGGGCGTCCTGGCGGCGACCACCGGCTGCGCGGAGAAGCGCGAGCTGTCCAAAGGCACGGCCGTGGCCGCGGACAAGCTCAAGAGCCTGGTGCCGAACCGGATCCCGTTCGAGATCCCCGGCCTCACGCCCGACCTGCCCGGCTCCGAGTTCGTCTACCCGGGCTTCGTCACCCGGCCGGCCCAGATGGTGCGGGCGGTCACGGCCACGCCGCTGACCAGCGGCAAGGAGGTGACGGCGATGACGCCGCTGTGGGGCACGGTCCCTCCGGGGCTCGGCGACAACTCCTACTACGAGACCGTCAACGAACGGCTCGGCGGCACCGTCCGGTTCAACATCTCCGACGGCAACACGTACGTACAGAAATTGAACACCCTCCTGGCCAGCGGCGACGTCCCCGACATGATGCAGATCCCCGGCTGGAACCTCATCACGATCGCGCACTTCACCGAGGCCGCCAACAAGCTCTTCGCCGACCTGTCGCCCTACCTGGCCGGGGACAAGGCCAAGGAGTTCCCGCTGCTGGCCAACTACGACACCGCCGCCTGGCACTACGGCGTGTTCGGCGGCGTCCTCCAGGGCATCCCGTGGCAGAACGACCCGTACGCGCTCGCCACGTTCGTCCGCCAGGACATCCTCGACGAGCTCGGCCTGGCGCAGCCCCAGAGCGCCGACGACCTGCTCGTGCTCGGCAAGGAGCTGACCGACCCGAAGAAGAAGCGCTGGGCGTTCGGCGCCGTCGACCAGGAGATCCAGCGCGCCTTCGACTCCCCGCGCGAGTGGCGCAACGTCGGCGGCAAGCTGGTGTACAAGTACGAGACCGACGAGTTCGCCGCCTCCGTCGAGTTCGTGACCAAGCTCTTCGAGAGCGGCTGGGTGCACCCGGACGTCGTGGCCAACAAGGACGCCGACCAGAAGGCGCCCTTCGGCAGCGGCCAGCTCGTCATCTACAAGGACGGCCCCGGCTCCTGGCACGAGGCGCTGGGCCGCTTCCTGCCGGACAACCCCAAGTTCGACATGCGGGCGGTCGCCCCCTACCCGGCCAAGCCGGGCGGCAAGATCATGGTGTGGCGCAACGAGCCCGCCGGCATGTTCACCTTCATCAAGAAGGGCCTCGGCGACGCGCGCACCCGCGAGCTGCTCGGGCTGGCCAACTGGTGTTCGGCCCCGTTCGGCACCCAGGAGTACGAGCTGGTCAACAACGGCGTCGAGGGCAAGCACTACGACGTCAAGGACGGCAAGGTCACGCCCACCGCGCTCGGGCGCAAGGAGGTCGCGCCCACCTACCTGTTCCTGTCGGGCCGGCCCGGCGCCACCTCGCAGAGCCAGTACCCCGGCTACGTCCAGGCGATGTGGGAGTGGCAGACCGCCGCCTCCAAGCACCTGGAGAACGACCCGTTCGTCGGCATCCGCGTCGAGGTGCCGTCGAAGATGGCCGCACTCGCGCAGCCGACCGAGGACAAGCTCAACGAGATCTACCGAGGCAAGCGGCCGGTCTCCGAGTGGAAGCAGATCGTGAAGGAATGGCAGGACCAGGGCGGCAACGAGGCCAGGGACTTCTACAGCAAGGTCGCCCGGGAGAACGGCAGGCTGTGATCTCCGCGACCGCCGCCACACCACGCCGGAGGCGGGCCGCCAGGCCCGGCAAGGAGCTGACCTGGCGGGCCAAGCTGCGCAGGGACTGGCCACTGGTCCTGATGAACCTGCCGATGCTGCTGGTCGTCCTGGCCTTCTGGTGGATCCCGGCGCTCGGCAACGTCATCGCCTTCCAGGACTACAACCCCTACACCGACGGCATCCTGGGCAGCCCGGTCATCGGGTTCACGAACTTCGCGCTGCTCTTCGAGGATCCGCAGTTCCTGCGCGCGATGGTGAACACGCTGGCGATCACCGCGTTCCAGCTCGTGTTCTACTTCCCGGTGCCGATCATGCTGGCGCTGCTGCTCAACAGCGTGGTCTCGGCCCGGCTGCGGGCGTTCGTGCAGGGCGTCGTCTACATGCCGTACTTCTTCTCCTGGGTGCTGGTCGTGGCCATCTTCCAGCAGATGTTCGGCGGGGCCGGGCTGCTGTCGCAACTCCTGCGCGAGCGGGGCCACGAGGGCGTCGACTGGATGACGAACTCCGACACGTTCATCCTGCTGCTGACGTCCCAGACGATCTGGAAGGACGCGGGCTGGGGCGCGATCATCTTCCTGGCCGCGCTCAGCACGATCAGCCCGAGCCTGTACGAGGCCGCGGCGGTCGACGGCGCCAAGCGGTGGCGCCGGATGTGGCACATCACGCTGCCCGGGCTGCGCCCGGTCATCATCCTGCTGCTGATCCTGCGCCTGGGCGACGCGCTGAACGTCGGGTTCGAGCAGTTCATGCTGCAGCGCAGCGCCGTCGGGAGCGAGGCGTCGGAGGTGTTCGACACCTTCGTCTACTGGTCCGGCCTGCGCACCGGCGACCTCGGGTACGGCGCGGCCGCCGGGTTGTTCAAGGGGCTGGTCGGACTGCTGCTGATCCTGGCGGCGAACCGGGTGGCCCACGCGTTCGGCGAGCGAGGGGTGTATTCGAAGTCATGACGCTCTTGGCGACGAGGCGGGGCAGGAAGCCCGCCGGGCTGGCGGCGTGGGAGGAGGCGCCCTCCCCCGCGGGCCGGGTCGGCAAGGGAACGCTGCTCACGCTGATCGTGCTGGCCGTGCTGTTCCCGCTCTACACGATCGTGCTGACGAGCCTGAGCTCGGCGGCGACCGTGAACCGGGTGGGCGGGCTGGTCCTGGTGCCCGAAGGCATCCATTTCGACGCCTATATCCAAATATTTTCGGATTCGGTGGTCAGCCGGGCCGTCCTGGTGAGCACGCTCGTGACCGTCGGCGGCACCGCCATCAGCCTGGGCGTCAGCGTGCTGGGCGCGTACTCGCTGTCGCGGCCCGGCTCGTTCGCGCACCGGCCGCTGCTGTTCAGCGTGCTGCTGATGTTCGTGTTCTTCCCCGGCATCATCCCCGTCTACCTGATGGTCAGCGGGCTCGGGCTGAAGGACAGCTACTGGTCGCTCATCCTGCCGACGGCCGTGTCCGCGTTCAACGTCGTGGTGCTGCGGGCGTTCTTCATGAACATCCCCGGCGAGATCATGGACAGCGCGCGGATCGACGGGGCCGGCGAGTTCCGCATCCTGTGGCGGATCGTGCTGCCCATGTCCAAGGCGGTCACGGCGGTCGTCGGCCTGTTCTACGCGGTCGGCTACTGGAACGCGTGGTTCAACGCGATGCTCTACATCGACGACACGCGCAAGTGGCCGCTGGCGCTCATCCTGCGGCAGTACGTGGTCGACTCCAACCCGCTGCCCACCGCGACGCTGGGCGTGAGCGGCATGGGGCACGACGCTCCCCCGACGCTGGCGATCAAGATGGCGATCGTGGTGATCGCGGTGGTCCCGGCGCTGGTCATCTACCCGTTCGTGCAGCGCCACTTCACCAAGGGCGTGATCGTGGGGGCGATCAAGGGCTGAGCGCGAGGGGGCGGCCCGCACGCCGCCCCCTCGCGTCAGGTCAGCTCGCCGCGCAGGTGAGCGTGGCGGGCGGGGTGTTGCTCCCGGAGTGGCCGCCGGTGAAGCCGAACGACGTGCTCGCGCCCGGCTGGACGGCGCCGTTGTAACCGGCGTCGGTCACGCTCACCGCGGCGCCCGTCTGGGTGTGGGAGCCGTTCCAGAGCTGGGTGATGCGCTGGTCGCCGGGGAACGTCCAGGTGACCTTCCAGCCGGAGACGGCCGAGGCGCCGGTGTTCTTGACCGTCACGCCCGCCTGGAAGCCGCCCGGCCACTGGTTGCCGGGCTGGTAGGTGGCGGTGCACGCCTTGTCGGTGGTCGGGGTGACCGTCGCCGTGGGCGTGACCGTGGCCGTGGGGGTGACCGTGGCCGTCGGGGTGACCGTGGCCGTCGGGGTGATCGTCGGCTCGGGGCCGGTGCGGTCGCCGTAGATGATGCCCCGGCCGTTGGTGCCCAGGTAGACGCGCCCGTACACGCGCGGGTCGCCCGTCAGGGCCTCGCCCATGTTGCCCCACTGGTGCTCGTCGTCGTTGATGCGCACCCAGGACGAGCCCGCGTCGTCGGACCGGTAGAGGCCCGTGACGCCGCCGACGGTCGCCACCGCGTACAGGGCCTGGTAGGTGGCGCCGGGCGCGGCCTTGCCGAAGCCGACGTTCACCGCCGACGTGATGCCGGGCAGCTTGGTGAACGAGGCGCCGCTGTCGGTCGAGTGGAACAGGCCCGTCCCGCCGGCGAGCCAGACGTCGCCCTCCCTGCCCGGCAGCGCCTTGAAGTGGGTGTTGCCCTCGGCGGGCAGCCCGGTCGCGGCCGTGGCGGTGAAGCTCGCGCCACCGTCGGTGCTGACGTAGAAGCGGCCGGCACTGAAGCCGTAGAACCTCATCGGGTTCACCCGGTCCGACTCGACGATCGCGCCCGTGGGCAGGCCCCGCGCCTGCTGCCAGGAGGTGCCGTAGCCGACGGAGTAGTGCGGGGCGACGCCCTTGGGCGCCCACACGAACCGGGAGCCGTCGGCCGCCGCCGCGACCGTGCCGCCCTCGTCGATCCCGCCCGGCTCGCCGCCCTGGAACCAGTTCGCGCCGCCGTCGGTCGAGAAGGCGACGTGGCTGTCGTTCGGCCGGTCGGCGTCGGTGAAGTTGCCGGCCCTGACCATGACGGCCGGGTTCTTCTCGGCGTAGTCGAGGCTGGTGGTCGAGGTGAACCCGGGCGAGGTGAACATCATCGGCGGCACCGCGTCCAGGTCCGTGTGGCGGAAGCCGCCGATGTCGCCCAGCGCGCTGACCAGCGGTGCGCCGGTCGGCGGGCTGACCAGGTCGAGGACCGCGGTCTCCTCCAGGCCCCGGACCATCGGCCTGATCGTGAACTGGCCGCCGGAGTCCCACCGGGTGAGGTCCTCGGTGCCGTAGATGGTCGCGCCGGTGCCGTACATCATCCTGTCGGAGTCGAACGGGTCGATCTCCAGCGATTCGGTCATCCAGCCGAGCTTGGGCGTGACCTCCGGCGGCTGCGGGTTGGTGCCGAACGTCAGCCACGGCACCTCGGCGATGTCCATCTTGTAGCGGAAACTGCGGTTCGGGTACGAGGTCCAGTCCCACACGCGGGTCCAGGTGGCGCCCGAGTCGGTGGACCTGAAGAAGATCACGTCGGGCCACCAGGAGATCTGCGTCGCGACCATGAGCGTGCCCGGGTTCTGCCGGTCGAGGGTGAGGCCGCTGTAGCCGAAGTAGTCGTCGGCGCTCGACGACGGCACCGGGCTGACCTGCGTCCACGTGCCGGTCGCGGTCGCGTACCGCCACACGTCGCCCTTGGCGCCGTCGTACGGGCCGCCGGTGTCGCTGGTGGCGATGAACAGGTGGCCGTTCTCGGTGTCGAGCACGCCCTTGTGCGCGATGTAGCCGGTCGGCTGCCCGGCCAGCCGCTCCCAGGTGACCCCGGCGTCGGTGGTGCGGTAGACGGTGTTGTCCTTGTCGGCGACGCCCACGTAGATCGTCCGGGTGGCGCTGCCCGGCGACGAGGAGCGCGGGTCGTAGGTCACCCAGACGACGCCGGGCCGGTGGCTGAGATAGCCGTTGGGGTCGTCCGGGTCCTGGGCGTAGTCGCCGGGGTTGGGGAAGCTCGCCACCTTCGCCCAGGTCGCGCCGTGGTCGGTGCTGCGCCACAGGCCGTTGCCGTTGGGCGTGCCGAGGTACAGGACACTGTTCTTGTTCGGGTCGACGGCCAGCGCCTCGCCCATGCCCCGGCCCGGCATGTTGCCGCCGAGCTTGAACGGCAGCTCGGCGGCCTGCCAGGAGTCGCCCTTGTCGGTGGAGCGGAGGACGGCCCCGTTGCCGGGGTCCCAGTCGTTGGTGTACATGCCGACGGCGGCGTAGACCCGGTCGGTGTCGACCGGGTCGGCGGCCATGCTGACCACGCCGTTCCAGCCCCACCTGTCCCAGCCGACCCAGTCGAGCAGCGGCTTCCACGACCTGGTGGACTGGTTCCAGCGGTAGGCGCCGCCGATGTCGGTGCGGGCGTAGATCAGGTCGCGTTCGCCGGGGTTGAACAGGACGCCGGGCACGAACCCGCCGCCGTCGATCCTGACGTTCTTGTAGGTGTACGGGTCCGCCGACACGGCGGAGACCGGCGCCATCCGGACCACCGCCGTGACCATCAGCACGGCGGTGATCGCGATCAGGCTGAGCAGTGCCTTTCGCATGAGCGGCTCTCCCTTTCCGGGCACGCCGGAAGCGCACCCGAGGACGAACAGACAGAGCGCCATGCACGAACCAGGTTGCAGGACCCTGACCGTCGCCGCGCCTCGCGCGCATGAGCTACCACAGAGGCTCACACAGGCGGCGATCGAGGTCAATAGTTTGGTTAATCAACGAACTTAAACGCCACGTCCCGCAATCGGACGTCACCCTGGAACACCAGGTACAGATCGCCCTTCCCCGCCCTGAGCGACGCCGTGGCCGTGCCCCACGCGTACACGCCGCCCGTCGCCGGAACCGTGACGGTGGCCAGCAGGGCGCCGGCCGGGGAGCCGCGCCGGACCTCGATCGAGCCGCCCGCGACCGACGCGACGCCGGCCGTCAGCGCGCCCCCGTACACGGCGTCGGTGAAGGAGATCCAGTCGCCGGAGGAGCCCGCGACGACGTCACCGGCGACCTTGTTCTCGTCGGCGAACGCGACGCCCGAGTAGTCGTCGAAGTTCATCGCCCGGGTCGTCCGCGACAGGTCCCTCGGCGGGATCGTCTCCCCCTTGACGCGCAGCGTGGCCCGCTGGCGGATCCGGTCGGACGAGGAGCCGACCAGCACGTCGTGGGTGGCGGACTCGACGGCCCACCGCTCCCGCGTGTGATCCCACACGGCCAGGTCCGCCCGCGCGAGCCGGAAGGTGACGGTACGCGACTCGCCCGGCGCCAGCGCGATCCGCTCGAAGCCGCGCAGCCGCTTGACCGGCTGGTCGAACCGCGACACGCGCTGGCGGGTGTAGAGCTGGACGACCTCCTCGCCCGCCACGTCGCCGGTGTTGGTGACCTTGACGCTCACCTCGTCACCGCGCACCCGCAGCCCCTGGTAGCCGAACGTGGTGTAGCTGAGGCCGTGGCCGAACGGGTAGAGCTCGCCGCCCCGGTGATACAGGTACGTCATGCCGGTCTTGGCCAGGTCGTAGTCCAGGATGCTCGGCAGGTCGTCGGTGGCGTACCAGGTCTGGGTGAGCCGCCCGGCCGGGTTGACGTCGCCGAAGAGCACGTCGGCCACGGCGTGCCCGGTCTCGGCGCCGGCGTGCGTGGTCCACAGCAGCGTCGGCGCGTCCACGATCACCGGGTAGCTGGTCTCCAGCACCACGACCGTCCTCGGGTTGGCCGCGCGCACGGCCTCGACGAGCCGGAGCTGCCCCTCGCCGAGCCGGAGGTCGTCGCGGTCGTGGAACTCGCGGCCGTGCACCCACGGGTGGCTGCCGACGACCACCACGGCCACGTCGGCCTTGCGGGCCCGCTCGGCGGCCTCGGCGACGCCGTCGGAGACGACCTCCTTGGCGAAGCGCGCCGCCTGCGCCTTGGGAGCCAGGCCGAGCGTCCCGTCGGCGTTGACGGTCACGTACGGGTCGCGCAGCCCGTACCAGCTCTCCACGCTCTCGAACCCGGCGTAACGGACGAGATGGCTGCCGTCGGCCTGCTTCTCCAGCGCGAACTGCTGCTGGACGTACCAGCCGTTGGGCTCGTCGTCGTCGGTGTCGAGCGAGCGCCAGTTGCCGCCGAGCAGCTTGCCGTTGCCGGCGTTGCGCAGCGTGGAGACGCCGCTCACCCAGTCGGTGAGGTCCCACTGCGAGGCGGCCGTGGGCGTGGTGTCGGCCAGCGCGGTGTTGCCCGCCGTCGCGGTGACGTACTTGCCGGAGCCGAGGTGCTTGAGGGCGATCCGCTCCAGGCCCTGGGCGGTGGTCACGTCCTTGACGCGCTCCTTGATCCCGTCGAGCGGCGTCACCTGGTACGGCATGCTGCCCGCGTACCAGTCGCCGTACAGCTTGCCTGCCAGCGGGCCCACCACGGCCGCCGAGCCGGGGTCGCGCAGCGGCAGCACGCCGGAGTTGCGCAGGAGCACCGCCGCCTTGCCCGCGGCCTCCCGGTTCAGCCGCCGGTGCTCGGCGCTGTCGATCACCTCGGGCCCGATGTCCCGGTACGGGCCGCCGTCCGGGTCGAAGTGGCCGAGCCGGAACCGCACCGACAGCGCGTGCCCCACCGCCCGGTCCACGTCGGCCTCGGTGATGAGGCCCCGCTCCAGCGCGATCGTCAGGTTCTCGACCAGCGGGCCGGAGTCGGCGCCGTCGATGGTGAAGCTGTCCTGGCCCGACTTGAGCACGGCGGCGAACGCCTCCGGCTTGTCGTCGAAGTACTTCTCCGGGTCGGTGAGCGCGTGCGGCCCCCATGCGTCGCTCACGTTGTAGAGCGTCCGGTCCGTCCAGGAGCGGACGACCTCGTCCAGGTCCCGGTTGACGTGGTTGGGGCGGCCGTTGACCAGGTTGTAGGAGGCCATCACGCCGGTCGCGGCGTCGGCCGAGATCGCCTGCCTGAACGGCTGCTCGTAGTACTCGCGCTTGAGCCGGGGCGTCAGGTTGGACGAGGTCAGGCTGCGGTCGGTCTCGTTGTTGTAGCCCAGGTAGTGCTTCAGCACGGGCGCGGTCTTGAGGTAGAACGGGTCGTCACCCTGGAGGCCCTTGCCGTAGGCGGTGGCCATCGTGCCGCTGAGCAGCGGGTCCTCCGAATAGCCCTCCTCGTTGCGGCCGGCGCGCGGGTCGCGCAGCGGGTCGACGACGGGCGCCCACAGTTGCAGCCCCCACAGGACCGGGTCGAGCGCGTTGTGGCCGCGCGCCTCGTCGCCCACGGCGTCGCCGACCCGCTTGACCAGCGCCGGGTCCCAGGTGCTGGCCAGGCCCACGGCCTGCGGGAACACGGTCCCGCTGGCGAGCTTCATGTTCCAGTTGTCGTCGCGGTGGTTGGACCAGGCGACGCCGTGCAGCGCCTCGGTCCCGTTCTTGTGGTACGGGATGCCCAGCCTGGGGATGGCCGGCTGCGACTGGTGCAGCATGCCGAGCTTCTCCGGCAGCGTGAGCCGGCCGAGCAGGTCGGCCACCCGCTGCTCCAGCGGCAGCCCCGGGTCGCGGAAGGCGGGCTCGGCCGTCGCATGCGCGGCCGGCGCGGTGAGCAGCGAGGCGGCCAGCACGGCCGCGGTGAGTAACCGTAAGGACATGGGGGGTGTCTCCTCGGGAAAGGGAGGCTCACTTCACGGCGCCGACCGTGATGCCTCGGGTGAGCGTGCGCTGGAAGATCAGGAAGAACGCGACGGCCGGGACGATGCCCAGCAGGGCCGAGGCGCTGGACATGGTCGCGTCCATGTACCGCTCTCCCTGCAGCACGCCGAGCGCCACCGGCACCGTCTGGTTGTCGTTG
Source organism: Nonomuraea ceibae (assembly GCF_019396325.1). Lineage (GTDB taxonomy): Bacteria > Actinomycetota > Actinomycetes > Streptosporangiales > Streptosporangiaceae > Nonomuraea > Nonomuraea ceibae. The sequence continues at coordinate 255,893 of NZ_JAHKRO010000002.1, forward strand.
GAGATCAGGAAGATCAGCGGGAGGAAGAACTCGTTCCACGTCCAGATGAAGAAGAAGATCATCAGCACGCTCAGCGTCGGCCGGCTGATCGGCACCACGATCCGGGTCAGCGCCCGGAACCGCCCCGCGCCGTCGATCTCCGCCGCCTCCAGGATCTCCTTGGGGAACTGGCCGAGCACCGCGCTGAGCAGGTACGTCCCGAAGGCCGCCTGGATCACGGTGAAAATGATGATCATCGACAGCCGGGTGTCGTAGAGCCCGAGCTCCTTGGCCAGGTAGTAGAGCGGGTAGGCGAGCGCCTCCTGCGGCAGCGTGTTCGCCACCAGGAACAGCACCAGGATCGACAGCCGGCCGCGCACCCGCCCGATGCCGAGCGCGTACGCGTTGAGCACCGACAGCACCACCGCCAGCACCGCCACCGAGCCGCTGATCAGCAGGCTGTTGACGAGCTTCTCGCCGAAGTCCACCCGCTCCCAGAAGTCCACGACGCCCTGGAGGTACAGGCCGCCGGGCAGACTCAGCGGCCCCTCCGAGCTGTACTCCTCCCGCGACTTGACCGCGTTGAGCGCCACGACCAGGAACGGGAACACCATGACCACGGCCAGCACGACCAGCGCCGCGAGCACCGCCCAGCGCCCCGGGCCCCTCATCGCTCACGCTCCTGCACGCGCAGGAACAGGAACGTCACCACGACGATGATCAGCGCCAGCACCGTGGCGATGGCCGACCCGTACCCGACGTTGCTCTTCTGGAAGAAGTTCAGGTACGAGAAGTACGACGGCACCATCGTGGCGTTGCCCGGCCCGCCACGCGTGAGCACGAAGATCGGCCCGAACACCTTCAGCGCGGCGATCGTGCACGTCAGCAGCACCACGAAGATCTCCGGCCGGATCTGCGGCACCGTGATGTGCCACACCCGGCGCCACCAGGACGCCCCGTCGAGCTCGGCCGCCTCGTAGTAGGCCGGGTCCACGCGCTGCAACCCCGCCATGAAGATCACCACCGGGTAGCCGAGCTGGAACCAGACCATGACCGCCATCACCGTCGCCAGCGCCAGATCGGGATCGCCCAGCCAGTCGAGCTCCAGCCCGAACGCCCGGTTGACCGCCCCGTACGACGGGTGCAGCATCCAGCCCCACACCACGCCCGCCACCGCGACCGGCAGCACCTGCGGCAGGTAGTACATGGCCCGCAGCGCCGCCGCCGTCCGCGTCCCGAACCGCTTGCCGACGTAGTCGAACAGCGCGGCGGCCAGCACCAGGCCGATCACCGTGGGCACGATCGCCATGGCGACGATGAGGGCGACGTTGTTCTGGAACGAGAGCCAGAAGCGCTCGTCCTCCAGCAGCCTGGCGTAGTTGTCCAGGCCGACCCACCTGGGCGTGCCCACCCCCGACCAGCGGGTGAAGCTCACGCCCAGGTTCATCAGGAACGGCACCACGATGACGCCCAGGAACAGCAGCAGGCTGGGCGCCAGGTAGAGCCAGTAGCCTCTCCTTCTCATTCAGTTGCCGAGGTCGGCGAGGTTGTCCTCGTACGGCCCGGCGATCTCGGTCAGCACCTCGGCCGGCGACTTGGCGCCGTTGATGAGCTGCTGCGTGCCGGCGACCAGGACGTCGTAGTAGCCGGGCGCGGGCCAGTCGGGGTAGAAGGCCAGCCCGTCGGCCGCCGTCAGCTTGTTGAACGTCTCGATGAGCTCCTTGCTCTTCGGGTCGGTGATCGCCGCCGGGTCGGCCGCGACCGGGACGCCGCCCGAGTTGCCGAGCAGGTTCTGGATCTCCTTGCTCATCGTGATGTCGATGAAGTCGTAGGCCAGGTCCTTGTTCTCCGACTTCTCCGGCACCACCCACAGGTTGCCGCTGGAGCCGGGCGCCATCGTCGAGCCGGGGAACAGGAAGTGGCCCCACTCGAACCCCTTGGCCTCCTCGGCGACCCGGCCGTACCACCAGCTCCCGCTGATCATGACGGGGAAGTCGCCCTTCATGAACGCCACGCCCATGTCCTCGGCCTTCAGCCCGGACGCCTTCTCGTCGACGTACCCCTTTTTCACCCAGTCGGCGAACGTCGTCGCCCCGTACGTGAGCTCCGGGCCCTGGAAGTCGACCTTGCCCTGGTAGGACTGGTACGCGTCGACCCAGGCGCGGTCCGCCTTGCTGAGGGCGAGCTGGTAGACGATCTGCTGGGCCGGGTACTCGGCGCCCGCCAGCGACACCGGGGTCACGCCGGCCTTGACGAAGGCGTCCAGCGCGGCCGTGAACTCCTCGTACGTCGCCGGGACCTCGACCTTGTGCTTCTCGAACAGGTCCTTGTTGTAGTAGACCATCACGAACTCGCCATAGTTGGGCAGCCCGTACCAGTTGCCGGAGCCCATCACGCCCCGGTCGTCGTAGCGGGCGGTGGTCGCCAGGCCGCCCGGCAGCAGCTTGTCCCAGCCGCGCTTGGTCACCTCCTCGCTCATGTCGGCGATGAGGCCCTGCTTGGACAGCAGGCCGGCGGTGGCGTTGCCCTTGTTGTACTCCATGAGGTCGGGCGCCTCGTCGGAGTTGAGCACCATGCTCGCCGTCTTCTGGATCTGCTCGAAGCTCTTCTCCTCGAACCGCACCTTCACGCCCGGGTGCGTGGCCTCGAACTTCTTGATCGCCTCGGCCCACGCCCTGCCCATCGCGCTCTCGGCGGCCTCGTAGTGCCAAAGCTTGAGCACGCGCGGCTGACCCGGCTCGGCCGCCGGCTCACCACCGCCGCCACCGCACGCCGACAGCGCGAGCGTCACGGCCACCAGCGCCGCCACGCCAGTCTTTCTGATCATGGTCCCTCCTGGGTGATGACGGCCCTGCCGGGAGCGCCCGCCACCGGGGCGAACTCGACGGCGGCGACCCGTTTCGGCCCGGTGACGGTCACGCGCAGCGTGTCGCCGTCCCGGGTGGCCACGACGGCGGTCTCGCCGTCGGTGTCGTGGATCCGCATCCGGCAGTCGCCGCCCCCGAAGGCGACCAGCGTGATCGTGTCCGGCGTCGTCACGGTCTCGCCCGGTTCGGCGACCGGGACGAGCGCGCCGCGCCGCACGAACAGCGGGATCTGCTCCAGCGGCTTCGTCACGCGCACGTACCGCCCGCCTTCGTGCGTCTCGCCGGTCCAGTAGTCCACCCACTCGCCCTCCGGCAGGTAGACGTCCCGCGTGCCGCCGGGCGAGGTCATCGGCGCGACCAGCAGGTCCCGCCCCAGCAGGTACTCCAGATCGGCCTGCCAGGCGACCGGGTCCTCCGGGTGGTCCACGCAGAGCGCGCGCATCATCGGCGCTCCCGTCCGCGCCGCCTCGACGGCCGCCGAGTAGAGGTACGGCATCAGCCGGTAACGCAGCCTCAGCGCGTCGACCGCCTGCTCCTCGACGGCCGGGAACTCCCACGGCTCCCGCGTCGTCGTGCCGTGCAGCCGCACCAGCGGCGACAGCGCGCCGAACTGCGTCCACCGCACGAACAGGTCGTCGCTCGGCCTCCCGGTGAACCCGCCCGCGTCATGACTCCAGAACGGCACCCCGGACAGCCCGTGCGCCAGCCCGCCCCGGATCGTGCTGCCCATCGCGGCATAGCTCGTGTACGTGTCGCCGCTCCACTGGGCGCTGTGCCGCTGCCCGCCCAGGAACGACGAGCGCGCCCACACCAGGCCGTGCCCGTGCACCTCCCGGGTCACCTCGGCGACCGCGTCGTTGAACAGCAGCGTGTAGACGTTGTGCAGGTCGGTGCCGGTCATGCCGTTGTAGGCGACGGCGTCGGCGGGCACGCCCTCGGCGAAGTCCGTCTTGAACGCCTGCACGCCCTGGCGCAACAGCGCCCGGAGCCGGTCCTGGAACCAGCGTTTCGCGGCGGGGCGGGTCAGGTCGAGGATGCCGCAGGCGGGGAACGACCCGTGCCAGGTGTCGGCGACGTACGCCTCCCCCGCCCCATTTTTCAGGAAATATCCCGCGTTAGCGGCTTCTGCGAACGCGGGGCTCAGGTGGGAGATGTACGGGTTCATCCACAGACAGACCTTGAACCCCATCCCGTCCAGCTCCGCCAGCATCGCCGCCGGGTCCGGGAAGTTCACCGGGTCCCAGCGCAGATCCGACCAGTGCCCGTCGGCCTGCCAGTAGGTGTCCAGATGCAGCACGTCACACGGGATCCCGCGCTCCCGGATCGTCCGCGCCCTGGCCAGCACCCGCTCCTGGCTGTCGACGCAGAAACCCGAGGAGATCCAGGTGCCGAACGCCCACTTCGGCGGCAGCTCCGGCCGGCACGTCAGCCGGTCGTAGCGCTCCAGCACCTCCGGCGGCGTCGGCCCGGCGATCACGTAGTAGTCCAGCACGTCGTCCGGCACCACGATCTGCACCGCGCTGTGCGTCGACTGGCACACGTCGAACTCCGTCGGCGCGCCGCTGTCGACCAGCACCCCGTAGCCCCGGCTCGACAGATAGAGCGGCACGTTCTTGTAGGCGCGCTGCGACTCGGCGCCGAACGCGTCGAAGTTCCACATCACCGGCCGCTGCCCGCGCTTGTCCAGCCGCGCGAACGACTCCCCGAACCCGGCGAACGCCTCATCGGGCGCGGCGACGAAACTCTCGTGATAGGCCACCGGCCCGCCGCCCGCCGACGACCGCCCGAACGGCAGCGTCCGCATCCGGCCGCTGATGTCCACATGGCCCCGGTCCTGCTCGACCAGCGTGACCCCGGCGGCATCCGTGAACCGCAGCTCCCACGGCGCCAACCGGATCTCCGCCCGCAGCGACCCCGCGTCCACCACGATCCGCCCGTCGGCCGTGCTCTCCGCCCGCGCCCCCGCGAACGTGCCCGGCCGCACCAGCGCGATCGCCCGCTCCGACCGGGGCCGGGCATCGGCGTCCTCGCTCAGCCGTACCCGGATCACGCCCTCACCGGCCACGCCCACCTGCACGACCAGCGTCTCCTCTGCCGTGGTGACCGCCTTCAGCATCACCCCCGCGCCGTCGGCGGCCACCAGCTCGGCGGCGGTCAACGCGGACAGCCCTCCCTCACCGTGCGCGCGGACCGGCAGCTCGGGCGGGTCGGCCACGAAGTACTCATGCGCGACCAGGGGCGGGCGATAGGGCATGGATGCTCCTTCAAGGGGTGCGAAACTCCTGAATTAGTTTGCTGTCCATACCAACAAAGGTCAACGGGTAATTCGTTTACTCCCCATCCCAACTCCTTCACGGCAAGGGCCTCGCCCGTGGCGCGCTCTGCGCGTTCGCCTGCTCGGGCTCCTCTCAGTGGGGGGCCCAGCCCCCCACACCCCCTGGCAAGGGGCCTCCCGGCCCCCTGCACCCCCGGGGGTTGCGCCGGGGCGGGAAGTTGGGCGGTAGGGAGTGCCGGGCGGAGGGCACTTGACCGCGGAGACGCAAGCCGGAGGTGCGAGCTGGAGGCGGGGCGGGCTGGAGGCGAGCCCCGGGTCACGGCGGGAGGCGCAGGGCGAGACCAGAGGCGGGGCTGGAAGTGCGGGCTGGAGGCGGGGCGAGGCTGGAGGCGCACCGCGGGAGGCGGTCACGGCGGGGCGGGCTGGAGGCGGGGCGGGAACTGCGGGCTGGAGGCCGGGCCCGGGACACGGTCGGAGGCGGGGGCGGGCCAGGAGGTCGCGGCACAGCCCCGAAGCGTGAGGTCCGGTCACCAGGGCGAGGGTGGATGGCCAGTAGGGGCGCGCAACCGGGAGCGGAAACCCCCGGGCACGCCCTAACGTTGCCACATGTCCGAAATGCCATCACGGGTGGAACTGCGCCCGCTCACCCTCTCCGACCAGGACGAGTTCTGCTCCCTCGTGCAGGCCAGCGCTGAGCTGCACGGGCCCTACATGCAGTTGCCCGCCACTCCCGAGGACTTCCAGGCGTGGATGCGCCGCTTCGATGACGGCACGAACGTGGGCCTCCTGATCCGCGTCCGGGAGAACGGGGAGACGGCCGGCATGGTCAACATCAACTCGATCATCCGGGGCCGCTACCAGGGCGCGTCCCTCGGGTATGCGGCCTTTGTTCCGTACGCCGGGAAGGGGTACATGACCGAAGGGCTCAAGGCGGCGCTGCGGTACGCCTTCACCGAGCTGCGGCTGCATCGGCTGGAGGCCAACATCCAGCCGGGCAACAAGGCGTCCCTGGCCCTCGCCCAGCGCCTGGGCTTCCGTTATGAAGGGCTGTCCCCCGAATACCTCTACATCGACGGCGCCTGGCGCGACCACGAACGGTGGTCCATCACCGCACCGGCTCCCTGGGCCCCGGACCCGTCCCTGCCTGCGGTGTGAGCCGCGTCCCGGGCGTACCGGCACATGCGGGGACCAGGGCTGGTATCGCACGGTCTGGGTAGGGTTGGGCGGTGCCCGAGCTGGAGCAGTTGCATGCCGATCACGCCTCGGCGGTCCTGGCCTTCGAGCTGGCGAACCGCGCCTGGTTCGCCCTGTCGGTCCCGGACCGCGGCGACGAGTACTTCGACCGGTTCGCCGACCGGCACAGCGCCTTGCTGGCCGAGCAGGAGGCCGGCATCAGCGCCTTCTACGTGCTCGTCGCCGACGACGGCCCGGTGCTGGGCCGGTTCAATCTGTACGACTTCGAGGACGGCACCGCCACACTCGGCTATCGGGTCGCGCAGCAGGTCGCCGGTCACGGCGTGGCGACCGCGACCGTCCGGGAGCTGTGCCGGATCGCCGCAGTGCGGCACGGGCTGCGCACGCTGCGGGCTGCCAGCTCGCACGACAACGTCGCGTCCCAGAGGGTGTTGACCAAGGCCGGGTTCGTCCCGGTCGGCCCGGCCGGACCGGCCGATCTCAGCGGCAAGACCGGCACCTGGTACCAGCGCGACCTCCAGCCGTAGACACCCAAGCCGCAGGCCCCAGCCGGGAGTCTCGGTCCTGGTGGTGGCAGGTTCCGGCCCGCGTCATCGTCAGCCCTCCGACGCGGGCGGGGTCCCTCCGCGGGCCTCAAAGGGAGGTCGCCGGTCAAGTGCCCGGCGACCGAAGGACCCGAAAGACCCAAAGGGCCGGGAAGACCGGAAAGACCCGAAGGGCCGGGAAGACCGGGTGGACCGGGTGGACCCGAAGGACCGGGTGGACCGGGTGGACCCGAAGGGCCAGGAAACCCCAAGGACCCCAAAGGACCCGAAGGACCCCGGCCCGGCCGTGTGGTCAGCGGGCGGCGGCGGCTTCGGGCAGGTCGCGGTGGCGTTGCACGTCGGCCAGCGAGGCCCAGTCGTCCCGCTCGTGCCCGGCCTCGATCGCCTCGGTCAGGAGCGCCGAGAGCAGGTCGCCGACCGGCAGGCGCAATCCCGTGGCGGCGGCCTGGGCGCGGGCGAGGTCGACGTCCTTGCGGCCGAGCACCGGGGTGAACCCGGCGGGCTGGAACGTCCCGGCGGCGATGAGCCGGCCGTAGTTCGTGTAAACGGGACCGGGCGTGATCGTGGCGGTGAACAGGTCCACCACGGTCGCGGCGTCCACCCCGCCCCGTTCGGCGATCGCCACCGCCTCGGACAGCGACTGGATCGCCGAGGCGATCAGCACCTGGCCGGCGACCTTGACCACGTTCGCCTGCCTCGGCTCGGTCCCGACCTGCCACACGCGGGCGCTGATCGCGTCCAGCAGCGGCCGCACCCGGTCGATCAGGGCGGGGTCGCCCGCGGTGACGACGTTGAGCCTGGCGGCCTCGGCGACCGCGACCCCGCCGAACATCGGCGCCGCCACGTACCCGACGCCGTGCTCGGCGTGCCGCCCGGCGGCGTCCTCGGCGAGGGCGGGGCTGATCGTGGCGAGGTTCACGTGGACCGCGCCCGCCGGTGCCGCCTCCAGCGCGCCGCTGTCGAGGAACACCTCGCGTACGGCCGCGTCGTCGGCGAGCACCGAGAACACCACGGGCGAGGAGAGGAACACCTCCCCCGGGTGTCCCACCTCGACGGCGCCCGCCTCGACCAGCGGGGCCGTCCTGCGCCGGTCGCGGTTCCACACCGCCACCCGGTGCCCGGCCCCGATGAGGTTGCGGGCGATCGCCGCGCCCATGCCTCCCGTGCCCACCACTGTCACATCGGCCATCTCCATCACCTTCCCGAATAGAACCATTTCAACCGGTTCCACATTACAGGCTCCGGCCGATCGTGGAACCGGCTCAGCTAGTTCTACAAGCAGTACCAACGAGGGAGCGCGAACCGGCTAAGGTGGTTCCATGAGCACGTCGACGGGGAAGCGCGAGCCCGCGTTCCGGCTGGACAACGAGCGCCTGGCGTTCCGGTTCACCGCCACGCTCAGCGACCGCGGCGGCGTGCCGGTCGAGCGCCTTCCCGACCCCGGGCGCCTGGACGACTGGCTCGCCGCGAACGACCTGCGACTGAGCAGCCACCGGGCCACCCCGTCGGACCTGGCCCTGGCCCGGCGGCTGCGCGAGGCCATCCACCGCGCCGGCACCGACGTCGCCCAGGGAGCCACGATCCAGCGGGCCGACCTGACCCTGCTCAACACCCTCGCCCGCGAGGCACGGGCCTACCCGGCGCTCACGCGCACGGGGATGCGCTGGCTCAGCGACGCCGACAACCACGTCGAGGCGAGCCTCGGCCTGGTCGCCGCCGACGCGGTCGTCATCCTCGGCGGCGAGGAACGCGGCCGGGTCAAGACCTGCGAGAACCCGGACTGCGGCGGCCTGTATGTCGACACGAGCCAGGGCCGCAGCCGGCGCTGGTGCTCGATGAACTACTGCGGCAACCAGATGAAGAAGGCCAGGTTCCGCCACGGAGCCCCGCGGCCAGAACGCCCTGACCACTCTCCGGCGTGACCCGGCAAACCGGACGACGGCCACAACACTTAGCCCTTGCGCTAACCATTGAACCAGGACAATACTTAGCCGTGTGGCACAGTATTCGGCCCAGTTGGACGGGGTGCTCGTAGCGCTCGCCGACCCGACCCGGCGCGCCGTCGTCCGGCGGCTGGGGCGCGGGCCCGCGAGCGTCGGCGACCTCGCCGCCGCGTTCCCGATGACCCTCCCCTCGTTCATGAAGCACATCCGCACACTCGAGGCGAACGGCCTGATCAGCACGGTCAAGTCCGGCCGGGTGCGCACCTGCGTGCTCAATCGCGGGCAGCTCTCCCTCCTCGACGACTGGCTCGCCGAGCAGCGCCGGATCTGGGAGGAGCACACCGACCGCCTCGAACGGTTCGTGCGGGACCAAGCAGACCAGACCGACCAAGAGGAGGACCTCCGATGAAGCTCGACCCCGATCTCGACCTCGCCCTGGAGCGGGTCATCCGCGCCCCGCGCGCGACCGTGTGGCGGGCGTGGACCGACCCGTCCCAGCTTGAGCAGTGGTGGGTCCCGGCTCCGGCCCGCTGCCGGGTGCACCGGCTGGACGTGCGGCCCGGAGGGGCGTTCGTGACGCGGCTGAGCGAGGACGGGGCCGAGTTCGTCCCGCATCTCGACGCCTGCTTCCTGGCCGTGGACGAGTTCGAGCGGATCGTGTTCACCAACGCGATCGACAGCACCTGGCGCCCGGCGAACCCCGACCCGATCCCGATGACGGCCACGATCACGTTCGGCGACCATCCCGAGGGCACGGCCTACCGGCTGCTCGTCCGCCACCGCGACCCCGAGGCGCGCGCCCTGCACGAGAAGCTCGGCTTCGCCGACGGCTGGGGCACGGTCACGGCCCAGCTTGCGGGCTTCGCCGAGGCAGGGGGGCCGCGATGAGGCTCGTCCTGACGGAGTTCGTCACGCTCGACGGCGTCAGCCAGGGGCCAGGCTCCCCCGACGAGGACACCAGCGACGGTTTCGCCCTCGGCGGCTGGCTGGTGCCCCATCTCGACGCGGCGTTCGTCCGCTACACCTCCGACCGGCTCGATCTGGCCGACGGGCTGCTGCTCGGACGGCGTACGTACGAGGCGTTCGCCCGCGACTGGCCGAAGATCACCGACCCGGGCGACCCGTTCGCCGAGCGCATGAACACGCTGCCGAAGTACGTCGTGTCCAGCACCCTCGCCGAGGGCGCCTGGCACCCCACGACCGTGCTCAGGGGCGATCCCGTACGGACGGTCGCCGAGCTCAAGGCCCGTCCCGGCCGGGAGCTCCAGATTCACGGCAGCGCCCGCCTGGGCGACGCGCTGCTGTCGGCGGGCCTGGGCGACGCGCTGCGCCTGGTGGTCGCGCCCACCGTGCTCAGGACCGGCCGCCGCCTCCTGGCCAGCGGCCCCGGGGCCCGGGACGACGCCACGTCGGGACTGCGCCTGGTCCACCACGAGGCCACGCCGAGCGGGCTGCTGCTCCTGGAGTACGAGACGACCGGCCGGGCGCGCCGGGGCACGTACGCGGGCGTGACCGGCGTGCCGGGCTGACAGGAATCTGCACGTCCGATGACAGGACGCCTCGGCATGCTCGGGCACGCCCGCATCCGAACCCACCGCCGGGCACCGGCGGAATCGAGGCTCCCATGCTGTTCATCGAACTCTTCGTGCCCAGCGGGGTCTTCGGCCCGGACGAGCGCCGCCGCCTCGCCGGGCAGCTGACCTCGCGCAAGATCCTCACCGGCGACGACAGCGATCCCGGCGCCGATCCCGGCGTGATCAGGCTGTACGAGTCGCTCAGCGACGTCGTCGTCCACGAGGCGCCGGCGCCGCGGGCGGATCAGCCCTGCTACGTCGTCAACGTGTACGTCGCCGCCTGGGCCAAGGAGATCGGCGAGCACCTCGTACGGGAGATCACCCGCAGGCTGGGTGAGGCGGAGGGCGACCCGGAACGCCTCTTCCGGGAGCCGCGTGCGCTGGTCCACGTGATCGGGGTGCCCGACGGCGGTTACGGATTCGCCGGGAAGGTCCGCCGCTCCACCGATGTGCTGGACCTGATCGACCGGGCGAAGTCCCGGCGCCCCGAGGAGGCGCCGGAGGGCATGTTCGTCGACCCGGTCTGCGGCGCCCGCGTACCGGCCGGGGAGGCCGTCGTCACGGAGATCGACGGGACCACGTACGGCTTCTGCTGCGCCCACTGCCGCGCCCACTTCACCAGGCGCCGCCTCCAGGAGCAGACATGAGGCCCGCTCCTGGGGACGGGGTCAGGGGGCGGCGACGACGGCCTGGGTCTGGCGGCCGAGGCCGTCGATGCCGAGCTCCATGCGGTCGCCGGGCCGCAGGTAGACCGGCGGGTCGAAGCCCAGGCCGACGCCCGCCGGGGTCCCCGTGTTGATGAGGTCGCCGGGTTCGAGGACCATGAACTGGCTCAGGTAGCGGACCACGTGGACGGGGTCGAAGAGCATGTCCGCCGTCGAGCCGGTCTGCCGCCGGACGCCGTTGACGTCCAGCCACATGCCCAGGCCGCTGACGTCGCCCGCCTCGTCCGCCGTGAGCAGCCACGGCCCGCACGGGTTGAACGATGGGCCTCGAAGACCCCGGCCGAGCTGCGGCGCCGCGTGGAGGAGTCGCGCAAGGCCGGTTACGCCGTGGATCGGGACGAGACTTTCGACGGAGTGCGGTGCGTGGCGGTGCCCGCCCGCATCCGGGGCAACCTGATCGGCGCGGCCGGGATCTCCGGGCCGTCCAGCCGGCTGCCTGACACCCGGATCGAAGAGCTGGGCGAATACCTGGCCGCGAGCCTGTCAGCCCTCTGACCGCGCCCCCGCCGGGCGCGGGGCCGGACGGGTCAGTGCTCGTCCAGGATCTCGATCACCTCCGCCGTGACGTCGCGGGTGAGCGCGAAGCCGGCGACGGCCTCGGGGGTGCTGGGCACCGCCTCGCGGGCGGCCCGCAGGCTGTCGGCGGACTCCCAGCGCCAGACGCCGACCCACGTCCCGTCGTCGAGCCGGCCGAGGCGTGCCTCGGTGAGCCCGGGGACGACCGCCCGGGTGGCGGCGACGAGGTCGGCGTGCCGGGCCCGGAGCCGCTCGGCGTCGGCGGGATCGGCCTGGAATCGGGTGACAGCGATGACCGGCATGGCTGGACCTTCTCTCTAGAGTTGACTTCTAGTGACTGAATCTAGAGATAAACTCTAGCCATGAGCGATGTCAAGCGCGTGAGCAAGCGGACGCAGAAGGCGCAGGAGACGCGCCGGCGCATCCTGGAGGCCGCCCTGGAGCTGTTCGCGCGGGACGGCTACGGCGCGACGAACCTCCAGGACGTCGCGGCCCTGGCCGGGGTCGCGGTGCAGACGATCTACTTCGTCTTCGGCAACAAGCGCACCCTGCTGAAAGAGCTGGTCGACGTGACGATCGCGGGCGACGACGAGCCCGTGGCCACGATGGACCGGCCGTGGTTCACCGAGGCGCTGGCCGCCGCCACCGCCGATGACCTGCTGGCCGCCTACGTCACCGGCACCACCTCGATCCTGGAGCGGGTCGCCCCGATCGGCAAGGTCCTCGCCGGGGCGGTCGCGAGCGACCCGGAGGTCGCCGCCCTCTGGCCCGGCGTGGCGAACCCCCGCCACGCCGTCCACCGGAAGGCGGCCGAGGCGCTGACCGGCAAGCCGGGAGCGCGGGCGGACGTGCCCGCGGACGAGGCCGCCGACGTGCTCTACGCGCTGCTCAGCCCGGAGCTCTACCTGCTGCTCGTGCGCGAGCGCGGCTGGCCGCGCGAGCGCTGGGAGCGCTGGGCCACCCGCACGCTACGCGCCCAGCTCTGCTCGCCGCAGGGGGCCTGACCAGGCACACGACGACCTCGGTGGTGCGGGCTGCCCGGCGGCCTTACCACCTGCTGTACCCCGGTTCCGGGCGCGTGCGGGAAAGACCCGTGGGGGCGCCGGCTGGTGTGCTTGATCACCGGCAGCCCACCCGGCGTCCCACGCCCGTCCCCACGAGGTCATCGTGCCCCTCACGAACCACCCGGCCGCCGGTCACGGACGTCACCGTCTCCACCGTGAGCAGGCCAGGCGTGACCGGCTGTACGAGATCGACGCGCTGCGCATCAGCGCGGCCGTCGCGGTGGTCGTCTACCACTACGTCTTCTCCGGCCCGGAGAGCGGCGACAGCCCGCTCTCCTTCCCCGCCGCCGGCGAGGTCGCCAGGTACGGCTACCTGGGCGTGGACCTGTTCTTCATGATCAGCGGCTTCGTGGTGCTGCTCAACGCCTGGGACCGCGGGCCCCGGGCGTTCCTGGTGTCGCGGATCGTCCGCCTCTACCCCGCCTACTGGGTCGCCGTCACGATCACCGCCGTCGTCTCGGCGACCCTCTCCCAGGGGCAGTTCCCCGTCACGCTCGTCCAGTACGCCGCCAACCTGACGATGTTCAACGCCCTGCCCGACATCCCGAACGTCGACGTCGTCTACTGGACGCTGTGGGCCGAGATCAGGTTCTACGCGCTCATCCTCGCCCTGACCTGGTTCGGCGTGACGCGGGGCCGGGTGACCGCGATGCTGTGGGGCTGGCTGGCGCTCACGTTCCTGGTGCAGGCCGGCGTGCTGCCCCCGGTCGCCGACCTGGTGGTGCAGTCGGAGTTCGCGCACTACTTCATCGCCGGCATGGCCCTGTGCCTGGTCTACCGCGACGGCCTGACGCCGCAGCCCGGCCTGATCATCGGGCTCTGCCTGGGCAACGCGCTCCACCGGGGCGTCGCCTTCGCCGGCAAGGTCGGCGAACGCTACGGCACGGAGATCGCGCCGGTCGTCGTGGTGACCGTCATCGTCGCGATCTTCGTGGTGATGACGCTGATCGCGCTGCGCGTCACCCGGCCGCTGGGCCGCCCCTGGTTCGCCGTGCCGGGCGCGCTGACGTACCCGCTCTACCTCGTCCACGCGCACGTCGGCTTCGTGATCTTCACCGGGCTCGGCGACCGCGTGCCGCCGTACGTCCTGCTGGGCGGCACGATCGCGCTGATGGGCCTGGTCGCGTACGCGATCCACGTGCTGGCCGAGCGGCCGCTGGCCGGGGTGCTGAAACGCTACTTGGCGACCGGCCGGTAGGTGGTGACGATCACGCCGCTCTTCATCACCTTGGCGTCGATCAGCTCGAACGTCGTGCGGACGTCGCTCAGCGGCGCGGACAGCGACGGCCCGCCCTCGAACACCGGGTGGATCCAGAGCCGGACCTCGTCCACCAGCCCGGCCTTGACCAGGGCGTGGGTGACCTCGCCGTAGCCGTACATGAGGATGTCGCCGCCCTCCTGGGCCTTCAGCGCGGTGACCGCCTCGACCAGGTCGCCCTGCAGCACCTCGGTGTTCTTCCAGGCCGGGTCGGTGAGGGTGGTCGAGGCCACGTACTTCTTGACGTTGTTGAAGTAGGCGGCGCCCGTCTCCGGGTCGTTCTCGTCCCGCTCGGGCCACGTCGCGGCGAAGCCCTCGTAGGTGCGCCGGCCCATGAGCAGCGCGTCGGCCGCCGCGGTCTGCTCACCGGCGAGCGCGCCGGCCTCCTCGTCGAAGTACGGCATAGTGAAGGAGGGGTCCTCGATGGCGCCGTCGAGGGACATGTAGGTCGAGCTGATGAGCTTGCGCATGATGGCTGTTCTCCAGGTCCGTGTCGCGTTTCCTTGTGACACCTGAAGTCTGCCGGACGCCGCTTACGCTTCCCTTCAGGGCGCCTTACGACGGCCGTGAACCCGGAGGTCAGATCTCCTTGGCCTCGCGGCCGTGCACGATCAGCGCGTAGATGACCAGCACGTCGACCGCGATGACGGCCAGCGACCACCACGGGTTCACGCCGATCCAGGTGAGCTGGGTCATCGCGTTCAGCATGACCAGCACCACGGCGACCACCCGGGCCCACGTCTGCCCGACGGTCACCGCCAGCCCGGCGAAGAACAGCACGATGCCGAAGAGCAGGTGCAGCCATCCCCAGGTGGACACGTCGAACAGCAGCAGCCGCAGCGGCGTGCGCACGTATACGTCGTCGTTGATGACCGCCGACAGCCCGCCGATGATGTTGAACACCCCCGACATGATCATCAGAAGGCCGGCGAACCACACCCAGCCCACCCAGCCCGTCACGGGCCTGCTCTGATAAGTCATGACTCCCCCCGAAGTCTTCCGCCCCTGCCTGCGCAGAGACTGTGACCTGGACATTCCCCCCTATGGCGTCATTCATCCAGGCTTCGGGGGCCGGGGGTCAGATGCCGATGGACGCCTCGGGCTGCATGAGCCGGCGGGCCGCCTCGGTGATCGAGCCCGACAGCGACGGGTAGACGGCGAACGTGTGGGCGAGCTGCCCGACCGTCAGGCGCTGCTGCACCGCCACCGACACGGCCAGGATCAGCTCCGAGGCCCGGGGCGCCACGACGACGCCGCCGAGCACGATGCCGGTGTGCGGGCGGCAGAACAGCTTGATGAAGCCGTCGTTGAAGCCCGACATCTTGGCCCGCGCGTTGGTCGCCAGCGGCAGCTTGACCACGTTCGCCTCGATCTCACCGGCTTCGATCGCCCGCTGGGCGACGCCGACGGCGGCGATCTCCGGGTCGGTGAAGATGTTGGAGGCCACCGTGGCCAGCCGGAGCGGCTGCACGGCCTCGCCGAGCGCGTGCCACACGGCGATGCGGCCCTGCATGGCTGCGACGGAGGCGAGCATGAGCACGCCGGTGCAGTCGCCGGCCGCGTAGACGCCGGGCGCGGAGGTGCGCGAGACCTTGTCGACCTTGACGAACCCGCCCCGGTCGAGCTGGACGCCGGCCTCCTCCAGGCCGATGCCGCCGGTGTTGGGCACCATGCCGACGGTCATGAGCGCGTGGGAGCCCTCGGCGGTGCGGCCGTCCTCCAGGGTGACGACGACGCCGTCGGCGGTGCGCTTGACGGAGGAGGCGCGGGTGCGGCCCATGACGTTCATGCCGCGGCGGCGGTAGACCTCTTCGAGCACCTCGGCGCCGTCGGCATCCTCGTTGGGCATCATGCGGTCGCGGCTGGAGACCAGCGTGACCTCGGCCCCGAGCGAGCGGTAGGCGCCGGCGAACTCGGCCCCGGTGACGCCGGACCCGATGACGATCAGGTGCTCGGGCAGCTTGTCGAGGTCGTAGAGCTGGCGCCAGTTGAGGATGCGCTCGCCGTCGGGCTCGGCGCCCGGCAGGATGCGCGGGGTCGCGCCGGTGGCGATCAGGACCACGTCGGCGCGGATGGTGCGGTCGCCGGCCTTGACCACCTGCGGGTCGACGAGCCGGCCCCGGGCCTTGATGATCTCGACGCCCTCGGCCTGGACGCGGGTGGCGATGTCGGCCGACTGCGCCTGGGCGAGCTCCTTGACGCGCTTGTTGACCAGCGGCAGGTCGACGTGCGCCGCGCCGATGTCGCCGTCGGCGCCGCCGGTGAAGGCGACGCCCAGCGACGGCGCGTCGAGCAGCGCCTGCTTGCGGACGGAGGTGGCGATCAGCGTCTTGGAGGGCACGCAGTCGGTCAGCACGCAGGCGCCGCCGGGGCCGTCCTGCTCGACCATCGTGACTTGCGCGCCTAGTTGCGCGGCCACCAGCGCCGCCTCGTAGCCGCCTGGTCCGCCACCGATGATCGCAATCCTCGTCACGTTCCCATTGTCCCGCATCGCCTGAGCTGCTGACGAACGGGGCGGGCCACCGCGCGCTACTCTTGGCTGCTGTGCCTGTTTACGCCGCCTACGGCAGCAACATGGACCCGGAGCAGATGGCCATGCGCGCCCCTCACTCCCCGGTGCGGGGCGTGGGCTGGCTGCCCGGCTGGCGTCTGACCTTCGGCGGGGAGATCTTCGGCTGGGAAGGCGCGATCGCCACCATCGTGGAGGACCCGGAGGACCACGTCTTCGTCGTCCTCTATGACGTGCCGGAGTTCGACGAGACCTCGCTCGACCAGTGGGAGGGCGCCTCGCGGGGCCTGTTCCACAAGGTGCGGCTGCGGGTGCAGACGCTCGACGGCGAGGTCGTGGCCTGGGTCTACGTGCTCGACGGCTACGAGGGCGGCCTGCCGTCGGCGCGCTACCTCGGCGTGCTGGCCGACGCCGCCGAGCGGGCCGGCGCGCCCGACGACTACGTCAAAGAGCTGCGCGGCCGGCCCTGCAAGAGCTCGCCTAGCTGAGCGGCTGGTCCTTCGTCTCCTTCAGCGCGAACACGTACACCAGCGTGGAGATCAGCGCGAGCGCGGACATGTACCAGGGGAACAGGTAGGAGGCGTCGGCGTCCTTCATCGCGGTGCCGATCAGCGGCGCCGTGCCGCCGAAGATCGCCACGGTCAGCGAGTACGGGAAGCCCGCGCCGGCCGCCCGGACCCGGGTCGGGAACAGCTCGGAGTTCACCGCGGCCGAGATCGAGGTGAAGCAGCCGAGGAAGACCATGCCGATGAGCTGGATGACCAGCAGGCTGGCGAACGCGTCGGTCAGCAGGCCGAGCAGCGGCACCGGCAGGATCGTGAACCCGAGGCCGAAGGTGATCAGCATCGGCTTGCGCCCGATCTTGTCCGACAGCATGCCGAGCAGCGGCTGCAGCACCATGAAGAAGACCAGCGAGATCGTGCCCACGGTGAGCGAGTCGGCCTTGTCGAAGTTCACGTTCTGCTGGGCGTAGGTCGGCAGGAACGTGGTCCACGTGTAGTAGGCGACGGTGCCGGCGATCGTGATGCCGACGATGAGCGCGGCCTTGCTCGGGTAGCGCACCAGGAACTCGAAGAGCTTGGGCCGCTCAGCCCGGCCTTCCTGGATGTCGGTGGCGACGGTGCTGGTCTCCTCGGCGCCCTTGCGGATCCACAGGCCGACGAGGCTGATCAGCGCGCCGAACAGGAACGGGATGCGCCAGCCGTAGGAGTCCATGGCCGATTCGGCGAGCAGCGTGGCGAGCAGCGCGGCCAGGCCGGAGGCGAGGAGCTGGCCGATGGTGGTGCTCACGTACTGGAAGCTGGAGAACAGGCCGCGGCGGCCGGGCGGCGCCGACTCGACGAGGAACGTGGTGGCGGCGGCGAACTCGCCGCCCACCGACAGGCCCTGGATCAGCCGCGCCAGCGTGAGGATGATCGGCGCGAGCACCCCGGCCTGCGCGTACGTGGGCGTCACGGCGAGGATCAGCGAACCGACGCCCATCAGGATGATCGTGAACGTCATCGCCGCCTTGCGGCCGAACCGGTCGGCGAACGCGCCCACCAGCAGGCCGCCCAGCGGGCGCATGAAGAAGCCGACCGCGAACACGGCGAACGCGCTGAGCACCGGGACCAGGGGGTTGCCGCTGTCGGGGAAGATCTGTTGCGAGAAGTACACCGCCAGGAACGAGTACGCGTACCAGTCGTACCACTCGACGACGTTGCCGACGCTGGCGGCGAACAACTGGCGGACGCGGCTCTTCGGAATGCCGATGGGCGAAGAGGCAAGGGGGGAGGTCGCCACGTGGGCTCCTTTGCTGAACAGAGCGGAGATGGCCTACTGTGCATTCGGACGACCGAAACAGTCAAATATCTCGCCATATATTTACGAACCCGACACAGATAAGGCTCTCTGTGGATGTTCTCGACCGGCGGCTGATCGCCGCACTCCAGGTCAGCCCCCGCGCCCCCTGGGGCGAGATCGGCCGGGCGATCGGCGAGCACGAACGGACCGTCGCCCGCCGCCTGCAACGGCTCCTGGCCGAGGGCGTGGTGCGCGTCACCGCCATCTACGACGACCTGCGCTCGGGTCACGGCCGTCCCGTCCACCTGCACGCCCAGGTGCGCCCCGGAATGGCGCGCAA
The DNA here is from genome assembly GCF_019396325.1 of Nonomuraea ceibae. Taxonomy (GTDB): domain Bacteria; phylum Actinomycetota; class Actinomycetes; order Streptosporangiales; family Streptosporangiaceae; genus Nonomuraea; species Nonomuraea ceibae. The sequence continues at coordinate 274,464 of NZ_JAHKRO010000002.1, forward strand.
GGTCGCCGAAGCCCTCGCCGCCCGGCCCGACACCCGGTCCGTCTACTCCCTGACCGGCGCCACCGACGTCGGCAGCGAGCTCGTCGCCCCCTCCCGCGAGGACCTGCACGACATCCTGTCCGCGCAGATCAGCGCCATCGACGGCGTCGCCCAGACGCAGACCCAGGTCGTCCTGCACACCTTCCGCACCGTCGCCGAATGGCACGCGCCCTACCTCACCGAGCAGGAGGTCGCCGAGCTGCGGCCCCCGCCGCCCGCCGAGTGCCTGCCCGACGAGGACGGCCTGTCCCCGCTGGAGCAGGAGATCGCCGAACTGCTGGCCGCCGACGGGCGGATCGCGTTCACCACGATCGCCGACCGGCTCGACCTGTCCGTGCCGACCGCCCGGCGCCGCGTCGCCTCCCTGCTCGAACGGCGGGTGCTGCTCCCCCGGGCCGAGGTCGAGCCGGCGCTGATCGGCCTGGCCGTCGAGGCCCAGCTCTGGCTCAAGGTCCGCCCGTACGGGCTGGACCGGGTCGGGCAGACGCTGGCCGCGCACCCCAACGTGCGCTACTGCGCCGCCACCACCGGGACGCACGCGCTGATCGTCCAGGTCGCCACCGCGCACGAGGCCGACCTGTACCGGTTCCTGTCGGGCGTCGTCGGGTTGCTCGACGAGGTCACCGACGTCAATGTCACTCTCATAACCCGCGCCTACAAGCGCGGGCATCTGCACAAGTCCGGCCTGCTCACCTTGGAGAGAACACCATGACCCCTGCCGAGCACGAGGTAGCCGACCTCTGCGTGGAGCTCATCCGCGTCGACAGCAGCAACTACGGGGACGGCTCCGGCCCCGGCGAGCGGGCCGCGGCCGAGGTGGTGATGGCGAGGCTGGCCGAGGTCGGCGTCGAGGCCACCTACATCGAGAGCGCCCCCGGCCGGGGCAACGTGATCACCCGCGTCGAGGGCTCGGACCCGTCGCTCCCGGCCCTGCTCGTGCACGGCCACCTCGACGTGGTCCCCGCCAACGCGGCCGACTGGACCGTCGACCCGTTCGCCGGCGAGGTGCGCGACGGCTACATCTGGGGCCGGGGCGCGGTCGACATGAAGGACATGGACGCGATGATGCTGGCCGTGCTGCGCCAGCTCAAGCGCGAGGGCCGCAGGCCGCGCCGCGACCTGGTGTTCGCCTGGGTCGCCGACGAGGAGGCCGGCGGCGTCTACGGCGCCAAGCACCTGACGAAGCACCACCCCGAGCTGTTCGAGGGCGTCACCGAGGCGATCAGCGAGGTCGGCGGCTACTCGCTGGAGGTCGACCCGTCGCTGCGGCTCTACCTCATCGAGACCGCCCAGAAGGGCCTCGCCTGGATGAAGCTGATCGCCGACGGCACCGCTGGCCACGGCTCCATGCTCAACTCCGACAACGCGGTCACCGAGATCGCCAAGGCCGTGGCCAGGATCGGCGCCCACGACTGGCCGATCACCCTCACGCCGACCGTGCGCCGCTTCCTCACCGAGGTCGCCGACGCGTTCGGGCTGCCGTTCGACGAGACGGACCCGGCGCCCATCCTGGACAAGATCGGGCCGCTCGTCCGGTTCGTCGGCGCCACGCTCAACCACACCGCCAACCCGACCCAGCTCGACGCCGGCTACAAGTCGAACGTCATCCCCGGCCAGGCCACCGCCGTGGTCGACGGGCGCTTCCTGCCGGGCCACGAGGACGACTTCTTCAAGACCATCGACACGCTCATCGGGCCGAAGGTGCGCCGCGAGTTCGTGCACCACGACATCGCGCTGGAGACCACGTTCGACGGCGCCCTGGTCGAGTCGATGATCGAGGCGCTCAAGGCCGAGGACCCGACCGCCCGCGCGGTGCCCTACTGCATGTCGGGCGGCACCGACAACAAGACCTTCTTCGCCGACCTGGGGGTGCGCGGGTTCGGGTTCGTGCCGCTGCGGCTGCCCGCGGACATGGACTTCGCCTCGATGTTCCACGGCGTGGACGAGCGGGTCCCGGTCGAGGCCCTGCAGTTCGGGGTGCGGGTCCTGGACAGGCTCCTCCTAAACTACTAAGGGTGACTAACGACCCGTACACCCTGGCCGGGGAGGCCGCCGCGGCGCTGAAGGCCGCGGCTGGTCTCGACACCTTCGACGTGGCCCTCGTGATGGGCTCCGGCTGGGTGCCGGCCGCCGACGCGATCGGCGCGACGGTCGCCGAGATCCCGTTCACCGACCTGCCCGGCTTCTCGGCGCCCGCCGTGGCCGGGCACGGCGGCAAGATCCGCGTCATCCGCACCGACGGCGGCCGCCACGCGCTGGTCTTCCTCGGCCGCAGCCACCTGTACGAGGGCCGCGGCGTCGACTCCGTCGTCCACGGCGTGCGCACCGCCGCGGCGGCCGGGGTGCGCACGGTCGTGCTGACCAACGCGGCCGGCGGGCTGCGGCCCGAGACGCAGAAGGTCGGCGACCCCGTCCTGATCAGCGACCACATCAACCTGACCGGCGTCAACCCGATCACCGGCACCACGTTCCTCGACCTGACCGAGGTCTACTCCAAGCGGCTGCGCGAGCTGGTCCGCGAGATCGACCCGAGCCTCGACGAGGGCGTCTACGTGGCCTTCCGCGGCCCCACCTACGAGACGCCCGCCGAGATCCGCATGCTGCGCACGCTGGGCGGCGACATGATCGGCATGTCCACCGTGCTGGAGGCCATCGCGGCCCGCGAGGCCGGGCTGGACGTGCTCGGCGTCTCCCTCGTCACCAACCCCGGGGCCGGGCTGGCGGGCGACCCGCTCGACCACGAGGAGGTCCTGGAGGTCGGCCGCGCCACCGCCACCCGGATGGGCGAGCTGCTGGCCAAGGTGGTCGACCGGCTGTGAGCCTCACCGACCGGGCCCGCGCCTGGCTGGCGCAGGACCCCGACCCCGACACGCGCGCCGAGCTGTCGGCCCTGCTGGAGCGCGGCGACACCGCGGCCCTGCGCGACCGGTTCGACGCCAAGCTGGAGTTCGGCACCGCCGGGCTGCGCGGCGAGCTCGGCGCCGGCCCCAACCGGATGAACCGGGTCACGGTCATGCGCGCCGCCGCCGGGCTCGCCCGGGTGCTCGGCCCCGGCAAGCACGTGGTGATCGGCTACGACGCCCGCCACAAGTCCGACGTGTTCGCCCGCGACACGGCGGCCGTGCTCACCGGCGCCGGGCTGCACGCCTCGCTGCTGCCCGGCCCGCTGCCCACGCCGGTGCTCGCCTTCGCCGTGCGCCACCTCGACGCCGACGCCGGCGTCACCGTCACCGCCAGCCACAACCCGCCGCGCGACAACGGCTACAAGGTCTACTGGGGCGACGGCTCCCAGATCGTGCCGCCGATCGACAGCGAGATCTCCGCCGCCATCGACGCCGTCGGCCCGGTGGACGAGCTGCCGCTGCACGGCCCCGGCTCGCTGACGGAGCTGGGCGACTCCATCGTCGACGACTACATCGACGCGGTCGTCGCGCTGCCGCTCGGCGACGCCCGCGACCTGCGCGTGGCCTACACGCCGCTGCACGGCGTCGGCTCCGCCACGCTGACCGGCGCCTTCCTCGCGGCCGGGTTCGAGACCCCGATGGCCGTCGAGGAGCAGCGCAACCCCGACCCGGACTTCCCCACCGTGGCGTTCCCCAACCCGGAGGAGCCGGGCGCGATGGACCTGGCCGTCGCCCTGGCCCGCAAGCTGGGCTCCGACCTGGTGCTGGCCAACGACCCCGACGCCGACCGCTGCGCCGTGGCCGTGCCGCTCGGCGACGGCGCGTTCCGCATGCTGACCGGCGACGAGGTGGGCGGCCTGCTCGCCGAGCACGTCATCACCCACACCACCGGCGACCGCATGGTGGCGACCACGATCGTCTCCTCGACCCTGCTGTCCAAGATCGCCCACGCCCACGGCGTCCGCTACGGCGAGACGCTGACGGGCTTCAAGTGGATCATCAAGGCGGGTCCCGGCCTGGTCTTCGGCTACGAGGAGGCGATCGGCTACAGCGTCGGCTCGGCCGAGGGGCTGCCGGTGCGCGACAAGGACGGCATCGGCGCCGCCCTCACCGTCGCCGCCGTGGCCGCCGAGGCCAAGCGCGCCGGCCGTACCCTGCTGGACCTGCTCGACGACCAGGCCCGCCGCTACGGGCTGCACGCCACCTCGCAGCTCTCCGTCCGGGTGGACGACCTGTCGCTGATCGCTGGCGCCATGTCCCGCCTGCGCGCCGCGCCCCCGTCCGAGCTCGGTGGCCGTACGGTGACGCGGGTCGACGACCTGAGCCGGGGCGACGGCGGGCTGCCGCCGACGGACGGGCTCCGGTTCACGCTGTCGGGCGACGCCCGCGTGGTGGTCCGCCCGTCGGGCACCGAGCCGAAGCTCAAGTGCTACCTGGAGGTGGTGGTCCCGGTGACCGGCGAGGTCGCCGAGGCCCGCGCCGAGGCCGACCGCGACCTCGCCGCGCTGAAGACCGACGTGGCGGAGGCGCTGGGCCTCTGACCCCGGGGCGCGCACAACCGGTGCACAGCCGGACACAACCATCGGTTGTGCGCCCCTAGGGTGTCCGCGTGGACACCGAGGCATGGCGATCGTTCGTCCGGGCGGCCGAGCTCGGGCAGGTGCAGCAGGCCGCCGACGAGCTGGGCGTGAGCCAGCAGGCGGTCTCCAAACGGATCGCCGCCCTGGAGCGCGAGCTGGGGGTCCGGCTGTTCGCCCGCACCCCGCGCGGGGTCGAGCTGACACTCGACGGCCAGGCGTTCCTCCCGCACGCGCGCGGCGTCGTCGCCGGGATCGACCGCGCCGTCGCCGCGGTCAGGCCGGGCTCGCGCGCCCTGCGGATCGACGTCCTCGGCAGGCGCAGCGCGCAGGCCGTCGTCCTGCACGACTACTGGCGCGCCCGCCCCGGGACCGACCTCGACGTGGTGACGCTCCGGGTCGACGACCCGCGCGCGGCCGCCGCCGCCGTCGAGGCCGGCGAGGTGGACGCCTCGTTCCGCACCGTCACCGACCCGGCCGCGCTGCCGCGCGACCTGCGCATGATCCACGCGTTCTCCTCACCGCTGCAGCTCCTCACCGGCCCGCGCCACCCGCTCGCCGCCGCCCGCCGGCTCACGCCGGCGCAACTGCGCAAGCACCGGATCTGGATGCCCGGCATCGCGCCGCGCAGCGAGTGGTCGGAGTTCTACGACGAGCTCGCCACCGCGTTCGACCTGCGGATCGACGCGGCGGGCCCGCACTTCGGCGACGAGGTGCTGCTCGACGCCCTCGCCGACTCCGCCGACGTGGCCACCCTCGTCGGGGTGCGCGACCGGTACGTGTGGCCGGCGGGCCACGACCTGCGCCGCATCCCCATCGCCGGCCCGGCCCTCGTGTATCCGCTCTCGCTCATCCTCCCCCGGGCCAATCCGCACCCGGGACTGCACGGGATCATCGCCCACCTCGCGAGCCTGCCGGGGCCGCCCGAGCCCGCCTGGCTGCCGTCCTGGGCGGCTGCGACGCACGAGGAGGTGGGCCATGCCCGGTGACCGGCTGACACGCGTCCACAGCCCCGAGTTCCTGGCGATGGCCGAGCGGGTCCGGCGCGCCACCAAGCTGACCTCCCGGCTGAACGTGCGCCGTGCACCGGCACTGGTGAACGCCCCCTCCCGGGCTCCCGTGCTCACGCCTTCGGCGCCCGCTCAGGCAGCCGGGCGAACCCCGCGGCAGCGGCCAGCACCACAGCCGCCACCACCCACCACGCCGCCCCGGCCCCGAGGCTCATGGCCAGCGGCGCCAGCGTCAGATTCGCCAGAGCCGCGCCCCCGGACCCGGCCAACGACGAGGCCGAGGCCACGGTGGCCCGCTCGTCCGAGCCGACTCGATGGTGAGCCAGCTCCGCCCTGAGCACGCCGTAAGCTCCCAACCCCACGAAGAACCCCACGTAGGGCACACCCGCCAGCACCACCCCCGCCACTCCCCCCATGCCGACGGCCGCCGCCCCACCCAGCCCACCCAGCGCGACCGCCGCAACCAGCAACCCACCCACCGCCCCCCGCACCGACCC
>NZ_JAHKRO010000020.1 GCF_019396325.1 Nonomuraea ceibae
CCGACCCCGCCCCCCACCCTGCGCAGGCGGCGGCGCGGCGTGCGCCGGGCCAGCGTGGCGCGTGCCGAGCCGTCGGCGCCCGCCGCCAGCGGTTCGTACGGCTGCGCGGGAGCGCCATTCATTGCCGTGTCCATCACCGTGGCCCGCATGCGGGTCAGGCGGTCGGCGGCGGGCTCGGGGGCGTCGGCGCGCATCTCCTGGAGCAACCGCAGGTCATCCATGGTCTGCCTCCTCGGCGATCTGGGTCGGGTCCGTGCCGCCCAGCGCGGCACGGGTCTTCTTCCTGGCCCGGTGCAGCCGGGACCGCACGGTCCCCACCGGGATGCCGAGCGCCACGGCCACCTCCTCGTAGCCGAGGTCCGCCCAGGCGATCATGAGCAGCACGTCCCGCTCGTCCGGGGTGAGGGCGGCGAGCGCGCGGGCGAGGTCGCGGTGCGCGGCGGAGGCCGACACCCGTGACTCGACGCGCTCGGCGTAGCTCTCGGCCACCTCGTCGACGCCGGTCCTGGCGAGCGCCTGGTAGGCGCGGACCTCGGCGCGGCGGTGCTTGCCGACGAGGTTGGCGGCGATGCCGTACAGCCAGGGCCGCGCGTCGGCGTGGCTCAGGTCGTAGCGGTCGCGCCGCCGGAAGGCGGCCAGGAACGTGTCGGCGACGACGTCGTCGGCGAGCGAGTCGCCCAGACGCCGGGTGACGTAGCGGTGCAGGGCCGGAGCGTGCCGGTCGAACAGGGTGGAGAAGGCCGCCGGTTCCTGCCTGGAGCGTTGGATCACCTCGGCGTCGGTGGACACGCGTGCAGTGTCCGTGATCAAACTCGCCCCCTTTCGTCGGGTGTCGTCACCTGCTATCACCCGGACGAGGAAGACGGGTTCTCACGAGTTCGCGTGGCGCAGCGCCTCTTCGTAGGTGTCGAAGACCTCGAAGGCGTTGCGCAGCCCGGTGATGTAGAGGACGCGGGCCATGACGCCCTGCACGCCGCCGAGCAGCAGGCGGGTGCCGCGGGCCTCGCACCGGTGCATGATGTCGACGAGCTCGTTGAGGCCGATCGAGTCGCAGAAGCCGACCCCGGCCAGGTCGATGATGAGGTAGGGGGTGGGCGCGATCTCCCACACGCGCTCCAGGTGGTCGCGCAGGATGAGCACGGCGTCGCCGTCGACCTCGCCGTCGAGCCGGACGATGACGGCGTTGCGCGAGAGGCCGGAAGAGACGCTCAGCAGTGACTTTCCCGTGGCCTCAGACGACATCGGCAACGTCCTTCTCATCTCCCAAGGCGGCCAAGGTCAGTGTTGCCTCATCCGTACGTGCTCTAACGGAAGGTCACGACTCTGTCGCCAAACGAACAGAGTCGCGCAGCGTGACGGTCACCGGCCGGGGCCGGTGACCGTCAACTGACCTGGCGGGCGCTCAGCGGCGCTGGGTGGCCCACTGGCGGATCTTGTCGATGCGCTCCTGGATCTGCTCGGCCGTCGCCTGGGCGATGGCCGGGCCGCCGCAGGCGCGGCGCAGCTCGGAGTGGATGACGCCATGGGGCTGGCCGGTGCGATGGTTCCAGGCGCCGACGAGGCCGTTGAGCTCGCGCCTGAGCTCGGCGATCTGCTCGTGCGGGGCCAGCGCGGGAGCCCGCTCGGCGGGCTGGGCGCGCTTGGCGGCCTGCTGCTCGGACTGGCGCTTGCGCAGCAGCGTGGCGACCTGGTCGGGCTCCAGCAGGCCGGGCAGGCCGATGAAGTCCTCCTCCTCGGCGGAGCCGATCTCCGCGCCGGTGCCGAACTCGCCGCCGTCGAACAGGACCCGGTCGAACGTCGCCGACGTCTCCATGGTCTCGAACGGCAGCTCGTCGCCCAGGACGTCGGGGTTGTCCTTCTTGCGGTTGGCGTCCTCCAGGAGGCTGTCGTCCAGGCCGTCCTCGGGCGGCCTGCGGTTGAGCACGTGGTCGCGCTCGACCTCCATCTCGTTGGCCAGGCCCATGAGCGTCGGCACCGACGGCAGGAACACCGAGGCCGTCTCGCCGCGCTTGCGGGCCCGCACGAACCGGCCGACGGCCTGGGCGAAGAACAGCGGGGTCGAGGTCGAGGTGGCGTAGACGCCCACGCACAGGCGGGGGATGTCGACGCCCTCGGACACCATGCGGACCGCGACCAGCCAGCGGTCGCCGGACGCGGCGAACTGCTTGATCTTCTTGGACGCGCCGGGGTCGTCGGAGAGCACGACCGTGGCGCCCTCGCCGCTGATCGAGCGCAGGTGGCGGGCGTAGGCGCGGGCCGTCTCGTGGTCGGTGGCGATGACCAGCCCGCCGGCGTCGGGCACGCCGCGCCGCACCTCGGTCAGGCGCCGGTCGGCGGCCTGCATGACCTGGCGGATCCAGTCGCCCTTGGGGTCGAGCGCGGCCCGCCACGCCTGGGAGAGCTGGTCCTTGGTGAGCGGGGTGCCGAGCGTGGCTGCCAGCTCGTCTCCGGCCCTGGTGCGCCACTTCATCTCGCCGGAGTAGGCCAGGAAGATGACCGGCCGCACGACGCCGTCGTCGAGCGCCGGGCCGTAGCCGTAGGAGTAGTCCGAGACGCTGCGCTTGGCGCCGTCGGCGTCCTCCTCGTAGGTGACGAACGGGATCGGGCTGTCGTCGGAGCGGAACGGGGTGCCGGTGAGCTGGAGCCTGCGGGTGGCGGGCTCGAACGCCTCGCGCACGCCGTCGCCCCACGACTTGGCGTCGCCCGCGTGGTGGATCTCGTCGAAGATGACGAGGGTCTTGCGGGCCTCGGTGCGCGCCCGGTGCAGCGCCGGGTGCATGGCGACCTGGGCGTAGGTGACGGCGACGCCCAGGTAGTCGCGGCTGGTGGCGCCCTGGCTGTTCTTGAACTCGGGGTCGATGCTGATGCCGACCTTGCCGGCGGCGTCGGCCCACTGGCGCTTGAGGTGCTCGGTGGGCGTGACGATGGTGATCGCCCGGATCACGCCGTTGGCGATCAGCTCGCTGGCGATGCGCAGGGCGTAGGTGGTCTTGCCCGCTCCGGGGGTGGCCACGGTGAGGAAGTCACGCGGCTCGCGCCTGAAATACAGGTCGAACGCCTGCTGCTGCCAGGCCCGGAGCTTGGGGGCGGTGCCCCACGCGGCCCGGTCCGGATAGGAAGGCGACAGGTGGGATGCGGCGAACGTGCTCACCGCATCACCTCTGGGGTTCGTGTGCTTCGCTCTCTCACAGTGACCCAAGAGTAATCGGGCTCACCGACAAGACGTGCCGTGCATCGTCGATCCTGGCCAAGCCGCCCCAGGAGTGGTATGGGCGGGTCGCGGCATATCGCACGCTGGCGAGCACGGTGTCCACGACCTGCCTGCCCGTCTCGTCCTCGGGCTGGAGCAGGCCGACGAGCAGCGCCGATCTGCCGTTCTCGGTGACGAGTGTCACGCGCAGGTAGGCGGGCCGGTTCACCACGTCGTCGTACTCGGCCCGCAGCGCCCTGGTGTGCCCGAGGGCGAGCGGCTCGTCGGCGACGACGGTCACCCGGTCGCCCTTCAGGAGCAGCTCGGAGTAGCGCTCGGCCGCCTCCTTGACCGCCCCGGCGGGGTCGGCCGGCGCGCCGGTGACCGGTCTGGCCATGACGAGCGCGCCCCCGCCGGGCGCCCTGGCGACCGAGGTGAACCCGGTGACGGGCGGCACCTTGCCCTCCTGCCATCCGGCGGGCAGCGCCAGCCGCACCCCGGCGATGGTGTCGGTGAGCGGCGCCCCCGCGCCGCCCGGCGCGGTGATCCGCAGCACGACGGCGGTCAGCCCGGCCACCGCCGCCACGGCCACGGCCGCGCCCAGCACGGCGCGGCCCCACCGTCCTCCCGCCAGGCCCCGCAGGAGGGCCCACACGCGGCGCAGGGCGCTGCGCCGGACCCGGGGGCCGCCTGGGGCGGCCGGAGCGCCGTAGAGGCGGGCGGAGGGCGGCAGGGAGTCCCACGCCTGGCCGACCGGCTCCTCGGGTTCGAGGCCGCGCGTGGCGGCGCGGGCGGCCGGGTCCCACAGCTCCTCCGGCTCGCCTCCGCGCCTGCCGCCGTGCCCGCCGCCGTAGGGCCGCCTGCGGTGATCACGCTCCATGGCACCTCCTCGTGCCGCAGTCGTATCACCGCAGGGCGCGGGGCTTCAGGCGTTCCGTGATCGCTGTGGCGGAAGGGGCAGAATCACCTTGCCGCGACCCGTGAGGACAGCAGCAGGGCGGCGACCGCGATGGCCGCCATGAGCCCGCAGATCACCGCGAACCCCCACACGAGCTCGGCCGGGCCGTGCCCGATGAGGTTCACCAGCGCGCCGCCGATGCCCAGCGTGAGCGCGGAGCCCAGCATGTCGGTGACCGAGAGGGCCGCGCTGTTGGCGCCCTGCTCGCTGACCGGCGACTGCTTGAGCGCGGTGACGTTGACCGTGGTCAGCCCGAGCCCCATGCCGAACCCGGCCACCACCCAGGCCGGCACCGCGATCCAGCCGGTGACGCCGGGCAGCACCGCCAGGACCGACAGCGCGATGCCCACGGTCACGCAGGCCGCGCCGAACCTGATCCGCCGGTGCGGCTCGGCGGTGCGCCTGCTCTGCAGGTACGAGCCTGCCGACCAGCCGAGTGCGCCGGTGGTGAGCGCGAGGCCGGCGGCGCCGGTCTCGAACCCCTTCACGTCGTGCAGGGCCAGCGGGATGAAGCCGTTCACCCCGAAGAACGCGGCGGAGAACAGGCCGCGCATCATCACCGTGGTCGGCAGCCCGCGACCGAACCGCAGCGCGCCCTGCGGCAGCAGCCTGACGAGCCCGTACAGCAGCAGGGCCAGCCCGCCGGCGCACGCGAGGCCGCCGATCAGGGCGGCCTTGTGCACCGTGTCGACGCCGTACAGGAGCACGCCGGCGCCCAGGGCGGAGGCGGAGGCGGCGACGGTCATGGCCACGGGCCGCGAGCGCGGCCCCTCGCCGGGCGAGGTCTCCTCGTCGGAGGGACGCCTCTTGAGCGCCGGGACGAGCATGACCAGGGCGGGCAGCACGAGCGGGATGATGCCGTAGAACACCCAGCGCCAGCCCCAGGTGTCGCCCACGAAGCCGGCGACGGCGGGGCCGACCATGGCGGGCACGACCCAGGCGGCCGACAGCGCGGCGAACACGCGGGGCCGCATCACGGCGGGATAGACCCGGGCGATCATCACGTAGAGGGCCACGATCGACGCCCCGGCGCCCAGGCCCTGCACGGCCCGGGACACGAGGAACAGCATCTCGTTCACGGCGGCCCCGGCCATGCCCATGCCGACCACGAACAGCACCACGCCCGCGACGAACGGCAGCGCGTAGCCTCGCCGGTCCGACCACAGGCCGGCGACCACGTTGGCGAACAGGCTGGCGATGAGGAAGGCCGAGAAGCTGACCCCGTAGATCTCCTGCGCGTCGAGGTCGGCGGCGACCTGCGGCATGACCACACCGACCGACATGCCCTCGAAGGCGATCAGGGTGACGACGAGGAGGATGCCCACGGTCGCCACCCGGTACGGATGGCTGAAGATGCGGGGGATCTCGTGAGGGGCATCTAGTGCGTTTGGTGCTGTCACCCGGACATCGTAGGGCGCACCCGGTATGCCGCCCACATCTGGCGCATACGCAGGCCCTGGCCCGCGGTGAACTCGCGCATGCACCGGTCCTGCGCGTAGTCCATGAAGTTGTGCACGCCGTCGAGGCCCGGCGCCGCGCAGGTGTCCTGCTCCACCGGGCATCCCTCGGTCGGCCCGGCCTGCGCGGGGGTGTCGGCCACGCCGTCGCCGGGCTCCTCGCAGCCGTTCTCGAAGGTGTGGAACAGGCCCAGCCAGTGGCCGATCTCGTGCACGCCGGTGTAGCCCTGGTCGTAGCCGTCGAGCGTGCCGCCGGGCAGGCCGCGCCAGTCGATCACCACGCCGTCGAGCCGGGGCTGGGACTCGTACCAGTAGGGGTAGGAGGAGAAGCCGAGCACCAGGTCGCCGGGCTGGGCGAGGTAGAGGTTGAGCGTCTCGGGCCCGCCCTTGCGCAGCGACGTCTTCATGGCGCGCTCGTGCGCGATCGGCGCGGTGAACCAGGCGGCGTCGCGGGTGACGGCGATGCCGTCGAGGCGGAAGCTGACGCCGGTGTCGGCCCCGCCGAGCCGGCCCGCGTAGGCGTCGTTGAGCGTGGCGATCTGCGCCTTGACCGCCTTGGTGGTGGCCTTGGCGGCGCCGTCGGTGATGACGTGCACCCAGGTCGGCACCGTGATCCGGGCGGGCGTCCTGACGCCGCGCAGCCGCTGGGCGAGCTCGGCGGTGACCGCCGCCACGTCACCCGGCTTGGGCGCGCGCGGCTCGGGCGAGCGCGGATGACCGGCCGCGCGCAGGCAGCTCGACGCCGCCGCCGGCGAGGCCGGCGGCGTGAACCCGGCCGCGAGCACGCAGACGATCAGGACGGCGGCGCGCCGGGTCATGTGATCTCCCGTTACGGTAGGGGGCGGTCCGGATACGAACCGTAGCCCTCCCGTGGGCGATCACCGGTCAGCAACACTCACTGCTTGTCGTCACCCTCGCCGCCACCGGACGGCAGGCCCTCGTAGATCTCCTTGCACTCCGGGCAGACCGGATATTTCTTGGGATCGCGGCTGGGCACCCAGATCTTGCCGCACAGCGCGCGGATCGGCGTGCCCGTCACCATGGATTCGGTGATCTTGTGCTTGTCGGCGTAGTGGGCGAACCGCTCGTGGTCGCCGTCGCCGTGCGAGGTCTGCGGACGGGTGTCCTGCTCTGGAAGGATCTTCGTGCTCACCCCATCGAGTCTATTCCCGCCGCCGACCGCTCCCGCTCGTGAACAGCGATACGGCTCCCGTCCCCGGAGGGAAGGGAGCCGTACGGGAGAGTGCGTCAGCCGACGTGGACCGGCGCACCCTCGGTCTTGCGGCCGGCCTTGACGAACAGGGCCAGGACCGCGGTGAGCAGCGCGATGCCGGTGCTGACCAGGAAGGCCAGGTGCATGCCGTCCATGAACGCGCTGTTCACGGCCGGGCCCACGACCTGCACGAGCTGCTCGGGCGTGCCCGCCGGCAGGCCGCCGAACGCGGCCGCCTTCTCCAGCAACCCGAGTTGGTCCGGCGGGATGCTCGCGGCGGCCGGGCCGAGATAGCCGGGCAGCTTGTCGGAGATCTCACCGGCCATGACGGCGCCCAGGATCGCGGTGCCGAGCGCGCCGCCGACCTGCATGGCCGACTGCTGCAGGCCGCCCGCGACGCCGCTGAGCTCGACGGGCGCGTTGCCCACGATGACCTCGGTGGCGCCGACGAAGACCGGCGAGAGGCCGAAGGCCAGCACCACGAACGGGATCGCGCTCTCCAGGAACGAGGCGTCCATGCTGAGGCGGGACATCAGGAACATCGCGCCGGCGGTGACCACCAGGCCGGACGCCATCGTGATCTTCGGTCCGAGCTTGCCGATCATCATGCCGGCCAGCGGCGAGGCGACGATCATGCCGGCGCTCATCGGCAGCATGCGCAGGCCGGCGTCCAGCGGGCTCAGGCCGTGCACACCCTGGAAGAAGAAGCCCAGGAAGAACATCGCGCCGAACATCGCGAACGCGACCATCATCATCAGCACGGTGCCGATGGAGATCGAGGCGTTGGTGAACAGCGACAGCGGCACCAGCGGCTGCCGGGCCCGGCTCTGCCAGAAGATGAACGCGGCGATCAGCACCGCGAACGCGCCCATGAAGCCCAGCGTCGTGGAGTCGCCCCAGCCCCACTCGGGCGCCTTGATGATGGTCCACACGAGCGCGAACATCGCGCCCGACAGCAGCACCACGCCGCCCCAGTCGATGCGGTTGAGCACCTTGACCGGGCTCTCCTTGATCAGGAAGATGCCCATGACGAGGGCGATGACGCCCACCGGGGCGTTGATGAAGAAGACCGACTCCCAGCCCTGGTCCTGGACCAGCAGGCCGCCCACGATCGGGCCGGCGGCGCTGGACAGGCCGATGATCGCGCCCCACGCGCCCATCGCCTGGTTGAGCTTCTCGCCGGGGAAGGCGTTGCGCAGCAGCGCCAGCGCGGCGGGCTGCAGCAGCGCGCCGAACAGGCCCTGCAGCACGCGCAGCCCGATGAGCGCGCCGACCGGGGTGACGCCGGGCACGATGTCGGCGAGCTGCTGGCTGAGGCCGATGCCCACGGAGGTGATCGCGAAGCCGGCGACGCCGATGAGGAACACGCGCTTGTGGCCGAACAGGTCACCCAGCTTGCCCGCGGTGATCAGGAAGACCGCCAGCGCGAGCAGGTAGCCGCTCGTCACCCACTGCAGGTCGGCGAGCGAGGCGCCCAGATCGGACTGGATCACCGGGTTGGCGATGCCGACCACGGTGCCGTCGAGCATCACCATGATGACGCCGAGGCTGACCGCGAGCAGCACCAGCCACGGATTGGCGGCCTTCTCCCCCGGTGGTGGCGCCTCTACCACCTTCGTCTGTGCCATGAAGTCCCCCTAAACACATCCCGCCCCACACCGGGGCGTACGTCTCATAAGCCCGGGTAATCTACGTCAGAGTCTGCCAGATGACAAATGAGTTTTATTCGTCGCATCCTGACTTGTGTCATACTGTGACAGGAAGGTTTCGAGGGAGTGACGCCGGTGGGTCTGCGGGAACGTAAGAAGGAGAAGACGCGGCTCGCGCTGCTCGACGCCGCACTGGATCTGTTCCTCGAACAAGGGTACGACTCGACCACCGTGGAGCAGATCGCGGGGGCGGTCGACGTCTCCTCCCGCACCTTCTTCCGCTACTTCACCAGCAAGGACCACCTGCTGCTCTGGTATCACGACCAGGGCGAGGAGACGATGCTGGAGACGCTGGCCGCCAGGCCGCCCGACGAGCCGCCGTTCGCCGCGATGACCCACGCCGTGCGCGCGGTGCTGCGCGAGATGGAGCAGTCGACGACCGCCGACACCGAGAGGTTCCTCAAACTGCGGCGCGTCCTCGACGACAACCCCAACCTCGTCGCCTTCACGATCGCCCGGGGCATGGAGAGCGAGCTCCGCCTGGCCGAGGCGGTCGCCGCCCGGATGGGCGTCACCCTCGACGCCGGCCCGGTCCCGGCGCTGGTCGTGGCGTTCGCGATGTCGCCCATGCGCGTCGACTACGGCTGCGCGTCGGACGTCCTCGACCTCAAGCTCATGGTGCGCCGCGTCGAGCAGACCCTCCAGGTCGTGGAACGCTCGCTGCGGCCCGGCTGGGACGCCTAGTTCATCGGCCTAGTTCATCGGTCTAGTTCATCGTCGGGTCGTCCGGGCACGTGGCGACGAAGGCCAGCTCGCCCGGCTGCCGCCGCAGCACGTGACGCCAGAGCGAGCCCGGGTCGGTGTGGAAGGTGTCGCCCGCCTCGGAGTCGACGACGTACCAGGCGCCCTCGGCGATCTCGCTCTCGAGCTGACCCGACGTCCAGCCCGCGTAACCGGCGAAGATCCGCATCTGGGCGATCTCGCCCTGGAGGATCTCCGGCGGCGCGTCCAGGTCGACCGTGCCCAGCCGTGACACCGCCGGCGTGCCCGCGTGGAGGCGGCGCCAGCCCAGCGGCTCCTCCCCGCTCGGCACCGCCGCGAGCGCCAGCGCGCTGTCGGTCTGCACCGGGCCGCCCTCGAACAGCACCGGCGGGCCGGTCACCAGCGGGTCCCACACGGGCAGGACCTGCGTCACCGAGATCTCGCTCGGCCTGTTGAGAACCACCCCGAGGGTGCCGCCGTCGAGGTCGTGTTCGAGGATCAGCACGACGCTACGCCGGAAGTTGGGGTCGTCGAGGAGCGGCGTCGCCACCAACAAACCGCCGACGTAGATCGCCTCCGCCATACCTCCATCATGAGGGGTGAACCGGCCTTCCCGCTCCCCCGGTCCGGCGATGTTACTTTTCGTAGTCATATGGGCACGGTAGGTACCAAAGTTCGCGAACTCGGGAGGGTCACATGCGCCGTCTCGCCCTGGCAGGTCTGGGACTGCTCCTGGGTCTCATGCTCTTCCCTCCTGCGGCGGCGCCCGCCTGGCCGAAGCCCGACACCGGCGACCCCTTCACGATGAGCGTCGACCGCATCGGCTGCCGGGCCGGCACCGTACGCGTGACGCTGCGCAACCAGACCCGCCAGCTCGCCCGGTTCGACCTGCGCGCCGACTCCGCGACCGTGGCGACGGGCTCCATCCCCGCGCGCAAGGCGATCACCCGGCACGTGCGGATCCGGCACGGCGGCAGCGTCGAGATCGAGGCGTACTCGGTCAGCGAGAGCCACCCCGACACCCTGATCGACTCCACGCGGGTGCGTAACGACTGCCCCGGCGGCCGGCGTCACCTGCCCTTCACGGGGCCTCCGGTGGACCTGATGGGCAAGCTCGCCACCGCCGGCGGCATGGTGCTCACCGGCGGGATCATCTGGTGGTACGGGTCGCTGTGGCCCCGGTCGCGGCGGGACCCGTACTGACGCCGGGAACGGCGGGCTCCACACCGAGGCCGGGCACGCCCGGATCCGCGCCGACGCCCGCTGCGGCGGGGCCGGTGACGAAGGCGCCGGCCCGGGCCGCGATCAGGGCGACGGTCACGGCGCGCACCGCGGCCTCGCGGTCGACCGGCTCGCGCGTCACCACCAGGCGGTAATAGAGCGGCGCGGAGACGGCCTTGATGAGCTCCTGGCCGTCGGTGCCGGGCGGCAGGTCGCCGCGCGCGATCGCCTGGTCGGCCACCGTCGCCCACTCCGAGATGCGGCGCCCGTAGAAGGCGCGCAGCGCCGCGGCGGCGCCCTCGTCACAGGTGGCGGCCGCGATCACGGCCTGGAAGGTCGCGCCGAGGCGCGGGTCGTTGACGGCCTCCATCACGCTGATCGCGTTGGCCTCCAGATCGCCCTGGATGCTGCCCGTGTCGGGCGGCGGCGAGGACTGGGCGGCCAGCTCGGTCATGAGCTCCGTGACCAGCCCGGCCGTGGTGCCCCAGCGGCGGTAGATAGTGGTCTTTCCGATGCCTGCCCTGGTGGCCACCTGCTCCATGTTGAGGCCGTGGAAGCCGCGTTCGACCAGCTCGTCCTGGGTTGCCTGCAACACTGCCGCGCGCACCTTCGCCGTACGGCCGCCAGGACGGACCGTTCCCGCCAAACGGGACCCTTGTTCCATTAATTCTCCTCATGTGTTAAGGTCACGCCATCCTAATGGAACAGATTACCCGTTAAGGGGGATGACGTGACTGTGCTCGATGAGCGGGTGACCGATCGGATGAGCTCCCGGCAGCGCTTGGTCCTCGTGCTGCTGCTGGGCTCCCAGTTCATGCTCGCTGTTGACTTCTCCATTCTGAACGTGGCGCTCCCGGTGATCGGCGCCGGACTCGGGTTCGGCCTCGCCGACCTGCAGTGGGTGGCCACCACGTTCGCGCTGGCCGCCGCCGGGTTCACGCTGCTGTTCGGGCGGATCGCCGACCTGTTCGGACGCCGCCGGCTCTTCCTGGCCGGGATGGCGCTGCTCGGCCTGTCGTCGCTGGCCGGCGGGCTCGCCACCTCGCCCGGCATGCTGCTCGCCGCCCGCGTCGCCCAGGGGCTCGCCACCGCCGTGGTCACGCCCGCCGGGCTGTCGCTGCTCACCACGTCCTTCCCCGAAGGGCCGCTGCGCGCCAGGGCGCTCGGGCTGAACGGCGCGCTGATGTCGGCCGGGTTCACCTCCGGCGCGATCCTCGGCGGCCTGCTGACCGAGCTGCTGAGCTGGCGCTGGGCGTTCTACGTCAACGTGCCCGTCGCGCTGGCCGTCCTGGTGGCCGCGCCCGTCGTGCTGGCCGAGAGCCGGCCCGACCGCCGCCCCCGCATGGACGTGCTCGGCGCCGTCACGGTGACCGGCGGCCTGCTCGCCCTCGTCTACGGCCTCACCCGCGCCGGCGAGCACGGCTTCGCCGACCCGGTCGCGCTCGCCGGGCTGGCCGCCGGAGCGGTGCTGCTCGTCGCCTTCTGGTTCGCCGAGAAGCGCGCCGTCGCGCCCCTCGTGCCGGTCGCCGTCCTGGCCCGCCCCAGCATCAAATGGGGCAACCTGGCCGGCCTGCTCGCCTTCGCCACCGAGACCTCGCTCGTCTTCCTCATGACGCTCTACCTGCAGAAGGTGCTCGGCTACTCGGCGCTGGCCACCGGCCTGGCGTTCGGCGTGCTCGGGCTCGGCACCGTCGTCGGCGGCGTGCTCGCCCCGCGCGTGCTGGCCCGCGTCGGGCTCCGCAAGGCGCTGGCCACCGGCTTCGCCCTCCAGGCCGCGGCCACCGCGTCGCTCGCCCTGCTCGGCACCGCGCCCGGCTGGATCTGGCTGCTGCTGGCCGCCACCTTCGCCGGCGGGATCGGCAACATGGTGGCGATCGTGGCCTTCATGGTCACCGCCACCTCCGGACTGCCCGACTCCGAGCAGGGCCTGGCCACCGGCCTCGCCACCATGACCCAGCAGGTCGGCATCACCATGGGCATCCCGGTCATGAGCGCCGTGGTCACCGCCGCCATGGGCAGCGTGCTCCAGGGCGTGCTCGTCGCCGTGCTGGTCAACGCCGCCCTCGCCCTGGCGGGCGCGTTCATCCGCGTGGCCCGCTGACATCCCCATCACGGGCTCTCCCCCGCTTCCGACGCGGCCCGCGAACCCCGCGACCGGCCCTCGTCACGACATCTCCCCGGTACGCACTCCGTACCGGGGAGAACGCGTCGGCGGCGAGGGCCGCCGCTGCGGTCACGCCTCGGTGAAGCCCCGGGCACGGCCGCCGGCGGACTCGCGGACGGCGGCGGCCACGGCGCTCGCCACGTCCGGGTGGAAGACGCTCGGGATGATGTAGTTGGGGCCCAGCTCCTCGGGCGTGACCACGGCGGCCAGTGCTCCGGCGGCGGCCAGCAGCATCTCCGAGGTCACCTCGGTCGCCTGCGCGTCGAGCAGCCCCCGGAAGACACCCGGGAAGGCCAGCACGTTGTTGATCTGGTTGGGGTAGTCGGAGCGCCCCGTGGCCACCACCGCGGCGTGCTCGCGGGCGTCGTCGGGAGAGACCTCCGGCTCCGGGTTGGCCAGCGCGAACACCACGGCGCCCGGCGCCATCGTGGCGATGTCGTCACCGGTCAGGATGCCCGGCGCGGACACCCCCACGAACACGTCGGCGCCCTTGACCGCCCCGCGCAGGTCGCCCGAGTAGCCCTCGGCGTTGGTGTGGTCGGCGATCCAGCGCAGCGAGTCGTCGAGGTCGTCGCGGCCCTGGTGGACGGCGCCGAGATAGTCGCAGACGATCACGTTGCGGGCGCCCGAGGCCAGCAGCAGCCGCAGCACGGCGTTGCCCGCCGCGCCCGCGCCCGCCATCGTGATGCGCACGTCCTCGATCCGCTTGTCGACCACGCGCAGCGCGTTGGTCAGCGCGGCGAGCACGCAGATCGCGGTGCCGTGCTGGTCGTCGTGGAAGACCGGGATGTCGAGCAGCTCGCGCAGCCGCCGCTCCACCTCGAAGCAGCGCGGCGCGCCGATGTCCTCGAGGTTGATGCCGCCGAAGCCCGGCGCGATGAGCTGCACCGCGCGGACGATCTCGTCGACGTCCTGGGTGTCGAGGCAGATCGGCCAGGCGTCGATGCCCGCGAACCGCTTGAACAGCGCCGCCTTGCCCTCCATCACGGGCAGCGCGGCCTCCGGCCCGATGTTGCCCAGCCCCAGCACGGCCGAGCCGTCGGTGACGACGGCGACCGTGTTGCGCTTGATGGTCAGGCGGCGAGCGTCCTCCTTGTTGCGGGCGATCGCCATCGACACCCGGGCCACGCCCGGCGTGTAGGCCATGGAGAGCTCGTCGCGGTTGCGCAGCGGCACCTTCGACTTCATCTCGATCTTGCCGCCGAGGTGCATGAGGAACGTGCGGTCGGAGACCTTGTGGATGACGACGCCCTCGACCGCTTCGAGCTGGTCGACGATCGCCTGGGCGTGGTCGGTGTCGCGCGCCGCGCACGTGACGTCGATGCGGAGCTTCTCGTGGCCCGCGTTGGTGACGTCGAGGGCGGTGACCACCCCGCCGGCCGACTCTACGGCATGGGTGAGCTGGCTGACGGCCTTGCCGCCGGCCGGCACCTCGAGCCGCACGGTGATGGAGTACGACACACTCGGGACGGTCGCCACGTCAATCGCTCCTTCGCGCCTGACCAAGAAGTCCTCCCATGGTAGGGGGCAACTGGTCAAGCGAGCGCCGTCGCGGCTGTCACGATCAGGTCGACACAGGCCGCCACCGGGATCGCCGTGCTGTCGACGACCAGGTGGTAGAGCCGGGGGTCGGCGGGGTCCGCACGATAGAAGTGGCGCACGTAGGCGGTGCGGGCCCGGTCGTTGTCCTCGATGATCCTGCGCGCCTCGCGCTCGGTCAGCTCGCCGAGCGTGGCGGTCTGCCGGACGCGGCGCTCGATCGGGCCGTCGAGCCGCACGTGCAGCGCGCCCGGGTGCTCGGCCAGCACCACCGCCCCGGCCCGGCCCAGGAAGACGCCGCCCTGGTCACGGGCGGTCTCGGTGAGCACCCGCTCGGTGTGGCGGACGAACTCCTCCGGCGCGTGCGGCAGCACCCCGGGCACGTACATGTCGACGCCGCCGAACGTGACCGTCGGCAGCCGCATCGCGCCCGACAGCAGCCTGCCCAGGCCGCGCTCGGCCCGGTCGTCATGGGCGAGCGCCTCCTCCAGCGTGCAGCCCAGCTCCTGGGCCACGGCGCCGGGGATCGCGCGGTCGACGAAGGGCACGCCCAGCCGCTCGGCCACGGCCGGGCCGATGTGGCTGCCGGCCGTGCCGTAGGTCGCGGAGAGCGTGACTACACGCATACCCCCAGGTTAGAACAGAGCGCTCGACAAAGCTCTACGCGCCTTCGCCAAAGACGGATCCTCGGCCGGCAGCGCGTCGAACAGGCCCAGCAGATGCCGCCTGGCCTTGTCACGCTCGTCGCCGGACGTGCGCTTGACCACCGCGATGATCCGGTTGAACGCCTCGTCGACCGAGCCCGACAGCATCTCCAGGTCGGCCGCCAGGAGCTGGGCGTCGATGTCGGCCGGGTCGTCCAGCCTGCGCTGCACCTCGGCCGGGTCGGCGTCGGCCGTCCGCTTGATCAGGCTGACGCCCGCCAGGCCCATCCTGGCGTCCTCGTTACCGGGGGCGCGGGCCAGCAGCCGCTCGTAGGCCGCCGCGGCCGCGTCGAGGTCGCCCTGGTCGATGGCCTGCTCGGCGGCCACCAGGTCGGGGTCGGCCGGGGGCGCCTGCGGCGCCTCCTCACCCGGCTCCGCCGCCGGCGGCCGGGCGCCCGGGTTGGCCTGGTAGAACTGCTCGACCGCGCCCATCAGCTCGTCGAGCCAGCGCTGCACCTCCTGCTCGGGCAGCACCTGCTGGAAGCCGGTCACGGCCTGCCCCTGGAAGATCGCCAGCACCGTCGGCACCGCCTGCACGCGCAGCGCCTGCGCGATCTGCGGGCTGGCGTCGACGTTGACCCGGGCCAGGACCACCTTGCCGCCGGCGTCGCCGACCACCTTCTCCAGCACGGGGCTGAGCTGGGCGCTGCCGGGCGCCCGCGGCGACCACAGGTCGAGGACGACCGGCGTGGTCATCGAGCGGTCGATGACGTCGCTCGTGAACGTCTCCTCGGTCACGTCCACGACCGAGGCCGGCGAGGCCCCCTGGGGACCCGCCGCCTCCCGCCGGGCCTGCGATTCCAGGGCTTGCTTGCGCGCGCCCAGATCCACGGCTCCGTAGAGCGATCCGGGCCTAGAGAAGTCCGCCATGCTCCTCATCTTGCCGCATGTCCGGCCCGGAGAAGTCACCCGCCGCCACCCGCAGCGTGCGCAACTGCTCGAACATCTGCCGCAGTTCGGTCTCGCCGTACATGCCCAGGCCGAAGTCGGCGCCCATGAGCTCGGCGGTGGCGCGCCGCACGACGTCACGGCCCGCCTCGGTGATCTCGGCGAGCACACCACGGCCGTCCCGCGGATTGGGCATGCGGCGGACCAGGCCGGACCTTTCGAGCCTGTCAACCGTGTTCGTGACACTGGTCGGGTGGACCATGAGCCGCTCCCCGATTTTCCAAAGCGGCAGCGCCCCGGTCCGGCTGAAGGTCAAGAGAACCAGAGCCTCGTACCTGGCGAAGGTCAAGTCGTACGGCTTCAGGAGCGAGTCAAGTTGCGACAGCAGGATCTGATGCGCTCTCATGATCGACGTGACGGCGGCCATGGCGGAAGAGGGACCGAAGTGAGCGCGCCAGGACTCCGCGGCACGGTCGATGGGATCGAACGGCAGGTTGAGGGGCTTGGGCTGCGACACAGCGCTACGGTAGCGCGCTGCTCGTCCAGGTTCGTGCGCTTACGGAGCGCGATCGGATTCTTCGCTTGGCCAAGAATCCGGGCGGCAATCATCACGCTCAGTTATGGTTCTCGCATCGAATGGTGACGGGGAAGCCAAGTCCATCAGCCGTGGGGACGGCCGGGCCTGACCGCTTCGCCGCGCCTACGGGGCACGGGGGGTGCTTTGATGAACTTCAACGGGGACAAGGGTGCGTGAGCACGGGGGCGTTTCACGGGAGGAGCTGAGACAGAGCGCGGCCGTCACGGTGGCCGTGCTCCTCGCTCTCGGCCTGGTCGCGGCGTGGAGCGTCCTGATCCCTGGCGTCGACGCCTGGGAGAACATCGTGGCCGCGGTCATCGGATCGCTCCGGCTGACCGGGCCCGTCGCCGCCGCGTTCGCCGCCTGGGTGGCGCTGCGCAAGCGCCGGGCGTCACGCGGCCTGCAGCTGACGACCTGGCGAGCCCTGCGGGCGCCGCTGGCCATCCTGGTGGTGGTGCTGGGCTCGTTCGCCGCGACCGTGCTGGTGCTGGCCGTCAAGACGGTGCTGACCGAGCAGTCGGGGCGGCTGAGCCTGTCGGGCCTCGGCATGGGCATGGCGGGGCTGGCGCTCTACTCGGTGATCGGGTGGGTGGCCGGCTGGGTGCTGCCGTACGCGGTCACGCCGCCGATCGCCGGCCTGGCCTGCTACGGGCTGTTCACCTGGCTGGCCGACGGCGAGGGCTGGGCCGACCGGCTGGCGCCGGGCACGGGCGAGCCGTACGACCTGTTCCAGGGGCTCAGCGGGACGATCTTCCTCAACCAGATCATCTGGCTGCTGGGCGTCACCTGCGCGCTGCTGCTGGGCTGGGCGGCGCTGGTGACCCGGCAGGCGCTGGTGCTGGCGTTCGCGCTGCTCGCGGTGCTGCTCGCGGGCACCGGGGTCGCGCGGGTGCTGGCCGAGCCGAAGCCCGCCGCCGCCCAGGAGATCGCCTACAGCTGCCAGGAGTGGCCGATCACGGTCTGCGTCCATCCCGGCATGCGCGCCGGGCTCACCGAGCTGGGGGCGGCGTTCACCGAGATCGCCTCCCGCCTGGCCGAGACGCCGGCCGCGTTCACCCGCGTCGAGCAGCGTCCGCTGGACGACCCGCTCACGCCGTCGTCCGGGCTGGCGCCGATCCACCTGCCCGACCTGTCGGCCGGTTTCGCCGACGAGGCCGCGCGCGAATACCTCGACGCGCTGGCCGCCCGCTGCCACGGCCGACCCGCCGACGGCTACCGGGAGATCGTGATGGCGTGGCTGCGCGGCGAGCCGCTGCCCGGCGGCCCGCTGCTGGAGCACGAGTACGCCGCCGCCTGGTTCTCCGGGCTCAACGAGCACCAGCGCCGCGAGTGGCTGCGGATGTTCTTCAGCGACTTCCAGACCTGCAAGCTGTCGACCACCCACTTCGGCGGCGGCCCGGCCGGCACGTCCGTCCAGGTGGCCACCCCGGTCGCCACCGAGCCCGACACCGCGAGCAGCCCCCAGGTCTACCCGGTCTACCCCGACCCGAGCGCCTCTCCGGGCTGGGGACCGAAGATGTCACCCCACGGGTGGCACTGATGATCTCTCCTCGGGTAGTCAAGCAGCATGACGACATCCCGTACGGCGCCGCCCGCGCCAACCCCCCGGCGGCGCCGCAGGTGGCGATATCTGGCCGGGCTGCTGGTCCTGGCGGTTCTGCTCGTGGTGGCCGGCCGCGTGGCCTGGACCTGGCTCAACCCGCTCGGCGAGCGCGCGATCGACCGCTCCGGTCCGGCCCTGCTCCAGTCCATCAAGGACATGAGCCGGTACGAGGCCGCGACCGGCTCCTTCCAGGTCGTGGTGGATCTGGAGAAGGACGCCAACTTCCTCCCGGACGCCGTCAAGGGCAGCCGCACGCTGTTCGTGGGGGCGGGCAGCGTCGACGCCTATGTGGACTTCTCCACCCTGGCCAAGGACGCCATCACCGTGTCGGAGGACCGCACCCGGGCTGACGTGCGCCTGCCGCGCGCCCAGCTGGAAAAGCCCAACCTGGACAACACCCGCTCCTACGTCTTCGCCCAGCAGCGCGGGCTGATCGACCGGGTCCAGGACTTCCTGTCGTCCTCCCCCGGCGACCAGCGGGAGCTGTACGTGCTCGCGGAGAAGAAGATCGCCGAGGCGGCCGTGGCCAGCGACCTGCGCAGCCGCGCCGACGCCAACACCCGCGCCATGCTGGAGGGCCTGCTCAGGTCACTGGGCTTCACCAAGGTCACCGTCAGCTACGCCGGGGAGCCTTAGGCCGTGCCCGCCGTGCCCGGCGCCTTCCTAAGTACCCTCTAGGCCCCCGGACCGGGGCAGATAAGGCATCCGCCCGATGTGTCGCCCGGGGCCTTAGGACCATTCTTGAGAGTGCAGGGAAACAACAACCAAGGAGCACTCTCCATGAACGCCGAGTTCGAATACGTAGTCATGCAGAACCACGCGCGTGAGCTGCGCGAGGCCGCCGCCGAGCACCGCAGGGTCCGGCAGGCCGTCAAGGAGCAGCGCGGCGAGGGCCGCCACCGCTCCGTCTTCGCCCGCCTGCTCTCGTCATGACCGCCCCAAGAACGCCCGGCCGCAACCTCCCTCGCGGCCGGGCGCATCAACCGCCCTGAACCCGCGCCCCGCTCTCCTGGGTTGGAGAGCGGGGCGCCCCTTTTCTCACGACATATACGGATGCGCCCTTATATGGGTGCGTCCTGCTGCTGGGACCCGGCCCCGCTACTCGGACACGTCCTGCGCGGGCACGTTGATGATCAGCGCGTCGCCCTGACCGCCGCCGCCGCACAGCCCGGCCGCACCGAGACCGCCGCCCCGGCGCCTCAGCTCGTGGGCCAGCGTCAGCACCAGGCGGGCCCCCGACGCCCCGATGGGGTGACCGAGCGCGATCGCGCCGCCGTTGACGTTGACGATCTCCCTCGGCACGCCGAGCTCCTTCGCCGACTGGATGACCACGCTGGCGAACGCCTCGTTGATCTCCACCAGCGACAGGTCGCCGGGCGTGAGACCCTGCTTGCCCAGGGCGTGCTTGATGGCGTTGGCCGGCTGCGACTGCAGGGAGGCGTCCGGCCCGGCGACGTTGCCGTGCCTGCCGATCTCCGCCAGCCAGGGCAGTCCCAGCTCCTCGGCCTTGGCCTTGGACATCACGACCACCGCGCACGCCCCGTCGGAGATCTGCGACGCCGACCCGGCCGTGATCGTCCCGTCGGCCGCGAACGCCGGCCGCAGCCGCGCGAGCGCCTCGACCGAGGTGTCGCCGCGCACGCCCTCGTCGTCCTTCACCACGATCGGCTCGCCCCGCCGCTGCGGGATCTCCACCGGCACGATCTCCGACTCGAACGCGCCGTTCTTGGCGGCCGCGGCGGCGAGCTGGTGCGAACGGGCCGACACCTCGTCCTGCTCCTCGCGGCCGATGCCGAGCCTGGCGTTGTGCCGCTCGGTCGACTCGCCCATGGCGCACTGGTCGAAGGCGCAGAACAGCCCGTCGTGCGCCATCGAGTCGACGACCTGCGAACCCCCGTACTTGACGCCCTTGCGCAGGCCCGGCAGCAGGTGCGGCGCGTTGGTCATCGACTCCATGCCACCGGCCACGACCACGTCGAACTCACCGGCGCGGATCAGCTGGTCGGCCAGCGCGATGGCGTCCAGCCCCGACAGGCACACCTTGTTGATCGTGACGGACGGCACGGTCATCGGGATGCCCGCCTTGACCGCCGCCTGACGTGACGGGATCTGCCCCGCCCCCGCCTGGAGCACCTGCCCCATGATCACGTACTCCACGTCCTCCGGCGACACCCCGGCCCGCTCCAGGGCCGCCTTGATGGCGATCCCCCCGAGCTCCACGGCCGACAGCCCGGACAGGGCGCCTAGCAGCTTGCCGATAGGGGTGCGAGCTCCGGCGACGATGACGGAACCAGACATGGCGGGCCTCCTGTGCGCACGGTGGATTCTTTGACACGATACCCACGCATCGCCGGGTGTCCGCTATGGAGGTTGGCCACACATGTTCATGCGTATCGACCACATCGGGATCGCCTGTCACGACCTCGAGGAGAAGATCCGGCTGTTCGCCGAGACGTTCGAGCTGACCGTCGTGGCGCGGGAGGTCAACGAGGAGCAGGGCGTCAAGGAGGCCATGCTGCACGTCGCCGACGGCGAGGGCGGAGGCTCCTACATCCAGCTGCTGGAGCCGCTCTCGCCCGATTCGCCGGTCGGGAAATTCCTGGCCAAGCGGGGCGAGGGAGTGCACCACGTGGCGTTCGGGGTTCCGGACGTCGCCGAGGCGATGGGTAAGATCGGTAACAGGGGCGTCCGGTTGCTCGACGAGCGTCCCAGGCACGGCTCGATGGGGTCGCAGATCGCGTTCCTGCACCCCAAGGATGTTGGAGGAATGCTCACGGAGTTGGTTCAGGCGACTAGGCCCTAGCTAACGCAAAAATCGTTCATTTGTAACTAGTCACGCAGAAACCTGGACGGGGCTTCGCACGCGGCAAGTGCGGAGTACGCTGGCTTTCCACCGGACGAGGAGCCTGCCGCGAGGCACAGGCTCCTGGCTCGGGTGCCCCGAACCCCCCGTCCGGCCCGTGTAGCCGTCTCGACAACCCAGGATCGAGCCTCCATGCAGTCCGACATCGACGCCCAGCTCAACAACTTCTTCGAGGATGCCCCAGCCCGCGAGTTCGACGTCGTGCTCCGCGGTTATGACCGGCACCAGGTGCACGATCATCTGAAGCAGCTCGACGCCGAGTTGCGGCAGGCCCGCGAGCAGGTCTCCGGCCTGCAGCGCGATCTGTCCGACTCCCAGCGCCAGCTCCAGGAGCAGGAGCGTCCCACCTACTCCGGTCTGGGCGCGCGCATCGAGCAGCTCTTGCGGCTGGCCGAGGAGCAGGCCACCGAGCTCGTGCAGGCGGCCAGGGCGGAGGCCAACGAGATCAAGGCCGCCGCCAAGGTGGAGGCCGCCGATCTGCGGGCCGCCGCCGAGGCCGAGGCGGCCGACAAGCGGGCGCAGGCCACTCGCGAGAGCGAGGAGATGCGCACCAGCGCCGAGCGGGATGCCGAGGAGATCCGTTCGACGGCCCGCCGGGAGGCCGACGAGCTGACCGCCACGACGGAGCGGGAGGTCGCCAAGCTGCGCGCGACCGCCGACCACGAGGTGGCGGAGAAGCGGGCCGACGCCGAGCGCGAGATCGCCAAGCTGCGCACGACCACGGAGCGGGAGGTCGCGCAGCTGCGCGCCTCGACCAAGCGTGAGCGTGACGAGGTGCTGACCACCGCCAAGCGTCAGGCCGACGAGATGCGCGCGCAGGCACAGCGCGTGCTGGAGGAGTCGGAGGCCAAGCGGGCGCAGGACGAGGCGGAGTTCGAGATCCAGCTGGCGTCGCGCCGCGAGGAGGCGGAGCGCCAGGAGGCCGAGCGCCACGCCACCACGCAGGCGGCGACGCAGAAGCTGGTCGCGGAGGCCGAGCAGCGCGCCGCGACGGCGGAGTCCCGGGCCACGAAGGCGACGCAGCAGGCCGACCAGACCCGCCGCGAGGCCGATCTGCACGCCAAGCAGCTGGTCGCCAACGCCCGTAAGAGCTCGGAGCAGATCGTCGCCGACGCCAAGAGCAGCGCCGAGACGATCGTCACCGAGGCCAAGAACGAGGCCGAGCGCACCCGCACGTCGATGCAGCGTCAGGTCGACGAGCTGACCCGGCAGCGTGACAGCATCACCAGCCACCTGGCCCAGCTCCGTCAGCTCCTGGGCGGCGCGGCCCTGCCGGGCCTGGAGCCGGAGCCCGCGGTCACCGCGGCCCCGCCGAAGCCGGCGATCGCCGCTCCGGCGCCCGACCCGGTCGAGGAGCGTCCGGCCCCGGCTCCAGTGACGGCCAAGGCGGAGACCAAGTCCGAGGACGACGCCGAGTGGTGGCAGGAGTAGCCACGACGAGCTGACATGGGCGACATGCACGGGGGCTGATCTGGCAGCCGGAGAGAGCCTGGCGACCGCGAAGGTCGCTAGGCTCTCTTTCTGTTCACGCCCCCGCCTCCGCAGGAGCCCGCCCGGTGACGACTGACGTCGAGTCCCCGAAGCCCGCCGCCGACGACAGCCCGCCGGCGCCGCCACCGCCGCCGTACGGGCTGCCGGGCAAGCCGCTGGCCCGGGGGCCGTTCCTGTTCGGGCTGGTGGGCGGGCTGGGGGTGCTGACGGCGATCGGGCTGGCGCAGATGGTCGTCAGCTCGCTGAGCACGATCATCCTGGTGATCGTGGCGATGTTCCTGGCGGTGGGGCTCAACCCGGCGGTGGAGGCGTTGCAGCGGCGCGGGATGGCCAGGCGGTGGGCGATCTCGATCGTGTTCGCGGCGGTGATCGTGGCGTTCACGCTGTTCGGGCTGGCGGTGGTGCCGCCGGTCAGCCAGCAGTTGTCCGATTTCGTCCAGGCGGTGCCGGGGTATGTCGCCGAGTTGCGGGCGCATCCGACGGTGCGGGCGCTGGAGGCCGACTATCAGATCCTGCAGCAGCTCGCCTCGTTCGTGACGGGCACGCTGGCGGCGTCGCTGGCGAGCGGGGTCGTGGGCGCGGGGCTGGTGGTGCTCGACGGGCTGTTCACGACGGTGACGCTGCTGGTGCTCATGCTCTACTTCCTGGGCTCGCTGCACACGATCAAGGCGTATCTGCTCAAGCTGGTGCCGGCGTCGCGGCGGGAGCGCACGAGCGCGATCAGCGAGCAGATTCTCGCGGGGATCGGCGGTTACGTGGCGGGCAACGTGCTCATCTCGGTGATCGCGGGCGTGATCACGTGGATCTTCCTGTCGATCGCCGGGGTCGAGTACGCGCTGGCGCTGTCGTTGATCGTGGCGCTGACCGACCTGATCCCGCTGGTGGGCGCCACGATCGGGGCCGTGGTGGTGACGAGCGTGGCGTTGCTCGGCTCGGTGCCCGCCGGCATCGCGTGCGCGATCTTCTTCCTGATCTACCAGCAGGTGGAGAACTATCTGATCTACCCGCGGATCATGAAGCAGTCGGTGAACGTGACGCCGGCGGTGACGGTGATCGCCGCGCTGTTCGGCGGGGCGCTGCTGGGGATCGTGGGCGCGTTGCTGGCGATCCCGGTGGCGGCGGCGATCGCGCTGATCATTCGCGAGGTCGTGATCCCGAGGCAAGCTCGGAGCTGAGGAAGCGCTCGACCGCCGCGTTGAACGCCTCGGGCTGCTCGACGGCGGTCAGGTGGCCGGCCTTGGGGATGACCTCGACGCGGCTGTCGGGCACGGCCCTGGCCATGGCCTCGCCTTCGGACAGCGGCGCGAGCTCGTCCTCCTCGCCGACGAGCACGAGCGTCGGCACCTTGAGCGCGCCGAGCGTGTCGAAGGAGTCGGGCCGGGCGGCCATCGCCCGCTGGGCCCAGGCGACGGCCTGGGGCGGGGCCGACTGCACGAGGCCCTTGACGCGCCCGAACACCATCGCCCTGCGCTGGCGGGTGGTGGGCCCGATGAGGGTGGGCAGCACGTCGGTGACGAGCACGTCGTTGCCGTCGGCGAGGACGGCCTGGGCGATGCGCTCGCGGTTGTCGCGGACGGGCTCGGTGTCGGGCCCGGCCTTGGTGCTGGCCAGGATGACGCCGAGCAGCCGGTCGGGGTGGCGGCGGCAGAAGGCCATCGTGACGTAGCCGCCCATCGACAGTCCGCCGACCACGGCCCGGTCGATGCCTTCGGCGTCGAGCACGCGGGCGACGTCGTCGGCCATCACCTCGACCGACGGCTCGTCGTCGCCGAGGCGTGATCCGCCGAAGCCGCGCAGGTCGGGGGTGATGACGCGGCAGGAGCCGGCCAGCCCTTCCCGTTGCGCCAGCCACATGGCCGACGAGAGCGGGAACGCGTGGAGCAGGACGACCGGGAGCCCGGTCCCGGCTGATCTCGTGTAGAGCTGCACTCACACAAGGTAGCCTCGTTCCCCGCGACAATCACTCCGCCCGATAGACCGATATACCGGATTTACCTGACCGGTTTACGCGGCTGTCGCGCCACCGTCGACGAACAGCACCTGTCCGGTCACGTACGCGCTGGCCGGGGCGGCGAGGAAGACGGCGGGCTGGGCCATCTCCTCGGGGGTCCCCCAGCGCCGCATCGGCACGCCCGCCACCGTGGCCTGGTTGCTGGTTTCGTCCTCCCACAGGTTGCGGTTGAGGTCGGTGGCGGTCCAGCCGGGGCACAGCGCGTTGACCCGCACCCCGGCCTGCGCCCATTCGAGCGCGAGCGTCTTGGTGAGCGCGACCAGCCCGGCCTTCGCGGCGGCGTACGGGGCCAGGAAGGGGGCGCCGAGCGCGGCGACGGAGGCGACGTTGATGACGGACCCTCTGCCGCGCCCGAGCAGGTGGGGCGCGACGGCGTGGCAGACGGCCATGGCGGAGTCGAGGTTGAGCCGCATGATCTTGTCCCAGCCTGACAGCCGCAGGTCCTTGAACTCGACGAGGAAGTTGGAGCCGCCCGCGTTGTTGACCACGACGTCGAGGTGGCCGAGCCCGTCGACGGCCCGGGTGACGGCCTCGCCGGCCGCCTCCCTGCTGGTCAGGTCGGCGGGGATGACGACGGCCCGCCGGCCGTGCGCCTCGACCTCCTTGGCCACCTCGGCCAGCGACTCGGCGTTGCGTGAGACCAGCGCCACGTCCGCGCCCGCCTCGGCGTAGGCGAGCGCGATGGCCTTGCCGATCCCCTTGGACGCCCCGGTGACCAGGGCCTTCTTACCGTCGAGGGCAAACGCGCCCATCGTGCCTCCTCGCTCGGGACCGAACAAGATTCTAGCGCGGTCAGACCTCGGTCGGCAGGGGGTACGCCTCCGGCACGACGCGCCGGACGATCTCGTTCAGGACGACGCGCACGTACGGCTCGCCCACCCACAGGTGCTTGGCCCCGTCGACGCCGACGACCTCCGCCTGCGGCACCCGGGCGAAGCGCCGCCTGGCCTCCTCCGGACGCAGGTAGTCGTCGAACTCCGGCACCAGCGCCACCAGCGGCCGGCCGAACGCCGCCCAGGCGTCGAGGTCGTCGTCGGTGGCCCTGTGGAGCGGCGGGGACAGCAGGATCGCGCCCTCCACCAGCGGGTCGTGCGCCCACTTGAGCGCCAGCTCGCTGCCGAACGACCAGCCGACCACCCACACGCGCGGCAGGTCGTGATACTCGGCGTACTCCAGCGCCGCAGCCACGTCGAACCGCTCGCCCTCGCCGCCGTCGAACGCGCCCTGCGAGGTGCCGCGCTCGGACGAGGTGCCGCGCGTGTTGAAGCGCAGCACCGCCATCCCGGCCAGGGCGGGCAGCCGGTTGGCGGCCTTCTTGTACACGTGGCTGTCCATGAACCCGCCGTGCGTGGGCAGCGGATGCAACGTCACCAGCGTCGCCACGGGGGGCCGGTCCTCGGGCTGGGCCAGCTCGCCGACCAGGGTCAGGCCGTCGCCGGTGTGCAGCTCGATCGGCTCCCGCCGGGCGGGCAGCACGCTCGCCGCGCGAATCTCCACGTCGTTCCTCTCAGTAGCGGCTGCGGCCGGGGCCGCGGTCACGTCTCTTGCGCCAGCACACCGTGTGCCAGTGGCGGCGCTCCTCGTCGCCGCCCGTCCAGTTGGGCCAGGTCACCAAGTGCGGCTGGCCGGTGCGGATCTCCTGGTCGCAGCCGGGACAGCGGTAGTTCTTGGCCGAGGAGGCGCCGCTGAGCGCGCGCACCTTCCACTCCCCGTCGGGCCACTCCTCCACCCGGTCGGTGGCGCTGGGGAAGGCGATCGGCCGGGTGGACTCCTTGCGGCGGGCGCGGCGCGGGCTCATGGCCGGGGAAAAGCGCGCACGCCGGCGGTGACGAGCTGGTCGAGCAGCGGCGCGGGGGCGTAGGCGGCCTCGCGGTACTCGGCGTAGAGGGCGCGCAGCCCGTCGCGCACCACGGCCAGGCCGATCGTCTCCAGCGTCTCGAACGGCCCCGCCGGGTAGCCGCAGCCCAGCTTCATGGCGGTGTCGATGTCGCCGATGGAGGCGTAGCCCGACTCGTACATGCGCACGGCGTCGTTGAGGTAGGGGTAGAGCAGCGCGTCGGTGACGAAGCCGGCCCGGTCGCGGCAGGCGACGGGCGTCAGCCCGATCACCTTCATCAGGTCGCGGGCGCAGCGCGCGGCCTCCGGCGAGGTGAGGATGGTGGCGGCGAGCTCGGCGACGCGGTCGCCGACGACGCGCACGCCGACAAGCTTGGCCGGGTCGCGCAGCTGGACGGCGTGCTCGATCACCGGCCGGTCGGCGGCCCGCAGGATCACCTCGGGCTCGTCGGAGGACTTGAAGCCCGCCGCGCGCAGCCGCTCGCCGATCCCGGCGGGGTCGGGCCCGTCGACGCCGAAGGTGATCACCGACGACTTCTCGGGCTCGCGGCGCATCGGCTCGTCGCCGTGGAAGCCGCGCCCGGTCTTGCGGCCGAGCAGCCGGGCGGCGACGAGCTCGCGCAGCAGCGGCGCGGGGGCGTGCCGCCGGTCGCGGGTCTCGTCGAACAGCACCCCCATCACCTCGTACGCGGTGTCGAGGCCGATGAGGTCGAGCAGCTGGAAGGGGCCCATCGGCAGCCCGGCGCCGCGGGTCATGGCGGCGTCGATGTCGTCGCGCCCCGCCACGCACTGCTCCAGCAGCACGGCGGCGTGGTTGAGGTAGGGCAGCAGGAGCCGGTTGACCACGAACCCGGCGCGGTCGCCGACGGTCACCGGCGTCTTGCCCAGCCGGGCGGCCAGCTCGGCGATCTCGGCGGGCAGCCCGTCGTCGGTCACGACGGTGCCGACGACCTCGACGAGCTTCATGACCGGTGCCGGGTTGAAGAAGTGCAGGCCCACGACCCGGCCCGGCCTGCCGGTGGCGGCGGCCAGCGCGGTGACCGGGAGCGAGGAGGTGTTGGTGGCCAGCACCGTTTGCGGCTTGCAGATCCGGTCGAGGGCGCGGAACAGGCCGATCTTGTGGTCGAGGATCTCCGGGATCGCCTCGACGACCAGGTCGGCGTCACGCAGGTCCTCGCGTGAGGTGGTCAGCGTGATCAGGCCGAGGATCCGGTCCCGGCCGGGGCCGTCGAGCCTGCCTCTGTCGACCGCCCGTTGCGTCGATCTCTCCAGGTGGCCGCGCCCCCTGGCCAGGGCGTCGGCGTCGGCCTCGACGCCGATCACCCGCAGCCCGGCCCGTGCGAACACCTCCGCGATCCCGGCCCCCATCGTGCCGAGCCCGACCACTCCCACCATTTCGAACGCCATACCTGTAGTTTTCCAGAGCCGATAGGGTTGCCAGTCATGCGGCTGGTCATCGCGCGATGCAGCGTGGATTACATCGGACGGCTCACGGCACACCTGCCGATGGCGCCGAGGCTCGTTCTCATCAAGGCTGACGGCAGCGTGTCCATTCACGCCGACGACCGCGCCTTCAAGCCGCTCAACTGGATGAATCCGCCGTGCAAGCTCAAGGAGGACGACGGCACCTGGACCGTCACCCACGGCAAGACCGGCGAGAAGCTGGTCCTGACGATGGCGGAGATCCTGCACGACTCCAGCCACGAGCTGGGCGTCGACCCTGGCCTGATCAAGGACGGCGTCGAGGCGCACCTCCAGGAGCTGCTGGCCGAGCACATCACCACGCTGGGCGAGGGCTATTCGCTGATCCGGCGCGAGTACATGACGGCCATCGGCCCGGTCGACATCCTGTGCCGTGACGGCGGCGGCGCCACGGTGGCGGTGGAGATCAAGCGCCGCGGTGAGATCGACGGCGTCGAGCAGCTCACCCGCTATCTGGAGCTGCTCAACCGCGATCCGCTGCTGTCGCCGGTGCGGGGCGTGTTCGCCGCGCAGGAGATCAAGCCGCAGGCGCGGGTGCTGGCGGCCGACCGCGGCATCGACTGCGTGACGCTCGACTACGACGCCCTGCGCGGCATCGAGCCGGAGAACCCCACGCTCTTCTAGTAAGTGCTGATTTACCGGTCTATCGTGACGCCATGACGACGCTCACGTTCGACTCGCTCAACCCGGCCACCGGCGCGGTCGTCGGCAGCCATCCCAACCAGGACGCCGAGGCGGTCGGCGCGGCCGTGGCGCGGGCGGAGACGGCCGCCGCCTGGTGGGGCGGGCTGGGTCACGCCGGGCGCCGGCGGCGGCTGCTCGACGCCAAGGCGGTCGTCACCCGCCACCTGCGGGAGCTGGCCGCCCTGGTGCACGAGGAGACGGGCAAGCCGGTCGGCGACGCCACGCTGGAGATCGTGCTGGCCATCACGCACCTCGACTGGGCGGCCAGGCACGCCGAGAAGGTGCTGCGCAGGCGGCGCGTCGCGACCGGGATGATCGGCGTCAACCTGGCGGCCAGCCTCGAGTACCTGCCGCTGGGCGTCGTCGGCGTGATCGGGCCGTGGAACTATCCGGTCTTCACGCCGATGGGCTCGATCGCCTACGCGCTGGCGGCGGGCAACGCGGTCGTGTTCAAGCCGAGCGAGCTCACGCCGGGCGTCGGCGTGCGGATGGCGGAGCTGGTCGCCGAGGCGGTGCCGGAGCACCCGATCTTCCAGACGGTGACCGGCCTGGGCGAGACCGGCGCGGCGCTGGCCCGCGACCCGCGGGTCAAGAAGGTCGCGTTCACCGGCTCGACGGCGACGGCCAAGCGCGTCATGGCGGCCTGCGCCGAGAACCTGACGCCGGTGGTGATCGAGTGCGGGGGCAAGGACGCGTTCATCGTCGACGCCGACGCCGACCTGGAGGCCGCCGCCGACGCGTGCCTGTGGGGCGCGCTGTCCAACGCCGGGCAGACGTGCGTGGGCGTCGAGCGGGTGTACGTGGTCGACGCGGTCTACGAGCCGTTCATGCGCGAGCTGTCGCAGCGGGCCGCCTCGGTCCGGGCGGGCGAGCACTACGGGCCGATCACCATGCCGGGCCAGCTCGACGTCATCAGGCGGCACATCGACGAGGCCGCCAAGTCGGGCACGGTGGTCACCGGCGGGCCGGACTCGGTGCGGGCGCCGTTCGTCGACCCGGTGATCATGGCGGACGTGCCGGAGGACTCCCCCGCCGTCCGCGAGGAGACGTTCGGGCCGACGATCACCGTACGGCGCACCCGTGACGTGCACGAGGCGCTGGAGCTGGCCAACGCCTCGGCGTACGGGCTGGCGGGCACGGTGTTCTCGCGCAACAAGCGCCGGGCGATGGAGCTGGCCCGCGCGATGCGGACCGGGATGACGGCCGTCAACTCGGTCATCTCGTTCGCCGGAGTGCCCGCGCTGCCGTTCGGCGGGGTGGGAGACTCGGGGTTCGGGCGCATCCACGGCGCCGACGGGCTGCGCGAGTTCGCCCGGCCCAAGGCGGTCTCCCGTCAGCGGTTCGCGCTGCCGGGGATGAACCTGACCTCGTTCACCAGAGGCGAGCAAGAGCTTGAGCGGCTGATCAGACTTGTCACGTTCTTGCACGGCCGACGTAAGAGATAATCTTCATACTCTTTCCCTAATGCGATCATCCATCCATAATTGTGTGCTCGGGGGCCACGATCATGCGGACGGGTGGAATGTGAACCGGTCTTACCGGGGAATGTCGGCTGAGCAAAGGCTGGCGGACAGACGCGAGCGGCTGATGACAGCCGCCTACACGCTATACGCGAAACCAGGTTTCACGGTCACGACGATCGAAAGGCTGTGCTCGGAGGCGCGGATCTCCAACCGCGCCTTCTATGAATGTTTCAGCAGCCAGGAGGAACTCCTTCAGGTCCTCCACGAGCGGTGCGTGGAGGAAAGCCTGGCCGTCGTGGCCAAAGCGTTACAAGATGCGCCTAACACACTCGACGGGCGGATCAAAGCGGGGATACGGGCATATATCGAGTTCGCTACTGCTGACTGGCGCCGGGCCCGCATCATGCACGTCGAGGTGCGCCGGAGCGGCGACATCCTCTCGGCGTCCCGGCAGCGCGCCATCGACTCCTTCGCCCGCCTCGTGGAGGACGCCTCGGCCGAATTCCCGGCGGCCATCGTGGCGAATCGGCGCCTGGTGGCGCTCGGCGTAATTGGGGCGCTTCAGGAGCTACTCATCGAATGGCTCCTGGCAGAGGATCCGCCCGAGATCGACGAACTGGTGGCCGTGGCCGTGCACATCTTCGGCCGGTCGCTCGGAGCGTCGTGATGATTTGATTACGCACCGTGGTTTCATGGCCGAGTGATACGCGGGATTATCGGCATTTTCCTTATAGCGACGACCACCTCCTGCGCCGGACAAGTCCGGCAAATCAGCACACCTAGCGAGCCGCCCGGGGAAAAGGCCGTCCAGGAGACGGCCACCCGGCGCGATTGGTGCGAAAGCGTGCGCTGCGGTCTCGCCGACGGCGAACGGCCACCCCAGTTCGTGGTCATCTCCTTCGACGGCGCCGGGGTGGGCAACGGCTGGTTCCGCGCCTTCCGCGAGTCCGCGGCCCGCAACCGGGCCACCCTCACGTTCTTCCTGTCCGGCGTCTACCTCCTGCCCTCCGACCACCGCCGCCTCTACCGTCCCCCCGGCCACCGGCGCGGCAGCTCCGACATCGGCTTCCAGCGGCCCGCCAGGATGCGGCTGCAGGCCCGCGAGCTGACCGCCGCCTGGAACGCCGGCCACGAGATCGGCACCCACTTCAACGGCCACTTCTGCGGCAGCCGCGGCGTCAACTCCTGGTCGGCCGCCGACTGGCGCAGCGAGATCCGCCAGTTCCACCGCTTCGTCACCGACTGGCGGCGCAACTCCGGCCTGACGCACCTGCCCGACCTGCCGTTCCGGGTCCGCGAGGCCGTCCGCGGCGGCCGTACCCCTTGCCTGCAAGGTGACCGGCAGGCGATGTTCCGGGCCTTCCGCTCGTACGGGTGGCGCTACGACGCGTCGGGCACCGGCGTGGCGGCCTGGCCGCGCAAGCGGGCGGGCCTGTGGCAGTTCCCGCTGCCGGGCATCGACGTGGGCGGCCGGCAGGTGCTCGCCATGGACTACAACCTCTACGCGGTGCAGAGCGGCGCCAGGCCCGGCCCGCGGCGGCTACGGGACCGCTGGGGGCGGCAGGCGGGCCGCGCCTACGAGCGCGCCGTGGAGCGCTCGCTGCGCACCGACCGGGCCCCGGTGTTCATCGGCCACCACTTCGCGAGCTGGAACGGCGGCATCTACCAGCGGGCGCTGCTCGGGCTGATGGACCGGGTCTGCACCCGGCAGGAGGTGCGCTGCGTGTCGTTCGAGCAGCTCGCCGACTGGCTGGACGCCCAGACGCCGGCCACGCTGGCCAGGCTGCGGGGCAGGACCTGAAGGGAGCGGGCGGCGGCTGATCGCCACCCGGTCCGATATGTGTCGCTCAGGCCACCGCGGCGTGCGTCACCTCGACGTGGAGCACCCGATTCAGCCGGGTCACCGCAAGTATCCGCATGATCCGCGGGGGCACCCCCCGAAGGACGAGGCGGCGTTGCGCGCTCAGCGCGAGCCGATGCGTGCCCACGAGCACTCCGAGACCGGTGGCGTCGATCATCTCCAGCTTGGAGAGGTCGAGGATCAGGTCGCCCTCGCCGGAGTCGACGGCCTCGTGCAGCATCGTCCGCACGCCCGCCGACGTCCCCGCGTCGAGCCGCTGACCGGTCCGCACCACCTGTGCCTTCGGATTGCCCCGGACGCGCATGCCACCTCCTCAGAACAACGTGCGCCGGGGCGAACCCCGACACCTTCCCACTACCCAGCAATCGGCAACGACACGACCGCTCGCAGCAGAAAGTGCCCGTCGTCGACCGGACCGGCCGTCAGCGTGCCCCGCACGGCGCCCACCCGCTCGGCCAGCCCCGAAAGGCCGCTGCCCAGCTCGTCGCCGCTGCGGCCGGTCGCCCCGTCGTTGCGGACCCGCACCTCCGCCTCCTCGTCGGTGAACCGGATGAGGATGTCGCAGAAGGTGGCCGTGCTGTGCTTGAGCACGTTGGTCACCGCCTCGCGGACGACGTAGGCGAACACCGGCGCCACGCCTTCGGGCAGCTCGCGGTGGGGCAGGCGCGTCTCGCAGCGCACCCCCGCCGCTTCCAGGACCCCTTTCACGCTATTCAGCTCCGCGCCCAAGTCAAGCTCGCGGTAGCCGCGCACGGCCTGCCGCAGCTCCTTCAGCGCCTTCCTGGTGAGCGCGTGGACCTCGGTCATCTCCGCCTTGGCCGCCCCGGTGTCGGCGTCGGCCAGGCGCACCGCCAGCTCGGTCTTGACCGCGATGGCCGAGAGCTGGTGGCCGACCAGGTCGTGCAGGTCGCGGGAGAAGCGCAGCCGCTCCTCGGCGAGCGCGAGCCGCGTGTGCGCCTCCTTGCCCTCGCTGGCCTGGACGGCGAGCTGCCAGATCCACATCCACACCCGGTTCGTCCACGGGAACGCCACGCAGAACAGCCCGTAGATGAAGACCAGGTACGCCACGACGGGGCCGGCGCTCACGTCACGCAGGAGCAGGACGTCCGGGTCCAGCAGGTAGTTGCCCAGGCCCAGCAGCACCCCGGCGGCCATCGTGCCCACCGCCATGACCGTGGCGGTGCGGACCCGTACGCCGATCGCCGCCACCGACAGCCAGGCCGCCAGCGTGAACCCCCAGCTCATCGGGTCGGCCCCGCCGGCGCTCGCGGTCACCAGCGCGAGCACCCCGGCGATCGTGACCTCCCGCCGGGCGTAGCGGTCGCGCAGCACGGCCGAGACGGCCCGGTGGTAGTACCAGGTGAACGCCGTCACCGCGATCAGCCCGGGCACGACGCGCTGCCAGTGGACGTCCTCGGCGTGCAGGAACAGCCGCCCGATGATGAACAGCCACAGCATCACCACGATGGAGGCCATCATGTGCAGCGTGTGGCGCCGTGCCCGATCGATCGGATTCATCACTTGGCGCGCAGCACTTCACCCAGCTTGACCCGGGCGCCGGTCCGCAGCACGGCCCGCTCGTACACCTTGGCCCCGAAGGACAGCGTGGCGAGCACGGCGACGATCATCAGCGCGGCCGAGGCCCCGACCTCCCACAGCGGCACCTCGGTGGCGGCCATCCGCACCGGCATCACCATGGAGGAGAACGGCGGGACGAACGACACGATCGTGGCCAGCGTGCCGGTCGGGTCGCTGGTGGCGTAGAAGGCCACGAAGTAGGCGGCCATGATGAGCATGGTCAGCGGCGACATCACGTTGCCGACCTCCTCCTGGCGGGAGACCAGCGAGGCCAGGGCGGCGGCGAGCGTGGCGAAGAAGGCGTAGCCGAGCACGAACCAGACCAGCACGCCCGCCACGATGCCCGCCATGCCCGGCGGGAAGTCGGCGGCGAAGCCGGAGGCGAACGAGGCCGCGAGGCCGACCACGAGGATCGTGCCCAGGTTGATCAGGCCGAGCACGCCCAGCCCGATGATCTTGCCGCCGAGGAGCTGCCACGGCCGGATCGAGCTGAGCAGGATCTCCACGATCCGGCTGCCCTTCTCCTCGACCACGCCCATGGCGACCATCATGGTCTGTCCGATGATCAACATGAAGAGCACCAGCACGAGCACGACGGCGATCCCGGTGCGGGCGGCCTCGTAGCGGGTGTCGGCGCCGACCGACTGCATCTGCAGCGGCGGGATCGACACCCCGGCCGCGCCCAGCTTGACCTCCCGGTTCGTGCTCTGCATGAGCACGCCGAGCTCGGTCTCGATCTCGCCGTCGGTGATGACCCTGACGCCGTCGATGAGCGCGGCGTCCACGTCGCCGGCGAGCACCGCCTCCTTGGCCGCCTCCTCGTCCGGGAACGCGCGCCACTCGAACGTGGCGTCCGGCGCCGCCTGCGCCAGCGGGAGCTGCTGGGAGTTGACCGTGCCCACGGTGTAGGAGTCGGGGCGGTCGAGCAGCTTGGGGGCGAAGGCCAGCGCGCCGACCAGCACCGCGGTGATCAGCAGGCTGATCTTGAAAGCCCGCGTCCTGACCTGGGTGCCGATCTCGCGCCTGGCCACCAGCATCATGCCGTTCACGCCACGGCCTCCTTGAAGATCTCGGTGAGGGTCGGCTGCTCGACGCCGAAGTGCTCCACGTGCCCGGCCTTGAGTGCGCGGCGCAGGATCTCCTGGTCGTCGCCGCCGGCGACGAGCAGGGTGTGGCGGTCGCCGGTCACGCTGAGCTCGCCCGGCAGGCCGTCGGCCCAGCCCGGCGTCGCGCCGCGCACCACGACCCGCAGCGTGCCGCCCTCGGCGGCGCGCAGGTCGCCGACCGTGCCGCTGGCCACCATCCGGCCGGCCGACACGATGCCGACCGAGTCGCACAGCCGCTCGACCAGTTCGAGCTGGTGACTGGAGAAGATGACGGGGACGCCGCCGCGGCAGCGCTCCTGAAGGGCCGTGGCCAGCGTCTCGACCGCGATCGGGTCGAGCCCGGAGAACGGCTCGTCGAGGATCAGCACCTCGGGGTCGTGCACCAGCGCGACGGCGAGCTGCACACGCTGCTGGTTGCCCAGCGACAGCGACTCCACCGAGTCGTTCCTGCGCTCGGTCAGGCCCAGCCGCTCCAGCAGGTCGTCGGTGGCCTTCTTGGCCGCCGGCGCGCTCAGGCCGTGGAGCTGGCCGAAGTACTCGATCTGCTCGCCGGCGCGCATCTTCTGGTAGAGGCCGCGCTCCTCCGGCATGTAGCCGAACCGCTGCCGCTCGCCGTAGCCCAGCGGCTTGCCCTGCCAGCTCACCGAACCGGAGTCGGCCTTCAGGACCCCCATGACGATCCGCATCGTCGTCGTCTTGCCGGCGCCGTTCGCGCCGACGAACCCGAACATCTCCCCCGGCCGGACCGTGAAGCCGATCCCGTCCAGGGCGAGCTTGCCCTCGGTCGCCCCGGGGGCCGCGGCGAAGCGCTTGCGCAGTTCGCTGATCTCGAGCATCAGGTTCTCTCCTTCGTCATGCACCAATCGTCCCGTAACAGGCGTTAGCCCTGGTAGGTGCTGAAATCAGGAGCCTGGCATGCGCTACGCGTCCGTTCCGGATGACATTTGTCATTACGCTGGGCTCATGACGCGCGCAGACAAGGACAAGCCGGTCGTCCTCTCCCGCATCTACACCCGCACCGGAGACGACGGCACGACATCGCTCAGCGACATGAGCCGCACGTCCAAGACCGATCCGCGACTGGCCGCCTACGCGGACGTGGAAGAGGCCAACGCCCACCTCGGGCTGGCCCTCGCGCACGGCACCCTGCCCGCCGACCTCGTGGAAGTGCTGGTACGGGTCCAGAACGAGCTGTTCGACCTCGGCGCCGACCTCGCCACCCCGGTCACGGCCGACCCCGAGTTCCCGCCGCTGCGCGTCGAGCAGTCCTACATCGACCGGCTCGAAGAGCAGTGCGACCACTTCAACGCCCGGCTCAAGCCGCTGCGCAGCTTCATCCTGCCCGGCGGCGACCCCGCCACCGCGAGCCTGCACGTCGCCCGCGTTACCGTACGCCGGGCCGAACGCACCACGTGGGCGGCCCTGCACACCCACGACGACATGAACCCGCTGACCGCGACTTACCTCAACCGGCTGTCGGACCTGCTGTTCATCCTGTGCCGGATCGCCCACGCGGGCGACGAGATCCTCTGGAAGCCCGGCGGCACCCGCTGATCAGGCCCGCTGATCAGGCCCACTGATCAGGCGACGTCCAGGTAGGCGCTCGGCGGCGCCGACTCCAGCCAGGCCAGAAAACCGGTCAGCGCGTCGGCGCTCATCGCCAGCGACAGGTCACGGGTGGAGCCGGAGCAGTCGACCGCGTACAGGCCGCCGTCGATCTCCCTGCGCTGGGAAACGACGAGGCCGCGCCTCGCGATCGCGTGGCGCGGCCTCAGTCGCACACCCATGAGCGGAATCCAGTGGAGCTCTCCGTCGGCGTAGCGCGCTACGCCGCTCTGCCAGGCTCCCTGCCCGACACGCAGCCGGCAGGGTACGCTCCCCCGGCGCGCGAGCATGAAGTAACGCACGACCGCCAGAGCGGCGGCAAGCAGCGCACAGATCACCAAAGTCTCGACCATGCCTGCCGCCCCCTAGCGCTCGTAATATCAGACCTCTTCGCCCGCCGCGCGCAGCCGGGCCCTGGCCCGCTTCGCCTCGATGGCCGCGTCAGCGTCCTCCTGGTTGGCCTCGATCGAGGCCTGGGCCCGGTCGAGAGCGTCACGGGCAGCCGCGACGTCGACCTCGGAACCGAGCTCGGCCACCTCGGCGAGCACGGAGACCTCGTCGTCGGCCACGGAGATGAAACCGCCGTGGACCGCGGCGACCAGGTCGTCCTGGCCCTCCCGCTTTACCTTCAGCACGCCGCCCTCGACGAGGACGCCGAGCACGGGTGCGTGTTGCGGCATAATACCGATCTCGCCGTCCACGGTCTTGGCAATCACCATGTCGGCCTCGCCCGACCAGATCTCACGCTCGGGTGAGACAACCCCTACGCGTAGCTTCGCCACTTGTGTAGGTTCCTTTCCGATCAGGTGGTGGCCCGGCCGCAACCGCGCCACCACCGGTAGGGCGACTTAGCGACGCTCGAGTTCCTTGGCCTTGGCCACGGCCTGCTCGATGCCGCCGACCATGAAGAACGCCTGCTCGGGCAGGTGGTCGTACTCACCCGCGCAGAGGCCCTTGAAGGAGGCGATGGTCTCGTCCAGCGGCACGGTCTCGCCCGGCTGGCCGGTGAAGGCCTCGGCCGCGTACATCGGATGCGACAGGAAGCGCTCGATGCGGCGGGCCCGCTGGACGGTGACCTTGTCCTCCTCGGAGAGCTCGTCGATACCGAGGATGGCGATGATGTCCTGGAGCTCGCGGTACTTCTGCAGGATCCGCTTGGTCTCCTGGGCCACCCGGTAGTGCTCCTCGCCGACGATCTGCGGGTCGAGGATCCGGGAGGAGGAGTCGAGCGGGTCCACCGCGGGGTAGATGCCCTTCTCCGAGATCGGCCGCGAAAGCACGGTCTGCGCGTCGAGGTGCGCGAACGCGTTGTGCGGGGCCGGGT
Source organism: Nonomuraea ceibae (assembly GCF_019396325.1). Classification (GTDB taxonomy): domain Bacteria; phylum Actinomycetota; class Actinomycetes; order Streptosporangiales; family Streptosporangiaceae; genus Nonomuraea; species Nonomuraea ceibae. Next base: position 37,230 of record NZ_JAHKRO010000020.1, read on the forward strand.
CGGTGATGTCGTCGGCGGGCACGTAGATCGCCTGCATGGAGGTGATCGAGTGACCGCGCGTCGAGGTGATGCGCTCCTGGAGCACACCCATCTCGTCGGCCAGCGTCGGCTGGTAGCCCACCGCGGACGGCATACGGCCGAGCAGCGTGGACACCTCGGAACCGGCCTGCGTGAAGCGGAAGATGTTGTCGATGAACAGGAGCACGTCCTGTCCCTGAACATCGCGGAAGTACTCCGCCATGGTCAGCGCCGACAGCGCCACCCGCAGACGGGTGCCCGGCGGCTCGTCCATCTGACCGAAGACGAGCGCGGTGTCCTTGAGGACGTCCGCCTCCTCCATCTCCAGCCAGAGGTCGTTGCCCTCACGGGTGCGCTCACCCACGCCGGCGAAGCACGAGGTGCCACCGAAGTTACGGGCGACGCGGCGGATCATCTCCTGGATCAGAACGGTCTTGCCGACGCCCGCGCCGCCGAACAGACCGATCTTGCCACCCTGCACGTACGGGGTGAGCAGGTCGATGACCTTGATGCCGGTGACCAGCAGCTCCGTGCGGGACTCGAGCTGGTCGAAGGCCGGCGACGGACGGTGGATGCCCCACCGCTCCTCGATCTTGAGCGAGGAGGTCGGCACGTCCAGCGTCTCGCCCAGCGCGTTCCACACGTGGCCCTTGACGACGTCGCCGACGGGCACCGAGATCGGCGCGCCGGTGTCGAGCACCGCCTGGCCGCGGACCATGCCGTCGGTCGGCTGCATCGAGATGGCCCGGACGAGGTTGTCACCCAGGTGCTGGGCGACCTCGAGGGTCAGGGTCTTGGTCTCGCCGCCGAGGGTCACCTCGACCTTGAGCGCGTTGTAGATCTCGGGCATCCCCTCGACGGGGAACTCCACGTCAACGACGGCGCCGGTGACGCGGGCCACGCGGCCAGTGCCGGCCGCGGGGGTTTCTACAGTTTCAACAGCCTCTGCAGTCATTTCACTCTTTCCCCGCTGCGGCGTCAGCGAGCGCGTTGGCGCCACCGACGATCTCGCTGATTTCCTGGGTGATCTCGGCCTGACGAGCCTGGTTCATCTGCTGGGTCAGCATCCGCATCAGCTCGTTGGCGTTGTCGGTGGCCGACTTCATCGCGCGCCGCCGCGCGGCCTCCTCGGAGGCCGCCGACTGCAGCAGCGCGGTGAAGATGCGCGACTCCACATAACGCGGCAGCAGCGTCTCCAGCACGTCGCCCGCCGTGGGCTCGAACTCGAAGTACGGCGGGATCGTGGTGGACTCCGTCGCCTCGGTCTCCTCGACCTCCAGCGGCAGGATCCGCCTGACCACGACGTTCTGCGTCAGCATCGAGACGAACTCGGTCGAGACGATGTGGATCTCGTCGATCCCGTTGTCGTCCTTGAAGGAGTCGATCAGCGTGTTTGCGATCTCCTTGGCGTCGGCGTAAGCCGGGTTCCTGGAGAAACCGACCCACTGCCCGCCCATCTCCCGCTGGCGGAAGGAGTGCCAGGTGACACCCTTGCGCCCGGTGACGAACGGGACGACGCTGAGGCCGCGGCCCTCCAGCAGCCCGCGCAGGGCCTCGGCCTCGCGCAGGACGTTGGCGTTGAAGCCGCCACAGAACCCGCTGTCGCTGGTGACGATGAGGACGCCCGCCTTGGCGGGGTTCTCCTTCGCCACGGTCAGCGGATGGTCGACGCTGGCCGCGTTGCTGACGACGCCGGTGACGGCGCGAGTGATCTCACGCTCGTACGGCAGCGCCGCCTGCATCCGCATCTGCGCCTTCACGATCCGCGAAGAGGCGATGAGCTCCTGGGCGCGCGTGATCTTCGCGGTCGACTTGACCGAGCTGATCCGCCGCCGCAGCAGCCTTAGCTGGGCACCCATGTCCTACTTCTCCGCCGCCGGACGGACGACCTTCTTGATCTTCTCCTGGCCGACCTCGTCGGCACCGAGCGGCGCCACCGGCTCGTCCTTGACCAGCAGCTCACCCGAGGAGGTGGTGAAGCCCTTCTTGAACTCCACGATCGCGTCCTTGAGCACGGTCACCGCGTCGTCGGACAGCTCGTTGGTCTCCCGGATGCCGTCGAAGACACCCTTGTGGGAGGAGCCGAGGTAGTCGAGGAACTCACCCTCGAAGCGGCGCACGTCCTCGACCGGCACCTCGTCGAGCTCACCGGTGGTGCCGGCCCACACCGACACGACCTGCTTCTCGACCGGGAACGGCGAGTACTGCGGCTGCTTGAGCAGCTCGACCAGGCGCTGACCGCGGTCGAGCTGGGCCCGGGACGCGGCGTCCAGGTCGGAGGCGAAGGCCGCGAACGCCTCCAGGTCGCGGTACTGCGACAGGGAGAGCTTGAGCGTGCCGGCCACCTTGCGCATGGCCTTGACCTGCGCCGAACCACCGACTCGGGAGACGGAGATACCGACGTTGATCGCGGGCCGGACACCCGCGTTGAACAGGTCGGTCTCCAGGAAGCACTGGCCGTCGGTGATGGAGATGACGTTGGTAGGGATGAACGCCGAGACGTCGTTGCCCTTCGTCTCGATGATCGGCAGACCGGTCATCGAGCCGCCGCCCATGTCGTTGGAGAGCTTCGCGCAGCGCTCCAGCAGGCGGGAGTGGAGGTAGAACACGTCGCCGGGGAAGGCCTCACGGCCCGGCGGGCGACGCAGCAGCAGGGACACGGCGCGGTAGGCGTCGGCCTGCTTGGTCAGGTCGTCGAAGACGATGAGAACGTGCTTGCCCTGGTACATCCAGTGCTGGCCGATGGCCGAGCCGGTGTAGGGGGCGAGGTACTTGTAGCCGGCCGGGTCGGAGGCGGGGGCGGCGACGATGGTCGTGTACTCGAGCGCGCCGGCCTCCTCCAGCCGCGCCTTGACCTGCGCGATGGTCGAGCCCTTCTGGCCGACGGCGACGTAGACGCAGCGGACCTGCTTCTCCGGGTCGCCCGACAGCCAGCCCTCGCGCTGGTTGAGGATGGTGTCGACCGCGATCGCGGTCTTGCCGGTGCCACGGTCGCCGATGATCAGCTGACGCTGGCCGCGGCCGATCGGCGTCATGGCGTCGATGGCCTTGATGCCGGTCTGCAGCGGCTGCTTCACCGGCTGCCGCTGGACGACCGACGGGGCCTGGAGCTCAAGGGCGCGCAGGCCCTCGGACTCGATGGCGCCCTTGCCGTCCAGGGGGTTGCCCAGGGGGTCGACCACGCGGCCGAGGAAGGCGTCACCGACGGGCACGGACAGGACCTCGCCCGTCCGGCGGACCGTCTGGCCCTCCTCGATGCCGCTGAACTCGCCCAGGACCACGGCACCGATCTCACGGGTGTCGAGGTTCAGTGCCAGGCCGCGCGTGCCGTTCTCGAACTCGAGCAGCTCGTTCGCCATCGCCGAGGGAAGGCCGGAGACATGGGCGATGCCGTCGCCGGCGTCGACGACGGTCCCGATCTCCTCGCGCGCGGCGCCTTCCGGTTCGTACGCCTGGACGAAGCGCTCAAGCGCGTCCCGGATCTCGTCCGGCCGGATCGTAAGCTCCGCCATCTCTACTCTGTCTCCCTCTTCGCCTAGCCGGCCAACCGGCGGCGGACTTCTTCGATTCGTCCCACGATTGTGGTGTCGATGATCTCGTCGCCGATGCGGACCGAGAACCCACCGAGCACTCGCTTGTCCACCTCGACATTCAGGTGCACGTCTCGGCCGTAGGAGGAGCGCAGCCAGGCGGCGAGCCGCTGCTTCTGCGTCTCCGTCAGCTCGACGGCACTGCGCACGACCGCCACGAGACGCTGGCGCTGCTCGGCCACAAGGCGGCCGAACTCCTCCAGCCCCGTCTCCAGGCTACGTCCTCGCGGATGCACTGCCACCTGCGCGATGAGCCGCTGGGTGGTCGGTGCTGCCTTGCCGCCGAGCAGACCCGCGAGCAGCTCGCGCTTGCCCGCCTCGGGGGCGGCGGCATCGGCGAGCGCCCGGCGCAGGTCCGGGTTGGCGGCGACGATGCGGCCGAAGCGGAAGAGCTCGTCCTCCACCTCGTCCAGCTTGCGCTGACCCTCCGCCTCGGCGGCGGCGGCGACCACGCCCAGGCGCTCCAGCACGTCGGCCAGGTCGCCGGCACGCGACCACCTGGCCGAGACGGCGGCCTCGGTCGTGGCGACCGTGGCCTCGCTGACCTTGCCCTGGAGCAGCGCGCGGGCCGTGGCGGCCTTCTGCTCGCCGGCCCGGGACTGGTCGGACAGGGCGCGACGCAGGCCGTGCTCGCGGTCGAGCAGATCCGCGACAGCGAACAGCTCGTCGGAGAGCGCGCCGAGGTCGGCACTACCGGCGACCGCGTTGAAGCGCTCCTCGACCTCTGCCAGCGAAGTCCTGCTCAAGCCCCTCATTAACGCACCGCCTGCGCGTTAGAGCTCTCCAGCTCGTCGAGGAACCGGTCGACGATGCGGCTCTGCCGCGACTCGTCCTCCAGGGACTCGCCGACGATGCGGCCGGCGAGCTCGGTCGACAGGCGACCGACCTCGTTGCGGAGCTGGGCGAACGCCGCCTGCCGGTCGGCCTCGATCTGGGCGTGCGCCGCCTCGACGAGACGGCGGGCCTCGGCCTGCGCCTCCTCGCGGAGCTCAGCCTTGATCTGCGCCGCCTGCTCGCGAGCCTCCTCGCGCAGCCGGGCCGCGTCACGCCTGGCCTCTTCGAGCTGCTCGGCGTACTGCTGCTGCAGGACCTGGGCCTGGGCCTGGGCCTCTTCCGCCCTCTTGATGCCGCCTTCGATGGCGTCGGTGCGCTCGGCCAGCGTCTTCTGCACACGCGGGACGAGGATCTTTCCGACGACCAGGACGACGACGAAGAACGCGAAGACGCCGACGACGAGCTCGTAAGTGTGCGGCATGAGAGGGTTGGCGCCCTCCTCCGCAACGATGAGCTTAGCTGCCGTGATCATGGTTGCAGCCTTTCGTCAGAGGGGATGATCAGGCGATGCCCTGGAAAATGAACGGGGCGACCAGACCGATCAGGGCGAGGGCCTCGGTGAGGACGAAGCCGAGGAGCATGTTCTGGCGGATCAGGCCGTAGGCCTCGGGCTGACGCGCGATGGCCTGCACGCCCTGACCGAAGATGATGCCGACGCCGATGCCGGGGCCGATGGCGGCGAGACCGTAACCGATGGCGGTGACGTTGCCGGAGACCTCAGCGAGAACGCTCATTGCTGTTTTCCTTTACTGGACGGCCGGTGATTCGGAATTTCACCGGTCTGGACTAATCCGGTCTGTGGTTCTCAGTGATCCGCGTGCAGCGAGCTGCCGATGTACATCGCGGCCAGCATCGCGAACAGGAACGCCTGCAGGTACATGATGAACATCTCCAGGCCCGTGAGCAGGATGGTCATCACCACCCCGATGACGCCGATGGGGGCGCCGAGCGGGGTCAGCTTCTCGAAGAGGAACCAGAAGCCCACCATGCTGAAGAAGGCCAGCAGCATGTGGCCCGCGAACATGTTGGCGAACAGTCGCACCGCGTGCGTGAAGGGCGCGATGATCATGTTCGACAGGAACTCGATCGGGGCCAGCAGGAAGTAGATCGGCTTCGGCAGTCCCGGCGGGAACATCATGTTCTTGAAGTAGCCGATGCCGCCCTGGTGCTTGATGCCCAGGTAGATCTTGAGGATGTAGATGGTTGCCGCGAGCACGATCGGGAAGGCGATGTGCGAGGCGACCGGGAACTGGAGGACCGGGACGACGCCCAGGAGGTTCCAGACCAGCACCAGGAAGAAGATCGAGACCAGCAGGCCCATCCACCGGTCGGCGTCCTTGCCCAGGAAGGGCCGGGCGACCTGGTCGCGGACGAACATGTAGCCGAGCTCGACGACGTTCTGCATGCCCCGGGGCACCAGCTTCGGGCTGGCGAAGGCCGCCCAGCAGATGCCGATCACCAGGACCGAGCTGAAAAGGGCGAGGAGCACCGGCTTGGTGAACCATTCGACCCCGGGAATGATCGGGGGCAGAGTGAACAGCTCGTCAGGCGTAGGCGCCCCGAACTCTCCCGGAGGTGCTAGGACCGTCAGCGCACTCACGCGGCGTTCCCTTCAACGTCGTAGTGGATCACAGAAGTTTCCTCGGAGATGCGGTCGCGCCGTACGGCTAGCGACCGTGTCTCCGGTAGACCGCGTAGCCGGCGAGCGAGACCCCCAGGACGATGCCTATGGGGAAGAACGCGGACATGTCGAGCCAGCGGTCCAACAGCCACCCGAGTCCGCCGTAGACTGCCATCCCGGCGAGGAGGTAGCTGGGGACCGACCACATGGCGTCGGAGAAGTCCCGACCGTCGGTTTCCGGTCGGCGTTCCTGTTGGCTCATCGCGGCCCTGACGATAGCAGGCGAGCAGAGGACTAGTCATATCGGACCCCGCGTTTTACCAGGCTCATCAGTCGCCCTGCCCGGGGACCTTGGCGTCGGGGTCGACATAGAGCATCTTCGTCTTCATGAAGGCGCGGACTTCGAAGGCGGTCCAGACGACGGTGCCGGCCACGACGGTCCAGGCGAACGCCTGCGTGTTCCACAGCGTGGTGTCACGGAAAGTGACCAGCATCACCATGATGACGATGACTTTGACGAGGTAGCTGACCATCGCGGCGATGGCCATCATCTGCGGAGAGACGCGCGCCGCGTAGGCGACGGCCACCACGCTGATGCTGAAGAAGACGCCGACGAGTAGAACGCCGAGCAGTGCGCCGAGGGCGCCGCCGCCGCCCGCCACCAGAAGGCTCACGACCACGGCCACCGCCCCTACCCCGAGGGTGGGAATCGCGGCGCTTTTGAGTACGCGCACGTCGTTGGCCTGCATCGGAGCTCCATCAACGAGTTATCAAGCGAGCGTTTGCTACCCCCAGAACATTCGCGTTTGGGGGCCCCTGCTCGTGAAAGATATCACAAGCTCACGGAAGACCGCTTTTACCTGTGGTTTCTAGTTCACGATCATGAACGGCCCGGGTAGACCGGAATGACCGGGTTACGCTCCGCGCTCGCCCGGTCCTGCTGCGACGGGCCCGCCTCCGGCGGCATCCGCCGCCTGACCTCGGACTCCGGCACGATCGGCGGCATCGGGCCGGTGGGCGGGCCGTCGTCGTCATGGTTTCCGCCGGCCCTGCGCGCGCCGCCCCGGCCCCGCCACCGGGGCGCGGCCATCAGCAGCACCAGCACCGCCAGCGCCACCACGATCACGATCGGGAACAGCAGCACCGGCACACCCCACGTGGCCATCGCCACGATGCCGAACGCGAACACGAACGCCCACGCGTACATGATCAGCACCGAACGGCGGTGCGAGTGGCCGATGTCCATCAGCCGGTGGTGCAGGTGACCGCGGTCGGGCGCGAACGGCGACATGCCGTGAGAGGTGCGCCGCACGACGGCGGTGATCAGGTCGATCAGCGGCAGGACCAGCACGCCCGCCGGGACCAGCAGCGGCAGCAGCACGCCGAAGCGGTTGATGCCCTCGATGACCGACGGGTCGACCGGCGTCACGGTGACGATCGACGACGCCAGCACCAGGCCGATCAGCATCGCCCCGGTGTCACCCATGAAGATCTTGGCCGGATGGAAGTTGTGCGGCAGGAAGCCCAGGCAGGTGCCGATGAGGACGGCGGCGATCGCCGCGGTCGTCGTGATGCGGTCACCCGAGATGCTCTGCGCGAGAAAGATCGAATAGGCCCAGGTGGCCATGCCCGCGATGCACACGATCCCGGCCGCCAGCCCGTCGAGCCCGTCGACGAAGTTGACCGCGTTGATCGCCACCACCACGACGAGGATCGTGATGATCGTGCTCAGTGTGTAGTCGAGGCTGGTGGAGCCGCCCCAGTCCTTCGGCAGCGGGATGTAGGTCAGCCGCAGGCCGAAGGCGACCAGCACCCCGGCCGCCGCGATCTGGCCGGCCAGCTTGATGAAGGGGTCCATGCCCCACCAGTCGTCCAGGAAGCCCGTCACCGTGATCAAACCGCCGGCCACGATGAGCGCCAGCACCGGCTGGCCCTCCGCGTCGCCCAGCGCCCGGCCCGTGTTGGCCAGCTCGCTCGCGATCAGCAGGCCCGCGACCAGCCCGCCGTACATCGCCAGCCCGCCCAGCCTGGGCGTCGGCGTGGTGTGCACGTCACGTTCGCGAATCTCCGGCGCCGCCCCGATGCGGATGGCGAAGCGGCGCACCAGCGGGACGAGCAGATACGTCACCGCGGCCGCGACGAGTGCCATGAACAGATATTCGCGCACGGACCTAGTTTCCCGGATGCTCCGGCCGGCTGTGACCGGAAAACGACACAGACCAGCTTAATATTCGCTGAGATATGGCCGATGTATGGCGACGAGAGCGGCCACCCTTTCCCGGACCTCCGCCGCCGCACCAGGCTCTCGCACCACCCGCGCGACCAGCGAACCGATCTCCTTCAATTCCTGGAGCCCCATCCCCTGCGTCGTCACGCACGGCGTGCCCACCCTGATCCCCGACGTCACGGCGGGCGGCTCCGGGTCGTACGGGATCGCGTTGCGGTTGAGCGTGATGCCGGCCGCCGCGCACCTGCGCTCCGCCTCCGCCCCGGAAACCCCCAGCTCACGCAGGTCGATCAGGGCCAGATGCGTGTCGGTGCCGCCCGACACCGGGCGCATCCCCTCGGCCGCCAGCGTGTCGCACAGCGCCCGCGCGTTGGCCACCACCTGCCGCGCGTAGCCGGCGAACTCCGGCCGCAACGCCTCCCCGAACGCCACCGCCTTCGCCGCCACCGCGTGCATCAGCGGCCCGCCCTGGATGAACGGGAACACCGCCCGGTCGATCCGCGCCGCCAGCTCCTCCGTGCACAGGATCCCGCCGCCGCGCGGCCCGCGCAGCGCCTTGTGCGTGGTGAACGTGACCACGTCCGCGTACGGCACCGCCGACGGGATCGCCCCGCCCGCCATCAGCCCGATCGGGTGCGCCATGTCCGCCAGCAGCCACGCGCCCACCTCGTCCGCGATGCCGCGGAACACGCCGTAGTCGATCAGCCTCGGGTACGCCGTCGCCCCGCACACGATCAGCTTCGGCCGATGCCGCAACGCCAGGTCACGCACCTCGTCGTAGTCGATGAGCTCGGTGTCACGGCGCACCCCGTAGGAGGCCACGTCGAACCAGCGGCCCGAGAAGTTCACCCGCGAGCCGTGCGTCAGATGGCCGCCGTGCGGCAGCGCCATCGCCAGCATCGTGTCGCCCGGCTGCAACAGCGCCGCGTACGCGGCCAGGTTCGCCGACGCGCCCGAATGCGGCTGCACGTTCGCGTGCTCCGCGCCGAACAGCTCACGCGCCCGGTCGATCGCCAGCCGCTCCGCCCGGTCCACCACCTCGCAGCCGCCGTAGTAGCGCCGCCCCGGGTAGCCCTCCGCGTACTTGTTGCTCAACGTCGAGCCCAGCGCCGCCAGCACCGCGGGCGAGGTGAAGTTCTCGCTCGCGATCAGCTGCAGGCCGCCGCGCACCCGCGCCATCTCGTCGAGCAGCACCTGCGCGACCTCGGGATCCTGCTCCCGCAGCCGCCCGAAGTCGGGCCCGTAGTCGGGTGTCGCACCCATGATCCCACTGTACGACCGAGTGTCCGGATTTCCCACTTCCCCGGCTCAGGAGAACGCGTGCGGCGCGCCGATCGGGCTCGGGATCCAGCGCGGCGTGTCGGCCGCCTCGTCGCTGATCGACGTCAGCACCGCCTGCCGGTAGAGCGCCAGCCTCGACCGCCACTCGCCGATGTCCTCCACATACCGGCCGCCCACCGGCGCGTCCCACGTCTGCGGGCTCCTGGCCAGCTGGTAAGCCTTGTCCAGCGCCGCCGACATGCTCTCCAGCAGCGGCATCACGTTCTGCCACGCCGTCACCAGGCGCTGGTAGTCGGGGTTGAACTCCCACGCCCTCGGCTGGCCGTCCAGCGGGCCGCCGCCCCCGGCCTTGGGCGGCATCTCCCCCGGCTGCCTCGGCCTCGGCGCGGGCGGATCGACGTACATCACACGCTCCTCTCCTGCGTCCGCGGATCGACCGGCCCGTCAGGCCCGTTGTCCTCAGGCGCCTCGACCGACGGCATGTCCATCGGGCGCACCTCTGTCGCGCTCTCGACCAGGGCCCGGATCGCCTCCTGGCTCGGCGGCCTCACCTCGACCGACACCACCCCGCCGTCACCCTGCCTCTCCCGGTACGCCCTCTCGCCCCGCCGGGGCTCCTGCTCCGTGGAGCCGCCGGGCTGCGGGTCCGGGTTGCCGGAACCGCCGGGGTACGGGTTACGGGGCTGCTGGTCCTGACCGGAGGGGCTGCCGGGCTGCGGGTCCGGGTTTGCGGAGCCACCGGGGTACGGGTTACGGGGTTGCTGGTCCTGGCCGGAGGAGCCGCCGGGCTGTCGGTCTTGGCTTGTGGAGCCAGCGGGCTGTTGATCCTGGCCGGTGGAGCCGCCGGGCTGTTGGTCCTGGCCCGTGGAGCCGCCGGGCTGTGGCTTCTGGTCGATGGGGGCGTCGGGTTGACGGTCTCGGTCGGGGGCGGGTTGGGAGGGTTCCGGGCAGTCCCGGGGGGCTTGTGCACTGTCGGGTTGGCGGGGGTCGGCGGCGTCCTGCGTGCCGTTCCGGCCGCCGTCGACGGGGGTGTCGGGTGCGCCGTCGACTGCCGGCGGTGTGCTGGTCCCGCCCTGCGCTTCAGGGCCGCCGTATCCGCCCACTGCGCTGCCCGCTTCGCCGCCCGTGACGCCGCCTTGGGCACCGCCCGCTATGCCGCCCGTGACGCCGCCTTGGGCGCCGCCTGCCGCTCCGCCGTGCACGCCGTCGCCCAGGCCGCCGTACGCGCCTGTGGCTCCGCCTGAGACGCCCCCAGGTGCGCCTCCTACGGCGCTATCCGGGACGCCCGCCGTGCCCAAGGGGGCGGCGCCTCCCTGGGCTGGTGGGCCGCCGTAGCCGCCCTCCGCGGCGGGCAGGGGGTGGGGCTGGTACTCGCGGGCGTTCTCCGTCACCGTGCCGAGGGCTTCGGGGTCGAGAGGGCGGCCTCCGATCGAGATCACGTTGGCGCCGTCGCCACCCGCACCCGTGCCTGCGACGCTCTGGGCGGTGGATCCGGCGCCTCCGGTGGCTGTGTCCGGTGGCGGGGTCGGTGGTACGACGAAGCCTTGCCCGTCGTTACGTGGCGCCTCAGGGGTGCCGTTCTGCGCACCGTTCTGGGCGCCGTTCTGGGCGGCGTCGCGTACGGGCGCGTCGTCGGGCCGGCCGTTGCCGGGCTGTTTGTCGCAGTCGTCCGTGGTGGCCGGGGGCTGGGTGGCGGTGGAGTCGTCGGGCGTCGTCGGCATGTCGGCGGGCTGGGCGCGGTCGAGGTTGTCGAGGATGCCTTCGAGCTCTCTGGCCGTGGGCGGGTCCAGGGGGATCTGGAGCACCTTGGTGCCGTCGACCTCGACGACCTGCGGCCTGCTGGGGTCGGGGTCGTCGGGGTGGTCCTTGCCTGGGGTGTCGGTTATGTCCTGGTCGCGGTTGCAGTCCTGGTCCTGTTCGCCGCTGCGGTCCGGCTCGGCGCCGTGGTCTCGCCTGCTGCCCCGGTCCTCGTCCTTCGGCTCGTCCTTCGCCTCAGGCTTTCCGTCGGCGTCGGGCTTGCCGTCAGGCTTGGCGTCTGCCTCAGGCTTTCCGTCCGGCTTGGTGTCCGCCTCGGGCTTGCCGTCCGGCTTGGTGTCCGCATCCGGTTTGTCCGGCTTGCCTTCGGGCTTGGCGTCCGCCTCGGGCTTCCCGTCGGGCTTGGCGTCCGGCTTGTCGCCCGCGTCCGGCTTGTCGCCCGCTTCGGGCTTGCCCTCCGGTTTGGCGTCCGGCTTTCCGTCCGGCTTGGGGTCGGGCTTGGTGTCCGCTTCGGGCTTGCCTTCGGGCTTGGTCTCGCCCTCCGGCTTTCCGTCCGGCTTGCCGTTCGCGTCCGGTTTGGGGTCCGGCTTCGGGTCCGGCTTGGCCGTGGGGGTGTCGTCCGTGGCGGGCAGGGAGGGCTTGGGCGGGTCGGCCCGCTTCTCCAGCACCGCGAGCCGGGCCTTGATGTCCTTGACCATGCGGTCGGCGGCGTCCGCGATCTGGACCGGGCGGTGGGTGGTCTGGGTCGAGAGCCCGGCGGTGGACATGATCTGCGTGACCCGGGCCTCGACGCGGCGCAGCTCGGCCGTGGCCCGCTCCGTCTCGGCCAGCAGCTCACGGACCAGCTTGGGATCCATGCCGTCGAACTTGCCCATGGGTCACTCCCGGACGTCGCAGCTCCGGGCTCAACCGTAGGCACGTGGCACCGCCCGGCGCAGCCGGGATAGCCAGACGGTATATCTCAGTCCTCGGTGGCGACGTACCCGATGATGCCCCGCAGCTTCTCGACGGGGATGCTGCCGCGGCGCAGCAGGCGGGGCACGGCGGTGGTGAGGTCGAGGATGGTCGAGGGCGTGTTGTCGCTGGTCCTGCCGCCGTCGAGGTAGACCGAGACGGACTCGCCGAGCTGCTCCTCGGCCTCGGCGGCCGTGACGGCGGCCGGGGCGCCGGAGCGGTTGGCGGAGGAGACGGCCATCGGGCCGGTCTCCTTGAGCAGGTCGAGCGCGACGGGGTGGAGCGGCATGCGCACGGCCACGGTGCCCTTGGTGTCGCCGAGGTCCCACGACAGGGCGCGGTTGGCCTTGCAGACAAGGGTCAGCGGCCCGGGCCAGAACGCGTCGATGAGGTCCTGGCCGTAGGGGCCGAGGTCTTCGACGAGGGCGTTGGCGGCGCGTACGGTGCCGACGAGGACGGGCGGCGGCATGTCGCGGCCACGGCCCTTGGCCTCGAGCAGCAAGGCGACGGCCGCGGCCGTGAAGGCGTCGCAGCCGATGCCGTAGACCGTGTCGGTCGGCAGCACCACGAGCTCGCCCCGGCCGACGGCGGTGGTCGCCTCGCGCAGGCCCTCGGCCCGCTGGTCGGCGTCGGTGCAGTCAAAGCGTCTTCCCACGGCGTGCATCCTAGTCCTGGCCGAGTCGGGCGGTGACGAAGCGGTCCCTGCGGGTGAGGTCCTGGCGCAGCCGTACGTCGCGCCAGCCGTTGTCCTCGGGGAAGGTGAGGTAGACCGACCGGCCCTGCTCGTCGGCGTGCTCGACGGCGACCCAGCCGCCGGGGCGCAGCAGCCGCCGGGCGGTGCGCTCGACGGCCCGGACCTCGCCGAGGCCGTCGTCGCCGGTGCCGTAGAGGGCGCGCGCCGGGTCGTAGTCGCGCACCTCGGGGTCGCGCGGGATCGCGCCGGGCGGGATGTAGGGCGGGTTGGAGATGACCAGGTCGACCTTGCCGTTGAGCTCGGGCAGCGCTTCGGCGAGGTCGTCGGGGTGCAGGTGGGTGCGGCCCTGACCGTGCTCGGTGATGTTGCGCTTGGCCCAGCTGTAGGCCCGGGGGTCGACCTCGACGGCGTGCACCTCGGCCAGGGCCACTTCCTGGGCGATGGACAGCGCGATCGCGCCGGAGCCGGTGCCGAGGTCGACGACGAGCGGCGCGGTGACGTCCATGGCGCGCAGCGTCTCGATGGCCCATCCGGCCATGACCTCGGTCTCGGGCCGTGGCACGAACACGCCGGGGCCGACGTCGAGCTCCAGGTAGCGGAAGTAGGCGTGGCCGGTGATGTGCTGGAGTGGCTCGCGGGCTTCACGCCGGGCGACGCCCTCCCAGAACAGCGCGTCGAAGTCGGCGTCCTTGACGGTGTGCAGCTCGCTCCGGCGCACGCCGTGGACGAACGCCGCGATCTCCTCGGCGTCGGTGCGCGGGGACGGCACACCCGCCTCTGCCAGCCGCGCGGTGGCGAGGGCGATCTCGTCCAGCAGGAATGTCATGAGTGTTGTGCGAGCTTCTCCGCCATTTCGGCGTCGATGAGGGCCTGGGTGACGGCGTTCAGCTCGCCGTCGAGAACCTGGTCGAGGTTATACGCCTTGAAGCCGACGCGGTGGTCGGAGATGCGGTTTTCCGGGAAGTTGTAGGTGCGGACGCGCTCGGAGCGGTCGACGGTGCGCACCTGCGACTTGCGTTCGGCCTGCGCGGCGGCGTCGGCCTCCTCCTGGGCGATGGCCAGCAGCCGGGCGCGCAGGATGCGCATCGCCGACTCCTTGTTCTGCAGCTGACTCTTCTCGTTCTGGCAGGAGACGACGACGCCGGTGGGCAGGTGGGTGATGCGCACGGCGGAGTCGGTGGTGTTGACGCTCTGGCCGCCGGGGCCGCTGGAGCGGTAGACGTCGATGCGCAGGTCGTTGGGGTCGACCTGGACCTCGACGTCCTCGGCCTCCGGGTAGACCAGCACGCCGGCGGCGCTGGTGTGGATGCGGCCCTGCGACTCGGTGACGGGCACCCGCTGCACGCGGTGCACGCCGCCCTCGTACTTGAGCCTGGACCACACGCCGTCGTCGCCCTTGGCCTTGATCGCGACCGTGACGTCCTTGTAGCCGCCGAGGTCGGACGGCTGGCTGTCGATGATCTCGGTCTTCCAGCCGATGCGCTCGGCGTAGCGCAGGTACATGCGCAGCAGGTCGCCGGCGAACAGCGCGGACTCCTCACCGCCCTCGCCCGCCTTGATCTCCATGATGATGTCCTTGTCATCGTTGGGATCACGCGGGATGAGCAGGTGTTTGAGCCGTTCCTCCAGCTGGGGGATGCGCGTCTCGATCTCGGCGGCCTCTTCGGCGAACGCCTCGTCCTCGCGGGCCAGCTCCTTGGCGGCCGTCAGGTCCTCGCGGGCCGTCTCCAGCTCGCGGTAGGTGCCGACGATCGGGGTGAGCTGCGCGTAACGCTTGCCGAGCGTGCGGGCCCTGCCCTGGTCGGCGTGCACGGCGGGGTCGGCGAGCTGCATCTCCAGCTCGGAATACTCCTTGAGCAACTCGTCGAGGTTCACCGTGGGTCCTTCGTCGTGCGGGTGGGCGGGCCGTGCACCAAGAAACGCCGGCCCGGCGCACGCGGGTGCGTCGGAGCCGGCGTCGCTGAAGCTACTTGCCCGAGGCCTTCTTGCCGAAGCGCTTCTCGAAGCGCGCCACCCGGCCGCCGGTGTCGAGGATCTTCTGCTTGCCCGTGTAGAACGGGTGGCAGGCGGAGCACACGTCGGCGTGGATGACGCCGTTCTTGGCGGTGCTGCGGGTGGTGAACGTGTTGCCGCAGGTGCAGGTGACCTGGGTCACGTGGTAGTCGGGGTGGATGTCGGGCTTCATGGTTTTCCTTTCGGGGTGCGGTCGCCGGGTCGCCTCTGAGCTCATGGCGGGAACCGGTACCGCAGCAAGCGGTCGGCTACCAGTGTGCCAGATGGTTCAACCAGCCCGGGCCACCGGCCATTCCCCGATCTTCCCCCGGTCTTCACGGCGGCGTCACGCTAGGCTCCCCCGCACATACCATCACTTTCACCACCGAAGGGTCACTCATCGGATGAGAAGAACGGTGCGGTCGCTCATAGCGGCCGCCACGGGGGTCGCTGTTCTGTTCGGGGGTCCTGCCGCAGCCGCCCAGGAGGCCAAGCAGCCGGACTTCACCAGTGCCGGCTGGTCCGGCGCGTACGTCCCGCTCCAGGGGGAGACGGGAGCGACGGCCACGCTGAAGCTCAGGGACCCGGAGACGGTCAAGGGCGTGAAGGGCGCCATCGAAGCCCCGGGCAAGGCCGAACGGCCCGTCACGTTCGACGTGAAGCCCGGCGAGGCCGTGGTGACCGGCCGCTGGGCCATCGGCGCGAACGACCCGCCCGGCGACTGGAAGCTCACCGTCACCGTCACGCGCGACGCCCCGCGTGACAACACCTTCAGCGTCAAGGTCGCCGGCAAGCAGAGCATCACCGACGCCTCCGTCACCCCCGACCCCGTCAGGCTCGTCAAGGGCAAGGACGTGGAGGTCAAGGTCGAGGCCGCGGTCAAGGGCGCCCGGACGGTGACGGCCAAGCTGCGCAGCGACACGACGAGGAAGTTCTACGACCTCGGCGTCATGGCGCTGGAGCCCGACGGCCACCACCGCGGCTCCACGTACTTCAGCGACGACACCGCGCCCGGCGCGTGGACGCTGGAGGTGTACGCGACCCGCGGCGGCGAGGCGCTCAAGGGCGTCGTCCCGTTCACCGTCGAGGCCCCGGCCGCCGGCGTCAGCCGCAAGGCCACCGCCAGGGTCACCATCAGCGCCGCCAAGAAGGTCAAGCAGGGCAGGAGCTTCAAGGTGTACGGCAAGGCGTACCGGGGGGCCAAGCCGTACAAGGGCACGAAGCTGCGCATCTACTTCAAGGCCAAGGGCACCAAGACGTACAAGCTCGTCGCGTACGCGAAGACGAACGCCTCCGGCAGGTACACCCGCACGTTCAAGGCCGTGAAGGACGGCTACTACCGCGTCAGGTCGCTCGCCACGAGCAAGACGCGCGGCGCGCTGTCGCCGCAGCGGCTCGTGGACGTCCGCTAGAACGCAGCCCTGACACACGCGGAAGCGGCGGGAGGGGATCCTCCCGCCGCTTCCGTTTCGTACACGCTAGTCGCGGTCGTTGCTCACCGTGGTCTTCTGGACCTGGAGCAGGAACTCCGCGTTGGACTTGGTCTCCTTCATCTTCTCCAGGAGCAGCTCCAGCGCCTGCTGCATGTCGAGCGCGTGCAGCACCCGGCGCAGCTTCCAGACGATCTGGAGCTCTTCCTTGGCCATGAGGATCTCTTCCTTACGGGTGCCGGACGCGTCGACGTCCACCGCGGGGAAGATGCGCTTGTCGGCCAGGGAGCGGTTGAGCTTGAGCTCCATGTTGCCGGTGCCCTTGAACTCCTCGAAGATGACCTCGTCCATCTTGGACCCGGTCTCGACCAGGGCCGTGGCGAGGATCGTCAGCGAGCCGCCGTTCTCGATGTTGCGGGCGGCGCCGAAGAAGCGCTTGGGCGGGTAGAGGGCCGTGGAGTCGACACCACCCGACAGGATGCGCCCGGACGCCGGGGCCGCCAGGTTGTAGGCGCGGCCGAGCCGGGTGATCGAGTCGAGCAGGACGACCACGTCGTGGCCCAGCTCCACCAGGCGCTTGGCGCGCTCGATGGCGAGCTCGGCGACCGTGGTGTGGTCCTCGGCCGGACGGTCGAAGGTCGAGTGGATGACCTCGCCCTTGACCGACCGCTGCATGTCGGTGACCTCTTCGGGCCGCTCGTCCACGAGCACGACCATCAGGTGGCACTCGGGGTTGTTGCGGGTGATCGCGTTGGCGATCGACTGCAGCACCATCGTCTTGCCGGCCTTGGGCGGCGAGACGATGAGACCGCGCTGGCCCTTGCCGATCGGCGACACGAGGTCGATGATCCGCGTGGTCAGGATGTTGTGCTCGGTCTCCAGGCGCAGGCGCTCCTGCGGGTAGAGAGGCGTGAGCTTGTTGAAGTCGGGCCGGTTGCGGGCCTGCTCCGGGTCCATGCCGTTGACGGTGTCGAGGCGGACCAGGGCGTTGAACTTCTCGCGGCGCTCGCCCTCGCGCGGCTGGCGGACGGCGCCGGTGATGACGTCGCCCTTGCGCAGGCCGTTGCGGCGGATCTGGGCCAGCGAGACGTACACGTCGTTGCTGCCCGGCAGGTAGCCGCTCGTCCTGACGAACGCGTAGTTGTCGAGGATGTCGAGGATGCCGGCGATCGGGATGAGGACGTCGTCGTCGCCGATCACGGGCTCGCTGCTGTCGAAGCGGTCACGGCCACGGCCGCGGTTGCGCTCCCTGAACCGGCCGCGCCGGCCACGGCCGCCGCGCTCGTCGTCGTCGCCGCCACGCTGGTCGCCGCGCTGGTCGCCGCGCTGGTCACGCTGGTCGCCACGGCTGCCGGAGTCGGCGGTCCGCTGGTCGGCGCGACCGTCACGGCCGTCACGGCCATCGCGACCGTCACGACCGTCACGACCGCCGTCGCGGCTGTCGCGGGCGCCGTCACGGCTGTCGCGGATGTCGCGGGCGGCATCGCGGCCGCCCTCGCCGCGGTCGTTGCCGGAGCGGTCACCGCGGTCACGGCGCTCGCCGCGGCTGCGGCGCTCACGACGGCTCTCGCCGCGCTCGCCACGCGAGTCGCCCTGCGGCGCCTCCGCAGGCTGCACGGGCTGTACGGGCTGCTCGACGACCGACTCGGCCGGAGCCGCCACGGGCTCGGCGACCGGGGCCGCGGCCACCGGCTCGGGGGCCTGCACCGCGGGTTCGTCAGCGGTCTTCACACGGGAACGTTCCCGGCGCGTCCTGGTGGGCCGCTCGGCGGCCGGGGCCGCGTCGACCGCGGCAGGCGCCTCGGCCGCCGCAGCGGGGGCGCCGTCTCCCGTGCCACCCTGCTTCTCCTGGATGGCCGCGATGAGCTGGCTCTTCCGCATGCGCCCGGTCCCGCTGATGCCCAGTTCGGCGGCCATCTTCTGCAGCTCGGGCAGCACCTTGGCGGACAGGCCGGTGCCGGAGCGACGCGCACGAGGCTTGGCCGCGGCGCGGGTGGGGGTGTCGCCGGACGCCGCAGATGTGCCTGGTGCGTCGGAGAGGAGTTCGGTGGTGTCGCTCAACTAAAAGGTCCTTCCCAGGGGTCGGGCGCCGGTTTCGTTCAGCCGGGCGTCCCGGAGGTGCTTGCGATCCGGCGGGACAGACCGGGTCGGGGTGCACTTTGCGATCTTCGGCCGCCGCTGGGGACGGTCGCGACTCTTGGCCAGGGGTTCTTCCGCGCAGTCACAGAGCCGTGACGCTTGGCTGACACCCCCGAGATTGCTGCCGCCAGCCAGATGTCGAGGTGATTCGAACGCGCAGCTCCCCGTCGTCGCCACCTCACGTCGGGCCAACCGGGTGTGGGCCAACCGGAGGCAACGGATTCCGGGGAGACAGCCGCGCTGCTCACGCCTCGCGACGTGAAGCATGATGCAGCGATGTACGGCTGACAAGCACGCACCCAACAAGGGGGCATCTGGTGCGGCTATCAGCCTAACATCACCAGCGCACACGGCTATTCCCTGAAGGTCTAAAGAGGCATCAGCGTGTCTCGGGGAACTGAACGGTCGCACCACCAGGGTCGACGTCCATTAGCTGGATGTGCCAGTCATTACCCACTTCTGGCGCGATCAAATCCTGCGAATCCGAGGTCGAAAACGCAAGGACCGTGGGACCCGCTCCCGAAACGACCGCGGGCACGCCCACTGCACGCAGACGTTCTACCAGATCCACGCTCTCAGGCATCGCAGGCGCGCGGTAGTGCTGGTGGAGCCTGTCTTCGGTGGCGGCGAGCAGCAGCGCCCGATCCGGGCTCCGGGTCAGCGCCGCGATCAGCAACGCGGCCCGGCCGGCGTTGAAGGAGGCGTCCTTGTGGGGCACGTCCTTCGGCAGCAGCCCCCGGGCGGTCTCCGTCGACAGCCGCGTCGCCGGAACGAGCACGACAGGACGGACGCCCGCGTCGGGAACCAGCTTCACCCTACGCGGTGCGCCGTCATGCTCGGTCCAGGCGATCGTCAGGCCCCCGGCCAGGCACGGGGCGACGTTGTCGGGGTGCCCTTCCATCTCGGTCGCCAGCGCCAGCACGTCGTCGTCGCTCAGCACCGCGTCGCCGTGCGGCGGGTCACCGCGTGTCACGTCGCCGTGCGTCGCGGCGCCGTGCGTGGCGCCGGCCAGGCTCCGGGCCGCGAGGATGCCCGCGCAGACGGCCGCCGACGAGCTGCCCAGGCCGCGCGCGTGCGGGATGCTGTTACGGCAGTGCATGCGGATCCCGGCGGGCTGGGGCAGACCCATCCGGTCGTACGTCTTCCGCATCGCCCTCACGACGAGATGGCCCTCGCCGGTGTCCACCTCACCGGCGCCCTCGCCCTCGACGGTCACCCGCGCCCCGTCGCCGTCGAGCGTCACCCGTACGTGGTCGTACAGGCTCAGCGCCAGGCCCAGGGAGTCGAACCCGGGGCCCAGGTTGGCCGACGTGGCCGGCACGCGGATGTCAACGGTGGTCATTCATCGGCCCTTTCTTCGTGGGGCGTGCCGGTTCTCGCACGCCCCCTCCGCACACACCTGCCCTCGGCGCACACCCCGAGCCCGGGACGTACGCCGTGAGGCCGTGCCGTTCGTTCGTGAGGCCCTCGCCTCCACCCTGAGCGCCGTACCGGGGCGCCGGGCTCCGGCGTACCCCGACTCGCCGTACCGGCGCTGAGAGGGGGGACGGCGGGTGGGTTCTCGGGTGGGTTCGCGTCTCCCCGCCCCAGCCCTCAGTGCGGTGGGGAGGGGGTGCCGCCCTGGGGCGGGCATGGTCAGGCGAGGCCGAGGGCGGCGGCGGCCGCGTGGACGTCGATGGGGATGGTGACCGGCGAGGGGGCGCCGGAGATGGCCCAGTCGGGGTCCTTGAGGCCGTTGCCGGTGACCGTGCAGACGATCCGCTGCCCCGGCTCGACGAGGCCCTGGGCGTGGGCCTGGAGGAGGCCGGCGACGCTGGCCGCCGAGGCGAGCTCGACGAAGACGCCCTCTTCCTGGGCGAGGAGCTTGTAGGCGGCGGCGATCTGCCGGTCGGTGACCGACTGGATGGCGCCGCCGGACTCGTCGCGGGCCGCGGTGGCGAGCTGCCAGGAGGCGGGGTTGCCGATGCGGATGGCCGTGGCGATGGTGTGGGGGTGGGTGACGGGGGCGCCGTCGACGATGGGCGCCGCGCCGCTGGCCTGGAAGCCGAACATGCGCGGCCGCTTGGTGGCGATGCCGTCGTCGGCGTATTCCTGGTAGCCCATCCAGTAGGCGGAGATGTTGCCGGCGTTGCCGACGGGGATGCAGTGGATGTCGGGGGCGTCGCCGAGCGTGTCGACGATCTCGAACGCCGCGGTCTTCTGCCCCTGGAGTCGGAACGGGTTGACGGAGTTGACCAGGGCGATCGGGTAGTTGGACGACAGCTTGCGCGTCATCTCCAGGCAGTCGTCGAACGAGCCCTCGACCTGGAGCAGCGTGGCGCCGTGGACGAGCGCCTGGGCGAGCTTGCCCATCGCGATCTTGCCTCGGGGCACCAGGACGGCGCAGGTGAGGCCGGCGCGGACCGCGTAGGCGGCGGCCGAGGCGGAGGTGTTGCCGGTGGAGGCGCAGATGACCGCCTTGGCCCCTTCCTCCACGGCCTTGCTGATGGCCATGGTCATGCCACGGTCCTTGAAGCTGCCCGTCGGGTTGGCGCCTTCGACCTTGAGGTAGACGTCGCAACCGGTGAGGGCGGAGACGCGGTGCGCGGGCACCAGCGGCGTCCCGCCTTCGAGGAGCGTGATGACGGGCGTCTTCGTGGTGACCGGGAGCCGCTCTCGGTACTCCTCGATGAGGCCACGCCACGACCTGCTCATTGGTCTCTCCCTACCTGCGCTGTTGGGCACCGAGTGTACGGGGTCCGCAGGGGGGAGGCGGATGGGCGTCCAGCGTGTGGACACGGGCCCTGACATCCCCATTATTCAGGAAATTCTCAGCATCCCCCGCTAGGGTCGGAGCAGGGGGTTCACAACCATGAACGCGCGTCCTGCTTTGCCGCAGAACGACTATTCAGCCTTGACGCCACCGGAGCTCGGCTCCTGGTCGCCTGCCCTGTCCGTGAGCGTGGTGATCCCCGCGCACGGCGGGCCGCATCTGGATCTGACGCTGGCGGCGCTGGCGGCGCAGACGTATCCCGGCCACCTCATGGAGGTCCTGGTCGTGGACGACGGCAGCGAGCCGCCGATCCGCCTGCCGGAGATCCGCCCGGACAACACGCGGATCGTCCGCCCGAGCACGGGCTGGGGCATCTCCAACGCCGTCAACGCGGGCGCCAACGCCGCCGACGGCGAGATCATCCAGCGGCTCGACGCCGACATGGTGACCTGCCGCGAGCACATCGAGGCGCTGGCCCGCTGGCACCACGTGACGGACTACCTGGTCACGATCGGCATGAAGCAGTTCGTGGAGGCGCCGCCGCTGACCGCCCGCCAGGTGGCCGGGGCCGCGCATCTGGGCGAGCTGTTCGACCTGGACGCGGCGGTGCCCAGCTCGACCGAGGCGACGATCGCCAAGACCGACGGCCTGCGCAAGAGCCGCAACCCGTACCACGTCTGCACCGGCCCGACGTTCGCGCTGCCCAGGGACGTCTTCCACGCGACCGGCGGCCTCGACCCGAACGTGCTGCGCGGCGAGGACACCGAGTTCGCCTACCGGCTGGCCATGCAGGGCGTGGTGTTCGTGCCGGACCCGGAGGCGCGGGCGGTCCACCTGGGGCTGCCCGCCCAGCACCGCGACCGCGAGCGCGCCGTGCGGGCCGTCGAGCCCTACCTGGCGCACCGCATCCCGCTCCGGCGCGACCTGCGCAAGGACCGGGGCCGCCGGTGGCTGGTCCCGTACGTGGAGGTCGTCCTTGACGTGACGGACACCTCCGAGTCGGTGGTGCGGCAGGCGGTGTCGGCGGCGCTGGACGGCAAGCTGCAGGACGTGGCCGTCACGCTGGTCGGGCCGTGGTCGCGGCTGCACGACGGGCGGCGTTCGGTGCTCGGCGACCCGTGCTTCGAGCTGCGGCTGATGCGTGACCTGTTCGCGCACGACGAGCGGGTCAGGCTCATCGACGAGGCGGCGCCGACGCCCGCGCCCGCGCCGTTCCGCTACCGGGGGCCGGTGGACGTGCCGCTGCACCGGGTGACGCTGGACCGCATGATCGAGACGGTGCAGAAGGACCTGACGGGCGTGCTGGTCGTGGACCTGCCCGACGGCCGCGCCGCCCGCCTGGAGCGCACGTCGGCGCTGGCCCGGGCGTTGCTGCTCACCGGGCCCGGTGACGACCTGGACGAGGTCGTCCGTGAGACCCACGGGGTGCGGCATGTGTCGCCGGAGCGTTACTGGCCGCAGCCGTCGGAGCGGCAGCCCGCGCCGGTGACGATCCCCGCGGCGCCCGGCGTCACCGCCGACGCCGAGGCCGAGCAGTCCTCGCTGTTCGGCCGCCTGAAAGCTGCCCTCCGCCCCAACTGAGGGCCCACGTACGGCCGCGCCCGGTCCCAAGGGGGCCGGCTAGGGGCGTTGGGTTTTGCCGAGGGCGCGTTTGAGCGTGGTCGCCACCAGGGCGCGCAGGCTCTCCTGGGCGCGGGTGGCGGCGGCGAGCCTGCGGCGCAGGTCGGCGCTCTCGCGGCGGAGCGTGCCGACCTCGCGGCGCAGCTCGACGGCGCTCTTGCGCCAGCGGCCCGCCTCCTCGCGCCACCGGGTGACCTGGGCGCGCAGGCGTTCGGTCTCGGCGGCCAGCCGGGCGTTCTCGGCCTCGGCGGCCAGCCGCGCGTTGTAGGCGGCGCGCCGCCCGGTGGGCTTGCGCGGCTCTCTGGTGAAGCCGTACGCCTCGCCCTCGACCCAGGCGACGCCCGACACCTCGTCCACGACGTCGTCGAGCCGTTCGCCGGGCCGGGCGAGCAGGCGGGCCCGGGAGAAGTAGGCGACGCGCTCCAGCCGGGCGGTCTCGATGCCCGTGGCCGATTCGGCGAGCAGCACGTTGACCAGCCCGAACACCTCGCCACGCGCCAGGTCCAGGAGCCGGGCCAGGGAGTCCTCGCCGGGCGCCCAGCCGGGCGGCAGGCGCAGCAGGAACGGCACGCGCGGGTCGACCTCGTCGGTGGTGACCAGGCCGACCCGGCCCTCGTGCTGGTAGTGGCCGTGCACGAGCACCTGGTCGAGGCGCGGGTCCTTCAGCGGGGCGCGGCGGTCGCGGTCGAGCTCGTCCCAGGGGCCGACGAGGTGCACGCGCACGTCGTTGACGGTGCCGGCGAGCAGCGCGTCGACGGTGGCGCGCACGTCCTCGTACGGTGCGGTGCCGTCGACCAGGGCGACGACGCTCGGGACGAGCCACTGGCGGGCCGGGTGGGAGCGCAGCCAGCGGTAAGCGGGGATGCGGTCGGCCACGAAGGCGTGGCTGACGCGGTCGATGCGCGGCTTGTCGCGCATCCGCATGGTGGGGCCGAGGTGGTAGGCGCGGGCGTCGGGCTCCGGCACGAACACGGCGCCGGCCTGCGCGAGGCGGTAGCCCATCTCGGTGTCCTGGCCGAGGATCAGCTCGTCGTCCATCGGCCCGGCGGCCTCGACGAGCCGGGCGTTGACGGAGGTGTTGCCGCCGACGTGCACGCTGAAGGGGCGCGGCGAGTTGGCGGTGAGCCCGTCGGTGCGTTCGACCAGGTCGACGATCCAGGCGTGGGGTTCGGCGGGCTCGAAGTACGCCTCGAGGTCGGCGGGCAGCTCTGCGGGCAGCTCGGCCTCGCTGAAGCGCAGGTGGCCGTAGACGACGAGGTAGGGGGCGGCGTGGTGCCAGCGCATGTGGGCGGTGAGCGCGCCGGGGGTGAGCACCACGTCGGAGTCGAGCCAGTGGATGACGTCGCCGGTGGCCTCGGCGAGGCCGGCGTTGCGGGCGCTGGCGCGGCCGGGCCTCTCGCAGCGGATCAGGCGGGTGCCGGCGGGGCGTTCGGCGGGCAGGCGCAGCGGCGGCGTGGTGCCGTTGTCGACGACGACGACCTCGGTCAGCCCGGCCGGGTAGGTCTGCCTGGCGAGCCCGGCGAGCGCGAGGTCGAGCTTGTCCTGGCCGCCGTAGGCGGGCACGATCACGCTGACGCGCAGCTCCGGGGTGTAGCCGGCGGGCGGGCGCAGCGGGCGGTAGTCGTTGCCGCGCAGCCTCATGCGGCTTCCATGAGCAGGCTGGGGCGGAAGCCGTGCCACTGGTTGGCGGCGACCTTGAGGAAGTGGCCGAGGGGAAGCTGCCAGGTGTGCCCGCCGCCGAGGCCGCGCCGCAGCATGTAGCCGAGGCCGTGGGTGCGGTAGATGCGGGCGCCGGACTCGTGGGCGGCCTTCAGGAACTCGCGGTCGACGGACCGGGGCAGCGCCGGAAAGCCTCCCAGGTCACGAAATGTCGCCCGGGAGACGGTGATCGTGCCGCCCGCCACGTGGTCGGACCACACCTCGCTCGGGTACGAGGCCCCGCTGGCGAACGTGACGCGCCTGACCGTGACGTGGAGCGGCTCCAGATAGAAGAACTCGCCGGTGGTGCCCACGACGTCGGCGCCGGAGTAGGCGGCCGCCATGACGAGGTCGGCCAGATGGTCGGGGCCGTACCAGTCGTCGTCGTCCCACTTGGCCAGGTGGTCGCCGGTGGCCTGCGCCGCCGCCCGGTTGAGCACCTCGCCGAACGGCACCGCGCGCTCGGCCTCCACCCAGGACACCGGCAGCGGGCAGGACTCGACCGCCGGGCGCACCTCGTCGTACGTGAACCCGTGCAGCCCGAGCATGACCTCGGCCTCGACGCCGCGCTGGCGTGCCATCTGCGCCAGGGCCTCGCCCACCAGGCCCGGCCGCATCGTCGCCATGACGATGCTGACCTTGGGCGTCGCGGTGGGCCCGGCCAGGCGGCGCAGGCGTACGCTGTGCTCCTCGCGCCGCAGGTCGGCCAGGCAGCGCAGGCCGCCGCCGGGCTCGTGGGCGAGCCAGTCGCGGTCGGTGAGCAGCGCGGCCAGGCCGGCGGGGACCCAGGCGGGCGCGTGGGCGGCGGTCAGCGGCACCCCGGCGGCGGCGAGCTCCATGACGTCGTCGAGCGGCACCTCGCCGGCGGGCCAGTCGATCTCCAGGCCGCGCAGGCGGCGCAGCTCCGCGGCGGGGGGCCGCACCCAGCCGCCGTCGTGCCAGTGGAGGCGCGCGAGCCCCTGGTCAGCCGTGCGGGCGAAGCCGGCCGGGGTGAGGGACATGCGCTGCTGCTCCTAGCGGGTCGGACTTGATCGGCGCCTACCTTACGCCGCTTTTTACTGACACGTACCCGCAGGGTTCCCATCCGGTATGGGCGGTCACGGCAGATTCACAGTGTGTACACAGGAAACTCTGGCACGGTGGTGACTGTTGTTGAATAAGGTGTCATTAATGCCCTAACGCCCGGATAAGTCATAACGAAAGGTTTGAGCGGATGCTTGCGCCACGCCGGCCGGCAGCCACCGCCGCCGCTCTGGGAGCACTGGCCCTGGCCGTGCTCGTGCTGCTGGTGCTCGCCGGCCTGTTCTCCCTCGCGGAGGCCGCTACGGCCGGTGGATTCGTGATCTCGCTCGCCGCGCTCGCCTTCCTGGTCCTCGCCGTGCGCCGCATCGACGGCAAGGCGCACCGCATCGACCTGCGCGTCAAGAAGTACGAGGCCGAGCTGGCCAGGACCACCACCGCGCTGCGGCAGATCGACGCGCGCCTGGACAAGCTCACCCGCGCCGTCGAGGAGTCGGGCGCCCGGCGCGGCGACGACATCGGCGCCATCCTGGCCTCGCTCGGCGAGGACCGCGTCAACGCCATGGCCAGAGCCCGAGAGGTGGAGGAGCTGCGCGAGGAGGTCCGCGCGCTCTCCAAGGACCGGGTATGACCCGCGTCCGGCACAACGACTACGGGGTGCTGAGCCCGCCCGCGCTCGGCTCGTGGCGGCCCGAGCTCAGCGTGTCCGTGGTCATCCCGGCCTACGACTGCCAGGAGGCGCTGGAGCGCACGGTGGCCTCGCTGGCCGCCCAGACCTACCCCGCGCACCTGGTCGAGGTGGTCGTCGCCGACGACGGCAGCGACCCGCCCGTCCACCTGCCGGGCGCCCGCGTCGTGCGGGTGGAGCAGGGCTGGGGCCGGGGCGCCGCCCGCCAGGCCGGGCAGCTCGCGGCCACCGGCGACGTCGTCCACTGGCTCGACTCCGACATGGTGCTGAACCCGGGCCACCTGGAGGCGCACCTGCGCTGGCACCACCTCATCGACCACGCCGTGGTGATCGGCGAGACGAGGTTCGTGGACACGCCGGGCGACGAGGGCGCGCCGACCCCGTACACGCTCAAGACCCTGGCGTCCACCAGGTGGCTGCGTGACGCCGGCGCGAGCG
The DNA here is from genome assembly GCF_019396325.1 of Nonomuraea ceibae. Taxonomy (GTDB): domain Bacteria; phylum Actinomycetota; class Actinomycetes; order Streptosporangiales; family Streptosporangiaceae; genus Nonomuraea; species Nonomuraea ceibae. The sequence continues at coordinate 63,981 of NZ_JAHKRO010000020.1, forward strand.
CGTACCTGCTGCACACCGGCGCGTCCAGCTCGGTCCGCAGAGAGCTGCTGCGCGCGGCGGGCGGCGTCGACCCCGGTCTGAACATGGCGGAGGACACCGAGCTCGGCTACCGGCTGGCGCAGGCGGGCGCGGTGTTCATCCCCGACCCGGAGGCCGTCGGCAAGCACGTCGGGCCGTCCACGGTCATGCTGCGGGAGAAGGAGGTGCACCGGCACAACTGGTCCTACCTGGGCGACTACATTCCCGACCTGCGCTGGCTGCGCCGCCATCCGCGCCGTACCTGGCTGGTCCCGTACGTGCGCGTGGTCGTGACGGCCACCACGTACGAGGAGACGCGCGCCACCGTCGACTCCGCGCTGGCCGGGACTCTCGTGGACGCGGCGGTCACCATCGTCGGCCCGTGGGGCGAGCTGACCGGCGGGCGCCGCGCCAGCCTCGACGAGCCGCTGCTGGACCTGCGCCTGCTGGGCAACCTGTACGCGCACGAGCCGCGCGTGGCGTTCGCCGAGAGCGCGCCCGCGTCCGCCGCGCCCGCGCCCTTCTCGCTGCGCGTCCCCGCCGGCTGGGCGCTCGGCGCCGGCACCCTGTCCTCCCTCGTACGCCTCGCCGAACAGGACACGCTCGGCCTGGTCAGCGCCGTGCTGGCGGAGACCGCGACCGGGGTCGTGGCCGCCAGGCTGGAGCGCACGGCGGCGTTCGCGCGCGCGGCGCGCTTCCCCGGGGTGGCGGACGACCTGGTGGACGAGCTGTTCGGCTCGCTGTGGGTGGGCGGGGACGAGCACGGGTTCGTCCCCGCCGACGAGGCCGAGCCGCCGGGCGGCGACGCGGCCAGGTGGCGGGCCGTCGCCGCCGAACGGGCCGCTGAGCTGAAGGCGGCCAAGGCCGAGATCGACCGGCTGACCGCCGAGGTCGAACGCCTGTCAGCGCCCGCCGCCGACGGCGACGGGACCAAGGGGCCGCTGTCGTCCCTGATGAGACACCTGCGGAGCGCCGGATGATCGACCGGTTGCTGGCCGAGCTGCCCAAGGCCAGGGTGTTCCTCGCGGGCATCGACGACGCGGCCGTGCCGGGCGTCGACCTGGACCGCGACCTGCTGGAGCCGGGCGGCGACGCCGAGCAGGCGGCGGAGGTGCTGGTGATCGCCCGCACCCCGGCCGACCTGCGGCGCGCCGCGACGCTGCACAAACTGCTGCCGGAGGCCCGCCGGGTGGTCGTGGCCGTGCTCGACACCCCGGCCGCCCACCCCGCGCCGGTGCCGACGCCGACGCCCGCGCACCGCTGGCGCTCCCTGTCGGACCTGCGCGTCTACCGGCCCAAGGACCGGGTGTGGGTGGTGGACGCCCGCTTCTCCGCGCCCGCCCCGGCAGGCCGTACCGTGACGGCGACGGCCCGCGCGTTCGCCGGGCACCGGCTCGACGTGATCGCCGCGCCCGCCGCCGCGATCGCCGGCGTCGGCGCCGCCGACTGGCGGCCGGGCGACCCCAACGCCACCCCCGCCGACGTCGCCGGGCCCGTCCCGGAACGCGTCGGCGCGCCCGGCAGCGACCTGGTGCTGCGCACACTGGACGCCGAGACCGCGCCCCCGTCGGCCGCCGGCGCCGCCCGCTCCTGGGACGGCGCCGAGACCCCCGTCGAACGGCCGACGCTCCGGGCGGCGAGCTGGGAGCGGCTGGGCCGGCCCGGCGGGTCGGAGCTGCCGCTGGCCGACCCCGACGTGCTCGCCGAGCCGTCCATGATCCCGCCGGTGGACGAGCGCCTGGTGAACCCGCAGGGCTTCGTCACCACCCCGACCCGGGGCGTGGCCGCGCTGGCCGAACGCGACGGCCGCTGGACGGTGCTGCTGGACGGCAAGCCGGTGACGACGTTCGCCGAGTCGGGCGGCGTCACCGACGCCGACGTGTCCCGCCTGCGGCAGATCCGCGCCGTCGAGATCGACTGGCACCACGCGCACAGCGGCCCGCTCGCCGCCGTGCGCGTGCTGGCCGGGCTGGCCGCCGCCGGCGTGCCGCTGTTCTCCGGGCCGGTGCCCCGCTGGGCGGGGGCGCTCGGCGAAGAGCTCGTCGCGCTCGTCCAGTCGCCGCCCGACCTGGCCGACGACCTGCGGCGCGAGGAGCACAGCATCCGGCTGCGCCGCACCGCGCTGCGCACCCACGGCGTGGCCGCCCGCTGGGAGCAGCTCGGCGCGCCGCCGCCCGCTCCCCCGCTCACCTCGGTCCTGCTGGCCACCCGCCGCACCGACATGGTCGGCTTCGCGCTCGACCAGATCGCCCGCCAGCGCGACGTCCGGCTGGAGGTCGTCCTGGCGCTGCACGGCGTCCCGCCGGGACATCCCGACGTGGCCGCCGCGGTCGCCGCGTACGACGGGCCGCTGACCGTGTTCGAGGCGGGCGCGCAGGCGGTGTTCGGCGAGGTGCTGAACGAGGCCGCGGCCAAGGCGTCCGGCTCGTTCCTGCTGAAGATGGACGACGACGACTGGTACGGCCCGGACTTCCTGTCGGACCTGCTGCTCGCGCACTCCTACTCGGGGGCGCAGGTGGTGGGGACCGTGCCGGAGTTCGTCTACCTGTCGTCGATCGACGTCACCGTGCACCGCAAGCAGTTCACCGAGCAGATCACCAGCTTCGTGGCGGGCGGCACCATCCTCGTGGAGCGCTCGGCGTTCCAGGCGGTGGGCGGCTTCCGGCCGCTGCACCGCTCGGTCGACACCCAGTTCCAGGAGGCGCTGCAGGCCGCCGGAGGCCAGATCTACCGCACCCACGGCCTCGGCTACATCCTGCGCCGCGGCCCCGCCGCCAACCACACCTGGCGGGAGCCGATCGGCACGTTCCTGCAGCGCAACCGGCAGCAGTGGCGCGGCTTCCGGCCGAACGCCCTCATGGAGCTCGACGGGAGCCCGCGTCCATGACTCCCCGCATCCGCCGCAACGACTACGGCGTCCTCACCCCGCCCCGCCTGGGCGCGTGGGAGCCCGCGCTCACCGTCACCGTCGTCATCCCGGCGCACGACCGCCAGGCGACGCTGGACCTCACGCTGGCGGCGCTCGCCGCCCAGTCCTACCCGGCCGAGCTGATGGACGTCATCGTGGTGGACGACGGCAGCGCCGTCCCGCTGCGCCTGCCGCCGCTCACGCCCGGCCGCACCAAGCTCATCAGCAGCCCGCCCGGCGGCTGGGGGCGCGCCTGGGCGGTGCAGGCGGGCATCGACGCCGCCGCCGGCGACGTCGTCTTCGTGCTGGACGCCGACATGGTCCCGCACCGCCACCACGTCGAGGCCCAGCTCCGCTGGCACCACCTGGCCCCGTACGTGGTCGCGCTCGGCTGGATCGACTTCACCTCGGCCACCGACGAGCTGCCCGCCCCCGAGACCGTGCGCAAGTCCGTCGAGAACGGCCGCGCGGACGAGCTGTTCCCCCTGTCGGCCCTGCGCCACGACTGGGCCGAGAAGATCATCCACGACCACGACGGCCTGCGCACCGCGCCGAACTCCCTGGCCACCCGCATCCACGTGGGCGCCACCGTCTCCTACCCGGCCGCGCTGCTGCGCCCGATCGGCGGCATGGACACCTCGCTCGTCCTGGCCGAGGACACCGAGCTGGGCTACCGCCTCACCCAGGCCGGCGCGGTCTACGTACCGGACCCGGAGTCGCGCGCCTGGCACCTCGGCCTGCCGACCGCCATGCGCGACTTCGCCGCGCTCAAGCGCTACAACGACCCGTACGTGGCCGACCGCGTCCCCTACCGCCGCTACCTGCGCACCGACCGGGGCCGCCAGTGGCTGGTCCCGTACGTGGACGCGACCGTCCCGGCGGGCGGCTACGAGGACGTACGGGCCACCGTCGACGCCCTGCTCGGCGGCTCGCTCCCGGACGTGCGCGTCACGATTCCCGGCCCGTGGGAGTCGCTGACCGACGGCCGCCGCTCGCCGCTCGGCGACCCGGACCTCGACCTGCGGCTGATTCGCGCCACGTTCGAGCACGACCCGCGCGTCCACCTGGCGGACGCGCCCGGCGGGACGTCGCCCGCGCCGTTCAGGCTGATGGTCCCGCCCGGCTGGGTGCCCGGCGAGGACACCGTGGAGCGGCTGGTCGCCCACCTGGAGGAGCACGACGGCGGCTCGCTGTGCGTGGCGCTGGACGAGACCGCCGACGGCGTCGTCGTCGCCCGCCTCGACCGCACCGCCGCCCTGTCCCGCGCCGCCCTGGTCGCCGAACCCGGCGAGCATCCGGACGACGTGCTGGACGAGGTCTTCGGGCTGGAGTGGACGGACGGCGAATCGTGGGGGTTCGCGCCGCGCCCGGAGGTGTACCCGCCGCGCCGCCGGCCGCCGTCCGAGGCCGAACGGCTCGCCGCCCAGCGGGAGAAGGAGCTCGCCCTCTACCGCAAGCGCACCGCCGCGCTGCGCGCCGAGCTGTCGCAGTTGCGGCGCGAGGCGGGCAAGAACGGGCGGGACGCCGCCCGGTGGCGCGAGAAGGCCGAGGAGTGGCGGCGCGAGGCGGTCCGCCTGGCGCGCGCCCGCGAGCGCGAGCGTGACCGCACGGTCATCAAGCGCGCGGTGCGGCGCGTCCGCAAGCTCGCCTTCCCCGACGCGCCGTAGCCCCGGCCGCCCTCCTGGTCCTCAGGACCGCAGGAACGTCACCTGCGTGGAGCCCTCGATCACGCCGGCCCGCTCATGCGCCCCTCTGAGCGCGTCTGACTGGAAGTGCGCCCGGGTGGCCTCGACGTCGGCACAGGCGAACAGCACCACGGCCTCGTCCGGGCTGTCCACGTTCGTGGACACCAGCACGGTGCGCATGCCGGCCGCGGCCCGGCGCTCGTCCAGGCTGTCGAAGGCGGTCCGCCAGGTGTCGTGGTCGGCGAACCTCTGACGTACCAGCAGGTGGAACTCGGCCATGCGGATTGTGCCCCTTTACCGGTCCGAAACTTGACTGGGTCACCTGACGGTAGCAGCGACATGATCATTCATTGAGTGATTTATGCACATAAATCGGCTCACAAAGATCTTCTACGCCAGAGGAAGATTCACATCCCACCGGTGCACTGGGACCACTCCACGGCCATTGACCATCCGAGACGGATCGAATGCGGACAGTAATCTCCCGCTCATGGTTACCCCCCTGCACGAGGGTCTCATCAGCATCACGACCCTCGACACCACCCGGACCGGGCACATGCTCCGGTCCCTCTTCGACCTCCCGCTCCCCCGGGACTCGGAGGCCCGCCTCGTGTCCCCGGACCTGTCGGAGTGCGTCCCCGCCAGCTTCCACGCCGACGCCGCCCTGCTGTACGGCGAGAAGGAGGAGAAACTCGGCGTCATCGCGGAGGTCCAGCTCAAACGGGACCCGATCAAACGCTGGACCTGGCCCGTCTACCTGGCCACGATGCGCGCCCGCGACCGCTGCAAGGCCACCCTCGTGGTCATCTGCCCCGACCACTCCACCGCCCGCTGGGCGGCCGAGCCCATCGACACGGGGCATCCCGGGTACGTCCTGCACCCGCTCGTGATCGGGCCCCACAACACCCCGGTCATCACCGACGTCGCCGAAGCGGTCGGCGACATCGGCCTGGCCGCCATCTCGGCCATCACCCACAGCGACCACCCCGAGATCCACGCCATCCTCGCCACCTTGGCCGAGGCCCTGGACAACATCGATTCCAAGCTGGCGCGTCGGTACGCTGAATATGTCACCGTGGCGTTGACCGGCAGTGCACAGAAAGAGATGGAGCGCCTGATGGCCACCGAAACCTACCTCTACCAGGGCGAATACGCCCAGAGCCTCTTGACGAAGGGCCAGGAGCGCGGCAAGGCGGAAGGCAAAGCCGAGGGCGAGGCGCGAGCGGTGCTGCTGTACCTGAAAGCCAGGGCGATCCCGGTCCCGGACGAGGCCCGCGAACGCATCTCCGCGTGCACCGACATCCCCACACTGGAAACGTGGATCGAGCGCGCGGCCGTCATCGACACCATCGACGAACTCTTCGCCTGAGCCCAGCTCAGGCAGACCCACCGCATCCTTCAGATCACCTCACCGGGCGGGCTCCCCCTCAACGCTGAATCCAGCACGCCCGCAACCGTGGGCACATCACCACGCCGTCGCACCGATGGCGCGCAGAAGGAACGGAGCACCCGATGGCCTCTGGGGTCCATCTCTACCAGGGCGAATACGCCCCGAGTCTCCTCGCCGAGCTCCGGGCGGAGGGCAAGGCGATCGCCCAGGCGAAGGGTCTGCCGGAATGGTCCGCAGAACACTTCGCCCAGGGCTACGTGCAGGGCTGCACGAAGGGGCTGACAACGGTCCTGCTGTTGTGCCTGGAAAACCGTGGCCTCGCATCCCCCGAGCAGGCAAGCGAGCATGTCAGAACCTGTGCCGACATCTCCACCCTGGCAACCTGGATCGGGCGAGCGGCGGTCAGCGACACCCTCGACGAGGTGTTCGCCTGACCCTCCACCCCGGCCCGACTCAGGGCGCCTGCGAAGATGACGCCATGCTGCAGGTTTGCCTCAACGGTGCTCGAAGCCGGGCCGAGTGTCCTCATCTGCCGGTGACCCCCGACGAGCTGGCGGTGGCGGCCCGTGATGCTGTCGCCGCCGGCGCCGAGGACATCCACCTGCACCCCAAGGACCACGACGGCCAGGACACGCTGGAAGCCACCGCCGTCGCCGCCGCCGTGAGCGCCGTGCGGGCTGCCGTCCCAGGCATCCCGGTCGGCGTCACCACCGGCGCATGGGCCACAGCGGACCCTCACGCCCGTGCCGTCCAGGTACGGGCCTGGACCGTCCTGCCGGACCACGCTTCCGTGAACTGGCACGAGGACGGCGCCACCGAGGTCGCCGCAGCCCTGCTCGACAGGGGGATCGGCATCGAAGCGGGCATCTACTCCAGGACTCCCGCAGCACGACGGTTCCTGAGCCGGCCCGGATCCCGCCGAGTCCTGCGTGTCCTGGCCGAGATCACCGAAGCCACCCCGCAGGACGCGCTCCACGCCGCAGCCGGCCTGCTGGACGAACTCGAACCGGCTGCCGCGCCGATTCTCCTGCACGGCGAGGACGCCACCGCGTGGCCCATCCTGCGGCTTGCCGCCTCCCGCCGCCTGCATGCCCGCATCGGCCTGGAAGACGTGCTCCACCTCCCCGACGGCACCCCCGCCCCGGACAACGCCGCCCTCATCCGCGCAGCACGCGAGATCATCCAGGTCACACCGCCGGGCACGCCTTAGCGAGATGGCATACAACAGCCCGGACCGTGCCGTCCAGCATGGGCCCAGCGCGGCGGCCCGGCTGGGGTCCGGTGCTCAGGTCGGGTGGATGCGCAGTGCCTGGAGGTTGGCCAGTTCGTGGACGCCCCACCTGCCGAGTTCGCGCCCGTAGCCGCTGGCCTTGATGCCGCCGGTCGGGAGGCGCGGGTCGGTGGCCGAGATCGTGTTGACGAAGACGGAGCCCGCGTGGATGCGCTCGCTCACGGACGCGGCGTGTTCGCTGTCGGTGCTCCACAGGCTGCTGCTGAGCCCGTAGCGTGAGGAGTTCGCGATGGCGACGAGCTCGTCGTCGTCCGCGCCGGTCGTCAGCGCGCCGAGCGGGCCGAACGTCTCCTCGGTCAGGAGGGCGGAGTCGTGCCCGTCCACTTCGACGATCGACGGCGGGAACCAGGCGCCTGTGGCGGGGTCGGGTGCGGTCGCCTGTGCGATCACCTTGGCTCCCGCCGCCAGGGCACGGGCGCGCTGGTCACGGAGCGTGTCGCGCAGGTCGTGGCGGGCGAGCGGGCCGACGTCGACGGTCTCGTCCGTCGGGTCGCCGACTCTCAGCGCCTGGACGTGGGGGGTCAGTGCCTGCGCGAAGGCGTCACGTACGTCGCGGTGGACGAGGATGCGCTTGGCGGCGATGCAGCTCTGCCCGCTGTTGAGGAACCGGGATCGCACGGCGGCGGCGGCCGCGGCCGGGAGGTCGGCGTCGGCCAGGACGATGAACGGGTCGGACCCGCCGAGTTCCAGCACGCACTTCTTGATCTCGGCGCCGGCGCGCGCGGCGACGAGGGCGCCGACCCGGTCGCTGCCGGTGAAGGTGACGGCGGCGATCCGGCGGTCGCCGATGAGGTTCGACGCCGTGGCCGCGTCGGCCACGACGGTCTGCAGCACCCCCGTCCCGAACGCCTCCTGGAACGCCTCCTCGATCGCCAGGGCGTTGCCCGTGACGGAGTCGGCGTGCTTGAGCACGACGGTGTCGCCGGCCGCGATCGCGGGCAGCATCGCCCGGATCACCTGCCACCAGGGGTAGTTCCACGGGAGGATGGCGAGCACGACGCCGATCGGCACGATCCGGACGATCGCGGTGTCGCCGTCCAGATCGAACGTCTCCGGCCGCAGGATCTCGGGAAGCCGGTCGGCGTAGTAGCGGCAGGCGGTGACGCATTTGTCGATCTCGGCCCGTGCCTGCGTGATCGGCTTGCCCATCTCGAGCGTGATGAGTGCGGCGAACGTCTCTCGCCGCTCCGCCAGGACGGCGCCGAGCCGGCTGATCGCCGCGACGCGTTCGTCCGTACGTGACCGTCCCCAGGTCGAGGTCGCGGCGGTGTCGAGCACCCGATCGATTCCCTCGGGAGTGGTGTACGGGTGGAAGCCCAGTTCGTCGCCGGAGGCGGGGTTGACGGTGACGATGCCGCCGATGCCGCCGATGCCGCCGATGTCGCGGGTCACGTCGCGGCCTCGACGACGGCATGCACCTCGCGGAGCCAGCGGGTGAAGCGTCCCGTGAGCGAGACGGGGTCGACCAGCAGCTTCTCGATGTCTGGAGCGTTCCCTTCCTCGATCGTGGCGTACAGGAACGCCGGCCCCTCCACCGTGAGCAGTTCGGCGAAGGCGGCGCTCAGCCCGTCGGCGGTTTGCGCCGCGCGCGTGGTCCAGCCGGCCGCGTCGGCCAGGCGTCGCAGGTCGACCTTCGGTGAGTAGGTCGGCAGCGCCCCGGTGGACCCGTACACCCCGTTGTCGAGGAGGACGAGGAGCAGGTTGGGCGGCGCGAGGTAGCCGCCGGTCGGCAGCACGTTCGGGTTCATGAGCAGCGAGCCGTCCCCTTCGATGGCGACGACCTTGGGCGCCGACGGTCTCACGCTGAGCGCCAGCCCGGTCGCCACCGATCCCGCCAGGCCCATCGCGTCGAGGAGGTAGAGGTGGTTGTCGCTGTCCTTCACCGAGGCCAGCTCTCTGCTCGTCGCCGCGCAGGTCGCGATGACGGGATGGGAGCTCGTCAGGTCCGCCAGCACGCCGAGTGCTTCGATCCGCTTCATCAGGCGACCTTTCCGTCGGTGTTCCAGAAGGACCCGAGGACGACCACGGGCCGGTACGTCATGACCGCGTGCCTGCCGGCCTCCTGTACGGTGTCGTGCCAGTCCCCGGGGCCGCTGGTCCTGTCCAGTTCGATGACGGGCAGCCCGACGGCGCGCAGGAGAGCCGGCACGGGCTGGCTGATGGAGTGGATCATCGAGTTGTACTCGCCGAGCCCTCCCCGGGTGTTGGCGAACACCAGCAGCGGCAGGTGGTAGGAGAGCGTGAACGTCGTCAGCGCCGTGAGCGCGTTCCCGAAGCCGTTGTCCTGCATGACCACGGTGCCGAGCCCGCCGGTGAACGTCACCGCCCCCATGACGCCGACCGCTTCCTCCTCCCGCGACAGCGGGGTGACGCGCGGTGAGACCCCGTTCGTGCCGCCGTCGTACGCGACCAGCGCGTTGATGACCGGCGCCACGGTCACGGACGGGATGTAGCCGACCCGGGTGGCTCCGGCCGCCCAGATGCCGTCGGCGACGGCTTGTGCGTATGTCATGGGTGTGCTTCCTCGGGTGTCGTGGATGCGGTTCCTCCGGGTGAGGAGGTGAGCGCGCGGGCGAGGACGGCCGGGTCGATGTTGCCACCGGACAGGACGGCGACCGCCCGCCCGTACCTGCCGGGGTCGGCGAGCTGGGCGGCGACGCCGAGCGCTCCGCTGGGTTCCGCGACGAGACGGGCGTGACGGGCCAGGCTCGCCACCGCGGCGAGGATCTCGTCCTCGCTCACCGTGACGATCTCCTCAACGGTCGCCTGGATGATCGGGAAGGTGAGTTCGCCGACGAGCGGCGTCCGCGTTCCGTCGGCGATCGTGCGGTGCGTGGCGCGGGCGTCCCAGGCGACCCGTCGTCCGCTCGCGAGCGAGTCGCGCGCGTCCGCGGCCAGTTCAGGTTCGACGCCGACCACGCGCGTGCGCGGGGACGAGGCCGCGATCGCGACGCCCACTCCCGAGATCAGCCCACCGCCGCCGACCGGTACGAGCACGGTGTCGATGTCGTCCAGGTCTTCGAGCACTTCGAGGGCGAGCGTGCCCTGCCCGGCGATGACGTCGGCGTGGTCGAAGGGCGGGATCGTCGTCATCCCGCGCTCCGCCCGTACGGCGTCGGCGACGAGCTCTCTCCGGTCACTGGGGACGAGGACGACTTCGGCTCCCAGCGCCCTGGTCGCCGCCACCTTAACCGCCGTCGCCGAGTCCGGCATGACGACCACGGCCGGGATGCCCGCCGCGCGTGCGGCCCAGGCGACCGCCTGCCCGTGGTTGCCGCTCGAATGCGTGACCACGCCGTGCGCTCGGGTCTCGGGGCGGAGCCGGGCGATCGCGTTCACGGCCCCGCGGAGTTTGAAGGCCCCGATCGGCTGGAGGCTCTCGGCCTTCAGCCACAGCTCTCCTGGCGCCCAGGGGGCCGGGAGCAAGGGCGTCCGTACGACGTGGCCGGTGATCCTGTCCCGTGCCGCGACGACGTCGCCGATCGTCACGGGGAGCGCGGGCCTCGGCCCGGTCACGTCCTGAGGAGCGGCCCGCATTCAGGCTCCGCCCCGCGCGGCGATGGCGTCCAGCTCGATCCGGGCGCGATAGGGCAGCTCCGCGACCGCGACGCAGGTACGGGCCGGCCGCGGTTCGGGCAGGATCTGCTCGTAGATGGCGTCCACGGTGGTGCGGTCGCCCATCGACGCCAGGTAGACCGTGATCTTCACGACGTGCCGGAAGTCCAGCCCGGCCGAGGCCAGCCTGGCGCGCAGGTTCGCCAGGGCTTGGCGGGTCTCGTTCGCGACACCACCCGCCACCAGTTCGCCGTCGGCGATGCCGAGCTGTCCTGAGAGGAAGACGAGTCCGGTGTCGGTCTCGCGCACAGGGCTGTAGGGGTGCCGCGCCTGTGAGGGGCTCGCCGGTGCGAGGTTGGTCATACTCGATCTCCTAGGGGTGGTTCACGGGCACGCCCGTGACGAGGTGGCCGCGCATCCTGCGCACCAGGAAGGTCCCGGGGATGGCCGCGAGGACGAAGACGCAGCCCGCGACCGCGATGTAGGAGTGCACGCCGAGCGAGGAGTTCACGGTCTGCCCGTCGACCACGAGGTCCGTCGCGCCGAGGATCGCCGATCCGATGAAGCTCATCGTCACGGAGCCGACGGCGACCATGACCATGACCATGCTGGAGACGGTGCCCTGCCGCTCGCGCGGCGCCAGGATGGAGGCCAGGTTGAAGCCCGAGGTGACCAGCGAGCCCGCCGTGAGGCTCAGCAGGAACGAGCAGACCACGGCGATCGGCAGATTTCCCGCGCCGACGAGGAACATCCCGAGGGAGGCGATCGTCCCCAGCGCCACGCCGACGGCCAGCGGCCAGGCGGGGCCCACGCGGGTGGCGATCGCGCCCGCCACGATGCCGCCGAGCATGATCCCGATCGACGGGATGCCGAACATCAGGCCGAGCGCCGCCGGTCCCGCGATCCCGTAGCCGAGGCCCTCGTCCGGGGAGACGTCGATGAGCAGGCTGAACAGCGCGAGCAGGCTGCGATAGGCGCCCGTTCCCATGACGACCACGAGGAGTCCGAGCCCGAGGGCCAGCGGGATGCCGCGGATGTCGATCACGGGCTCCGGGACGCGGCTCAGCACGACGAACCAGACGAGCAGCGCCACGACCCCCGCGACGAGGACGACCAGCGGCACGAGTGCCAGCCAGCCGAGCTCCTGCCCCAGACTGATGTACACCAGCACCCCCGCGAGCCCGCCGCCGAGCAGCAGCCCGCCCGCGACGTCGACCTTGCCCTTTGTCCTGAGCCGCGTTCGCGGGATCACGGCGCGGACGAAGAGCGCGCCCACGACCGCGAACGTCGCGGAGACCACGAACACGAACTGCCAGCCGAAGGCCTCCGTGGCGACCTGCAGGATGAAGGGTGAGACGATGCCGAAGACCGCCGAGCCCGAGGTGACGACACCGGTCACGATCATGGAGAACGTGGGGGCGCAGAGGTCGCGGATGATCGCGACAGTGAGGAACAACGCCGCGACGGCGGCGCCCTGGAGGACCCGCCCTAGGACGAAGACGCCGATGTGCGGCGCGGCCAGGCAGATCACCCCGCCCAGCCCGGCGACCAGCAGCGTGATCACGAGGACCTTGCGCTTGCCGTAGATGTCGGCGGACTTGCCGAGCAGCGGCGCCCACATCGCGCCCGCCAGCATCGCGCTGGAGTCGAGCCAGGCGAACTGGGTGGTGTCGAAGGCGTCGCGCAGTTGCGGAAGGACGAAGGTCGGCGCGGCGAGCACGGTGTCGACCATGACGTTCACCAGGACGAGAACGGCTACGTACCCGATCACCCGGCCGGTCCAGCCGGTGTGCAGATCATCGGGTGCGGGCGTTCCCGCGGTGGTGCTGGAGCTCATGTCCTGCATGAGCGTCTCCTTTCTGCGGAACACGCTGGGCTCAGGGGCGTGCCCCGGCGTGCGGTCCGTTCCGTCCGGCTGCTCGCGGCTCCGCAGGGGGGAGGGCGAGCCTGTGGATGACGCCCTGCTGGGCGACCAGGGCGATGTTCTCCGGCGCCGACAGCACGCCGATGTCCCGCAGGGGATCGCTCGCGCAGAGGACGAGGTCGGCGGCGTATCCGGTGCGCAGGGTCCCGAGCGTGTCCTCCACGCCGAGCAGATGGGCGCCGGCCGACGTCGCCGCGCGGATGGCCTCCATCGGCGACATCCCCAGCTCCACCAGGCACGAAAGCTCGAAGAGGTTCTGCCCGTGCGGGGTGATCCCGGCATCCGTGCCCGCCGCGATGCGCACCTTCCGCGCGATGGCCTCGGCGAGGTTCTCCTTGGCCAGCTCGTTCCAGCGCAGCTTCTTCTGGTAGCGCCACGGCGTGGTCGTGCGCGGGTCCAGCGGCTGGAAGACGGCCGACAGGGTCGGCACGAGGAAGGCCCCCTTCTCCCCGATGAGGTCGCAGCCCTCGTCGTCGATGCCGAAGCCGTGCTCGACCGAGCGGACACCGCCGCGGATCGCGGCCAGGATGCCGGCCCGTCCCTGCGCGTGCGCGGCGACGGGGCGTTCACCGTGGCGCCGCGCCTCGTCCACGACCGCCGCGATCTCCTCGTCGAGCAGATCCTGGTCGTCGGGGTCGTCGTGCGCGCTGCTGATGCCGCCGCTCGTGCAGATCTTGATCACGTCGGCGCCCGACCGGAGCATCCGCCGCGCGGCCTTCCGTACGCCGGGCACGTCGTCGGCGAGCTCGCAGTAGTCCAGACCGAGGCTCCTGCCGCCGGGCAGGGTGTCGTCCGCGTGGCCGCCGGTGTGGCTGATGACGCCGACCGAGGTCTGCACGCGCGGCCCGGCCACCAGTCCCGTGGCGACGGCGTCGCGGAACGCGGCGGGAAGCCCGCCCAGATCCCGGACCGACGTGATCCCTGACGCGAGCGTGCGGCTCAGGCGTTCGGCGGTCCGGAGCGTCGCCAGGACGGGGTCCGTCAGCAGGGCGGTCTCCACGAGCGAACGGTCGGAGGGCAGGCCGAGGTGGGTGTGGCAGTCGAACAGCCCAGGCAGCAGCGTGCCGCCGCGGCCGTCGATCACCCTGACGTCCGGGTGCGCCTCGGGGGCCTGGGCGGCGGGACCCGCGTAAATGATCCAGCCGTCGGCGTCGGACTCCAGGACGGCGTCGTCCACCACGTCATCGCTGACGCCGTCGATGAGCCGTACGTTCTCGACCCGCAGCGCGGCCCCGCCCCGTTCGAATGTCGCCTGTCCGAGTCCCACGCGCTCTGAACCCCCTCGTCCGGCCTGCGTTCTCACGCCGGCTGCCGGTTGTGTCGGTTCTCGTCACGGTAGGGTGATCCTGCGATTCGGCCGCGATATCGCAGGTAATCTCCATTGACTGCTTGATTCGCGCAGGAAAGTTCGAGTGAGATGGCCGCTACGTCCTATGACGAGCTCGACGTCGCCATCGTCGACGCCGTGCGATCCGCGCCGCGCGCGAGCTGGCGGAGCCTCGGGGAGGTCCTCGGGGTCGACCCGGTGACCGTGAGCCGGCGCTGGGCGCGCCTGGAGTCCGAGGGGGTCGCCTGGGTCGCCGCCCACCCCTCGGGACACGCGACCCCGGCGTGCGCGCTGGTGGAGATCGACTGCGCGCCGGGGCGGACGACCGAGGTCGCGCGTACGCTCGCGGAGCACCCGCAGGCCGCCACCGTCAAGGTGACCGGCGGCGCACGAGACGTGCTCGTGCTGGCGCAGGCGCCCGACCTCGCCTCGCTCTCGGTCTATCTCCTCGACCTCGTGGGGCGGGTCCCCGGGATCGCGAAGATCCGCAGCCATGTGGTCACCCGGTCGATCCTGCAGGCGAGCAACTGGCGGGAAGGCGCGCTCGACCCGGAGCAGCGACGCCGCCTCGGCCCGGCCACGGAGCCGGGGTCAGGAAGGGCCGACGCCGTCGACCGGACCGACCTGCGTATCGTCCGCGCGCTGCACCTCGATGGGCGGATGTCGTTCGAACGGCTCGCCGAGCAGGTGGATCTCGGGCCGGTGTCGGTACGTCGCCGGTTGTCGCGCCTCCAGGAGGCGGGGCTCATCCGCTTCCGCTGCGACATCTCCCGGCATCTGTCCGGCCGGTCGGTCTCGGCGGTGTACTTCGGCTCCCTGGACGTCCAGGACATGCGAGCGGCGGAGAAGCGCATCCGTTCCTTGCCGGGGGTCCGGGCCTGCACGTTCGTCGCGGGGCCGTTCAACGTGACGGTCGACGCGTCGTTGCGGTCGGCGGCCGAGGTGCACGACCTCGAATGGCGCATGAGCCAGGAGTTGCCGGCCCTGCGCGTGCAGGACCGCTCCGTCGTGCTCAGCATGACCAAGCTGCTGGGCCGGGTCCTGGACGCGGAGGGTCGATCCGTACGCGCCGTACCGCTGGTGTTCGACGAGGGCGATCAGCCGTAGGCGCGCAGGAAGGCGTCCACCCCGTCGACGATGATCGCCAGGATCTCCTCGACCTCGGCGTCCTTCCTGGTCTCGAGTGCCTCCAGCGCGAGGCTGAGCGTCAGGGCGGTGTAGTGCCGGGCCATCAGACGGGGGTTCGCGGCGCGGATCTTCCCCTGGTCCGCCAGTGCGGCGAAGCGTTCCTCCAGCATCAGGTCCGGACGGTCGCGCTCGGCCTCGGCCAGTTGCGGTATCGACCACCGTTGCGAAGTCAGCCGCCGGAAGGTCAGGTACGCGGGCGACGGGAAGGTCTGCGTGACGATGCGCCGGCCGAAGGCGGTCAGCGCGTCGCGCAGGTCGCGGCCCGGGCTCAGCTCCTCGTCGATCGCGGCGCGTACGGTGTCGGCGAGCGTGTCGTTCACCCGCTCGAGCACGCGCAGGAAGATCGTCCCCTTCTCGCCGAAGTGGTCGTAGACGGTGCGCTTGGAGACCTGCGCCCGGGCCGCGATCGCGTCGACGCTCGTCCGCTCGTAGCCCTCGGCGATGAACAGGTCCTCCGCGGCATCCAGGATCGCCGCCTTCTTGCCCTCCGACCGTCGACGGCGTCCTGGCGTCTGAACCGCCGCTATACCCCTCGACATGATCTCAGCGTACGGCACCAGATGAAAGCACACTGACAAGTGTGCTTTTATGGGGATGCCCGCCGCATGCCCGGCGAGCGCACCCCGGCACCGCCCGCGGCGGTGCCCCTGCCGCATGGAGGTAGTGAGCATGGCATTCGATCCGGCAGACCACTGGGAGGGCTACCTCGCCCCGCCCGCCTTCGACGAGTACGCGGCCAGGTACGCGGACTTCTTCCGCATGAGGCGCGAAGACGGCATCATCGAGGTCCGCCTGCACACGAACGACGGCCCGTACGCCCACACCGCCGCCGCGCACAACGCGTGGCCGCGCGTGTGGCAGGAGATCGGCAACGATCCGGAGAACCACGTCCTGATCATCACCGGCACCGGCGGCAGGTGGATGACGGGCGACCCCAAGGGGCTCAACCCCAAACCCGCCTCCGAGCTGGACCCGGACCACATCTACCAGCGCATGGCGGACGGCTGGAAGCTCATCGAGAGCTTCGTCAACAACATCGACATCCCGACGATCGCCGCCGTCAACGGTCCTGGCGTGCACACCGAGTTCGCGATGATGAGCGACATCACGCTCGCCGCGCCGGACGCCGACTTCATGGACCCGCACTTCTGGCTCGGCTCGCCGCCGGGAGACGGCCAGGGCATGGCCCTCCAGACGCTGATGGGCATCAAACGCGCCGCGTACTACATCTACGCCGCCAAGCCGATCCCGGCGGACAAGGCTCTTGAGTGGGGCATCGTCAACGATGTGCTCCCGCGCGAGCACCTCCTCGACCGCGCCTGGGAACTGGCCAGATTCATCATGAAGCGGCCGCGTTACACCAGGTGGGCCACTCACAACATCGTGTCCCGGCACTGGAGGAAGGTCGTCGCCGAGGACTTCGGCTTCCACATGGCGCATCAGATGCTCGCCAACGTCGCCAGCAAGTCCCGGGTGCCCGACCCGGACCTGTTGGCCGACTCCGAGGCCCGCAAGCTGTTCTGACCGAAAGCCCCACGATCGGAGCCCTCCGCCATGCCCGACCCCTCGCAACCGCTTTCGCGCCTCCTCACGGACGCGGCCGGGCGACTCCGCCCCGAGTCGCCCTGGCTCGTGGTCGCCGCGGTGCCGGCACACCCGGCGCCGGCCGAGCTCTCCGCGACGAGCGGGGAGGACCTGCGGCGATGGCTCAGGCGACACGTCGCGCACTGGCCGGCTCCCATCGCCATCGGCGCGGAGCCGCCACAACCACGCCCGGACGGCGCGCTGGCCTTCGCGCCGTCACGGTGTCCGGGCCACCCGGCCGTCGGCGGGTACTACTGCGAGTTCCACCCGGACGGCTCCGCGCTCGCAGGACTGCAGGTGGGGACGCTGCGCGACAGCCCTGCCGACGGCCGCCAGGTCTGGGCGCTCGGCGAGGGCGCCGTCGCGTGGATCACCGTCGCGCTGGTGCGCCTCCTGGCGGCGAACGCCGCACGAGCCGTAGGGGAACGCATTGCCTCACCCACCGCCCAGCTCGCCGTCGAAGCGGCCCTCATCCCCGCTACCGACGCCGAACACGCGGCGCCGATAGAGGTGTGGAATCACGCCGGCACAACGTACGGCCCGGCGGGAGACCGCCGGCTCACCGGGACCGCCTCCGCTCGCCACCTCGCCGACCTGGCGACGTGCCTGTCACCCGCGCTCACGACGGCGGTACGACCGCTCATCGTCGATCTGCTGCGCCGGTTCGGACTTTCCGGGTCACGCCACATCGACCCCGCCGGGGTCCTCCGGCGCGACCATTTCACCGGCTATGACCAGGAGATCCACGCGTGGGCCGACGCGATCGGCGTCCCCTCCCGCTCCGGCTGAGTCCGGACGGGTCGATGACGACGAATCCGTTTCGGCGGTGACATCGTCCTGGCGCCGTGAGGAACATCGGGTCCTCACGGTGCCAGGTCGCGGTCCCGCTGAACCGGTCACCGGGCAGGAGATTCCCGACACCGGGCAGCGCGACGCCCCGGCGCTCCCCCGCGCGGAACGGCGCCGCGCCGATCGGCCACAGGGGCACGACCATGCTGCCGCCGATGTCCACCGCCAGACAGGACTGGTCGCCGACCCACGTCAGCCGCCCGCTGAAGGGCACGCGGGCACCCTCCTGTGTGTCGTGTACGAGGATCTGCGGATCCGCGCCGACCATGCACACGGCGGCCCGGCACGCTGTTGTGGGCGGTGATGCGAGGACGGGCTGGGCCGGCGTGCCTGACATGCTCGGCAGTAGGGCAAGGCCGGCGAGCGTGGCGGCGAAGAACCACGACCTCATGGCTGCCTCCCCTGGCAGGCGGAAGAATTCAGGCCGGATGAACTCCGGCAACCGCACTCGCCCCACGCGCGGGGGTCCGGGGGCCGGAAGGCCCCCGGCGAGGGGGCTCGGGGGAGCTGGGCTCCCCCGGACGACACGGCCCGAGGCCGCCGGGCGCGAAGCGCCTGACGGGCGAGGACCTTCGCGTGTACAGGGGCCCTACTCGTCCCCCTCCACCCGCATCACGCTGGCGATGGCCCGGACGATGTCGAGCTCCCGCAGCCCCTCCATGGTCGCCGTCAGGGCGGCGTCGGTGGCCCGGTGGGTGACGATGACGAGCTGGGCGTCGTCGCCGTGCCCTTCCTGCCTGACCGTCTGGATGGACACGTCGTGCTTGGCGAACAGCTCCGCCACCCGGGCCAGGACGCCCGGCTTGTCGGCCACGTCGAGGGCCACGTGGCAGCGCGTGACGGTCTCCCCCATGGGGTGGACGGTCAGCGAGGCGTAGGTGGACTCCTCGGGCCCGCGGGTGCCGGCCAGGCGGTTGCGGGCGACGGCGACGAGGTCGCCGAGGACGGCGGAGGCCGTGGGGGCGCCGCCGGCGCCCTTGCCGTAGAGCATGAGCTGCCCGGCCGACTCGGCCTCGACGAAGACCGCGTTGTACGCCTCCCGTACCCCGGCGAGGGGGTGGGTGCGCGGGATCATGGCCGGGTGGACGCGGACGCCGATGGAGCGGCCGTCGTCGGAGCGGGCGCAGATGGCCAGCAGTTTGATGACGTAGCCCATGGCCTTGGCGGAGGCGACGTCGGTGGCGGTGATCTCGGTGATGCCTTCGCGGTGCACCTGTTCGGCGGTGACGCGGCTGTGGAAGGCGAGCCCGGCGAGGATGGCGGCCTTGGCGGCGGCGTCGAAGCCTTCGACGTCGGCGGTGGGGTCGGCTTCGGCGTAGCCGAGGGTCTGGGCCTCTTCGAGGGCGTCGGTGAAGGACGCCCCGGTGGAGTCCATCTTGTCGAGGATGTAGTTGGTGGTGCCGTTGACGATGCCGAGGACGCGGTTGACGTGGTCGCCGGCGAGGGATTCGCGCAGCGGGCGCAGCAGCGGGATGGCGCCGGCGACGCTGGCTTCGAAGTACAGGTCGCCGTTGCCGGTGCGGGCGGCCTCGTGGAGGGCGGCGCCGTCCTCGGCGAGCAGCGCCTTGTTGGCGGTGACGACGGACTTGCCGCGGGACAGGGCGGCGATGATGAGGGAGCGGGCGGGTTCGATGCCGCCGATGACCTCGATGACGATGTCGATGTCGTCGCGCGTGACGAGGGCTTCGGCGTCGGTGGTGAGGAGGGCGGGGTCGACCTCGACGTCACGCTTGCGGCCGAGGCGGCGTACGGCGACGCCGGCGAGCTCCAGGGGGGCGCCGATGCGGGCGGTCAGGTCGTCACGCTGCTCGTGGATGAGCCTGATGACCTGGGAGCCGACGACGCCGCAGCCCAGCAGGGCCACCTTCAACGGTTTGCTCATAGTTGCCCCCTCAGCAGGTCGTCCTCGGTCTCGCCCCGTACGATCACCCGCGACTGCCCGCTGTTGACGGCGACGACGGCGGGCCTGGGCAGGTAGTTGTAGTTGCTGGCCAGCGACCGGCAGTAGGCGCCGGTGGCGGCGATCGCGATCAGGTCGCCGGGCGCGAGGTCTGCGGGCAGGTAGCAGTCGCGCACGATGATGTCGCCGCTCTCGCAGTGCTTGCCGACGATGCGGCTGAGCATGGGCTCGGCGCTGCTCTCGCGGCTGGCGAGCACGGCGGTGTACTCGGCGCCGTAGAGGGCCGTGCGCACGTTGTCGCTCATGCCGCCGTCGATGCTCACGTACGTGCGGAGCCCTTCGACGTTCTTGACGGTGCCGACTTCGTACAGGGTGATGCCGCCGGGGCCGACGACGGCGCGGCCGGGCTCGACGGTGAGGCGGGGGACGGGCAGGCCCGCGTCGGTGCAGACCTTGCGGACGATCTCGCGCAGGCCGTCGGCGATGCGCTTGACGTCGAGGGCCTCGTCGCCGTCGAGGTAGGCGATGCCGTAGCCGCCGCCGAGGTCGAGCTCGGGGAGCACGACGCCGTGCTCGTCCTTGATCTGGACGAGGAGGGTGGCCAGGCGGCGGGCGGCGACCTCGAACCCGGCCACGTCGACGATCTGGGAGCCGATGTGGGAGTGGAGGCCGACGAGCTCCAGCGACGGGAGCTGGAGGATGCGGCGGACGGCCTCGGCGGCGGCGCCGGCGTTGAGCGAGAGGCCGAACTTCTGGTCGTCGTGGGCGGTGGCGATGAACTCGTGGGTGTGGGCCTCGACCCCGGTGGTGACGCGGATCATCACCTTGGGTCGCAGGCCGCGCTGCTCGGCGAGGTAGCCGAGGCGGGCGATCTCCTCGAAGGAGTCGACGACGATGTGGCCGACTCCGGCGTCGAGGGCGCGGGTGAGCTCGGCGGCGGACTTGTTGTTGCCGTGCAGGGTGATGCGTTCGGCGGGGAAGCCGACGCTGAGGGCGACGGCGAGCTCGCCGCCGCTGGCCACGTCGAGGCCGAGCCCTTCGGCCTCCAGCCAGCGGACGATCTCCTTGCACAGGAAGGCCTTGCCGGCGTAGTGCACGTCGGAGCCCTGGAAGGCGGCCGCGTAGTCGCGCATGCGCGAGCGGACGTCCTCCTCGTCGAGGACGTAGAGGGGGGTGCCGTGCTCGCGGGCCAGGTCGCGTACGTCGGCGCCGCCGATCGTGAGCGCGCCATCGGTCCGGCTCGACGTTCGGGGCCAGATCGCGGGGTTGATCCGGTTGAGGTCGTCGGGCGCCAGCGGGGGGCGCTCGTGGGGCGGCGTCTCGGCGTGCCGGTCCCCGGCAGGATGGGCGAATCGACTCACCCGATCGAGGCTATCGGACCCGGTGTTCACCACGGACCCGATGCCCACGTATCGAGACGCGATCACCGCCCAAACGCGAATATTTTACGATTTTTCACCGTTTGGCCGGATATTTTGTGATCCCTCAGAGCCGATCCGGCCCCACCAGCACATCCCGTACGGCCCGCGCCAGCCTCACCCGGGCCCCGTGCAGCGGCCCGGCGGGCGTGTCGCCGATCGGCACGGCCGGGGCGTGCTCGTGCGCGTCGTGGTAGGCGAGCGCCAGCCGCACCAGGAAAGCCTCCCACCCCGGGTCGCGGCTCGCCAGCCGTCCGGGCACCTCGGCCAGCGCCCGCAGCACCGCCCGGTCGCGGGGATCGTCGAGCAGCTCGGGCCGGAACTCCTCCGGAACCCCCAGCTCCCGCCCCCACCGCTGCACCGCCACCGCCCTGGCATGGGCGTAACGCACCACGAATCCGGGGTTGTCCCACGTACGAGGAAAGTCCGGCCAGCCGGGATCGCGGAGCTCCAGCGGCTCGATCTCGGTCACCAGCTCCCCCGGCACGGGCACCACCACGCGCAGGAACCCGTTGCCCCGCACCTCGACCGGCCCCACGCCGGGCAGCTCCCGCACCCGCGCGGCCAGCTCGGCGGCGGGGACGCGGCGGCGCAGCGCGGCGGCCGACACGTAGGCGGCCTCCCGCTCCCACGTGCCGTCGGGCACCGGCGGCTCGCCGAGCACCCCGGCCAGCCGCCCGGGCGTCACGGGCTCAGATGAGCGCGTGCGGCTCGGCGGAGCCGTACTCGACCAGGTGGGCGGCGCCCAGCAGCCACCGGTCCTCGTCGCGGACGCGCACGTAGCCGAAGCGGTCGGCGGAGAAGACCTTGATCCCGTCCTCGCGGCAGCGGCGCATGAGCACCTCGTCCCAGCCGTCGGTGAGGTCGGCGAAGCCGAGCTCGCGCAGCGTGTTGCGGCGGGCGAGCAGCGTGCCGCCGGTGATCTCCGGCAGGTACGTGTACTCGGCGTCGGGCTGCTTGAGCAGCGTGGCCTGCGGCTTGCGCAGGTGGGCGTAGAAGGCGGCCTTGCCGACGATGTCGGCGGTGCCGAACAGGAACGCCCGCCGCAGGTCGGTCAGGTAGTGGGAGCCGTAGACGTCGCGCGGGTCCATGACCGCGACCAGGTCGGCCTCGCACAGGTCGAGGCCGCGGCCGAGCATCGCGCCGACGGTCATGCCCGGCTGCAGCGGCCGGTGGATGACGTCGGCGCCGGGCAGCGTGTCGCGGGCGCGCTGCTCGGCCTCCGGCGGGCCGATGACGATGAGCTGGGTGATGCCGCTCTGCCGGCCGACCTGGGCCAGCGCGTGCTCCATGCGGGTCGCGTCGGGGACGGCCAGCAGCACCGACACGTCGAGCGTGGCGCGGGCGCTGGGCAGCCCGATCGTCTCCAGGAGCGCGTCGACGTGCTCGGTCATGGTGCCGGAGGCGTAGGCGCGGCGCAGGGCGACGTGCGCCCGGCGGCTGTCGGGGTCGTCGCCGATCGGCGTGCCGCAGGCGGCGAGCTCGGCCAGCCGCCACGTCGGGGTGCCGGGCGGGCAGGTGACCGCGGCCGGCCAGCGGTAGGAGGTGAGCACGTCCGGGTAGGCCAGGTGGTCCGGCAGGAGCTGGTCGAGGCTGAGCACCCGGTCGATGCGCCCGCCGGCCAGCGGCAGCGGGTTGTGCACGCGCGGCTGCACGCCGAACGGCAGCCTCGGCCAGGCCACGGCCGGGTCGGCGGAGAAGCGGTGCTCGAACAGCCCGGCCGAGGCGGCGAAGTCGGCGGGGTCGCCGTGCGTGTGCCAGAACACGGTCCGGATGCCGCGCTCGGCGCACCAGGCGAGCAGCGCGCGCAGCCCCTCGCCCGGCTCGCCCAGCAGCTCTTCGGCCCACGGCCCCTGCGTGACGGACTCGACCAGCAGCAGGTGCGGCACCTCCTGCGGCAGCACCCGGGCGAAGTCGCGCGGGGTGAAGCCGGTGGTCTGCCGCCATTCGTAGCGCAGCAGCGCCTCGGCGTGCGGCTCGGCGACGACCGCCGCGGTGATGTGCGGGCGGGTGTTGGGGCCGGTCGGCACCCGGTAGGGCTTGAGCTTGAAGGAGGCGCCGCCGAGCGTGCGGGTGGTGGCGGTGGCCTGGTAGGCGGCGCCGGGCCGCTCGTCCTGGGCCCTGGCGGCGGCCACGGGCTTGCGCTTGGGCGCGGTCGGCCGCTTGACCGGCCGGGCGGCGCCCTTGAGCTCCTTGGCCAGGCGGACCGGGTTGCTCTTGCCGGTCTTGATGGCGTCGCCCAGCCGGTTCCAGCGGGCGACCTTGATCGAGGAGAGCTTCCAGTTGGCCACCTCGGCCTGGTAGCGCTGCTCGGCGAGCTCCTTGCGGAGCTTGTCGGCGGCGGCGCGCTCGTCGGCCAGGCGCTCCTCGGCCTCGCTCAGCCGGTCGGCGAGGGCCTTGACCTCCTCGGCACGGCTCTCGGCCTCGGCCAGCCTGCTCTGGGCGGCGTCCAGCAGCCTGGCCAGCTCCGCCGCGTGCTCGGCCTGCGCGACCGCCTCACGCAACGCCCTGCGCGTGCTTTCCAGCTCGGTAGACAACAGGACCTCCGTCTCTCAGCCCGGCAAAGGATACTCTTTTGCGGGAAGCGCCTCGAAGGGATGAGATCCGGTGCAGTTCAACGTACGACCCTACGTCTGCGGCGGTCTCGGCCGGATCGACACCGCGGTGCTCGGCAAGCTGTCGGCCGCGGGCCCGCGGGTGCGTCCCGCTCTCCAGACGGCCGCGGCGGCCCTGTTCAGCTCGGCGCCGCTGCCGCCCTACCGGCGCTCGGGCGAGGCGTTCGCGTTCGCCTGGGGCGAGCGCAGGCCCGCCGGCGAGAGCGACTGGATGACGGTCGCGGAGACGTACGAGGCTCCGGGCCTGATGGGCGACGGCCCGCGCGTCACGCTCCACACGGGCGCGCTGGGGCTGGTCGACGTCTATTACGTACGGGTGGGCGAGGCGGTCTACTTCTCGTCCCTGATCGAGCCGCTGCTGTCGCTGGCGCCGGTCGAGATCGACTGGGCGGCCTGGGCGTCGATCCTTCAGGTGACGTTCCCGCTGGGCGAGGCGACGCCCTACCAGCGGATCAAGCGGCTGCCCGGCTCCAGCGCGCTGGTGTGGGACCAGGGCAGGCTGTCCACCGAGCGGCGCCTGCCGCGCTGGCTGCGCACCGAGCCGTACGAGACGTGGACGAGCGCCGGGGAGATCCTGGAGCTGCTGCACGAGGTCTACAAGGACTACGACGGGCGCAAGCTGCTGGTGCCGATCAGCGGCGGCTACGACTCGCGGCTGCTGGGCAGCGTGGCCAAGGCGCGCGGGTTCGACGTGGAATCGTGGACGACCAGCCCCGACGACGGCACCGACACCGACATCGCCTTCGCCCGGGCCATCACCCGCGAGCTGGGCATCCCGCACCGGGTGATCGAGCAGGACCCGGCCGCCTACCCGGACGACGCCGTGGAGGTGGCGCGCAGGCTCGAATACCTGACGCCGCATCACGCCTGGTACGCGCCGTTCGCCAAGGAGGTGCACCAGGCGGGGCGGGTGCTGGTCGACGGGCTGGCGGGCGGGCCGCTGCTGAAGAACTTCATGGTCAGCGGCGCCGCCCTGGAGGCCACGACGCAGGCCGAGCGGTCGGCGGCGGTGCTGGGCTCGCTGAGCCTGGGCGCGCCGTCGCAGCCGTTCCTGTCGAAGGCGGCGGCGCAGTGGATGGCCGAGACCGTGCAGGAGCAGTTCCTGGCGGCCACCTCGATGCTCCACGGGCACCGGGCCGAGCTGCCGCTCTCGGTGCTCCACACGCGCACGGTGCGGGGCATCGCGCGCTCGGCGGTCAACCTGGTGGGGCCGGAGGCGTCGTTCGCGGCGCCGTTCATCCATCCCGACTTCTTCGACGCCGCGCTCTCGGTCGGCGTGGCGCGCAAGGCGCAGGGCCGCTTCTACCGCGAGGTGCTGCACGCCGCCAACCCGCGCGTGGCCGCGCTGCCCTCGACGAACGTGGTCAAGCAGCCGCTGCGGCGGGTGCCGCTGCGCTCCACGGCCGCGCCCGCGCGCGCCTACTCCCACCGCATGCTGGACGTGGTGGCGACCCGGGTGCCGGGGCTGCTGTCGGACGAGCTGCACGAGGTGGTGGCGGGCGGGCCCGACGCGCTGACGCGGTTCAACGGCTGGAACGACCGGTTCTGGGTGCGCGGTCTGGTGCTGTTCGGGCTCTGGCTGAGCGACTTCGAAAGCGAGCTGGACGACCTGTCTGCCCCCTTCTAGTTACAGGGAGAAGAACGGTCGGTAACATCACGATTACACAGCGATCTCTTGGGTATTACAGCTCGCACAGCACAAGCGGGTTCCGGAAAGCCAACGGGCTGGTAGTGTTCGGCCCGTAAGCGCCGCACAAGCGGGCACCGGATCACAAATCCGGTCCTGTCGAGGGCATGGGATCGCAGGGATGACGACCCAGGCGGCGCGGTCACCAGAGATAACAACGCCGGGGAAACCGGTGACTTCGTCCTGCCCACATCTCCTTCTGTGAGCGACATATGATCAACGCATCCCCAACGCCGGAGCCGGTCGCCGAGACCTTCATTTCGGAAGACCCGTCCTGGTACAAGCGGGCGGTGTTTTACGAGGTGCTCGTCCGGGGGTTCAAGGACTCCAACGGCGACGGCACCGGAGACCTTCGCGGCCTCGTGGAGAAGCTGGACTATCTCGAATGGCTCGGCGTCGACTGCCTGTGGCTGTTGCCGCTGTACGAGTCACCGCTGCGTGACGGCGGTTACGACATCTCCGACTACATGAAGATCTTGCCGGACTTCGGCGACCTCGCCGACTTCATCCAGCTGATCGAGTCGGCGCACGAGCGCGGCCTGCGAATCATCACGGACCTGGTGATGAACCACACCAGCGACCGTCATCCCTGGTTCCAGGCATCCCGGCACGACCCCGAGGGGCCGTACGGCGACTTCTACGTGTGGGCGGACGAGCCGACCGCATACCCCGACGCGCCGATCATCTTCATCGGCGCCGAGGAGTCCAACTGGACCTACGACCCGGTGCGCAAGCAGTACTACTGGCACCGGTTCTTCCACCACCAGCCGGACCTCAACTACGACAACCCGGCGGTCCAGGAGGCCATGCTGGAGGTCCTGCGCTTCTGGCTGGACCTGGGCATCGACGGCTTCCGCCTGGACGCGGTCCCGTACCTGTTCGAACGGGAGGGCACCGCGTGCGCCGGCCTGCCGGAGACGCACGCGTACCTGAAGAAGATCCGCGCCGAGGTCGACCGGCTCTACCCCGACCGGGTGCTGCTGGCCGAGGCCAACGGCTGGCCGGAGGACGTCGTCGAGTACTTCGGCGACCCCACCACCGGCGGCGACGAGTGCCACATGGCGTTCCACTTCCCGCTCATGCCGCGCATCTACATGGCGGTCAAGAAGGAGACGCGCGAGCCGATCTCGGAGATCATGTCGCGCACGCCCAAGCTGCCCGACTGCGCCCAGTGGGGCATCTTCCTGCGCAACCACGACGAGCTCACGCTCGAGACGGTGACGGAGGAAGAGCGCGACTACATGCACAGCGAGTACGCCAAGGACCCGCGCATGCGGGCCTACCTGGGCATCCGCCGTCGCCTGGCGCCGCTGCTCGACAACGACCGGGACCGCATCGAGCTGTTCACGGCCCTGTTGCTGAGCCTGCCGGGCTCGCCGGTCATGTACTACGGCGACGAGATCGGCATGGGCGACAACATCTGGCTGGAGGACCGTGACGCGGTCCGCACGCCGATGCAGTGGAGCCCCGACCGCAACGCGGGCTTCTCCACGGCCGACCCGGGGCGGCTCTACCTGCCGGCCGTCATGGACCCGATCTACGGGTTCCAGGCGGTCAACGTGGAGTCGCAGCAGAGAAACGAGGGTTCGCTGCTCCACTTCACCCGGCGGATGCTGCAGATCCGGCGCGACCACCCGGTGTTCGGCGTCGGCGCCTACACGGAGATGTGGTCGTCGAACCCGGCCGTCCTGACCTACGTCAGGGAGGACGGCGACGACATCATGCTGTGCGTGAACAACCTGTCGAAGTTCCCGCAGCCGGTCGAGCTGGACCTGCGCAGGTTCGAGGGCATGACGCCGGTGGAGGCGCGCGGTGGCGTGCACTTCCCCGTCGTCGGCGAGCTGCCCTACCTGCTCACGCTGCCGGGGCACGGCTTCTACTGGTTCGCGCTGAAGAAGCTCCCTTCAGCGTGAGGTGACGGGCACCTGGGCACGGGCCGCCCGCCGCGCGGGAATCAGCGCGACGGCGAGCGCCGTGCCCACGGCCACCAGCACGGCGACGGTCAGCGTCATGGCCGAGGGCGGACGGGCGATCCCGGCGCCCACCCCGCTGGTGTGGCCCTGAAGGTCGATCAGCCCGGTCACGACCGACGCCCCGACCGCCGCGCCCGCCCCCACGCCCAGCACCACGAGCAGCCCGGTGCCGGTCACCAAGGTGGCCATCACCTGGCGCGGCGTCAGCCCCATCGCCTTGAGCACGGCCAGGTCGAAGGCGTGGTCGCGCAGGCCGAGCGCGCTGGCCGTGAGCAGGTTGGCCAGCCCGATCAGCGTGAGCACGGCGATCAGGGCCACGATCACCACCCGGATGACGGCCAGCCGGTCGGCCGGGTTGACCACGATCTGCACGTCCAGGCTCTCCGACGACTCGGTGAGCAGCCTCCCGGCCACCTCCGACGGGTCGGCGCCCGGCTTGAGGGCGAGCGCGTAGAACTCGGGCGGCACGGTGTCCTTGGCGGCCAGGCTGTCCAGCCCGACCGACAGCACCTCGCCGTCGGAGTCGGGCTCGATGGCCCGGCCGACGATCCGCACGATCAGCGGCGAGCCGCCCACGGTCAGCCGGACCCGGTCGCCGATCTTCACACCCAGCAGGTCGAGCAGCCCCTGCCCGGCGACCGCCTCACCCGGCTCGGCGTACATGCGGCCCTCGACGACGGGGAACGGGTAGGGGGCGGTGGAGCCGCCGATGGCGCGCACCCGCACCGAGCGGCCCTCTCCGGGGGCCAGCGCGTTCACCTCGACGCCCGGATAGACGGCCCGCACGTCGCGGTCGGCGCGCACGTGGCGCTCGGCCTCGACGGCGGTCAGCTTGCCGGGCCCGACGTGCAGGGCGGCGTGCTGGCCGACCTGCTCGGGATGACCGGCGAAGTTGTCCAGCGTGGCCCACACGCCCAGCCCGATCGTGATCATCATCATCGGCACGGCCAGCCCGAACGCCGTCAGGAACGCCGGCACCCGCCGGGTGAAGGCGTCGCGGGCGCCCAGCACGAGCGCCGGCGGCAGGCGTACCAGGAGGGCGAGCCTGGCCAGCCGGGACAGGTGGCCGCGCGGCGGCAGGGCGGGCGCGGCCGGGATCGGCGGCGTGCGTCCGCCGCGCCAGGCGGGCAGCCCCACGGCGGCCAGCACGACGAGCGCGGTGCCCGCGAGGATGGCCAGCACCGGCATGGGGGCGACGGAGGTGGTGCCGAGCACCGCGACCGTGCCGCCCCAGCCGGTCAGCGTTCCGACGGCGATGCCGAGCAGGCCCAGCGCGCCGTGCTCGACGAGCAGCAGCAGCGCGATCTGGCCTCTGGTGAAGCCCATCGACTTGAGCGTGGCCAGGTCGCGGAGCTGGCCGAGCACCCGGCCGCCGGCCGCGTTGGCCAGCGCGAGCGCGGCGGCGACCAGCCCGACGACGCCGAACAGCGCCAGCAGCGTGCCGAGCAGCCGGTTGTCCAGCTCCATCGCGGCGCGGATCTCCCGCCAGGTGTAGAGGCGCTGGAGCTCGTCGTCGAGCATGACCACGACCCGCTGCGAGACGACCTGGGCCGACTCGGCGTCGGTCAGGCGCAGCCCGGTCACCCACTGGCTGCGGCCGAGCATCGGCTCGACCCGGTCCAGGGTCTCGGGCAGCACCCAGGCCAGGCCGGGCGTCCATTCCGGGTAGAAGCCCTGCTCGGCGGAGTCGGCGATGCCGCGTACGTGCAGGCTGTGGCGCTCGCCGCTGAGCGCGATGATCGTGAACGGCGCGCCGATGCGCAGGCGCAGGGCGCGGGCGTAGGAGCGTTCGACGACGACGCCGCCGGGCTCTGCGGCGTCGAGCCAGCGGCCCTCGGTCACCACCGGGTGGGCCACCGCGGGCGGCTTCGCCGGCAGGGCGCGCAGCTCGGCGGGCTCCTTCTTGCCGTCCTGGACGACGGTGGCGGGCGCCGAGCGGTAGGGGCCGGCGGCGCTGGTGACGCCGTCGATCTCGCGGGTGGCGACGACCTGGGCGGTGCTGTCCTTGGTGTAGAACCACACGTGCGCGCCCTCGGTCTGGGCGAACAGCCCGCGCCAGGGGTTGGTGCCGTCCTCCAGCAGGGTGACGGCGGCGATCAGCGCGGCCACGATGGCGGCCACGACGAGCACGGTGAGTGTCGCCTGGCCCTTCCTGGCCCGCAGGTCTGCCCGGATCCAGCGGATGCCCGCCCGGGTGGTGCTCATCGGAGGTCGATCACCGCGCCCGCGGTGCCGGTGCGGCGCCGGGTGATCCGGCCGTCGTCGACGACCTCGCCGTCGTGCAGGGCGACGACCCGGTCGGCCAGGCCGGCGACGCGGGCGTCGTGGGTGACCATGACGATGGTCTGGCCGTCGCGGTGCACCTCGCCGAGCAGACGCAGCACGTCGCGGGTGTTGCGGCTGTCGAGGTTGCCGGTGGGCTCGTCGGCCAGCAGCACGCTGGGCTTGTTGGCCAGGGCCCGGGCGAGCGCGACGCGCTGCTGCTCGCCGCCGGAGAGCCGGGCGGGCGGGGCGTCGGCACGGTCGGCCAGGTTGAGCGCGCCGAGCAGGTGCCGGCTGCGCTCGCGGGCCTCGCGCGGCGAGGCGCCGCCCAGCAGGGCCGGCAGCTCGACGTTGTCGGCCACGGTCATGCTGGCGACCAGGTTGAAGAACTGGAAGACGAAGCCGATCTTCTTGCGGCGCAGCAGGGCCCAGGCACTCTCGGAGAGCGTGTCGGCGCGGGTGCCGTCGATCCAGATCTCGCCGCTGGTGCGGGTGTCGAGGCCGCCCAGCATGTGGACGAGCGTAGACTTGCCCGACCCGGACGGGCCCATGACGGCGATGAACTCACCCGGCTCGACCTGCAGATCCACCCCGCGGACGGCGTGCACGGGCACGGCGCCGCCGGAGTAGACCTTCACCAGGTTGACCGCCTTGAGGGCGGGATCACTCATGCCAGGTCCTCCTGACAACGTTCGAGCCAGTCCAGATCGGCTTGCAGATGCAGCATGGCACCCTCGATCAGCAGCAGCGCCACCCGGTCCTCGGGCGGGGTGCGGGCCATCAGGTCGTTGAGGTCGCCCATGAGCGACAGGTAGTGGCGGCGCTGGCGGTTGATCAGCGCCATCCGGTCGGCGATGCCGGTGAGCGGGGCCAGCACGAGCTTCATGAAGAACTCGTCACGCACCCGGGGCCCCTCGGTGGGCTCGTCCGCCCAGAGGGTGAGCACGTCACGCCCCTTGGCGGTGCAGTAGTAGACCTTCTTGTTGGGCCGGTTGGACTGCTCGACGTCGACCGCCCTGACCAGGCCGTCCTTCTCCAGGCGGCCCAGCGTCACATAGATCTGGCCGATGTTGGGCGAGGGGTAGGCGCTGCCGAACGTCTGCTCGAGGGCCTGTTTGAGCTCATAACCGTGGGCAGGCTCCTTGGCCAAGAGCGCCAGCAGGTGAAGCCGCACACCTCACCTCCCCGCGCGTTACGGATGCGTTACATGGCCAGCAGTTGACCTTCAGATTACATGTATGGATAACATGCATGCATCTACCTAACACGAATGTAGCCCCCTCTAAACCTGGAGGAAATCGAGGTGTTTCGCCCATTTGCTGTTGCTCTGGCCGTTCTTGCGGCGGCCGGGTGCGCGGCGGCGGGCGAAACCGGCGGCGGCGAGCCGGGAACGGGCGGCACTGGCCCGATCACCTTCGCCACCGGGCGCGACACCACGGCGTACCTGCAACCCCTGCTGGACCGCTGGAACCAGGCCCACCCGGCCGAGAAGGTGACGCTGCTCGAGCTGCCCGAGGCCGCCGACGAGCAGCGCGCTCAGATGGTGGCCAACCTCCAGGCCCGCAGCAGCCGCTACGACGTCCTCGGCCTGGACGTGGTGCTGACGGCGGAGTTCGCGGAGAACGGCTGGATCATCCCCTTGGAGCGCGGGTACTTCCCGCTCGACAAGTTCCTGCCGCCTGTCGTGGACACCGCGGTCTACAAGGACAAGCTCTGGGCCGTGCCGTACACGAGCAATGCCGGGCTGCTGTACTACCGGACCGACCTCGTGAAGAAACCGCCCAGAACCTGGGCGGAACTTCGCGCACAAGCCCAGGAGATTACGGAAAAACACGATATTGAGGGTTATGCCGGGCAGTTCCTCGCGTACGAGGGACTGACCGTCAACTTCTCCGAGGCCGTGCAGTCCGCCGGCGGCCAGATCCTCGGCCCTGACGGCGACGAGGTGACGCTCGACACCGCCAAGGCCGCGACCGCGCTGGGGTTCCTGCAACAGGGCCTGCGCGAGGGCTGGATCCCGGAGGAGTCCCTGAACTACAAGGAGGAGGAGTCCCGCCTGGCCTTCCAGGAGGGCCGGCTCGCCTTCGCCCGCAACTGGCCGCACGCGTACGGCCCGGCCAGGAGCAGGCTCGGCGAGAAGATGGCGGTGACCAGGCTGCCCGGGCTCGACGGGCCCGGCTCCAGCTCGCTGGGCGGCAGCAATCTGGCCATCAGCGCCTACTCCAGGCACCAGCACACGGCTCGTGAGTTCATCCGCTACTTCACGAGCCTGGAGAACGAGCGCCGTGTCCTCACCGAGGGGTCCTTCCCCCCGGTGTGGGCCGAGCTCTACGACGACCCCGAGCTGATCAAGCGCTTCCCCTACCTGCCCGTGCTCAAGGAGAGCATCCTCGCCGCCAAGCCGCGGGCTGCCAGCGCCAACTACAACCAGCTCAGCCTGGTGATCGCCAGCTCGGTCGCCAAGGCGCTCAACCCCCCGTTCAAGGACACGGCCGACGACGTCGCGGCGTCCTTGAAAGCCGAACTCGAAGAGATCATCAGAACCCAGTGAGGCAGCCATGCGAAAAGGCAGAGCAGCAGCGATCCTGGCCGGACTGGCCGTAGCAGTCGCGGCCTGCGGCAACGCGCCGACCACCAACGACCCGGCGGCCTCGGCCCCCGCCTCGGGCGAGGCCACGAGCGGCGCCAAGACGCTCGAAGGCGTCACGCTCGAGGTCGCGGCGAAGTGGACCGGCGAGGAGCAGAAGAACTTCGAGCAGGTGCTCAAGGCCTTCTCCGAGAAGACCGGCGCGAAGGTCACCTACGCCTCCACGGGCGAGGACACCGGCGCCTACCTGGGCCCGCGCATCCAGGGCGGCAGCCCGCCCGACGTGGCGATCCTGCCGCAGCCCGGCCTGGTCCAGCAGTACGCCGACCAGAAGGCGCTCAAGCCGCTCACGGCCGACGTCACCAAGGAGATCGACGCCAACTACACGCCGTACTGGAAGGAGCTCGGCTCCGCGGACGGCCAGGTCTACGGCGTGCTGATCAAGGCGGCGCACAAGTCGCTGGTCTGGTACCGCGACCAGGCGCTCAAGGACGCCGGCGTGCAGCCCCCCACCACGTGGGAGGAGCTGGTCAAGACCTCGCAGACGATCGCCGACTCCGGCACCGCGCCGCTCTCCCTCTGCGGCGCCTCCGGCTGGACGCTCACCGACCTGTTCGAGAACGTCTACCTCTCCTCGGCCGGTCCCGAGAAGTACGACCAGCTCGCCAAGCACGAGATCCCGTGGACCGACGCGAGCGTCACGACGGCCCTGGAGAAGATCAAGGAGCTCGTCAGCAAGGACGAGTACCTGGTCGACGGCCGCTCCAACACGATGCAGACCGACTTCCCGACCTGTGTCACCAAGGTCTACGGCCAGGACAAGGCCGCCATGGTGATCGAGGCCGACTTCGTGGCCGTCACGGCCGTCGAGTCCGGCGCCAAGGTCGGCGAGGAGGCCAAGTACGTGCCGTTCCCGAAGGTCGGCGAGACCGCCCCGGTCGTGCTCGGCGGCGACGTCGCGGTGGCCATGAAGGACTCCCCCGGCGCGATGGCGCTGCTGCAGTTCCTGGCCTCCAAGGAGGGTGGCGAGATCTGGGCCAAGCTGCCCGGCTACCTGTCCCCCAACCGCAACGTCTCGCCCGACAACTACCCGGACCCGCTGACGCAGGAGCTCGGCAAGACGATCATCTCGGCCGGCGAGACCGTCCGCTATGACATGTCCGACCTCGCGCCCAGCGCCTTCGGCGGCACCGACGGCAAGGGCGAGTGGAAGATCCTCCAGGACTTCCTGCGCGACCCGTCCGACATCAAGGGCGCCCAGGAGGCGCTCGAAGCCGAGGCCAAGAAGGCCTGGAAGTAAAGAGGAATGGCCGTGACCGAAAGGTTGGACGGCCCGAAGGTCCCGCCCGAGAGCACCTCGGGCGGGCCTGCCTCCGGACCGGCTGATACCCCCCGTAAGAAAAGCCGCCTCGGCCCCTCCCCGTGGCTCGCGATCGCCTTCCTGCTCCCGGCAGCGGTGCTGCTGGGGGTCTGGGTGGTCTATCCCATCGGGTTCTCGATCGTCCGAAGCCTGTACGACGCGTCGAACACGCAGTTCGTCGGGCTCGACAACTTCGCCACGATCTTCAGCGACGGCAACATGTTGCGGACCATCCGCAACAACCTCATCTGGGTGATCGTCGCGCCCATCGTGGTCACCACGCTGGGCCTGATCTTCGCGGTGCTGACCGAGCGCATCCGCTGGTCGACCGCGTTCAAGCTGATCGTGTTCATGCCGATGGCCGTCTCGCTGATGGCCGCCGGCGTCATCTTCAGGCTGGTGTACGACGGCGACCCGGACAAGGGTGTGGCCAACGCCATCCTGACCACCGTGCACGACACGTTCTCCTCCTCCCAGGGCTACCCGGAGGCCCGCCCGCGTGAGGGCGAGCAGTCGCCGGTCGCGGCCGAGGGCGGCGGCGTCGTCACCAAGCAGCCCGTGCAGGCCGGCCAGCCGGTGCTCATCCCGATCGTCGGCGTCAAGCCGGAGGTGCTGCC
The DNA here is from genome assembly GCF_019396325.1 of Nonomuraea ceibae. GTDB lineage: Bacteria > Actinomycetota > Actinomycetes > Streptosporangiales > Streptosporangiaceae > Nonomuraea > Nonomuraea ceibae. The sequence continues at coordinate 98,119 of NZ_JAHKRO010000020.1, forward strand.
CTCCGACGCCGCGCCCGCCAAGGCGCCCGCCGGCGGCGACACCCTGTCCGGCACCGTCTGGTTCGACTTCACCCCGGGCGGCGGCGGCGTCAACGGCCAGCTCGACGGGAGCGAGAAGGGCCTGCCGGGGATGACCGTCGAGGCGGTCAGCGACGGCAAGGTGGCGGGCACCGCCACGACGGCCGAGGACGGCACGTTCGCCTTCGACGGCCTGCCCGCCGGCTCCTACACGCTGCGGCTGCCGCAGTCGAACTTCGAGGGGGCCTACAACGGCCTGGCCTGGCTGGGCCCGACACTCATCACGCCGGCGATCATCGGCGCGTTCGTCTGGGTGTGGGCCGGATTCGCGATGGTGCTGATCGCGGCGGGTCTCGCGGCGATCCCGCGTGACGCGCTGGAGGCCGCCCGCATCGACGGCGCCTCGGAGTGGCAGGTGTTCAGGAAGATCACCGTGCCGCTGCTGTCGCCGGTGCTGCTCGTCGTCTTCGTGACGATGATCATCAATACGCTGAAGGTGTTCGACCTGGTCTTCATCATCGCGCCGTCGTCGGTCCAGCCGGAGGCGAACGTGATCGCGCTGGAGATGTGGCGCGTGGCGTTCGGCGGCGGGAACAACCAGGGACTCGGCAGCGCGCTGGCGATCTTCCTGCTCATCCTGGTGCTGCCCTTCATGGTCATGAACATCCGCAGGTTCAAGAGGGGAGAGTCATGACCACCGCGACCGCATCCGCACCCCGCGGGGCGCACGCGGGAGCCCCGCGCCGGAGCTTCGCCGGCCGCATCGTCGACCGCCTCGGCAGCGGCGCCGTCCAGGTCGTGATGATCCTGCTGGGCCTGTTCTGGCTGGTGCCCACGCTGGGCCTGCTCGTGGTCTCGCTGCGCTCGGTGGAGACCAACACCGCCGAGGGCTGGTGGACGATCTTCACCAAGCCCGCCGAGCTCACCCTCGAAGGCTACGCGAACCTGCTGGCCAGCGGCTTCACCGCGTCGTTCTGGAACACGATCGCGATCACCGTGCCGACCACGATCCTGGTGATCGGCATCGCCGCGATGGCCGCCTACGCGTTCGCCTGGATGGAGTTCCGGGGCCGCGACACGCTCTTCCTGGTCGTGGTCGGGCTGCTCATCGTGCCGATCCAGATCGCGCTGATCCCCGTGGCCGCCCTCTACGGGCAGGCGGGCATCTTCGGCTCGATCCCCGGCGTGGTGCTGTTCCACGTGGCGTTCGGCCTGCCGTTCGCGATCTTCCTGCTGCGCAACTTCTTCGTCGGCATCCCGGCCTCGCTGCTGGAGGCGGCGCGGATGGACGGGGCGCCGGAGTGGAAGATCTTCGTCTCGGTGGTGTTCCCGCTGGGCAAGCCGGCGATCGCGTCGCTGGGCATCTTCCAGTTCCTGTGGGTGTGGAACGACATGCTCATCGCGCTGGTCTTCGCCAACACCGAGAACCAGCCGATGACCAAGGCACTGCAGTCGCAGATGCGGCAGTTCGGGACGAACATCGACGTGCTGTCCTCCGGGGCGTTCCTGTCGCTGATCATCCCGCTGATCCTCTTCTTCGCCTTCCAGCGCTACTTCGTCCAGGGCATGATGGCCGGCTCGGTCAAGTAGCCCCACCCGAGCTCACGGGCGTCCGGCACGACCGGGCGCCCGTGATCATTTCTCCCGGTTCGGTACGCATGCCGTACCGGACCTGACTAAGCTGATCGGCCATGGCCGGTCGTCCCCTGAACGAAGTCGTCGAAGCCGGATGGGCCCAAGCTCTTGAGCCCGTGTCCGAGCGCATCTCCCTCATGGGCGAGTTCCTCCGCAAGGAGATCGCCGAGGGCAGGCAGTACCTCCCCGCGGGCGCCCACGTCCTGCGTGCCTTCAACCAGCCCTTCGACGACGTCAAGGTGCTGATCGTGGGCCAGGACCCCTACCCGACGCCCGGCCACCCGATCGGCCTGTCGTTCTCCGTCGCCGCCGACGTGCGGCCGCTGCCGGGCAGCCTGCTCAACATCTACAAGGAGATGGAGAGCGACCTGGGCCTGCCCCGGCCGTCCAACGGCGACCTGACGCCGTGGGCCGAGCAGGGCGTGCTGCTGCTCAACAGGGTGCTCACGGTCATGCCGGGCAAGCCCGCCTCCCACCGGGGCAAGGGTTGGGAGGAGGTCACCGAGCAGGCCATCCGCGCCCTCGCCGCGCGCGACAAGCCCATGGTGGCGATCCTGTGGGGGCGCGACGCGCGCAACCTGGCGCCGATGCTCGGCGGCGTGCCGCGCATCGAGTCGGCCCACCCGTCGCCGCTGTCGGCGCGCAACGGCTTCTTCGGCTCGCGGCCGTTCAGCCGGGCCAATGAGCTGCTCGTCCAGCAAGGCGCATCCCCTGTGGAGTGGAAGCTGCCCTAGGCTCGCTCCATGAGTGATGCACAGAAGTTCCTACGCCTCACGGTCGAGCTGACCGTCGAGGTGCTCGACGTTGACGCCCTCCAGGCCGCCGCGATGGCGGAGATCCGCCACCCCGACGCCGAGCTGACCGACGAGGAGCGCACCGAGCAGGCCGAGCTCGTCTCCTCCGACGAGACCGGCGCCTCCGCGCTGCAGTGGCTCATCGAGCCCGAGCACGTGCTCCAGCTCGTCGACCACATCGAGGAGATCGAGCCGCGCGAGGCCGTCCTGGGCGTGGAGCCCTCCGAGGGTCCCAGCGAGGACGAGGACGACGAGGACCACATCCACGCGTGATCCCGTGGCGTCCGGCATCCGGTGCGATGCGGACGAGATGGCCGGCGCCGGCCTGCTCCGGCGGCGTCGGTCGGCGGGGCGGGCTCCGGCCCGTCCTGGCGCGCTCACTAGGATCGATCTTCAGGGCCGGTGAGCGCCTTTCTTCCTGATCGCGGGCGCTCCTGGCCGAGTTCGCCGGCGCGGCCGGTCCGCGCCGTGACCCCGGGAGGGCACACCGTGATCGTGGCATTCTCCATCACCCCGCTGGGCGTCGGCGAAGGCGTCGCCGAGCCGGTCGCCCGCGCCGTCAAGGTCGTCCGCGACAGCGGGCTGCCCAACCGCACGGACGCGATGTTCACCACCGTCGAGGGCGAGTGGGACGAGGTGATGGGCGTGATCAAGCAGGCGGTCGACGCGGTCGCCGAGGTCGCGCCGCGGGTCAGCCTCGTGCTCAAGGCCGATCTGCGGGCCGGGGTCACCGACGGCATGACGAGCAAGCTGGAGTCGCTCGAACGCCACCTCTCCTGACGCCATCCCCGCCTCCCAAACGCGATATGTCTTGACCTGTCGGGCACTCACGACATATCGTGTCGCTCGCACACGACACGATATTACGCGTTTCCGGAGGTGGGTCATGCAACAGCCGCGAGTCCCCGTCCTCGTCGTCGGCGGCGGCTACGCGGGGCTGAGCGCCGCGATGATGCTGGCCTGGCGCGACGTCCCCGTCATGCTCGTCGAACGGCACCCGGGCACGTCCGTCCAGCCCAAGGCGTTCGGCGTCGGGCCGCGGGCCGTGGAGCTCATGCGTCCGGTCCCCGGCGTCGAGCAGGCGCTGGCCGACGTCTGGGCCGGCATCGGCGACAACATGCGCATCGCCATCGCCACCAGCCTGAACGACCCCGACCCGCAGATGATCATCTCCGACGAGAAGGAGGAGTTCGCCTTCCTCGCCGACGCGACGCCCGCCGCCCAGGTGGGCGCCCCGCAGGCCGAGATCGAACGGGTGCTGCGCGCCAAGGCCGAAGAGCTCGGCGCCGACCTGCGCTTCTCCACCGAGCTCGTCTCCGTCGAGCAGGACGGCGACAGCGTGCTCGCCGTCCTGCGCTCCGGCGGACAGGAGAGCGTCGTCCGGGCCGACTACGTCATCGCCGCCGACGGCTACCGCAGCCCGCTGCGCCACCAGCTCGGCATCCCCGTCGGCGGCAAGGGCGAACTGGGGCAGATGTGCTCCATCATGTTCGACGCCGACCTCACCGGGCTCGTCCGCGACCGCGAGGTCACCCTCTGGTACCTGCGCAACGACGCCTTCACCGGCGTCATCGTCACCGGCACCGGCGTCGGCGCGCACGTGCTGGGCGTCAACTACGCCCCCGGCCAGAGCGCCGCCGACTTCACCCCCGAACACTGCGCCGAGCTGGTCCGGCTGGCCGTGGGCGTGCCCGATTTGGACGTGCGCGTCCTCGACACCACCACGTTCCCGATGGCCCACGTGCTCGCCGAGCGCTACCGCGAGGGCCGGGTCTTCCTGGCCGGCGACGCCGCCCACACCATGCCGCCGACCGGCGGCCAGGGCGGCAGCACCGCACTCCAGGACGGCTGCGACCTCGCCTGGCGGCTCTGGCTCGTGATCACCGGGCAGGCCGGGCCCGGGTTCCTCGACACCTACGACGCCGAACGCCGGCCCATCGGCACGCTCACCGCCGACGCCCAGCTCGCCAACCTCGGCGTGCGCATGCCGCCTGCGGCCCGCATCGGCTACCCGGAGCCGCTCGACGACCCCATGAGCGCGATCCTCGGCTACCGCTACCACTCGACGGCCGTCATCCCCGAGCCCGGCGACGACGGCTCCCTGCTGGAGGATCCGCGCCACCCCACCGCCCGCCCCGGCAGCCGCGCGCCGCACGTGCTGCTCGACTGGGACGGGCAGCCGATCTCCACCATCGACCTGTACGGGTCGGGCTTCGTCCTGCTGGCCCACCAGCACGGCGGCCGCCCCTGGGCCGAGGCGGGCAGGCTGGTCGCCGAGCGGCTCGGCGTACGGCTCGCCAGAATCCTGGTGGACGAGGAGCTGATGGACGTCGAGGGCCGCTGGCAGGAGCGTTACGGCGTCAGCGGGGGCGGCGCCGTGCTCGTCCGGCCGGACGGCTACGTCGCCTGGCGCTCCCCCGGCCTGACCGGCGACCCGGCGACCACCCTCGAACACGTCCTGCGCACCGTGCTGAGCCGCTGAGTTCCTGGCCCGCGTCCCGTACCAGGACAAACCCGTACGTCACGTGCCGAGCACCGCGCCGTCCTCGCCCGAGGGCGGCGCGATGGACGTCGTGGCCGGGACGGGGGCCACCGTGCTGTTCCTACCCGGCGACCGGCACGGCGCCGTCCCTGCCACCGATGTGGCGCGACATCCCCTCCGCCATCGCCCCCGCCCACGAGGCGGCCAGAGCCGTATGACGTTTGTCGGACCCGCGTGGGAGCATGCCGTCATGGCGACCTCGAAACAGCCGGTGACCGTCCCGACCGGCGCCGACGTGGACGCGTTCCTGGCGGCGGTCCCCGGCGAGCGCCGCCGGGCCGACGCCCTGCGCCTGCGCGCGATCATGACCGAGGTGGTCGGCGAGCCGGCCGTGATGTGGGGGCCGAGCATCGTCGGCTTCGGAAGCTACCACTACGTCTACGCCAGCGGCCACACCGGCGACTGGCCTCTCGCCGGGTTCTCACCGCGCAAGCAGCACCTGGTCGTCTACCTGGTCGGCGGCTACGAGGAGCGGCACGCGTCCGTGCTCGCCCGGCTCGGCCCGCACACGACCCGCAAGGGGTGCCTCTACCTGAAACGGCTCGACGCCGTCGACGAGGGCGCCCTGCGCGAGCTCATCGACCGTACGGTGCGCGTCCACCGCGGCGTCGACCGAGCCGGCCGCCCTCCTGGGCCCTGACCTTCTCAGCGGGCCCGGTCGTAGACCATGGCCATCTCGCCCATCGCGCCGGTCTCCTGGTGGGTCAGCTTCCACGACGTGGCCGGCAGCCCGTCCTCCAGCAGCCGCTGCCCGCCCCCGGCGATCTCGGGAAAGATCATGAGGTAGAGGCGGTCGACCAGGTCCGCCGCCAGCAGCGGCTTGATGACGCTCGCGCTGCTGTTGACCAGGATGTCGCCGCCCTCCTGAGTCCTGAGCTCGGCGACGACGTCCGCGGCGGGCGCGTTCACCACCCGGGCCCGCTCCCACGGCGCCTCCGTCAGCGTGCTGGAGAAGACCACCTTCTCCACGTCGACCAGCCACTTCGCGTAGCCGCGGTCACGCGGGTCGGCGTCCTCGTCCTCGGCGACCGGCGGCCAGTAGCCCAGGAACCCCTCGGCGTTCACCCTCCCCAGCAGCGCCGTCGTCGCGCTCTCCCACATCCGGGTCATGTGATCCCTGGCCGCCTCGCTGGTCACGTACGGCGCGAACGCCGCGAAGTCGGCAGGCCCGCCGGGGCCGTTGTAACGCCCGTCCATCGTGAGGCTGAGGTTGGCGGTGACCCTGCGGTTGTCCTGAGTGGTCATGTCGTGCTCCCTGTAGTGGTGTCGTCCGCGTGCTCGGCCTGTCCGGCCTGATTGACCTGATCGGCCTGATTGACCTGGAGGGCCTGATCGGCCTGATTGGTCTGGAGGGCCTGAAGGGCCTGGAGGGTCGCCGCGAGCTTGTCGAGACTCTGCCCGAACCCGAGCTCGATCCCCGCGATGAAGTCCGCCGAGTCCACCGTGCTGTCGGCCACCCGGAACCGGACCTCCAGCTCCGTCCCCGCGCCCGAACCGGCGCCGCCGGGACGCAGGTCGAGGTCGAGGTGGGCGGTGAACGCGACACCCCCACCAGGTAGCCGCGGAGAGAGCCGATAGGACAGCCGCTCCCCTGGCTGCGCCTCGACGACGACCCCCTCCGCGCGCCCGGCGACCGGATCGGAGCCGTCGGTGTCCTCGGCGTCGCGATACTCGTGCACGATCCGCCCGCCCGGCCACGCCTCGAACACCAACTCCGAGACGCGCAACTCGTCCGGCGTCCACCAGCGGGCGAGCAACTCCGCCTCGGTCAGATGCCGCCACACCAGCTCGGGCGACGCGGCCAGCGACCGATGAAAGCGGAACGAGCGACCATCGGCCCATCCCGCCTCCCGCGCAGCCAGCCGCTCCGCCTGAACACTGAGCCCATAACGGTCATACGTCTCACCGGCCTGATCCGCGGCATCGGCCAGCCCGTTGAGCACCGCCGCCAGATCCCGCAGCGGCCCGGGCCGAAGCGCGTAGATCCGGCGCTGGCCCGTGCGCTGCGAGACGACGACCCCGGCCCGCTCAAGGTTCTGCAGGTGCTTGGTCGTCTGCGGCTGCCTTGCCTCAGCCAGCCGCGCGAGCACCCCCACGGGCCGCGGCCGCTCAGCCAGCAGCCGTACGAGCCGCCAACGCGCCGGATCAGCCAACGCAGCGAGGAGTTCGTCCATGCCCAGAAGTATTCACTATGACGAATATTCGTGTCAAGGAATAACTAGGCAGCCGCTTGCACCACGCCGCCCCGCTTCCGACCCGCCCCTTCCCGAAAGCAGACCGAATCCAGAGACCCGCATACCGCACCTGCGGGGCTGGGACCGGACCAGCGGCGCGCCCGCGCAACAGGCCAGCGGACGCGGGAGACGACGGCCACACCGGACCCCGCAGCCCCGGGGACGACGCACACACCGCACCCGACAGGCCCGGGGGATGACGCCCGCACCGCACCCGACAGGCCGGAGGCCGGACCGGCCGGACGCACGACCAGAGCGGCGCCCGCGAACGGACCGGCGGGGGTGCCCGCGCGACGGACCAGAGGCGCGCTACGGACAAGGTCCATACCCGGCTTGGCAAGGCCCAAGACCGAACCAGGCCGGACCGCCGAGGCCGGGATCGGATGGCCTGGACCCAGGGCCGGATGGCAGCGCGCGGAGGCCGCCGGCCTCGTGGAGGGTGCCGGGCTCGTGGAGGTGCCGGGCTCGTGGAGGGTGCCGGGCTCGTGGAGGGTGCCGGGCTCGTGGGGAGCGAGTTGGCAGGTGGGGGCGACCGGACCCGTGGGGAGCGAGCTGGCAGGTGCCAGCGCAGGGGGGGCACGGTGCGGGGCTGCGAGAGGGCGCGGCGCCAGGCGGGCGCGATGCGGGAGGCGGGTCCGATGCGGGGACTGCGGTCCGATGCGGGGACTGCGGCAGCCCGGTCCGGAGGTGAGCCCGATGCCAGGGACGGGCGGCGCGCTGGCAGGCGGGCGCGATGCCAAGCGGCAGGGGACAGCGGGCGTAGGGGCGACAGCGGGGACCGGGGCCGGGTGGCCAAGCGGGTGGGCTTGGGCGTGAGGCGGGTGGGTGAGGGGCGGGTGGGTGAGGGGC
>NZ_JAHKRO010000200.1 GCF_019396325.1 Nonomuraea ceibae
GGTTCGATCACCGCCCACAGTTCGTCGCTGACCTCCCACGGCTTCAGCCTGGCCACCGTGCTCCTCTCGCTCGGCTACAGCGAGAGATCAAAGCACAACAACGATCATTCTGTTAGGCGCTCTAAGCGGTCCTAACAGTGGATTCATTGGACGAGGCGTCGCCAGCAGATGATCGCTGCGACGAGAGTCATGAACCCTCGTGCGCTCTCGAATCGGCTCTCTTGATCTCACCGCCAAGTTGTGATCCGCTCGGTGCCAGGAGAGTTGCCATGAAGTCTTCACTGAAGTTTCCTGGGGGTATGCCGAGGCGTCTGCTGGCCGTTGACCACACCAAGATCCGGGTGCTGCGTGAGCAGGCAGGGCTCACTCCACAGGAGCTTGCTGATCGTGTGGGGGTCACGTATCGCGTGGTCGTTTACTGGGAGGAGGGCAGGTATGTGCCTGAAGCCAGAAACGTGCGGCGTCTCGCCGATGCCCTCGGCTGCGTCACTGCGGACCTCACGGGTACGCCCAGCGGGACCGAGACCTTGGTTGACCTCCGGTATGCCGCTGGTCTCACTGCGGAGGAGGTCGCCACCCGACTTCGCGCTACTGCCGCAGGCGGTGATCTGTTCGTGGACGCACACAAGATCCGCAGCATGGAGCGGAACCGTCAGGTGTCCGGCTGGAACTGGAGGAAGCCGGAGTACACGGGTCGGCTTGTGCAGCAACTGGCCGCTGTGTATGAGGTGCCGGTACGTATGGTCATGGATGCCTGGATGCGTACCCGGCCGACAGATGAGCCCCCTCGCCTGCCCGAGCGGGAGCGGCACGAGCCGCCGGCGTCAGCAGTCGAGAGCTGGGAGAACTTGAATGATCGGCAGCGGGTCTATCTCGGTGAGATCCTGCGGGATGACCGGATGACCGAGACTGAAATGTGGATGCGCCGACAAAACCAGGCCAGGGTTCCGCCCGCCAGGCAGTGGCGAAAGTTGCCGTTCTCTCTCGACGCACCCACTGAAGTGGTCGGTCACACCCGCCTTCAGCAGCGCCTCCGGAGCGCTGGTGTTCACGATCAAGGGGCTGGGGCAACCCTCCACGCCCTGGAGCGGCTAGGACTGATCAAGGTGGCCACGGATCGTGTGGAGGTTGCCGGGGTCGGTGAGGTGGACCGCACCCTGGTGGAGATCACGCGCCTCGGCCGTGCCTGTGCGCGTGCTGGCCTAGGAGAGCCCGTAGAGCCAGAGACACCCGCACATCTGCTGTCCGAATGGTTGTGGGGCGTTTTGCTGCGTGTCGCCGCTGCTGGCCCGGAAGGTCTCCACGAGAGCGAGTTGACGGGCAAGTCCCTGTTCTATCTGGCCGTCGGCTACCGGCCGAACCGACAAGCGCATGCCAGCAGGGGACTCATCGAATTGCGTCCCCGGATGGCGCCAGGCGATACGCATGTCCTCGAATATCGGTGGCATGCGACCGCGCTCGGGCAGCAGCACATCGCGGCTTACCTGCACATTTACACCGATATGTACCCGACTGTGGCGCCATCATCGCAGTGATCATTTAGGTAGTCCAAACTGTTCCGAGGTTATTGTCAGACCCGTGCTCTACGGTGTTTCCCGTGACGACCCATGCCGACGACGACGGCCTGACGTTCTCCCATTTCGAGGCGTTCCGTCTGATCAACTTCACCTTCATCAAAGCCTGTCAGACGATGACCGCCCCGGACCTTAGCCCGAGGCACCGGGCCGAAAAATTGATGAAGTACTACGGTGACCTACACGCCGCGTACGGCCCGGGAGTGCCGTTGTCAATCGGCGAGTTCCGCGAGAGGCTGCGCGGACCCATCGAAGGCCTGCTCCCGTCCTGGCTGGACCGATCCGGCTTCGACGATCTCGATTTCCCCGTCGTCGACGCCGAGGGCTGCGTCACCGGCAACGCCTTCGATCTGCAGTGGGAGATCTCCCAGCTGCACCGAATCTTGAAGCGGCTCCGGCGGATCGGCCGGATGCGGTTCACCGAGGAACAACTCCAGGACGAGATCGACCAGGATCAAATGTACGAGATCCTGAAGGGCCGTGGTGACACCCAATACGTCAAGGACCGCACCACACTGGTGGAATGCCCCGCTGGCACGGCCGCTGAATTGAACGAACGCGACCTGCCTCTCAACGCGATCGGCTACTACGAGCCGATTCCCTACCATGCTATCTACCGCACCTGGTGGTTTCCTTGCACGGTGTGCAAGTGGCCCATGAAGATCAGCAAGCGGATGAACGCGGGCCGCGAGTACTACCGCGTTGCCTGCCTCTACGACCGTCACGCCGACTGCGGCGCCAGCTTCATGTTCAGGCCCACGTCCGGCGACGCGCCGCAGTTGCACTCCGACAGCTCCGACACGCCCGCTCCGCACGAGGCGGCCCTCGCGCTGGGTACCATCGGTGCCCTGCCAGAGGCGAAGCCGGTTGAGGGACATCTGGCCCTCAAGCGCGGCGTGTGGCGCTACACCTGTGTGCCCGGCCTGTATGAGCTGCGTCTGCACTCCGTCCTGCGTGAGCGGCTGTCCGCCGGACAGACAGATGTGGACGAGGCCGTCAGGCTCTGGCCGATGAGCGATGCATATGACCATCGCATTGAGGTCAAAGGCCTGAATGGGAGGGCTCATGTCTTCACTGTGGATGTGAAGGACTACACCCATGGCCGTGTCCTGGCGCAGAGCCTGCACCGCAATGAGGGCGACAAGGGCGGTGCCGAATGGCTCGTCGTTCCCGACCACCGCGCCGACCAGATCCCCCTACTGACCGTGACCTGCCATAAGTACGGAATGAAGGCCATGACCATGACCAACTTCGCCCAGATGGTTTGCCGGAGCGCCGGGGTGGGATGGGCATGAGTCAGATGACCGCCAAGGAAGCGTTCATCCGAGCCGCACTGGCCCTTGCCGCCCACTACTTCCCACAACAAGACGACGTCGGCAAGCCTCTGGCCTCCTTCCGCCACGCGGCGTTCTTTGCCAGCTGCAAGCCACAGGCATGGGAGAGGTGGAACGAACTGGGCAGTGAGGAACGGCGACTTGTGGCGGAGGTGATGAACCTCAGCAACCCCGACCTCGCCGACGAGACGCGGTTCGCTTCCGCCGCACGGATCCTCCTGGGGGCCATGAACTGGGGTAACGAGGATGAGGAGATCGCCCTCCGCCTGTTCACCCTGGCCGGTGATCCTCTCACCGCGACTGCGGCCCACCCTCTCCTGGGAGGAGACTACCTCGGCTATGCCAAGAGCCTTCTCGCTCCCTTCCGGCGGCCGAGTAGCCGGCGAAAGCCCCACAACTTCGCAGCGCCGGGGCAGATATACGAGACGAGTGAACGTACCGAAGGCAACGAGATCGTCCACGGGCGTGTCACCATCCCCCGCTTCCCCGCTTTCACCCAGCCGCTCGGCCATGACTCACTTCCGGCCCTCACCACCCGGCCAGATCTCGGCGCGGTCCGGGTGGGCGTTCAGGAGCTCAAGGACATCGCACAGCTCTTGGACACCCAGTATGAGGGCACGGAAGCAGGCCCCTGGCTGTACAAGGTGCTGACGGGTCTGCTCGACCGGGTCAAGGCCCGCGACACCGACACTGTGGACGTGCTGGACCTCCTGGCTGGCCGAACCCAGATCTTTCACGCACCCACGGGAACCGGTAAGTCTGTGCTGGTTCGTCTCCTGGGCTCGTGGGCCGCGCTCAACGACTACCGCGTTACTCTGCTCGTCCCCGACGTCAAGGCCACGCTCGCCTCCGTCTGGGACATCAGTCGCGACCTCGAGATCCTGCATAAGGCGGACAAGACCAAGTACCTGGCGACATGCGCTCCGTTGATGTCACCGTCCTCGCGGTACGAGCGGGCCCTCAAGCATGCATCCTTGATCAAAGAGGACCCTGAGGCTCCCGGAGAATGGGGCAAGCGAGGGCTTCGCGACGTCGACCACCTCGCCTACGGGTGCGCACAGCAGCACTGGCTCGAATCCGCCGGAATCTACCGACCCGGCAAGGAGAACTGCCTGAGCCTGCACGGCGGCAGAGAGGTGTTGGCCTGCCCCTGGATCCCGACCTGCGGCAAGTTCACGCCCGCTTACCAGGCCGCCAACGCCACGGTGATCGTCACCAACCACCACAACTTCATTCAAGGCGCCATGCGGGTGGGCATCCAGATCGACGGCCGCCCGGTCCGTTCTGTCACCGTCCGCGAGTTCGTGCTCCGCGCCAGTGACTTCGTCATCATCGACGAGATCGACGCCTTCCAATCCGTCGCCGTCGATCGGTGCGCTACCACGGTTGACCTGCACTCCCGGCGCCCGTGGACCGCAGAACCGCAGGTCCTCGACACCGCAGCCAAGCATCTTCCCCTCCGGTTCGAGGACCAACTCATTGAATCGGTCAGTCACGTACGGCTCATGGCCGAGTCACTGCTGACCGGACTGTGCACCAAAGTATTCCGGCTCAACCATCACGACGACGCTCGAGTCCCGAAGCTGCGGCACGAATACGACTACGAAGGGTGGCGCCTGGCCCGCTCTAAGGACCGCGAGCTCATCGGCCTGCTTTTTCCCGAATATCAGGTCAGTGACGGAGAGCCGCTTCCCGGCGAGGCTGTCGATCGGCTCAACGCTCTGGTCCCGGCCCCCGACTTCGGCGAAGATGACGAGACGGCCCCCACACCCGTCCTCCTGAGCCCCGAGTGGGAGCGAGTCGGAAGCATCCTCGGGGCAGCCGTATCGCCACGGGGCATCAACCAGCGCGATGTGCTCAAGCTCAGGCTGCACGAGGCACTCGCCCCGATGATCAGCGATGGCCGCGCACGTAACCGGACCATCGACCATCTCCTCATTCGCACGCTGATGAGCGAGCTGGACTGGTCCCTGGCTATGCTGCGCGACACCGCCCAGTCTCTGCGCCACTCCGGTCTGCTCTCCGCCAACCGCATCATCGACGCCATGCGCTCTGGCGGCATTGCCGACGTACTCCCGCACGGAATGATCGGCAGACCGATCAACGGATACCGGGTCACCGGCATGAAGAACCCGGAGAAGGACGCCAAGCTCTCCGCACAGCACATGGCTGGCGACCCGCACACCTACGTATCAGAACTCGGCGGACTGGTCTCATTGATCACCGCCGGCGTAGAGCGGCCCATCTTCGGGCTCTCCGCCACTGCCTACTTCCCGCAGGCGGTTAAGGAACATGTCCACGCCCCCGTGATGTGGTGGATGACCGACGCTCAGGAAGAATCCATCTTGGTCGAGTCCTCGGCCGTCACTTACGGAGATGGCCACAGAAAGGCGGGGGAACGCATCCCGATCGCTGGCCAGTTCCCCTCGGATAAACCGGAAGCTCTACGCGAAATCGGCGAGCGCCTGTACGAGACGAAATTGTCGAGGAAACTCGCGCGCCTGGCCAAGACGGATTCAGCCCGCGCACGCGTGATCCTGACGGCCAACAGCTACGAGCAGTGCGGCCACATCGCGACCGGCCTCGCTAAGGCGAAAGGACTCTCCCATCGTGTGTGCGTCCTCGTCCGGGAAGAAGATCGTCTCAGTAACGTCCGTCACCTCCCTGACCCGTCGCTGGTCCGGCGCATCACTGTCGAAGAGGTCGAGGAATTCCCCCAGTTCGGCGACATTCTGATCGCTCCCCTGGCTAACATCGCCAGAGGACTTAACATTGTCGTCAGTCTCCGCTCAGCCATCCACTCCATCTATTTGTGCGTGAGGCCCCCGCTGATCATCGACGATCCCGCTTGGATGTACGGCAGCGTCAACGCAGCAGGCATCAGCGCACTGCCCGCATCCGGTACCGCAGACCCCACTGGGGCTCTGCAAGCGGCCCGCACCGCAGCACGAGATCACCTGGCCACCATCCTGCGTTCCTCCCCCCAACTGTCGACCATGGACCTCGTCCTCCAGGAGCAAATGGTCGCCGGAATGCTGGTGTCTCTCATCCAACTCGCCGGCCGAGCCCGACGCGGCGGCACCAACATGGAGCTGCACTTCGTGGACTACGCCTTCCATGACGAGACCTGGAGTTCCGACCTGGCCAGTATCATCGAACGCATGGCCTCCCGGTGGCTGCCGGAAGAACGTCGGCAGATGGCCGAATTGTACGGCGAAGCGGTCAATGCCTTCCTGACCTACGCAGGCGTCGACCTCACCCTCTCCGCATAGCCCAGCGCTTCATCCCGAGAGAGATCACAGCATTGAGCGACAGCACTCCCGTTTTTCCGCGCGCCCTCACCCTGCGCTGTACCCCCGAACTCGTCCAGGGCCAGAAGGTGTACGTACGCATCTTCCCGCGCAACGTGCGCGATGAATGGGAGAAGCTGCAAGGTGATGGGGACGACGAGAAGAAGAATCTGCCATACTCAACCGCCCTCACCTACCTGAAATTCAAAACCGGCGGCTACGTCCACCTCGACCGGTACCTCGACTTCCTGGTCTCACTGGAGAAGATCGACGACGACACTCTGCGCCACGTCTTCCGGTGCATCGTCGGCTACAGCAAAGGCCTGTCCACCGATCAGGCCGTCCTCCTTGACGTGCCGCCGGTGGCCGACGCCATCGCGAGCACGCCTGAGCAGGAGTTCGAGATGACGCGGTTCCTCAAGCCGGTGCCGAACAGGCAACCGAAGTGCCCCGACTGGATGTACGTGGCCGTGCCCTGGGTGATCTCCAAGAAGCTCGCCGCGCAAAAGTTCACCATCTACGACCTCGTCCCGATCACCGAGCAGGTCCCCGCCAAGGAGACGGACGGCTCTCTCAAGCGTGACACTGACGGCGTACAAGTCTTCAAGAACCGCACGATTGGCTGGAAGGCCAACCCGAACAAGCGGGAGGTCACGTACCTTCCCGACAGCAGGGGTGGACTCATCGCGTGGGACCACCCCATCGGGCGCAAGTACAACATTCGTGACGACGGGACTGTGGTGAACGACGCCACCGCGGCCCAGTACGCGATGTCCCGGTTCTCGGTGGTCATGAAGACCGAGCCCAACGTCGTCCACCCCGTCATCTTCCTGGACGCCCACATAACCCGCGTCCACAGCAACATGGTCTTCGCCAAGTCGACGAACATCTACCAGGGCAGGGACGGCCTTCCGATTCTCCACACCGAACTGGTGCGCAGCGGCAGCGTTCGAGAAGTCAACCAGCGCGCGCTGGAGTTGCTCGCACGCGACGAAATGGACGTCAGCCTTTTGCGCGACCTGCAGACGCGCGTCACAAAAGAACGGGCTGTGCTGGAGAAGGCCGCAGCCAATGGAGAGTTCCCCTCGTTCATCACTCCTGACGCCGGAGCTATCCGTCCGCTCATGCCGAAGAACGACAACTTTGCCGTCGGCACGGGACCGGGGACCCTTCACCTGCGGCTTCTCGCCGAGCACGTCACCAAGGTGCTCGGCGAGAAGGCCAGCTGGGTCGGCTTCGCGGTGGAACCGATGACCTTCGAGCCACGCCCCACCGACAAACAGAAGATGCCTCCTCAAGAACGGGTTCGCCGGATCGATGCCGGCGAACTCCTCCACACCATCGGCTTTCCCTCACCCGAAGAGATCACCGCCTCCGTCAACGCCCAAGGCTTCGATCACCTGCGGATTGTATGCTTGTGGTACCGCCACAGCACCCGCCTGCGCATGATCAATGCGCTCGCCTTGGCCTTCCCGGACAGCCCGCCCATTGGTGATCCGGAGTCGGGCGAGAAGGTTCTCCTCACTCCTGGCATCAGCGTGGTCTTCCGCAAGGCTGAGCGCTTCCTGGCACACGGCGACGACATCAACCGGACCGTGGAGTTCAACTCCTTCGAAGACGACTTCGCCGGTAGCGAGTCGAACGTGATGGTCGCCGCCTGGTGCGAGACCGAGATGCCGGCCCTGAAGAAGAACGAGGGAGAGAAGCGAAACGCCTTCTTGCTTCGCAAGGAGCGGTATGACGGAAAGTTCCAGGTCCGCCGCTTCCTGGCCAAAAAGGACTTCGTCTGCCAGTTCATGAAGGGGATGAAGCCGGGGTCATTCGGAAATCCCAGCACAGAGATAAGCCCTCCGATGCCGGGGAAAGACCACGCCGCTTACATGGCGCTTCTCGACCTGTACCGCTCGCTCGGCATCATCGACCAGCGCCTCGCGCGGGCCATCGCGAAGGACAAGAAGGGGCAGGCGGCCGGGAGTTTCGTCTACTGCGGTATCCACGTCCGCCGGCAAGCCAAGACAGTCGACGACAAACACACTAAGCGTATCGTCGTTGCCACCGCTCTGTTCCCTCCAGAGGAGGAGGGTGGCGCCTGGACCATGCGAGCGTGGACCCCCCTCATCGGGGCCTGGGTGCCCTATCGACAGGCGATCACTGCCTTCCACGCCAGTGACTACGCACTCCATGTCGACGGCAAGGCCGCGACGGACAAGGAACGATGGGCAGAAGCAGCGGCCCACGTCGAAGACGCCCTCGCCAGCCTCGTTCACGACGAACTGGAACCCGGCATGGGCTACGTCGTCATGGTCGACGGGTGAGCTTGCTCCGCTCCGACGGACACCATCGTTGTGGTGGTCAGGCCGCTGCGACTGCCTCGTAGTCGGCGGGGCTACGGTAGCCCAGGCTGCTGTGCAGGCGGTGCAGGTTGTACCAGCCCTCGAT
>NZ_JAHKRO010000201.1 GCF_019396325.1 Nonomuraea ceibae
CCCGGCAGGTCCCCGATGCGCTGGCCGTGGTAGCCGCTCAGGTACTCGGCGCCGATGGGCGACAACACGAACAACCCGGCCACCGGCGCCAGGCGACGCCACAGGGAGGTCTTGGACACTGCTGTGGGTGGATGCACGTCCCTGAACGTAAGCTCACGGGCACGGTCTGTGCATCCGACCATGGTCTATGGCCGCGAGACCAAGGACTGCCACCCAGCCATCCTCAAGACTGGTGCTGGGCGATGTTGACCATCCAGGTGATACCGAACCGGTCCACGAGCGAGCCAGCCTCGTCGCCCCACAACTGCTTCTCCAAGGGCAACGTCACGGTGCCGCCGGCGGACAACCTCTCGAAGTAGCCGCGGAGTGCGGCGTCGTCGCCGCCGAGGAAGACCGCAACGCTATTGCCCAGGGTGTGAGGCATCTTCTCCCGGACGTCCCAGCCCATCAGCGTGTAACCGCCCGGGGTGCGGAGCGTGGCATGCATGACCCTGTCGGCGGGCGCGTCCGACGAGCCGAAATCAGCGTACGTGCCCAGCTCCAGAGTGCCGCCCAGGACGTCCCGGTAGAACTCCATCGCCTGCCGTGCGTTCCCGTTGAAAGCGAGGCACGGGTTGAGCTGAGATCCCATCTGATACTCCTCGTGTAGGTGAAGCCTGTACATGGACCCGCTAAACCTCCCAATGAATCACGACATCCTGTGTCGTGTATTTCCTCCGAATGCCACCGCAACGATGTCGAGGTGCTTCCGTCGCACGGAGACGAACGCGTGCATGATGGTCATCGTGCGGTCGTCGCGTCAGGTGGACGGCGGTGGCAGGGAGGCCGCCGTCGGCGCGGGCCGTGAGGCCCAGCGGACGAAGCCCGGGAGCAGGCCGACCACCAGCACAGCCACCACGCCGACGGAAGAGCGACAGGTTCCGCATCCCGGAGGTGCCGATGAGGGAAATCCCCATGGTTCCCGCGATGCCTCCTGTCAGACCCCAGAAGGCCAGTAGTCGAAGCAACGGGCCGCAGGCCGAGGGCGACGGTGCCAGGTTCCTTCGCGAACACTCGGCTCACCCCATGGCGAGCTCGTCCAGCGCCTGTCTCTGACCCATGTCCACGGTGACGATGACGATCGTGACGACGAAGGCCAGGCTGATCAGCCAGTTGCAGGCGTAGATCAGTATCGGCAGCGGGCCCGTCAGCTCGGCCGCGAACGTGACCACGGAGCGGCCCATCTGGTGAGGCCGTCCCGCCGTTCAGCCTTCGCGCTTCTCCATCTCTACCGAGACCTCATCGTTCGCGATCAAGGGCTCTGAGGCGCTGGAGAGAAGGGTGTACGCCACTGTGACGGGGGCAGCACCGGGACCTGCTTCTTCAGGGTTCCGGCATCGCGGAAGGTGAAGACGACGGGAATGTAGCTGCCACTGCGCAATTGCCTGGTCAGCCCGGTCAGTACCGCTTGGGGCTGCAGGCCGCCGCCGGCGAGTTGCCCGGGCTGCACCGGCAGCTCCCCACCGGGAATGCTGGCCCCGGAGAACACAGGCGCAGCGCTTACGGAGATGAGCTCGTCGGTCTGGCCGCGTTGGTTGTACAACGCCAGATACACCGGCGCGTTGGATCCCGCCTGCATCGGCTGTCCGGCGGCGCCGCCGATCACGAAGGCGTTGCGCAGCATCATGCCGTTGACGATCTCGTTGGCGGCGTAGTTGGCCGGATACTCTTCGGTGCTACGCCCAGCAGGATCCACGCCTCCGCACGAACATACGGCCAGCAAAGTGAGCGTGGGCAGCCATCTCATTGATCCATCCCCCAGTACAAGGAGCCCCTCTGCCCGACGTATACCCCGGGATGACCGAGCCAGGCGGTTCCGGACGGACTCGCCGGCAAACACGGCTCGTACCACCTACTCGGCCGCTCCGTCGGCCACGACGTCCTTCTCCCTTCTCCGAGCGACCGATCTCCCGCCGTGTCGCGGTGACCGCTGGCCAGTTGGCCAGAGGCCGGTCTTCGCAGCGTCGAGCCGGCCGCTTGGTCACGGGGACCGTCGGCGCCGGTTCAGCGTGCATGGGGTGTCGCCCAGGTGAGCCCGATGGGCGGCATGGGATGGTCTCGGAGTGGGGGACGGCTTGGTGGCGCGACTACAGGGGACCAAAGGGTCGTGGGCAGCGCGACGCGTCGGCGGCTGACGCTGAGATTTGATCATGACAGGTGTCGGTCCTTGAGACCCTAGGATGACGAGGATGAGGGCAAGAACCAGTGACATCGAGAAGGCAGTTGGTGTTCTGCGCGCCGGGGGCCTGGTGGCTCTCCCGACCGAGACCGTCTACGGGCTTGGAGCCAACGCTGAGGACCCTGCCGCCGTGTCGCGTATCTTCCAGGTCAAGGGACGCCCGGCTTCCCACCCTCTGATCGTGCACATCAACGGCGCGGAGTGCCTGGACGACTGGGTCCAGGAGGTGCCCGCGACGGCCCGCCTGCTGGCCGAACGCTTCTGGCCGGGACCCCTTACCCTGGTCCTGCGGCGCGGTCGCCGGGTGCCCCTCGAAGCAACCGGAGGCTTGGAGACGGTGGCCGTGCGCGTGCCCGACCACCCCGTCGCACTCGCGCTGCTGTCGGCCTTCGGCGGCGGCGTCACGGCCCCGTCCGCCAATCGCTTCGGCTCGGTCAGCCCCACGACCGCGGACGACGTCCGTGCCGAGATCGGCGAAGCCGTCGACTTCGTGCTGGAGGGCGGCCCCTGTGAGGTCGGTGTCGAGTCGACCATCGTCGACGCCACCGCCGAGATCCCGACCATTCTGCGGCCCGGCGGAGTGACGCGCGAGGATCTCGAAGCGGTGCTGGGGTGCCCGCTCGCGGCCCCTGCGACCAGCCACATCCGGGTGCCGGGCCAGCATCCGTCGCACTACGCGCCGCGGGCTCGGGTCGTCCTGGTCGAGCCGGAGAAGGTCGTCGCCGAGGCGGAGCTGGCGCAGGAGCTGGGGCACCGGGTCGGCGTCTTTCTCCCTGCCGCCTTCGCCGACGCTGAGGTGAAGGCGCACGCGGTGGTGGCGGTCCCCGGTTCGATGGCAGCCTACGCGCGCCGGCTGTACGGGTTCCTGCGCGAGCTCGACCAGCAAGCGTGTGACCTCATCGTCGCGTCACTGCCGGTGGAGGAGGGGCTGGGACTGGCGATCGCCAACCGGCTCCGCCGCGCCGCGGGCCCCCGGACCACCACGTGAACAGCGCCGACCCCGTGCCACACCGTCCCGGGTGCGGAGGTGCGGGCAGACTCGGCTGAGCTTCCGCCGGACTGGCCGGGAGGGTGGCAGATTCCCTGAGGCATCGGGTGGCGCCTTTGGGCGATCGAGCAATGAACCCCGGAGGGTCTCCCCGTGACGTATCCGAGCCAGCTCCGACCGGGGCACATCGCGTCAGGCGGCCATGGCCGGGGACGGTCAGGACGCGGCAGGGACCGGTGCTTCGAGGCCGCGAGAGGCGACGAGCTGCGCGCTGCCGTCGGCCAGCCGGTAGGACAGCCCCACCACGCCGAGGCGGCCGGCGGCCACCCGCTCAGCCAGGACGCGAGAGCGCTCGAGCAGCAGGTTCACCGTGTGCTCGATGTGCTCGGCCAGAATCTCGTCGGCCTGGTTGCGTCCGGCGGCCCGGGCTGCCAGCACGCTCGGGGTAACCCGTTCGACGACGTCACGGACGAAGCCGCCGGGCACCTTTCCACCATCGGCCGCGGCACGGGCGGCTGCGATGGCCCCGCACGAGTCGTGGCCGAGCACGACGACGAGCGGGGCGTCGAGCACGCACACGCCGTACTCGACGGAGCCAAGGACCTCCGTACCGGCGACGTGGCCAGCGGTGCGCACCACGAACAGGTCGCCCAGGCCGCGGTCGAAGATAATCTCGGCGGCCAGCCGGGAGTCGGAGCACCCGAACAGCACGGCGAAGGGCTGCTGGGACGGTGCGATCTCGCTGCGGCGTGTCGCGTCCTGGTTCGGGTGCTCGGGGATACCTGAGACGAAGCGCTGGTTTCCGGCCATGAGCAGCGCGAAGGCGTCGCGGGGCGTCGGGCTCTGGATCTCGGTCATGGCGGCAGCATACGAGTCGGCGCCCGCCGTCGCACCGCCCGGCCCGCCGGAGCTCACCATGTCGGGCCACGCCGACGGCCTTGTCACCACCGTAAGACGCCGCCCACGCTGTCAGCCGAACGAGGGCGCATCGCCCGGAACCGGGCCTGTTCCACTGGCCCATATGTCACGACGGTCATAGGTGCTGGCGAGCGTCCTGCCGGTGCAGGCGTTCCCTCACCACGAGGGCAGCGCAACTTCCTGGCTGCACGGCGCTGCGCGGTCCGGTCCTCTCGGCAGGCCCCTGGTTGGTTCGGTAACGTCCCGCCCGGTGATCCCTGGGTGGCCTGGGGCGTCGGTTCTCGGAGATCTCCGCCCCCACCGAGCTCGCCCCCGCCTGGTACGTGCCCGGCCGCGACAGCACGCGGGTCATCGCGGTGCGCGGGCAGAACGGCAGGCGCAGAGCCGAGCTGACGGTGCTGCTGGTCGTGCAGGTGCTTGACCTGCCGTTCCTGTCCATCTCCTTCCGCAGCGGCGAGGGCACACCGCGCTCACCCGACGGGCTGCTGTACCTGGGAGCCAGTGAGTGGTGTGACCTGGACGCTCCCATGGTGATGCCGCCATGACGAACGAGCAGGCTCGCGCAATGTCGGCCTGCCGTTCCTGGAGCCGCTCGCCGACTGGGTCATCTCCTGGCGCACCGGCGCGGACGTCGACCGCCGTGCGGGCAGCGGCGCCGGCTGCGCCGCGCCCGTCGCGAGACGGGCCAGCGAAGGGCACGCCTTCTGCACGGCAAGGTCGCGCAGAGCGGCGGCGGCGCTGGATTCGACGTGGACGTGGCCGTCGGCGCCGCTCAGTCAGGGAGCCTCCGACTCGTCTCGCTCGTCGAGGTCGTCCAGCCTGGACTGCGTCCGGGCGAGCAGGCGGCGGTACTCGGCGGCGTCGCGGGGTTTGGCGCGCGCACGCGGCCGGTAGGGGGCGGCCACGCTGTCCGGCTCCCGCCACGCCGATGGCCTCACATACGACAGCGTGGTCGACACGTCGCCTTCGAGCCGGACAAGCGTGCTCATGTCGCAAAGGATGCTGATGCGCTGGCCGATGTCGCCGACGGCGACGCCCGAACTAGACCAGTGCCGTGCCGTACCGTCCGCGCAGCGTTCGGGCCTCGCCCGCCAGTTCGGCATGGGCGGCGCCCTTCTGCGGCAGCGCGCCGCCGCACAGCTCGGCCCATCGGGCAATTTTGCGATATCAGGTCGTAAAGTCTGCGCCCTCAGACGGGCACATGAGACCAATCGATCAGCCGTCCGCACCTCTCGCACGAGTCCTGGGACTCCCAGCGCAGGGCCTGGGGCGCGGGGCAGCCTCCGAGCCGGGCGGAAGGTTGGGCCGGCCGGGAGAACGGGAAGACCGCTCCGTGCCCCCATGAGCAGAAGGGGGACACCAATGACCACGACCACCGGCGACCCGGCGCGTGACCGGTCGCAGCGCGACCAGCTGGCTCACGGGCTGACCACCCATGTGCCCTATCTGAGCCGCCAGTGGAAGCCGGAGACCCTCGATCGTCTCTCGGCCGACTCGCGGGCCAGCGTGCCGGTGGGAGCGCTGCAGGCGGCTGTGATGCTGCTGGGCGAGGTGGCCGTGCGCACCGCAGCTCAGCTGCAGATCGCCGTGCCCGACGAGGCGGCGCCGGTGCCCGGCCACGCGGTGGACGCGGCGGGCGTCACTCCGGAGTAGCTTCTCCTGCCGGTTCCGCGTCGGGGTTCAGGAAGGCGGCGCCTGGCTGGTCAGGGATCACCGCTCCGGTCGATGCCCGACTGGCGGAGGGAGCCGGCTCCTCCGTCTTCCTGTCCGAGGCAGGCTGGTAGCGCATGTGCAGACGCAGCCGAGAATGGCCGCCGGGGTGGTCGAGCTCCACCGCGTCACACAGGCGGCCGATCAAGTACAGGCCGTTCACCCCAGCGCCGGCGGTCTCGGCCACGCCGAAGGCGCCGTTCAGCTGGTCGGCGGTCAAGGTGCCGGCGGCATCGGTGATGTCGACATGCACGCCCCAGGCGTCGGCGCGGGCAGCCAGGACCCCCACCCCGCCGTGTTCGAGGACGTTGACGGCGGCTTCGTGGGACGCCAAGAGGAGGTCGTCCAGGCGCTGGCCGGACAGGCCGGTGATGGCGGCGTAGTCGCGCAACAGCATGCGCAGCCTGGCCAGGTCGCCGGTGATCGGGCAGCGCAGTGTTAAGGCCTGGTCGTCGGTCATGGCGGTCACGGGTCCTCGATGAAGCCAGGGGCGGCGACATCCATGATGCCCCATGCCGGATAGGGCGCCACTCCCGCCCTATCCACCACTTGGGGGTCACGTCGGGGCTTCGGCTACCTCACTCCAGTACTGCTCACGCATAGCTGGGGGCTGATCAGCCAGGCACGCGTCGCGCATCGGTACGTTTGCGGCCGAAGGCATCGGCAGCCTCGCCAGGACCACATCACTGTCGGGGTCCGGAGGCCGCTGGCGTCCAGGCTGGCACTGTCGTGGGCGGCTGCATGCCGGCCGGATTCGTCATCCTCCAGGGCCCGGTACAGCGTCGACCTGCCCACGCCGAGCTCGCGGGCGATGGCGGTGACGGACTGTCCACCTCGCTCAGCTTCCGCGAACTTCTGGCGCTCCGGGGCCAGTACGTGCTGCCCGTCAAACCGGACGGCGTACCGGTCTCGGACGGCGCCGGCGGGCGCGCCCAGGCGACCGCGTGACCGCCGCACTGTTCCCGCGGTGCTGGACGGCCCGCTGGAACCGGCGTACCGTACCTGCCGCAACCTGGGTGGCTCGCTCGACGGAATGCTGATCGAGCTGGCCATTCTTCCCGAGGACGCGCTCGTGCACATCCCTGGCCACCTCTCTCTCCTATGCCGAGGCGGCGACTCTTCCCTGCGGCGCCGTCACGGCCTGGAACGCCCTGATCGGCGACGGCCGCGGCGTCCGGCGCGGGTATACCATACTGGTTCAGGTCCAATCGCGCCGTTCGAAGCGCGGCCGGTAGTCGGCGGCCCACTGCGCGAATCGGGTGGCGGGACGGCCGAGCAGTGCGGGCAGTTCGCCAGTCATCGGCTCGTTCCTGCCGGTCCTGGTGAGCGTGTAGACGATGCTCATGAACAGCAGCGTGTCCCAGGTGACGCCGCGCCTGACCAGACGGATCCAAAAGCGCGGCAGCGACGGCCGGGTGTAGGTCAGTGGCCGGTCCAGCGCCCGGCCGAGCTGCCGGGCCGCCTCGTTCAGGGTGAGCGACTCGGGGCCGGTCAGCGTGTGGGAGACGTTGCGGTGCGGTCCGGGGTCGCGCAGGATGTCCAGCGCGACTGCGGCCACGTCGCGGGAGTCGAGGAACGTGGTGCGCCCGCCGCCTGCGGGGATGAACAGCTCGCCGCGGTCCATGATGTCGACGCCGTGCGTGGAGACCTTTCGGCACAGGTTCTGCATGAAGAAGCCGCAGCGCAGGAAGGTGTGGTCCACGCCGGTGGCGGTGATGTGCCGTTCGACGGCGTGGTGCGGCACCACCTTGACGCGGTCCGCGCCGGGGACGCTCACGTACACGATGTGCCGGCAGCCGGCCTGGACCGCGGCGTTCACGAACGGGATCATCCGGGTGCGGACCGTGCGCGGGTGGGGGAGTGGGAACAGCAGGAACAGTGTCATCACCCCGTCGAGGGCGGCGTCCCATGTGGCGGGGTCGTCGTAGTCGAACGGGACGGCCGGCAGGTCGGGGAAGCGGGCTGGGTGGTGCGCGGCGATCCGGTAGGCGAGCTCGTCCTGCTCCGACAGCAGGCGGACGAGCTCGGCGCCGACGTTGCCCGTCGGGCCGGTGACGATGATCATGCATGCTCCCGTCAGGCGATGCGGACCTGGGTGTGACCGTAACCGACGCGGTGGTCCGGGTAACCTCACGGGTGCGCCGAGGGCGGTGGTATGGGCTGCTGATGTGAGCCTGAAACGTACAGGGTCATCCGATCAGCCCTTTCCGTCGCGAGCGCCTTCGGGAATCGCTCTGGAGACCGGCGAGGACATCCGTCCACTTCAGCCCGAGGATGCTGACTACGAAGCCGCGCCCCCCAACCCGGCTCCATGACGGCCGACGCTCCACAGGGGGATCGTCCACCATTTCTGGCCGTGTCATGTTGAACCATGGGCTCTTCCACCTGATTAGACAGGGGTAGCCGCTGAACGGGTGCCACCGGAATACGGCAGAAACGGGCCGCCGACGCCAATCCCCAGTGGTCAGCCCCGGCACGCCCGCACTGTGACTCGATCGACTCACGGTCCGGCGTGCACCACGGCGCGTTCGTCCAGCAGGCCCGCCTCGCACAGGTCGGACCATAGCCCCGCGGGGATCGGCGCCGAGAACGCCTC
>NZ_JAHKRO010000202.1 GCF_019396325.1 Nonomuraea ceibae
GCGAGCCCGGCGGCCCGCAGCCGCAGGTGGCCCGGTGGGACGCCGGGGCGGGCGGTCCGGTGCGCCGACAGGCGGCAGCGGGCGAGCGCGGCCAGGGCGGCGTCGGCGACGGGGCCCTCGCCGTCCACGCTCACCCACAGGTCGCGCAGGGCGGCCCAGGCGGCGTCGGGATCGGGCGCCGCCGACTCCAGCCAGGACCGCACGGCAGGGGGCGCCGGCTCGCCGGGCGCGACCCGTACCAGCAGGTCGTTCTCCTGGAGCTGACCGACGAGCACGCCCGCGGCGCGGCGGGTGCCCGGGTCCGGGCAGAGGGCGTCCAGGCCCGCATCCGTCACCCCCGCCTCCAGGAGCGGGCGCAGGTGCTCCCACAGCGGCCACAGGCCCGCCGCGCCCTCCAGGCTCACCGACGTGCCCCAGGCCCGCAGGTGGATGCCGTCCGGCAGGCGGCTGGCCCGCACGACCGGCCTGAGCCGCAGCACGGCGGCGTCCGGCGAGCCGTTCACCGGGACCTCACCACGGGCTCCAGGAGCTCACGCCAGCTCATCCCGTTGATCTCCTCCACGGCCCGGCTGAACAGGTAGGCCGCCAGGTAGCGCTCCACGGGCCGCAGGTCGCACAGGGCGAGCAGCCGGTAGAGCACGTTCGTGGCGAACCGGTACAGGCCGAACTCCCGGCTGACCGCGATCCGGGGGAAGTTCGACCGGTTGAGCAGCTCGTGGTAGTCGCTGAAGCGGCGGCGGGAGAAGTCCCAGCGGATCTCCGTCTCGCCGCCGAACCCGGCCGCGACCGCCGCGTGGCCGTTGCGGCTGCCGATCAGCGCCCCGGTGTCCAGCGTGGCGTCCGCGTGCCGCCAGGCGGCCGCCGACCAGTCCCGCCAGCTCGCCGCCAGCGCCCGCAGGTCGCCGGGCACGGGCTCGGCGGGGTCGGGGGCGGGGTCAGCGTGGTCAAGGGCGGCCACTGCGGGGTCGGGGGCGGCGGCGGCGCGGACGATGGCGCTCACGCCGGGCCCGTGCGCCGACCAGTGCCGGTCGAAGGCGGCCCGCAGCGTCCCGCCCGGGTCGTCGTGGGCGAGGAAGTCCTCGACGTGCGACAGGAACGACTGGTAGCCCCGGCCGAGCCCGGCCGGGTAGTTCGCGCTGTGGGCGGTCATCGCGGCCAGGGCGACCGCGATCCTGGCGCCGGCGGTGTCACCCCGGTCGGCAAGGTAGCTCAGGGAGCCGGCCACGGCGTCGAGCCCCAGCGCGAGCAGCGCACAGCGCCCGGCCACCGCCTGCGGCGAGCCCAGCAGCGCCGTCAGCGCGCCGAGATCGGCCTCGCGCACCAGGACGGTGTTGTCCGGCCGGATCGGCGTGTAGGGCCCGGGGACGAGCTCGGCCCGACCGGCCGCCTCCGCCTCCGCGAGCAGCGCCGCCTCGTCCACGGCCACGGTGGAGGGATGCTCCGCCAGGTGGCGGCGGCACGCGTCGGCCGCCCGCTCCGCCGCCGCCTCGGCCCCCGCCCCGGGCTCGAACCGCAGCAGGACGTGCGGCCCGTTCAGCCAGTGGCGGTCGAGGTGGACGGCGAATCCCCCGGCGGACAGCGAACGCGCCAGCGGAATGAAATGGCGGCGCAGCAACGGCGCCTTTTCCGGGTCGAAATAATGGCACACGACGTCGATCATGTGTGCGCTCCATTGAGTCGTTGCGAACAATGGCGCCCGTGCGGCCAGGCGCCGATGGAAAAGCGCCCGGCCGCAGGACGATGCGGAAAACTACTGCTGCTCGACGGACGAGCAGCACGACGACGACCCGCAGGTCGAGCTGGAGTCGCTGCTCGACGAGCCGGACGTGGCCCCGCCCTCGGGCACGGCCACGGCGTCACGCATCACCGTCACCTGGAGCCCGCTCAGGTCCAGGTCAGCGAGGTCGAACCGGGTGGTCACGGACATGTTCTTCACCTCCTCCGCGTCACGGTGGGCCGAAACGACATCCGCAGTATGGGTGGGCCCGGCCGGCCGCCGCCTGACAGGAGAAAGGCGGTATTGACACGGTCCGGCCGCGCGAAGTAAAGGCCGATAAATCGCCGGAATTGCCGTCTTGACGCTGCGAATTGACCGTGAATACGCTGCAGCCGTTTTCATCGGGAACCTGACTGGCATGGGCGGGCACATGAATGCCGTAGAGGTCGAGAATCTCACCAAGAAATACCCGGGCGCGCCGCAGCCCGCGGTCGACTCGCTCAGCTTCCGCGTGAATTCCGGCGAGGTGTTCGGCGTGCTCGGGCCCAACGGCGCGGGCAAGACCACGACCGTCGGCGTGCTGACCACCCGGATGCGCCCGACGGGTGGCCTGGCGAGAGTCGGCGGCGTGGACGTGGCGAAGGAGCCCACCCGGGTCCGGCGGCTGCTCGGCGTCGTCCCCCAGCGCAACAACCTGGACCGGTCGCTCAGCATCCGCCAGAACCTGCTCTTCCACGCCGCCTACCACGGCGTGCGCCGGGCCGAGCGGCGGCGGCGCGCCGGGGAGCTGCTGGAGCGCATGGGGCTCGCGGAGCGCGGCGACGACTGGCTCGACAACGTGTCGGGCGGCCAGGCCCAGCGCGTCATGATCGCGCGGGCGCTGATGCACGAGCCGCGGGTGCTCTTCATGGACGAGCCGTCCACCGGGCTGGACCCGCAGTCGCGCATCTTCGTCCACGCCTGCGTACGGGAGCTCAAGGAGCGGGGCGTCACCGTCGTCCTCACCACCCACCAGATGGAGGAGGCGGCCAAGCTCTGCGACCGGGTCGCGATCGTGGACCGGGGCCGGCTGCTGGCCCTGGACGCCCCCGCCGCCCTGGTCCGCGAGCTGCCGGGCAGCACCACGCTCACGCTCTCGTTCGAGCCCGGCCGGGCCCCGGACGAAGACGTGGACGCGGCGCTGACGGCCGTCGAGACCGTCGAACGGGTCGAGGCGATGCCCGGCGGGCGCGTCAGGCTCTACACCTCCCGCGAGCCGGGCGAGGTCCTGCCCGCCGTGCTCAAGGCGCTCGCCGGGCACGGCATCGCGCTGACCGGCCTGGACGTGGCCCGGCTCGGCCTGGAGGACGTCTTCCTCCGCCTGACCGGACGGGAGCTGCGATGAGCGTCCTCGACGAGCGCCCGCCCACCGCGCGCGCCTTCGCCGCCGTGCTCGGCCGCGACCTCGTGGTCACCGGCCGGGAGCTGCCGGCCTTCCTGGCGCAGGTCCTGCTCCAGCCGCTGTTCATCCTGTTCGTCTTCGGCAAGGTGCTGGCCGACCTCGGCTACGTCGGCGGCGGGTTCGGCGACGTCCTGCTGCCGGGCGTCATCGCCCTGAACGCCTTCGTCGGCGGGCTGCAGAACACCGCCCTGCCGCTCACCCTCGACTTCTCCTTCAGCAGGGAGATTGAGGACCGGCTCCTGTCGCCCCTGCCGACCCGGCTGGTGGCGATGGAGAAGATCGTGTTCGGCACGATCCGCGGCGTCGTGGCCGGCGCCGTGATGATCCCGCTCGGCCTGCTGATCCTGCAGGACGCCACACTGGCGCCCGCTTCCCTCCTGCCCGCGCTCGCCGTGATGGCGCTCGGCGCCTTCGTCGGCTCGGCCGTCGGCATGGTCGTGGGCACGGCGGTCTCCCCGCGCGGGATCAACGTCGTCTTCACGGTGGTGCTCACACCGCTGATGTTCACCGGCGCCACCCAGTTCCCGTGGCCCGGCCTGGACCGCCTGCCGTGGTTCCAGATCGTGTGCGCGGTCAACCCGCTCACGTACGTCAGCGAGGGGATGCGCGCGGTGATGGTGCCGCGGATCCCGCACATCCCGCTGTGGCTCTGCCTTCTGGTCCTGGCCGTCGCCGGCGCGGTGGCGGCCGAGGCGGGCATGCGCGGCTTCGGCCGCCGTGCCGTCGATTGAGAAGGGAGGCCCGTCCCACTCCGCAGAACCGCATCCGAACAGCACGAACCATTGATGAAAAGGGAGAAACCCCCCATGAACGCACTGGCCTTCGATGTCGAAGACCTGGCCCTGGACGAGCTCTCGGTGACGACCGTGCGTGACGGCGTCGCGCTGCCCGACACCGGCGCGTCCTCGTCGAGCTGCATCTCCTGGATGTCCTCGTCCTCGTGCTGCTGCTGCACCGAGCCTCAGTGACCGCCCAGAAGGGAACCCCGCCCATGTCCAGCCTCTCCTTCCAGGTCGAGGACCTCGACCTGAACGAGCTGTCCGTCACCACCATGCGCGACGGCTTCGCGGTGCCCGACACCGGCGCATCGGCCGTGAGCTGCTCCTACCTGACGGACTCGTGCAGCTCCTGCTGCTCGATCAACCCGAGGTAGGTCATCCTCCCGGCCGTCTCACGGCGGCCGGGAGGTCACCCGCGAACGAGGAAACATCGATGACCAGCACTGTCGAGAACCCCGTAGCAGTGGGCGCGGGACAGTTCGAGGCCGCGCCCTTCGCCGTGGTCAGGCGCGCCGCCCTGCCCTACCCCGAACGGCCCGCGGCGGCCGAGCCCTTCCGCGCCGCGGTGCGCGCGCTGACCGAGGCGCTGCGCGGCGCCGCCTCCGCCGCGCCCGCCCTGGCCGACGCGCTGGCCGCCAGCCTGCCCGGCCACCCGGCCGCCTTCCACCGCGGCGTCGTCCTGCCGCTGCGCCGCGACGTGCACAACGGCCGCGTCCCGCGCGAGTCGCTGCTGCGTGAGCTCGGCGACCTGCCCGGCCGGGTCGCCGGGCTGGCGGCCTGGCTGGACGCCGTCCGCGACCGCAAGACCCTGAGCGGCCTGCTCGCCGCGCCGGACGGCCCCTGGGAGGACGCGCTGGCCGCCGAACGCGCCGTGCTCGCGGACCTGTGCCGGGCCGAGCCGCTCCGCCTGGCCGTCACGCTCACCGGCCGTGACCTGCTCCACGGCGTGGACAGGACGGCCGCCCGCCAAGGCCGGCCCGACAAGCGGGCGCGCAAGGCCGAGCCGACCGTCCTGCGGTACGCCCTCCGCGCCACCTCCAAGACCAGCCCGCTCTCCTGGTACACGCTGGTCGGCCTGGGCTGGTGGGACACGGCCCAGGACCCGCGCCCCGCTGTGCCCGCCGTTGGGCCCGCTGCCGCCGTGCAGGCCAACCGGGTGCTCGTCACCAGGCTGATGGCCGCCCTGCTCGGCCAGGCGCAGTGCCCGCACCGCCTCGCGCCCGGCCTGCGGGAGGACGGCGACCGGGTGCTCTTCCACCGCGACGTGCCGCTCCCCGACTCCAGCCACCTCTACGGCACCACGGAAGAGCTCGTCGACGTCGGCCTGACCGGGCCCATCCGCTTCCTGATCGAACGGCTGCGCGACACGCCGGACGGCCTGACCCCCAGGGAGCTGGCCGCCGCGCTGGCCGTCCACATCCAGAGCGCCGACGCCGACGCGATCGCCACCCGCTACGTGCGGAAGATGACCGAGATGGGACTCCTCGTCCCGGTCTGGCCCGTACACGTCCAGGATCCCGACATCCTGCGCTCCCTCGCCCGCTGGTGCCGCGAGCAGGACCTGACGGACGTGGCCGCGCGCCTCACCGCCATCCGGGACGCCACCCGCTCCTTCACCGGCCTGCCCCCCGCGAGCAGGCGCGACAGGCTCGAAGCCCTCGCCGACGACTGGCGGCTCCTCGGGGAGCGGGCCGGCGCCGACCTGACCGGTGCGCCCGTGCTCACCGAGGACGTCACGCTGCCCGGCCCGCTGAGCCTGCGCGCCCGCCACGGGCGCGACCAGGTCCCGGCCCTCACCCGGCTCACCCCGCTCGTCATGCTGTACGACCACCACCTGGCCATCCGGCGGCTGGTCGCCGACACGTTCACCGCCCGCCACGGCGCCGGCGGACGCGCCCCGATGACCGCCGGCGCGGCCATGATGTCGGAGGTCTGGCGCGACCTCCTCCAAGGCGACCCCCGCGAGCGGCGCGTGCCGGAGGACCTGCGGAGCGCCCGCGAGATCGTGGCCGAGATCATCGCCGCCGCCAACGGCCCGGACGCGGCCGACGTCGTCATCCCCGAGGAAGCCGTCACGGCCGCGCGCGACCTGCTGCCCGGCTGGGCGCGGGCCCGCCCCGCCTCCTACTCCTTCTTCGCCCAGCCCCTCCCCGGCGGCCTGGCGATCAACCACGTCTACGCGGGATTCGCCCGCTTCACCAGCCGGTTCCTGCCCCACCTGGACCCCTCCGCGGCCACCGCCGTGGCCGGCTGGCTGCGCCACCTCCTCGGCGAGGACGTCGCCCAGTTCCGGCCGCTGATGGGGTTCAACGCCAACCTGCACCCGATGGTGCTGCCCGAGGAGGTGGGCGAGGACCCGCGCTGGGCCGGCCTCACCCTCGACGACCTGGAGATGGTCCACGACGAGCACACCGGCCTGGTCCGCATCCGGCATCGCGGCTCCGGCCGCGAGGTCAGCGTGCTCTACCTGGGCTTCCTCGTCCCGTTCGTGCTCCCGTACCGGACTGCTCCGCTGACCGGCGACCTGAGCTGCGGGTTCCCCTCGCTGACCAGGTTCGTCACCAAACGCACCGTGGACGGCGTGACCGCGAGCGGACGCCTCACCTACGACGGCATCGTGCTCAACCGCCGCCGCTGGGCCTTCGACGACGACGCGGCGGCGCGGCTGCGCGAGCAGTGGACGGCCGAGCACCCCGCCGTCGCCGCCGCGCACCTGCGAGCCCGGCACGACCTGCCCGAGCACGTCTTCCTCGAAGCCGGGGGGAGCGCCGCCTCCCTGGAGGGCTTCCTGCGCAGGCTGCGCGCCGCCAAGCCGCAGTACGTCGACCTCGGCAACGCCCTGCACCTGCGGTGCCTGCCCACCTACCTGGCCCGATACCCCCAGGAGCCGGCCTTCGTCGAGGCGCTGCCCGTCCCGGGCGCGGCGGGCGACGGCGA
Source organism: Nonomuraea ceibae (assembly GCF_019396325.1). GTDB lineage: Bacteria > Actinomycetota > Actinomycetes > Streptosporangiales > Streptosporangiaceae > Nonomuraea > Nonomuraea ceibae. The sequence goes on from NZ_JAHKRO010000202.1 coordinate 6,875, forward strand.
GCCGGTGACCGAGCTCATCATCGAGACCTGCTGGAGACCACAGTGACCGAGCTCGACGTCGTCTGCTACTACCACGACCCGGTCAAGGCGCCGCTGGTCAGGGCGGCGGTCATCCCCGGGCTCCGCGCCGCCCTCGCCGCCCGCCCCGGCGTGCGCGGCCACCTGGAACGCCACTGGCTGCACGGCCCCCACGTACGGGTCCGGCTGCGCGGCCCCGACGGGCCCGTCGCCGCCGCGGCGGACCAGCTCGCCGCACGGCTGCGCGAACACCTGCGCCTGCACCCCTCCACCGGCTCGCCCGGCGCCCCCGAACTCCTCTCCCACGCGCGCAAGGCGGGGCTCCTGGAGCTGGTCCCCCCGCCGTACGAGCCCATCCACGCCGACAACACCGTCACCGTCGGCCCCGCCGAGACCGGCCGCGTCGCCGCCCTGCTCGGCTCGGCCGCATCGGTACGGCTGCGCGCCGACTCCCTCGAAGCCGGGCTCCCGGCGCTGGAACACTCCCTCGACCGGCTGGCCGGAACCGGCGACAGCGCGGCGGGACGCATCGAGCTCGCGGTGACCGCCATGGCCGTCCACGCCGCCCGCTACCCCCGCGGCCAGGCGCTCGGCTACCACTCCTTCCTCTCCCACGTCGAGGACTTCCTGTTCCACCACGACCCCGACGGGCGGCTGCGCCGCGCGTTCGAGGCGGGCTGGACGCGCAACCGGGCCCAGGTGCTCGAACTCGTCGGCCGCGTGGCCGACGGTCACCCGACCGACCAGGTGGAAGCCGCCTGGCAGCACTGGACCATCACCGCCCGCCTCCTGGCCGAACCCGCCTTCGACGGCGGCAGCCTGGCCGTGGAGCTCAGCCGCGGCTACACCGAGCAGGCGGCCAGGCTCGGCGACCCCGACACCGCGCGGCGCTGGAACCCCGCCGAACGCACCGCCCTCAGCGACTACCACCGCGCCCTGCGGGTCGTCGACTTCTCCCGGCCGGAGCTCGCCCGCGCGTTCGCCGTCTACCGGTTCGGCACCAACGTGCTGTACCAGCTCCTGGCCGTGTGCGACGTCACGCCCGTCGAGCGCTACCTGGCGGCGAGCATGGTCGCCGCCGCCGTGCAGGAGCTCAACGGCACCACGTGGCGCGCCCAGCTCGGCGAGACGGGATGAGGCCGATGCTGCTCCGCCTGCGCCCCGTCGTCCACGCCACCCCCACCCCCACCGGCCTGCACGTACGCGGCTGGACCTCCAGCTTCACCGCCGAAGGCGGCGCCGGGCTGTGGCGGCTGTGGGAACGCCTGTCCGTCCTGCTCGCCGACGGGGTGCCCGCCGCCGAGCTGACCGCTCCCGCCGGGCTGCCCGAGCCGGTCGCCAAGGCGCTGGAGCTCATCATCGCCCAGCTCCGCGAGCACGACATGCTCGTCGAGGTGCCGTCCGGCTGGGGGAGCCCGGGGCCCGGGATGCCGCCCGCCCGGGTGGCCGCCTGGCTGGAGTCCGCCGCCGCCGACCCGGCGCGCGCCTGGGAGCGCCTGTCGGGGGCCGCCTACGCGGTCCGC
>NZ_JAHKRO010000203.1 GCF_019396325.1 Nonomuraea ceibae
CGTCGCAGAAATTCGCCCACAGATGCCACCGATCCCCGACCTGCGCCGCATCCGGCAGAGCACGTCGAATCGCCTCCCCATAGGCACCCGACCCGTCCCGGCAGACGATCTCGACCCCGGGGTGCGATCGCAGCCATGCTTCCAGCAGATCGGCACCGCGGCCGGGCAGGACATCGATCCGCTCGCCGGTCTCGGCGTCAGTGAGGACAGTGGCATACCGATGCCGTCGCTTGAGAGCGAAGTCATCGACACCCAGTACGCGCGGGACCCGCAGCGGTGGCAGCGGCAACCGCATCAGCAGGCGCAGCGCAGCGGACCTGGAGATCGTGACAGCCAGAACCTTCGACAGCCGAGCACCGGCCCGGCCGGCCAGTTCCTGGACCACCGCGCCCAACTGGCCGGTAAGTCTGTTCGTCCGACGCTGGTAGCGCTCAAGCAGCCCAGGAACCTGCTCACGGAAGGTCTGTCGAGGACATCCCCGCGCTGGGCAGACCAGCCGCCGAACCTGCAGCGACACCATCACCGGCCGCCCGTCGACCGGCACATCCCTGACCGTCCGACCGGCGTAGCCGTGCACTCGACCGGTCGGCACCCCACACACAGGGCACGGCATCGGCTCGTCACGCGTACGGGCCATCACCCGGATGCGGTCGTCCTCGTCCTCTACACCCTCGATGACCAGGGCAGACAGTCCCGCGAACACAACATCCGTAAGATCGTCGATCTTCAGCACGGCGCAGCCTGGCAGGGATCACCCAGCGCCACCACCGATTACGGGCCAGAGCCCCCGTAGGTGTGGGAAGTGATCTTGCTGGGAAGCAAGTGATCTGTGGGCGGGGCCCACTTCTTCGGGGGAGAGTCATGACAGGTCACTTATGAAACAGGGGCGGACGGTGCCATTACTGTCCGCGAGGGTGGTTACAGAGCGCTACTTTGGGGCCGGGGCCGGGGCCGGGGCCGGGGCCGGGGCCGGGGTACGGCGGGCCGATTTCTCAAAGTCGGTGAACAGGGCGACGAACTCGTCGGTGCGTTCCTCGGACACCCAGTGGCCCGATCCGGGGATGAGGTGGCCGTAGACGTTGTCGGCGATCTGGCGGCACATGGGCTCGTCGTTCTTTGGCCAGTGTCTGCTCGGCGCCGCCGGTGGACAGGACGGGCATGGTGAGCTTGCCGTCTCTGTCCAGGGCTGCGCGGTTGAGTTCGGCGTCGTGGTCGAGTTCGCGGTAGATCTCGCACAGGGCGCGCATCGCGCCCGGGGCCTCGAACGCGCGGGCGTAGACGTCCAGGTCCGCTCCGGTGATCGCGTCGGGCTGGTAGGTCAGGTCGCCGTAGAACCGGTTGATGTACCAGCGCTCGCGTCCGTGGGTGAGGTAGACGGCGATGTCGGGTTGGGCGTGGAAGTCGAAGTGCCAGGCGCTCTTGGCGGTCTTGCGCTGTTCGTAATAGTCGGTGCCGGGCAGGGGCGCCTCCATGAAGGTGACGGTGGCCACGTCCTGGCGGGAGCGCAGCGTGTAGCTGAGCGCGAGCATGGACCCGAGGTCGTGACCCACCACGGAGATCTTCTCGGTGATGCCCAGGATGTCGTGCGCGAGGTAGTGGATGTCACCGGCCATCGTCCACTTGTCGTATCCCTGGCGGGGTTTGGTCGAGGCGCCGGCACCCCGGTAATCGGGGGCGATGACACGGTAACCGGCCTGGGCCAGAGGGGCGGCGACCTTGCGCGGCCTGTCTCGGTTTCTTGGTCACGTCTCAGCAGATGTCCGGCTCTGCGGGCGCGTTCAGGAGAGGCCCGGAGAAACGTCATGAACCTTATGGCCGTCCGGCGGCAATAGCTGGTGTCGATCTTCAATCATCGGAGAGGTGCGCATGAGCTTAGGCAGTGGCTTGGTCGCCGCCGTCCTGGCCGGGTCGGTGGGATTCGCGAGCGTGCAGGTGCCCGCCGATCCCGGCGGGCAGGACTCCGGGCAGGCGTTCGCGCAACAGGGGAGCGACCGGTTGGGCACGGTGACCCTGCTCACCGGCGACCGGGTTGTCGTCACCCCCGCCGGTCACCGGGTGGAGCCGGGGCCGGGCAGGCGGGTCCGCTACTCCACCCGGTACCGTGATGGGCACCTGCACGTCTATCCGTCCGACGCGTTCGCGCTGGTGGCGCAGGGGGTGCTGGACGAGCGGCTGTTCGACGTGACGCAGCTGCTGGAGTGGGGGTACGGCGACGAACGCCGGGGCGACATCCCGTTGATCGCACAGGGCGACGTGCCCGCCCCGCGGAGCGCGAGGCAGGCCGGGCACCTGTCCCAGTTGGGCATGTCGGCCATGCAGGTGCCGAAGGAGAGCGCGGCCGAGGCGTGGAAGGGCCTGGTCGGCGGCGCTCGGACGTTGAGCGGCGGGAAGACGAAGCTGTGGCTGGACGGCAAACGCTCGTTCAACCTGGACCGGAGCGTTAAGCAGATCGGCGCTCCGCAGGCGTGGCAGCAGGGCCTGACGGGCAAGGGAGTCACGGTGGCCGTGCTGGACTCCGGCTACGACCCCGACCACCCCGATCTGAAGGGCGTGGTCACGCAGGCGCGGGACTTCACCGGCGGCACCGACGCGCGCGACAACGTGGGCCACGGCACGCATGTGGCGTCGATCGTCGCGGGCGCGGGAGACAAGCAGCGCGGCGTGGCCCCGGACGCGAAGATCGCCCTCGGCAAGGTGGGGGATCGGGTGATGTTCGAGTCCCACATCCTGGCTGGCATGGAGTGGGCCGCCGTAGAGGTCAAGGCCAAGGTGGTCAACATGAGCCTCGGCGGCCCGGACACGCCCGACGCGGATCCGCTGGAGCAGGCGGTCGACACGTTGTCGGAGCGGACCGGCGCGCTGTTCGTGATCTCCGCGGGGAACGACGGGCTCGCTGGGACGGTGGGCAGTCCCGGCAGCGCCGACGCCGCTCTCACCGTGGGCGCGGTGGATCGGGACGACATGAAGGCGTCCTTCTCCAGCGCCGGGCCCCGCAAGGGCGATCACGCGATCAAGCCGGACGTGACCGCGCCGGGTGTGGAGATCATGGCCGCCGCCGCGGCGGGCACCGCGGACGGGCCGTACGTGGCGCACAGTGGCACGTCGATGGCGGCGCCGCACGTGGCGGGCGCGGCGGCGATCCTGGCGCAGCGGCACCCCGACTGGAACGGGGCGCGGCTGAAGGCGGCGCTCATCGGCAGCGCAACCCCGAACGGGAGCGCCACGCCGTACCAGGAGGGCGCGGGCAAGGTGGACCTCGTCCGTGCCCTGGCCCAGCCCGTGGTGGCGACCACCGGCAACGTCTGGGAGACGTTCCCCTGGAACGGCACCGGCGAGCGGGTGGCCACCAAGACCCTCACCTACGCCAACTCCGGCGACACCCCGGTCACCCTGGACCTCACCACCTCCAACGACGTGCTGCGGCTGGAACAGCAGCGGCTGGAGGTGCCCGCCGAGGGAGAGGCCTCGGTCGAGCTGACGATCCACGCCGAAGGCAAGGGCCCCGGCGACTACGCGGGCACCGTCACCGCCAGGTCCGGCGACATCGTGGTGCGCACCCTCGCGGGCGCGTACGTGGAGCCCGAGTTGTACGACCTGACCGTCAAGGCCGTCGGCAAGGAGTGCCAGCCGCTCTTCGTGAGCTCCGGCGAGGTCTATGACCTCAAGACCGGAGGCCGGGAGCTGCTGTTCTTCCAGCGTGGTGTGGCGAAGGTCCGTCTGCCGAAGGGTGACTGGAACCTCTACGCCGACGTGGGTGACGACGAGGTGACCATGACCGCGCACCAGGCCGTGCCGTTGACCGACGCCGACCGCGAAGTGACGCTCGACGTGCGGGAGGGCCGGCAGGTGAGGTTCGCGGTGGACGAGCCGACCGCTCAGCAGGCCGATCTGCTGGAGATGAACCTGATCAACGGGTCCTGGATGTTCGGTTTCATGGCCGGCGGCGGCGGGATGACCTACTACGCGCTCCCTGTCAGAACGCCTGGTCTGACGTACCTGGCCAGGACCGTTTGGCACAAGAAGGACACCCGGCCGAGCCCGTACCGCTACGACCTGGTCCAGTACCACGAGAATGGCATCCCGGACGATCCCACCTACACGGCACGGACGAGCGAGCTGGTGAAGGTGGAGGCGAGCTACCGGGCTCCCGGCACGGCTGCCCGGGCCCGGGCAGCCGTGGGCGTCCGGCTTCCGGGGCACCCCTGGAACTTCGTCTTCCCCTACGCCAGCCCTGCCATGGACCTGCCCGGGACGATGACGCACTACCGGACGCCCGGGTTCGCCTGGACGACGGAGGTGGGGACGGGCACGCACGTCGTGGCCGGCACGACTGGGGTCCTCCAACGCGGCACCGTCAAGGAGACCTGGAACGCCGCCGTGACCGGCCCCGCGTTCGGCACACCGGCCGGCGATCGCGACGGTGACCGGCTGCGTTTCAGCGCCGACCGGCTCTTCACCGACGCGACCTCCCTCACCGGTGCCGACAGCTCCACCACCGGCACGCTCACTCTGGCCCGCGGCGGTGCGGTGCTCGCCAGGGCGGACCTGGCCGGGTGCGCCTACCTCCAGCCCGCCCGATGCCTGCTGGACGCCCATCAGCTCCCGGCCGAGGCGGCCGACTACACGCTGACCGCGTCCGCCCAGCGGCAGGGCACGCTGTCGACGGCCATCGAGTCGGTGTGGACGTTCCGCTCGGAGCGGACCACCCAGGCACGAGCGCTGCCCCTGATGGCGGTCCGTTACGTCCCCGCCGGGCTGGACGACCACAATCGCGCCAAGCCCCGGTCCCTGACCCGAATCCCCATCCGCGTCGAGCGCAACCCCGGCGCTAAAGAGGCGCGGGTCGTGACGATCAAGCTGGAGGCGTCGTTCGACGACGGCGGAAGCTGGCGTCCGGTGCCGGTGGTCCCGTCCGGCTCCGGCCGGGCCGCGCTGCTGGCCAACCCCGCTACCAGCGGGTACGTATCCCTGCGCGCCACTGTCACCGACAGCCGAGGCGGCCGTGTGACACAGACCGTGACGCGCGCGTACGCGGTGGGCTGACGCCAGGATCCCCTGCCCGGCACCGGTTCGGGCAGGGACACCCGCCAGGTCAGCGGACCTGGCACGCCGGGCTGCGAGCCTTGAACGTGCATCCGCCCACGAACGTGACCGTCTGCCGGCTCGATCTTCTTCCAGCCCGTGCTGTGCTGCCTGGAGCCGCTGTCGAGCGCGTTCCTGCACCAGCGGACGAGCCGCGCCTCGCCGGTCCTGGTGCCGTTGTTCCAGCACTTGCCCCACATGGTGGTGTTGCCGGTGCCGGTGGCGTTGCACGACACCTGCGGGCCGTGCCGTCGGCCTGAGCCACACCGCCTCCGACCGGCGGTGGTAAGGCTCGCTTCGATCGCGACGACTTCGCAGAGCCGGCCGTGCTCTTGAGCTTGGGCAAGCCGATCCTGGAGATCAGCGCCGCGCTGGCCCGGCCGGGCGGCGCCGCTTGCTGCACGGCGTCAAGGGGGTACGGCTGGTGCCGCGGCTGAGCGGAAATCGCCGGGCCCCGGTGTGAACTCTTCGGCGGAGCAGCGGTAAGAACAGGCGAATCTGCCCGCACTCGCGAAGGAGCTGAACTGTTCATGGCCGAACCGGCGACAGCCGAGGCCGCCGACACCGACCTGATCCGCCGTTCCCTGCGGGAACCTCAGGCATTCGCCGCGCTGTTCGACCGGCATGCTCCCGCCCTGCACCGTTACGCGGCCCGCAGGCTCGGTCCGGAAGCGACCGATGACGTGGTGTCCGAGACGTTCCTGGCGGCGTTCGAGCACCGGCACCTCTACCGGTTCTCCCAGGCCAACGCCCGCCCCTGGTTGTACGGCATCGCCTCGAACGTGATCGGCAAGAGGCGCAGGCGCGAGGCGGCCCGTTACCGGGCGTACGTGCGTGGTGGCGTACACCCGGCGGAGATCGGCGGCGGGCTGGTGGAGAACGGCGTGAACACGCTCGCGGTGAACAAGCCGCTCGTGGCGGCCCTGGCCGGGCTGAGCGCCGGAGACCGGGACACGCTGCTGCTGGTGGCGTGGGCGAAGCTGACGTACGAGGAGGTGGCCGAGGCGCTGGACATCCCGGTCGGGACCGTCCGCTCCCGGCTCAACCGGGCACGCAAGAAGATCCGCCAGGCTCTGGAAGGGACAGACCATGAATGAAATGGAGGAGGTCGGCCGCCTGTGGGCCGACACGACCGAGCCGAGCGCGCACGACCTGGCGGCCTCCCGGGCTGCCCTGATGTCCACGATCGCCCGTCCCGGCCAACGGGGAGCGCCCGCCCGCCCGCGTGGCCGTAGGATGCTCGCCCGTCCCGGCGCCCTCCTGCGTACCAGGCGAGTCGCCCTGGCCGGCGCCATGGCGGCGGCGCTCACCGTCGGCATCCTCGCCGCCCAGGTGGGCCTGGGCGGCTCCGATCCGGGCACCCCGCTCGCCGCACCGCCCGCCGACGCTCAGACACTGCTCAAGCTGGCCGCGCGGGCCGCCGCCGAGCAGCCGGACACGGTGCCGCCCCGCGGCCAGTACGTGCACACAAGGAGGCTGGCCCAGCGCAGCCTGTTCACAGCGGACGAGGCCGGCACGCCGCAGTACACCAAGGTGCTGGTCAACGAGGAACGCTGGGAGGCGGCCGATGTCGGCAAACCCTGGCTGAGCCGCGAGCAGTCCGTGTCGGCCACGGGCCCGGCGCCCCGCAGCCGCTGGGACTTCGGCGTCGAGGATACCCTGTACGAGCCCGCGACCTGCCCCGGCCGACCGGCCTACGCCCGGCTGCGCGGCTGGCCTACGGACCCCGCGCAGGTGCGCGCGAAGATCATGGCCGACACGGGCCCGGATCCGCTGCGCATGTGGTCCTCCCTCCAGGGCCTGGTCGCCGAGTCGGTGGTTCGCCCCAGCCTGAGCGCCGCGCTCTACCAGGTGGTCGCGGGACTGGACGGCATCGTGCTCATCCCCGACACCGTGGACGTCGCGGGCCGGCCCGGCCTGGCCGTCGGGATGGACCAGGGCGACGGCACTCGCTCGGACCTGATCTTCGACAAGCACACCTACCGCTACCTGGGCGAGCGCACGGTGAACACCAGGGACAGAAAGGCGAAACTGCCCACAGGCGAGGTCATCAAGAGGAAGGGCACGGCGAACGGCACCGCGGTGCTCACCGTCGAGGTCGTCCCCGGTCTGCCCGAGGTGTCGCCGAACGCGTCTCGCATGCAGATCCCCTGCTGAGACCTCCCCCGATCCGGCCATTCGGCCGGACGTTCTGATTCGCATGCCGCTGTTGCGCATGCGCCCGTTTCGCATGCGTGCTTTCGCATGCCCAAGTGAAGGAGCACACCATGTTGATCACCACCAAGGCCGTCGCAGCCGCCCTGCTCATCGGCACGTTCAGCGCTCTCCCCTCACCGGAGACGCAGGCCGCCTACGAGAAGAAGGCCGCCATGGAGGAGACCAGGGCGGCCTGCATGCAGGACAAGGGGCTCACCTACCTGGCAGAGCCGATCGTCAAGCACACGTGGCAGCCGGGAGAGCGCGAGCGGCTGGCCGGCGACTATGAGGCGCTGCGCGCGCACCGGGCCAAGTACGGCTTCGGCGTCTGGTCCAAGCTGGTCTATCCGCGTGACCCGGCGGTCAACCCGGTGTCCGGGGAAAGCGTGAACAACAAGAACCTGATGGCGATGACGGCGGACGAGCTCAAGGAATGGCGCGCGGCCGACGACGCCTGCTTCGCCGAGGCGGCCGCGAAGCACCTGGGGCTCACCGTCACCTCGCAGCGGGGCGACTACCTCACCCAGCTCAACGCGGCACTGGACACGTCCGTGGCCACTCTCGACAAGGACAAGCGGCTCGTGCGGCTCGGCAAGCGGTTCGCCGCGTGCCTGGGCATCAGCGACACCAAGCCTTCGGCCCTGGCCGAACGCGGCCGGTCGACGTTCACGAAGCAGGCCACGCAAGTCGCCAAGAAGCTGCGCAAGAGCCCGCTGCCGAAGACGCCCGAGGGCCGCACCCTGGCCCTGATGCCGCCGCTGAAGCCGGAGCAGGCCAAGCCGTACCTGGACAAGGAGATCAAGGCGGCGCTGAAGGACCTGGAATGCGGCAAGTCCTTCTACGCCGCCTACTCGCCAAGGGCGAAGACGGCCAAGGAGCAGGTGTACCAGAGGTTCGCGGTGCACTTCGCGCTCTGATCGGGGCGGGCGCGAGGGCCTGGTCGCTCGGGGCAAACGAGCGACGTTCGAGGTGATGGAGGGGACCGTTCACAGCTCGGCGAACGGTCCCCTCCATCGGAGCCGGCACCTGCCGGGCCGATCCAGTTGACATGAACGGCGCGGCGATCATGACCTCGCTCCGCAACAGGCCGCGCGTTTCTGCGACA
>NZ_JAHKRO010000204.1 GCF_019396325.1 Nonomuraea ceibae
CCGGCCCCCCTGCTTGGCCGCTGCCCGCCCCCGGCCTGGCCCCGCGCGCCTCCGGCCCTCCGGCTTGGCCGCCGCCCGCCCTCGGCTGGGCCGCCGCCTGCCCCCGGCTTGGCCCCCGCTCGGCCCCGGGGCCCCGCTGGCCCCAGGGGCCCCGCCCGCCGCCTGGCCCCGCCCCGGCCTGGCCGCCGCCTGGCTTCTCGCCGACCAGCCTCAGCGGTTGCGCCCCCGCGCCCCGACCGAGCGGGCCGGGGCCCCGACCCGGACCGCCACACGCCGCCTCCACTTCCTCCCGCTGGGTCGGGCCAGGGGGGCTTGTGCCGGTGACCGCGACGTTGGGCCCGCGCGGCACCTCGGCAGGCCGCTCCCGGCAGGCCGTCCCGGCAGGCCGCTCCCGGTAGGCAGCTCTGGGCGTCGCGGCCCGCGCAGGCTGCCCTCCAGGCGGGCCCGTTCTGGTGCGCCCGCGCGTCGCCGCCGGGTGGGCTGCTTCCGGCAGGCGCCCGGGGCCGCGCACCGGGTCGCGCCCCCGCAGTCCGCCCTCCCGGGGGGTCGGTTGGGGCGCGTCCGCAATGCCGCCCCCGGTGGGTCGGTTCGGGCGCGTCCGCAATGCCGCCCCCGGTGGGCTGCTCCCGGCAGGCGCCCGGGGTCGCGCACCGGGGTCGCGCCCCCCCGCGCCCCCGCCCTCCCGGTGTGGTCGGTTCGGGCGCGTCCGCATGCCGCCCCCGGTGGGTCGGTTGGGCGCGCGCCCGCATGCCGCCCCGGTGGGCCGTCGCCGGGGGTGGGTTCTCGCAGTTGTCCTCCGGGTGGGGCGGGTCTGAGGCGGGGTTCGGAGTCAGGGGCTTCTCGTGGCAGTGGGTGGGTTGACTTGTCGTTGGTGTCAGGGTTTTAGCGTGGCGGGGTTCGGGCGGGCCGCGCGGGGCGTGGCGGTGATCGGGGGTTGGGCGATGAAGTTCGGGATCAGCTATGGGACGCCGCACCAGGGGGTCGATCCTGACAAGCTGGTGGGGTTCGCCAGGCTGGCGGAGGAGTGCGGGTTCGAGTCGCTGTACATGCCCGAGCACGTCGTGCTGTATCCGGGCGCCAAGGTGGGGGCGTTCGAGCTGCCGCCGACGCTGCCGTACGTGGACCCGCTGGACGCGCTGGCGTTCGTGGCGGCGGCGACGGAGCGGATCCTGCTGGGCACCGGGGTGCTGCTGGTGCCGTACCACCATCCGGTGATCCTGGCCAAGCGGCTGGCCACGGTGGACGTGCTGTCGAAGGGCCGGATGCGGCTGCTCACGGTGGGGGTGGGGGCGCTGCCGGGGGAGGCCGAGGCGGTGGGGGTGGAGTTCCGGACGCGGGGGCGGCGCGCTGACGAGGCGATCGACGTGCTGCGGCTGCTGTGGGAGGGCGGGGAGGAGGGAGTGGGGTTCGCCGGGGAGTTCTTCTCGTTCGAGGCGTTGTGCAGTTACCCGAAGCCCGCCGGGCGGCTGCCGATCCACGTGGGGGGATCGTCGCGGGCGGCGGCGCGGCGGGCGGGGCTGCGGGGGGACGGCTACTTCGCGGGCGGTGCGCTGGGGCCAGAGGAGCGGGCGGCGCAGTGGGAGCTGGCCCGCGAGACGGCCGCGGCGGCGGGCCGCGATCCGGACGCGCTGGAGTACACGCGGTTCGGGTCGATCGGCATGTCCGGGGAGCGTGTCGCGGAGCTGGCCGGGCAGGGGGTGACGCGGCTGGTGGTGAGTTCGTCGGCCACCGATCCGGGCGAGCAGCGTGAGGAACTGTCGGCGTTCGCCGAGCGGTGCGGTTTCCTGCCCTAGCATTTCGCACGTGACCGCCTACGACGATCCCGACCTGTTCGAGCATCTGAACGTCTCGGCCTTGCCGCCGCGCCAGCAGCGCATCCTGGCCACGATCCGCGACTGGGTGGTCAGGCACGGCTACCCGCCGAGCACCCGGGAGCTCGGCCGGGCGGTGGGGCTGCGGTCGTCGTCGGCGGTGTCGAAGCATCTGCGGAGCCTGGAGGAGAAGGGGTTCCTGACGCGCGGGTCGTCGGTGAGCAGGCCGATCGACGTGCGGATGTTCCTGCACGGGGCGGCTCCCGAGCAGGCGCGCGACCTGGTGAGCGTGCCGGTGGTGGGCGACATCGCGGCGGGCACGCCGATCCTGGCGGACGAGCGCCTGGACGACACGCTGACGCTGCCGCGCGACCTCACCGGGCGCGGCAACGTGTTCGGCCTGCGAGTGCGGGGCGATTCGATGGTCGACGCCGCGATCTGCGACGGCGACCTCGTCGTCGTACGGCAGCAGCCCGAGGCGCACTCGGGTCAGATCGTCGCGGCGATGATCGACGGGGAGGCCACGGTCAAGGTGTTCCGCCGGCGCGGCGGGCACGTCTACCTGGAGCCGCGCAATCCCGCGTACGACGTCATCGACGGCGACGACGCGGTGGTGCTGGGCATCGTGGTGTCGGTCCTGCGCAGCGTCTGAACAGCGCCTGAGCAGCGTCCGAGCAGCCGTCCCCAGCCGTGTCAGGAGCTGTGCGAGCGGGCGAACTCGGTCACCGTGACGGCCCGCAGCAGGCCCGGGTGCAGGAGTTCGGCCCGGTGCCGGGGTAATCCGGCGGCCAGCGCGGCGTCGGTGAGCGCGGCGGTGACCCAGCGCGCGTCGACGTCGCGCCCGTGGGGGCCGGTGATCAGGGGCTCGCCGGCGGCCCGGCCGCCGCACAGCTCGCGCAGCAGCGGGCGGGCGCGCGGCGGGATCGGGTACGCGACGGGCCCGTCGGGCTCGCCGTGCAGGACGAGCACGAGGGGGTGTTCGCCGCCGGGCAGCGCGTGGATGTCGTGGACGGTGAGCGCGGCCAGCGCGTCGACCGACGCGCCGGTGGCCTCCAGCAGCGCGACGGCCAGGGCTTCGGCCGCCCTGCCGTCCTCGGCCAGCCGGGCGACGCCGCCGCGCAGCAGCCGCCGTTCGGCCGGGGTGAGCGGCGGTGCGCCGTCGGCGGAGCGCCGGGCCCGGGTCGCGCCGGACGCCTCGGCGAAGGCGTGGAAGGAGGCCAGGACGGCGCGCCTGCCGGCGACGGTCGCCTTGGCCAGCGGCCTGCCTGCGGGGCCGACGCCGGTGGTGAGCGCGGTGTAGCAGTAGGCGTCCAGGTGGGACCCGGTGGCCGCGAGGGGTTCGAGCGCCGGTTCGGCCGCGTACAGCCAGCGCAGCCACGAGGCGAGGACGCGCAGGCAGGTGCGGCGCCGGGCCGCCGACGGGCGGCCCTGGAGCCAGGCCACGGCCACCTGCCACGTCAGCGGGTCGAGCCCGTCGATCAGCTCGACGTCGGCGGCGGGGACCTGGCCGGGGCGCAGGCCGTCGATCCGCCCGACGCTGGTGAGGTCGGGGTCGGCGGCGCGCGTCACGACGCGACCACCGCGCCCGCGCCCGCATCGGGCATGGCGCCGGCGCGCGGTCTCGCGCTGGACCCGGGCAGCGGCGCGCCGTCGGACCTCGTGGCGGCGCCGTCAGCCGACGCCCGGCCGAGCCCGGCAGGGCGGCCCGTGCCTGACAGACCCATCATGAACTAGATCATCTCACGGGTGCGCCCTCCGCGATTCTCGATCGGCGGAGTCAGCGGAAGTCTCGGCCGTGGTCAAGGTGACGCCGATCTCCGCCATCCGCCCGGCCGCGTAGCCGGGGTCGATCAGCGACTCGGGCGTGTGGAGGCCGGGCGGCACGGGGTCGCCGCGCAGGCCGAGCAGCCGTTCGACGCCGAGGGCGATGCCGAGCGCGGTCAGCGGGCGCTGTCCCTCGGGGTGGAGGAGGTAGTGGCTGGTCGTGAGCGGCGCGCCCGCGTGGTCCACGCCGCCGAGGTCGATCCTGACCTCGGTGGACGGCGGCCCGCCGCGCCTCCTGCCCGAGGATTCGCCGAACGCGAACGCGAAGCCGACGTCGGGCGCCCCCGTCGCGAGGGCCAGGCTGGGCACGTCGGGGATGGGGACGTACTGGGCGGGCAGCACGGTGCCGTCGGCGCTGGTGACCTCGGTCTGCGCCTCGGCGCCGGGGACCCAGTGGAAGACGCCGTCGCGGCGGACGTACCCGGAGGAGGTGGCAGCCAGCAGGCGCTCCAGGTCGGTCGCCGCCGCCGGTCCGCCGCTGTCGAGCTCGTCGAGCACGCCGCCGACCCGGATGCTGTCGAGCCTGCCGAACTCCCGGGCGAGGTCGAGCACGGCCAGGACGACGAGCCCGGCGTACCAGTGGCTGGCGAGCAGGACCGGCGCCGCGCCCGGCCGCGCGGCCGCGGCGACGACCTCGGGCCCGAGGTCGACGAGGCCGCTGGAGATGCTGAGGTACGGCAGGCCGCGCTCCTGCGCGTAACGCAGGCCGTGCAGGCGGCTGTCCCACACGGTCGCCACGACCGCCGAGTGGGCGGCGTCGTCCGGGCGGCCGAGATCGCTCCGGTCCAGGTCGGCGGTGACGGCGGTGGCGGCCCCCAGGTCGTCGGCGACCCGGCGGGCGCGGCCGAGGTCACGGCCGGCGATCGTCAGCGGCAGGTCGGGATGCCATCGGCGCAGGAGGGCGGCGGTCGCCGAGCCTGCCTGCCCGGAGCCGCCCAGGATGAGTACGGAGTGTTCCACGGGGTGTCCTCTCGCTAACCTACATTCTGTAACTTACACTTTGTAGCTTAGGCTGGGGCGGCGACGCAAGGAGGACGATGACCACCGGATCCACCCGCCTGTCCAAGCAGGCCCGGCGCGAGCAGCTGCTCGACACCGCCCTGGCGATCGTGCGCGCCCACGGCACCGACGGCCTCACGCTGCTGAGCCTGGCCGAGGCCGCCGGGGTGAGCAGGCCGATCGTCTACGACCACTTCGGCACCCGGCCCGGCCTGCTCATCGCGCTCTACCGGCGGCTCGACGAACGCCACCGCGCCGCCTCGGAGGAGGCCCTGCGCGGCGCCCCGGCCGTGCCCGGCGAGATCGCCCGCGTCCTGAGCGCCGCCTACTTCGCCTGCGCCACCGACATGCCCGAATGGCACGCCGTCTCCGCCGCGCTCAAGGGCAACCCGGAGATGGAGGCGATCGAACGCGACCTGTTCGACGACTACGCGGAGCTGATGGCCACCGCCCTGCGCCCCCACACCGGACTCCCGCCCGAGGCGCTACGGCTGCGCTGCGCCGGGGTGCTCGGCGCGGCCGACGCGCTCGCCGCCGAGCTGAACCAGGGCCGCGCCACCGCCGCCGAGGCCGCCGAGGCGCTGACCGCCCTCATCGTCGGCAGCCTCGACGCCCCGCCCTGACGCCGCCCCGCATGTGGCGGACCTGTGGAGGTATCGGGCGGTTACCGTGCAAACCATCGCCCCGGCCGGGCGCCGCCCCTAGCGTCGCAGGGTATGCAGACAGTGGACGCCCTGGTAGTGGGCGCGGGCCTGGCCGGGCTGGGCACCGCCCGGCTGCTCGCCCGGCAGGGACTGGACGTGCTGGTGGCCGAGCGCCGCAGGACGCTGACGACCGGCATCCGCACGACCGGCATCTTCGTACGCCGCACCCTCGACGACTTCGACCTGCCGGACCACCTGCTCGGTCCCGGCGTACGCGACGTGCTGCTGTACCCGCCGTCGCGGCGGGCGCCGATCCGCCTCACCAGCGACCGCGACGAGTACCGGGTCGCCGACATGGCCGGCGTGTACGAGCACGCGCGCCGCGAGGCCGAGTCGGCCGGGGCGCAGGTCCGGCTGGGCGCACGGTTCCGCGGCGTGCGGGCGGGAGTGGCGCGGTTCGAGGGGGCGGAGCCGGTGGCGGCCCGGTTCGTCGTCGGCGCGGACGGCGCCCGCTCCCAGGTGGCGCGCGACCTCGGCCTCGACGTCAACCGGCGCTTCCTCGTCGGCGCCGAGCTCGTCCACCCGGTCGCGTCCGGCACGACCGTCCCGGCGTTCCACTGCGTGCTCGACCCCAGGATCGCCCCCGGCTACCTGGGGTGGGTCATCGACGACGGCCGCCACGCACACGTGGGCGTCGCGGGCCGTCCGGACGCGATGCGCGCCGGCGTACGCCACCTGCTGGACGCGTTCGCCGCCGGCGCGCCCGGCCGCGCCGACCCGGCCGGGCCGGTCGAGCGGCGCGGCGGCCCGATCCCGGTCGGCGGCGTGCTGCGCCGGCTCGCGTGCCCCGCCGGGCTGCTCGTCGGCGACGCGGCCGGCGCGGTGTCGCCGCTGACGGCGGGCGGGCTGGACCCGTGCCTGCGGATGGCGGCCCTGGCCGCCTCCGTCACCGCCGCCTACCTGCGCACCGGCGACCGGCGCGAGCTGGAGCGGTACGACGGCGCCGCGCTGCGCGCCCGGTACCGGACCCGGCTGATGCTGCGCCGCGCCTTCGCCGGCATCCGGTCGCCCGCCGCCGCGGAGGCCGCCGTGACCGCCCTGCGCGGACGCGCCGGGCGCGCCCTGGCGGCCCGCATCCTCTTCGGCGACGGCTCCTTCCCGAACGTGGAACCGGCGCCCGCGACAGGCTGACGCGCGCCCCCGCTCGCGCCGGAGGTCAGGCCAGGGCGAGACGGCGTACGCCTGTCATGGTCGGGGCCGGCATCAGCTCCGGCGGGTCGTCCGGGTCGGTGCGCAGGGACGGGAGGCGGTCGAGCAGGATGTTCAGCGCGACCCGCCCCTCCAGCCTGGCCAGCGGCGCGCCCAGGCAGAAGTGGATGCCCCGGCCGAACGCCAGATGCGGGTTCGGGTCGCGGCCCGGGTCGAACATGTCCGGATCGGGGAACTGCCTCGGGTCCCGGTTGGCC
The DNA here is from genome assembly GCF_019396325.1 of Nonomuraea ceibae. GTDB lineage: Bacteria > Actinomycetota > Actinomycetes > Streptosporangiales > Streptosporangiaceae > Nonomuraea > Nonomuraea ceibae. Next base: position 6,745 of record NZ_JAHKRO010000204.1, read on the forward strand.
GACCCCAGCCACGCCATGACCAGTTGGTCGGCCGGGATCTTCACGCCGCCCAGCTCCACCTCCCGGGTCGTGGCACGGCCGAGCGCGGCGAACGGCGTGAGGTAACGCAGCGACTCCTCGATCACGGCCGGGATCGTCGACCGGTCGGCCCGCGCCCGATCCTGCTGCTCCGGGAACGCGTCCAGGCAGAGCACCGTGTTGCCGAGCAGCATCGTCGTGGTGACGTGCCCGGCCAGCAGCAGGACGATCGCGAAGTTCACCACCTGGGTGTCGGGCAGGCGCTCGCCGTCGACCTCAGCCTCCACCAGCAGGCTCAGCAGGTCGCCGCGCGGCCGGGCCCGGCGCTCGGCCGCGTGACCGGCGAGGTAGTCCGACATCTCCTTCCACGGGCGCAGCGACTCCTGCCGTTGCGCGAGCTGCCTCTCGTCGGGCTCGGTGAGCGAGACCTTGGTGTCACGCTGGAACAGCGCGTCGGCCCACCGCTTGAACAGCGCCCGGTCGGTGGCGGGCACCCCGAGCAGCTCGGCGATGACGATGACCGGCAGCGGGTAGGCCAGGTCGGTCACCAGCTCCAGCCGGCCGCGCTCGCGGGCCGCGTCCAGCAGCTCGTGGGTGAGGGCGGCGATGCGCGGCTCCAGATCCGCGACGATCTTGCGGGTGAAGGCGCTGCTGACCAGCCTGCGCAGCTTGCCGTGCGCCGGCGGGTCGATCTGCGTGATGAAGCCGTCGAGCGAGAACTCCTCGACCTCGGGCACCAGGCCCTTCGGCACCACCCGCATGGTGTCGGAGGAGAAGGTCGCGGGGTCGCCGAGAACCTCGTGCAGCTCCGGGTAGCCGTAGACGTTCCACATCCCCGAGGCGGGGTCGAACTCGACGGGCGGGCCCGAGCGCGGGCCGTGCAGCCAGAAGTGCTGTTCGGGGATTCCGTACCGTTCGGCGAAGTCGGCCATCGCCTCTCCTTGGTCGTAGATCCGCGTCGGCGTGGGGCGGCCACCCCAGGTCCCTACCCCGCCTTGGCAGCCGGGGCCCCTGCTCGTGCGGGGTGTTTTCGCGTACGTACGAGATCCGCGCGGTCGTTAACGGAAGGGCGGTCGCTCACGGAATCGCGGTCGTTCACGGAAGGGCGGTCGTTCACGGGAAGGGGAGGAGGCCGGACAGCGGGGCGGACGGTGAGGGGGCGGGCGGCGGCGGCTCGGTGGGCTCGGCGCCGGTCGGCGGCGGCGTGGCGGGCCGGTCCGTGGGCTCCTGGGCGGGCGGCGCGGCCGGCTGATCGGTGCGCGCGTCCGTGGGGGAGGGCGCGGTGGCGGTCACGGTCGCGGACGCCGACGGCGTGGCCAGCGGGCCGGTCGCGGACGGCGTGGGCGACGGGGTGCCCGGCGGCGTCGGCGAGACCGGGAACGGGCGGGAGTGGCGCAGGGCGGGCTCGGTCCGGCGGTCCTTGGCGGCGTCCCGGCCGGCGGGCTCGGCCTTGCCTTCCGTCGCGCCCTTGAGCTGCTCGGACACCGTCTGCCCGGCGATCGCCTGGTAGATCAGGATGCCGCCGAAGCTGAGCGTGAACACCAGCGCCGCCGCCCCGCCCAGCCGGAGCCACCCCACCCGCCCCCGCCCCGCCCGCGCCT
>NZ_JAHKRO010000205.1 GCF_019396325.1 Nonomuraea ceibae
GATGCCGCCGATGTCGCAGACGGCCATGTTCCGCCTGCTGTCGGAGAGCGGAGCGGGCAGGCGGTCCAGGAGGGCGAGCAGGTCACGCGCCTCGCTCTCGGAGCCGAGGTAGGTGGCGTCGATGGCGGCCATGGGGTCGGCGCCCTGGTTTCTGGCGACTCAGACCTCAGCCGCCCTCGCCACAATCTTGCACAAGCGCCGCTTGCGGCACCTCACCTCGGCCTGTACTGGGATTAGGGTCGAAGCTCTCGACAGGAAAGCCTAGGAGTCGACGCATCCGACCTGTTTCATCGACCTTAACACTTTTCTTCAGACTATCACTGGTTAATTGCCAATAGTTATTGTCTACCCAGAAGTGGAGCGACAAGCCGATATAGCTCATAGAACTGTTGTCGGCCTTCTTGAAGCCGTCCCCTTCAGGCGGCGCGATCCGATACCTCCGTATTGTGCATGGCGGCATTTCCGGCAATAAGACGTCGCCGACATGCCCGGAGGCAAGGGACGCCCGCACGTGAACATTGCGCAAGGGAACCGGCGATCTGTTCTGGATTGACAGATTGATTCCCTGCGGCAGAACACTGCTGAAAGGAGTGTCTCCCGGAGTCGACCACATTGCTACACGAGTGCTATATTTGCGCTCTTCGCGCATAGCACTATACTCGTTGAGTCGGTGTTGTTGTTCGTTAAGCTTCAGTTGCTGCGTGTTCAGATGGACTTGCTGAGTGATTGTGTACGTTGAAATCGCCAACGCTACGGCGGCAACCGCGGCCTGAATCCAGGCGACTCGCAATTGCCTACGCTCGGAAAGTGACATCTCTGTAGATGGGTGCTGCGGGGACGCTGCCGCTTCAGTGCTAGACAACGGCTCCTCATCCTGCGGAGCAGTAATACGTATTACTGCTGCGATGGCAATCACGACCCTCTTTTGCCGGCCCGCCGACTCTGTGGCATTCGGCGACCCAGCGCCCTGAGTCCTACGCGGTCGCCTCATAGGGTGGTGCAGGATTCCATGTATTGCTCGTGCGACACTTTTTCAAGAGCGATATTACCATTCGGATCTCTGGTTGTATTGGAAGATCGGGCGACTTCAGCGAATCTGTGGCTGCGGAAGCGAGCGATGTCTTCATCGGTCAGTGAGGGTAGATCCTGCGCTAAGGGACATATGTCTGGCGCAACGCGGAATGGCCCACTGTCCGGGCGGATTATCTGAGTGAATTCCTCCCCGTCCACATTGTAGGTGACGGCCAGTTCGAAGGTGCGTGCTTTCCGAGCGAGATAGCCCTGGATAAGAATATGCTGCGCCGAGGCAGAAGGGGCGAGTGTAAGTTCTCCTCGGGTCGAGAAATATGGCGTCTGGGGAATCGTGTCAGAGTCACTAGAAGGAATCAGCGCGACCGGGCGATCCGCGTCGAAGTTCATCGCAAACAGATCTGCGTCGCCGCCTTGAGTTCCAAATAAGGCGAGTATGCCCTTCGGCATACATACTGTCCTGATGTTCACCGCTCTAAGATCGAGGATTATGACCTCGCTGTTTGTCACGTTCTTCATCCAGAACGAAATCTGAGGGCGACCGTAGATGAAGGCACCGTCTGCCAATGCCTGCTCGAAGATGATACCGAAAGGCTGTGAGTCTAGCTTTAGGCTTCCAGACGCTGCCCCAGGCACGATGAAGTTCAGTTGCCCATTTCTAGCAGTGGGGGTGACCCGCTCAAACTGCAGGGCAGACCCGGTACCAGAAAGGGTCTCGGACAGCGCGGAATCTGCACAAGTGGGCGGGGTCGGATCTTCCTCCACTGTAGTTGCCAGCGTCTCGACGGCACTGGTTTCGTCCGGAGCCCCAACCGCGTCGGACTGATCATTTGTGCAAGCCCCTGCAGTCGAGGCAATGACCAAGATCAGCACAGTAGCGAGAAATCGTCGGCCATTGCCGCCCATGGCAACCCTTTCGACGTCGCGTTGAGTCATCGTGGCACGATCAAGTCCATCTTGCAACGGATTGCTACAAGTCCTCACCGAACGCATATATGGATCTTCCTGGAAGGATTCAGGCGCATGCCGTGCGCAACTTGGCCATCACGCTTGTTCTGGCATTGAGCTCTTTTCATCCTCGGGTGAGCGCGTAGTTCTGCAGGACGGCGATCGCCTTGCAGAGCACACCTGCCTTTGTGCGAGCAGAAGCGAGTTTGCTGAGAATGCGCCAACTCTTGAGTTGGGCGTTGGCGCGTCGGCCAGGCCCGCGTAGCCGAGCGTGAGCGCGGTTGGCCGCCTTCTGTGAGGCGGGCTTGTTACGCCCCCTTGTACGGCGTGTCGATCGGGCCTTCGGCGCCTTGATACCCCTTGCCGGCCAAGGCCAGCTCCGCTATGAGCGGGGCGCTCTGGGAGTGGGGCGTTTGACCTGACCGGACCTTAAGGCCCGCGATAAGGTGGCTTATCGCGGGACTACGAATCAAGATCGAAATCTGTCGATCCGCATGGCCTCACTCCGCACACGCCCACCAAGCGACCACGGAGCGAACACCGATGACCGAGTTCGTCCCCGCCCTCCGGCCCGGACACCTTCAACCGTCCGACCGCCAGGCCTGCACCGACGCTGACTTCGCTCATCAGCGACAGCACCCGCGTCCGTCTGACCGGCAGCCTCCCGCCCAATACCCGCCGCGCCTGCGCACGGCAATGGCGGCTGTTCGCCGCTTGGTGCGCCCCCAGCGGTCGCCTCGCCCTGCCCGCGACCGCACAGACGGTCGCCAACGACGTGACTTACCTGGCCGACAGCCGCAATGCTCCAACCACCATGGAACAGGCTATGGGCGACATCCGCAGCTGCCACACCAGTGCCGGCCACGAAGGCCACCCCTCAGCAAGACGGCCCCGCGCGTCCTGCACCAGTACAAGCGCCGCCGCGGCGTGGCGGCGCCACCGTCGCCCGCGCAGCCGGGCGCCCCCAGTATCCGTAAGCGCGACGCACGGACGCTGCCCGCTTTCCCCGTCCTGCTCAGCTACAGCCGCCCGGTCAGCCTCTGGCCCGACAACGCCACGCGTGACGTCGGCCTCTGCACTCCCATCCGAAGGAGCGTCATGTCACCCTCATCAGAAGATGACCAGCACGACCACATCGCGCAGCCCTTCGATGCGGCACAGGCGCGAGCGGCGCTTCTCGACCTCCGATCGGCCCTGGAGGAAGTCTCTCCCGAGACGGACCAGATGGCCGCCAGGCTGATCGAAGAGATCAACGATCTTGCAGTCCAGCTGGGGGAAATGGGCTCCATCTTCCTCTTCCCGCATCGGCGTGCCCGGCTGCACCAGCAGGCGGAGTTTCTTACCGAGAGGGCGTCCGGTTACCTGACTTGGCTGCAGGCGCGCCGAGAGCAAGAGGCCGAGGCGGATCGTTCACACCGGCAACATCGGGTCTCGCTCGAAGCCGAACTGATGCATGAAATGCGGGCTATGGAACGGCGGTCGACACTGCCTGGGCGGCGCGCCGAAGAGGCAAGTGACTGGCTTCGCGAGCTGGCCGCAAGTGAACCTGAAGGTGCTTCCCTCGCCGAAAGCTGGTTCATGACGGCGATGATGATCTCGCTTGTCCCGCCCCCCGGGATGTCACTGGCGCCGGTCGCCATCTACATGGATAACGACGAGGACTACCCCGAAGTCCGCCAGGCACTGGACAGGGCCCTCAGTAGCTTCGGCCTGGAGATTCATCAAGAACTGCCTCGTGTACAGGGATCGGTTTGGCAGGCATTCGTCGCCGCGTTCAAACGGCAGGCAACGCCGGAGGGGGTGGACGGTGCGGTGGGCGTTGCGCGGGCCGGCGCCGAGGCCCGCTGGCACGGAGAGCCGCAATCTCAGATCACCAAAGCTCAGGGCGAGGCAATCGCGGCGATCCTGCAGTCCCTGGAGAACAGCTCCAACGCTCTTCTCTACTTCAGCAACGTGCTCATCCTGAAGATCGACGGTGTCCCGCTGGTGCGGGAGCTATCGCCGGAGCAGGTCGATCGCATGAGGAGGAATCCGCATTTGTTCACCGATCCGCGTTTGGCCCTGCAGATGCTCGAAGAGGTCGAGGAGGCAGCCCGGAGAACCGGCGGGGAACCGGGGCAGTCGGCCATCACGACGTGACGGCTCATGGGCTGGCGTGCGTGCGCTAGCCGCCCCTATCGGGACACGCTCCACCGGACCGGCGCATACAGCACCGCCCCGATCAGGCCGACAGATCTACGGTAGGACACCAAGGCCAGTTGTCGCACGGGTCAGGCCTGACCTGAAGCGGTACTGCCTTGAGCCTCACAGCTGTCGCAGATCAGATGGACGTCCAGCTCGGCCGGCACCGTCTTGTCGCTCGTGGCCAGGAACTTCTTGAACTCGGCGGTGCGATGCTGGCGGTGCAGCTCGCCGATGACGCTTCCGTCGGCGATGTTAAAGGCGGCGAACAGACTGGTGATCCCGTTCCGCACGTAGTCGTGCGTGCGCCGCTCGGGCATGCCCGGCATCATCGCCCGTCACCGGCTGGGAGCGATCCAGCGCCTGGATCTGCGACTTCTCATCCACGCACAACACCACCGCGCGTTCCGGCGGGTCGTGATACAGCCCGACCACGTCAACGACCTTCTGGCGCGAACAACGGATCCGTCGACAGCTTGAACGTCGTCGTGCGGTGCGGCTTGAGATCGAAGGCCCGCCAGATCCGGCCGATCGTCGACTCCGAAAGCCCGCTGCGCCGCGCCATCGAAGCGCGGGTCCAGTGGGTGGCGCCGGCCGGCGTCTCCTCCAGCGTGGCCACCACCACCCGCTCGACCTGATCCAGGCTGATCGACGGCGGCCGTCCTGGGCGCGCCTCATCGATCAGCCCGTCCAGCCGCAGGCGCAAGAACCGGTGGCGCCATTTGGAGACCGTGTCCGGATGCACCCGCAGCTCAGCAGCGATCTGCTTGCTGTCCATGCCGTCGGCGCACCCCAGCACGATCTTCGCGCGCAGCGCCAAGACCTGAGCAGACGTGGCCCGCCGCGCCCATCGAAGCAGCACCGCCCGCTCGGCCTCCGACACCGTCATCTCCGCCTTCGGTCGGCCCGTGCGCACCTCGTCGGCCAGCGCCCCCAGCCCACCCCGGGCGAAAGCCGCACGCCACTTACGCACCATGCTCTCCGCAAGGCCCAAATCCCGCGCCACCTACGCCGTGCTGATCCCCGGCCCTGTACAGGCCAGCACGATCCTCGCCCGCACCGCCACCCTCGACGACTCTGCTGACATACCGATCAGCCGAGCCCGTTCATTGTTCGATAAGCGGATCTCCACTGCGGACGGTCCTGGATGCGCCACAACCAACACCATAGTGACTTAACTGGCGAATTTCAGGCGGATGACTAGGCTAAGACGGTGCCGTTGCGCTTGAGCGGAGTGGTCTGGCTGCCCTGCAGCTCGAACTCACGGCGTTCCTCCTCGCTCAGCCCGGCGACGCCCATGGTGGGGGTCTTGATGTAACCGGGGGCGACGGAGTTGACGCGGATCTTGCTGGGCAGGAGCTCGGCCGCGCCGGACGCACCATCGGCCACCTTTCCGACCCGGACCTGCGCGAGCAAATGGCGCAGATCACCAACCGCAACGAGTCCTTCCACACCATCGCCGACGAACATCATCAGGTTCGACGAGCTGCTCGCCAACTGCGTGATCGCTCACGCCTGTGTGGCCAGGACTGTGTCTTCCCGGCCTGGCGCGGTCGTTCGTACGAGCCTGCCGCCGCGCAGAGCGAGGATGGCGGCGAGCGCGACGAGCGCGCCGGTGACGCCCAGCAGGGGAATGACGACGGCGGCCGCCTCGGCGTGGGCGGCGGCCTGGCCGTGTGAGGGTGCCGCCTGGCCGATCACGGAGCTGTAGGCGGTGCCGCCGACGGCGAGCGCGACCGAGCCGCCGATCTGCCGGAAGAAGGTCAGGTTGGCTGCGGCCATGCCGATGTGCTGTGGCGGCACGGCCTGCTGGGCTGCCACGGTGAGCCCGGACAGCATCGGTCCCATGCCGAGCCCGATCAGTGCCATCCATCCGGCCAGGAGCCAGCCTGAGGTGGCGGTCGTCAGGTTCGCGCACAGCCAGGCCCCGGCGACCAGCAGGAACGGGGCCACGGCCAGCCACGGCTTGAGCCGGTTGGTCCGGCTCATCAGCGCGCCCGTGAGGACGCTGCCGAGGACCATGGCCATGGTGAGCGGGTAGATGCGCATCCCGGACTCGGTCGCGCTGACCGCAAGGGCCTCCTGGAAGTAACGGGGCAGGAACACCACCCCGGCGTACATGCAGAACGCGGTGCAGAACGAGATGATCATCACGAGCGTGTAGTTGCGGTTGGCGAACAGGTGCAGGGGCATGATCGGATGCTCGGCTCGGCGTTCCACGAGCACGAACACCACCAGCAGCACCAGTGCGGCCATGATCGGCAGCGCGACGGGCGCGCTCGTCCAGGTGTTGCCGCCGTCGCCCTTCTGGGTGAGTCCGACGAGCAGGGCGCTGACGGCGACGGTGAAGACGGCGATGCCGAGGTAGTCGGGGCGTCCGCCGCCGGTGCCGGGCAGCCGGGGGAGTCGCAGGACGACGATCGCCATCAGCGCGAGGCCGAGCGGCACGTTCACCAGGAAGGCCCAGCGCCAGCTCGCCTGGTCGGTGAAGATCCCGCCGATGAACGGGCCGGCGAGGAAGCTCAGCGCCATCACCCCGCCGAGCGCGCCCTGCACCCGGGCGCTGCGGTCCGGCGGAAACAGGTCGAGCACCAGCGCCATGGAAAGTGGCATCAACGCGCCCGCGCCGAGGCCCTGGAGCGCCCGGAAGGCGATGAGCTGCGGCATGTCCTGCGCCACGCCGCACAGCACGGACCCGGCGATGAACAAGGCCATGCCGACGAGCAGCAGGGGCTTTCTGCCGTGCTGGTCGGAGAGTCTGCCGTACAGCGGCACGGTCACGGTGGCGGTCAGCAGATAGGAGGTGACCACCCAGGTGTAGAGGGCGGTGCCGCCCAGTTCGGCGGTGATGCGTGGTAGCGCGGTGCCCACGATCGTCTGGTCGAGCATGGCCAGGAACATGCCGCCGACGACGGCGAGCAGGAGTAGTCCGTTGCCACGAGTTCTTTTGTCAGGATTCACATGTGCACACTCACATGTAAGTCATGACATGTCAATCGGCGTATATGCTGACGGGCATGTCCCTACGGATCGCCCTGCTCGGGCTGCTCGATGCGAAGGGCCCGGCGAGCGGCTATGACCTGACCAAGGCGTTCGACAAGTCGCTCATCCACGTCTGGCAGGCCGGTCACACCCAGATCTATCCGGAGCTGGTGAAGATGGCCGACGACGGCCTGGTGAAGGTCGAGTCGGAGGGCGCGCGCGGCCGCAAGATCTACGCGATCACGCCCGAGGGGACGGCGCGGCTGCACGACTGGATGGTCGGGCACGCCCCGTCCACGGTGGTCCGTAGCGAGGCGGCGCTGAAGGCGTTCCTGCTCACAGCACTCGACCCCGACGAGGCGATCGCCGTGGTCACCCGGATCAAGGCCGACGCGCAGGCGCGGTTCAGCGGGCTGGAGTGCATGGGGGCTCCCGACTCGGAGGAGTTCACCGGACGTTTCGCCCTGGATCTCGGGCTCCGGCAGGCGCAGACGATGATCGACTGGGCCGACGCGACGCTGGCGGCGCTCGAGAGAAAAGCAGCGTCAAGCGCCCCCCGAAGCGCGTAGCCCAGCAGGTGGTGGTACAGCGGGCGCGAACTGCTGTTTGGAGGCCCAATCGTCGGCGGGCGTCGGCGCCATCGTTGCACGTGCCTCGAGCCTGTTGATCAGGCGCTCGACGGCGTTCCTCTCATTCTCGATCGCGTGGCACGGTGATCTCGACCGGGCCGACATCGGTAAGCACGGTCTTGGACCGGCTGCCGTTGCGGGTGTTACCGGTCTCATTGCCGAAGCGTTCGTGCTCGTCGTGGCCGAGATGATCGGCGATCTCGCCTTCCAGCGCCGACTCCAGCACCAGCTTGGCCAACCGGCCCAGCAGCCCGTTCTCACCGACCAGTTCCACACCCTCGGCCCGGGCCTGGTCGACCAGCCTGGCCACCAGCTCCCCGTCCGTTGAGTTGTCCAGCTTCTTGCGCGCCACCGCGGAGACCTCCAGGTCGATCTCCGTCGATGCCTGGATCACAGTACTCATCAGGGGTGTCCTCCATGATCAGGAGTTACACCGTTGTCCTGGCTCTGGCCCGTAATCGGTGGTGGCATTAAGTGATCATCACTGAAGCAGGATGCGGTGGCGCAGAAGGTCGAATCCGGCCCGGCCGTGCATCTGGCGCATGATCCTCTTCGTGCGAGTGTTGACGC
>NZ_JAHKRO010000206.1 GCF_019396325.1 Nonomuraea ceibae
ACGGCGGTTATGGCGGGAAGGAAACACCCGGTTACATTCCGAACCCGGAAGTTAAGCTTCCCTGCGCCGATGGTACTGCACTCGGGAGGGTGTGGGAGAGTAGGTCACCGCCGGACAATCTTTCAGAAGAAGGCCCCGACAAGCTGATTGTCGGGGCCTTCTTCGCGTTCCAAACTTTTTGCGTTCCAAAAGGGCCTCCGGCACTGCCGGGGGCCCTTTTCGCGTTGTGGAGGACTGCTCTGTCAGGCGTTCTTCTGGCGGAGCACGAACACGCCCCAGCCCAGATACTGCCGGCCGTACTCGAGATGGGACCGCCTGGCACGGTTCAGGAAGTCGCGCACGGCGGCGTGATCGGGATCGGCGGGGTTGTCGCGCAGCCAATCGCTCAGCGTCCACCACTGGCTGGCCATGTATCGGTCCCAGTCGTCCTGATTGGAGAGAACCATGTCCAGCAGCTCGAACCCGGCGGCGTCGAACACCTCCTCCGTTTCCGCGAGTGAAGCGAAGCTGCCCATCGGCACCTGCAGGGACTCGTACGCCTTCTCCGGCGGCGGGGAGATCCAGTAGCACTCGCCCACCAGGGCGAGGCCGTCGCGGCGCAGCGGGCGGCGCATGAGGTCCAGCGTGCCGGCCAGGCCGCCGCCGATCCAGGTGGCCCCAACGCAGGACACGATGTCGTACGTTTCTGGAGTGTCCTCATAGGTCCCGGCGTCGGCTTCGACGAAGCGGACGCGGTCGGCCACGTCCAGTTCGTTCACACGGGCTCTGGCGGCGTCCAGGAAGACCTTGCTGATGTCGACGCCCACGCCGTGCAGGCCGTACGTGGCGGACCAGGTGGCGAGCAGCTCGCCCTTGCCGCACGCCAGGTCGAGCTGGCGCGTACCGGGAGTGATGCGGCACATCTCGCCGAGCTGTTGAAGTTTGAGCTCGTTGAGTGGGTTAAGGATGTTGTGGCGGGATTCGGCGATCTCGTGGAAGCGCAAGGACATGCGGAGAGTCTGCCCAGGGGGGCCGCCTGCGTGCGATCGAATATGTGTCGGCCAAGGGACACGGTGTGGCTTGCTACGCTTGAGGGTACCGGGCCACCCCCCACGGGTGGCCTTCGTCGCGTAAGGCCTTCGACAGGCGGCGACCAGCCACGGCGGACCGCCGTACAGGTAGCAAGGGTCCGCTGAGTGAGCCAACGAAATGGACCAGAAGTGAACAGAGATAGCGGATCGGACGGCGGACAGCGCGAGCGCGGCGACTACGGGGAGAGGCGCTCAGACGGAGGCGACAGGAGCGGCGGGCAGGGTTCCCGCGAACGTGACTCCCGGGGCGACCGTCCGTTCCGCGCCGATGCCGATAGATCGCGGTCGTATAGCCGGGACAACCGGGATGACCGTGGCGGCCGTCGTGACGACGGCAGCAGGGGACCGCGCAGTGAGGACCGGCGGCCCTACCAGGACCGCAACTCGGGCGACCGCAGGTCGTGGGACGACCGCGGCCCCCGCCGCCCGTTCAGGGAGGGCGACGACCGGGGTCCGCGGCGTGAGGGCGGGTTCCGCGATGATCGTGGGCCGCGTAGCGACAGCGGTGGTTACCGAGGTTCGCGTGACGCCGGCGAGCGTCGGCCCTACCGCGACCGTGACGATCGCGGTCCGCGGAGCGACAGTGGTGAGCGTCGCCCCTTCCGTGACCGGGATGACCGTGGGCCGCGCAGTGACAGTGGTGAGCGTCGTCCGTTCCGGGATCGGGATGACCGGGGTCCTCGGCGTGAGGGCGGGTTCCGCGACGATCGTGGGCCGCGTAGCGACAGTGGTGGTTACCGGGGTCCGCGTGACGCCGGCGAGCGCCGTCCGTACCGTGACCGCGATGACCGTGGCCCGCGCAGTGACAGCGGTGAGCGTCGCCCGTTCCGCGATCGGGATGACCGGGGTCCGCGGAGCGACAGTGGCGAGCGTCGTCCCTTCCGGGATCGCGATGACCGTGGTCCCCGTCGCGAGGGTGGATACCAGCGGGATGACCGGGGTCCGCGTCGTGAGGGCGGGTTCCGCGATGACCGTGGGCCGCGTTCCGACAGCGGTGGTTACCGGGGTTCGCGCGATGGCGGCGAGCGCCGTCCGTTCCGCGACCGCGATGACCGTGGCCCGCGCAGTGACAGTGGCGAGCGTCGCCCGTTCCGTGACCGGGATGACCGGGGTCCGCGTAGCGACAGCGGCGAGCGTCGCCCGTTCCGGGATCGCGATGACCGGGGTCCGCGCCGCGAGGGCGGATACCGTGACGATCGTGGGCCGCGTAGCGACAGCGGTGGTTACCGGGGTCCGCGTGACGCCGGCGAGCGCCGTCCGTTCCGCGACCGTGACGACCGTGGCCCGCGTAGCGACAGCGGCGAGCGTCGCCCCTTCCGTGACCGCGATGACCGCGGCCCGCGCAGTGATGCCGGCGAGCGTCGTCCGTTCCGGGACAGGGATGACCGGGGTCCGCGTCGCGAGGGCGGGTTCCGCGACGATCGTGGGCCGCGCAGCGACGGTGGCGGTTACCGGGGCTCGCGCGATGGCGGCGAGCGCCGTCCGTTCCGCGACCGTGACGACCGAGGCCCCCGAAGCGGTGGATACCGGGACGACCGTTCGCGGCCGTTCTCGCGTGACGAGCGGCCGGGCGGCACCCGGGCGCGGTTCGGCAGGCCGGAGGACGAGGCCGGCGCTCCGCAGCGCGAGAGGCTGCCCGAGGTCGAGCCCGACATCACCGCCGACGAGCTCGAGAAGGAAGTACGCGAGGAGCTGCGTTCCCTGCCTGGCGACCTGGCCGAGCTGGTGGGCAGGCACCTCGTCGCCGCCGAGCGGGCGCTCGAGGCGGACGACCCGGACAAGGCTCACGAACACACCAAGGTGGCCCGCCGTTTCGCGGCCCGCATCGGTGTCGTACGGGAGGCCGCCGGCATCGTCGCCTACCGTGCCGGGCACTTCTCGGAGGCGCTGAGCGATCTGCGCGCCGCGAGAAGGATGACCGGTTCGGAGGCGTACCTGCCGGTCATGGCCGACTGCGAACGCGGGATGGGTCGGCCCGAGCGGGCGCTCGACCTCGTACGTTCGCCCGAGGCCGAACGCCTCGACAGGGCCGGGAAGATCGAGCTGAGCATCGTGGAGTCCGGCGCCCGCCGGGACCTCGGCCAGCACGACGCCGCGGTCATCACGCTCCAGCGCCTGCCCGAGCTGCGCGACCCGCAGCCCCGGCCGTGGTCGGCGCGGCTCGCGTTCGCCTACGCCGACGCGCTGGCCGAGGCCGGGCACCAGGAGGCGGCCACCGACTGGTTCGGACGGGCGATGGCATTCGACGAGGACGGTGAGACGGACGCCGCCGAGCGGTACGCCGAGCTGACCGGAGCCGTCATCGAGGACGTCGAGGAGGAGTTCGACTACGAGGACGACTTCGACGACGCCGGCGCGGCCTCGGACCAGCCCGAGGAGGACGACTCGCCTGACGACGCCGAGGCGCTCGCCGAGGCCGGCGACCTGCTCGCCACCCCGGAGGCGGAGACGGTCGATGCCGAGCTTGAGCACCTGAGCGAGGCGCCGGACGAGGACGCCGATGCCGGGCAGTCCTCGGCGGAGACGGCCGCCGTCGGCTCTGTCCTGGATGATGCCGATTCCAGGGACGCCGATGAGGCGGCTGATGGGTCGGCCGGTGCCGACCGCGAGACGTCCGAGGAGGCGGCTGCGGCTGCGAGCGCCGAGTCTGCCGACGTGGTCCCGGACGCCGAGCCGTCGCCGGAGCCCCGGGCAGCCGAGGATGACGCGGACTCCCAGGAGCCCGAGTCGAAGCCCGAGGCCCAGGCCCCGAAGCAGGAGGCCCCGAAGGCGGGAACTCGTCAGGCGGAAACCCGCCCGGCGGAGGCTCCCAAGGCGGGCGCCGGCTCCGAGCCGGTGAAGTCCGGTGATTCGGCCGCCGTGGCCGGTATCAACCCTGCCTTCATCGAGCCGGACTTCGGTGACGACCTCGACGAGGGCGACGAGGCCGACGAAGCGGCCAAGCGCGACGAGTAACACCTTGTGCGGGTACGGGTCCCGTACCCGCACAAACAATTACGGCGAGACGCGGTCGAGCCAGTGGAGGATGCCCGCGACGTTCGACGGGGCGCCGCTGAGGAGCTCGAAGTGCTCGGCCGTCTCGTCGTCGGCGGCGAGCGCCGTGTAACGCTCCTTGGTGCGGTCGCGGACCATGGCGACGGCGTGGTCGAGGTCCATGCCCTCCGCGTGCGCCTGCCGGGTGAGATCAACCCAGATGCGCAGTTCCTCCGCCGACCTTTCGAGCGTTTCCTGTACCGCGCCGACGGGCCCGTAGTGGCTGAACAGCAGCCGCTGCGGCCCGAGTGCCTCGAACAGCGCGATCGAGTCGAGCGCGGTCTGCAGGTCGAAGTCCGGCGGCGGGGTCGCCGGGCGCAGGTCGCCGGTCTGGGGCAGGTAGACGCCGGCCGCGTCGCCGACATACAGGTCCCCGGTGTACGAGTCGATCAGGCCGACGTGGTGCTTGGCGTGGCCGGGGGAGTAGTGGCTGCTCAGCGTCCTGCCGTTGCCGAGGTCGATGGCGCCGGTGTCGCCCAGCGCGACGATGCGCTCGGCCTCGGTGGGGGACAATTCACCGAACAGCGTGTCGAGACGGTCTCCCCACACCATCCGGGCGCTGGCCATCAACCGTGACGGTTCGGCCAGGTGCCGTGCCCCCTTCTCGTGGACGACCACCTGGGCGGACGGGAAGAACCTCGCGATGTCTCCCACTCCGCCCGCGTGATCCAGGTGGATGTGCGTGACCACGACCGTCGCGAGGTCGCCCGGCCCGACGCCGAGCGAGGCCAGCGCGTCGCGCACCACGGGCGCGGACGTGGACGTACCGGTCTCCACCAGGCATGGGCGATCGCCCAGGATCAGATAACCGGCCGTGATGCCCGAGTAGCCGGCCATTTTCGTGTCGATCTCATAGACGTCGCCGCCGAGGGCGGTGATGTTGTCCACAGGCAACTCCTGAACCGCGTCCGCTATCCCCAGAACGGCGTTCCAGCCGAACCGGCCTCGTCCTCATCGTAGAGAGTGATCCTCACCCGAACACCAATGGGAGGACGACTGTGGACCGTAACGAGGTCTTGCTGGTGGGCCGGCTGTCGGCGGGTGTCGAGGACCGCGAGCTGCCCAGTGGCGACACGATGACGAAGTGGCGCCTGCTGGTGCGCCGTCGCAGGCACCGGCACCACGGCACGATGACCGACAGCATCCCGTGCGTCACGTTCGACACCGAGGTGGCCGACCTGGTCCGGAGCCTCAAGCCGCGAGACCCGCTGGAGCTCACCGGCGCCTTCCGCTGCCGCATCTTCGGACCGGCGCAGGCCAAGGTCTGGAGCTACGAGGTGGAGGTGTCGTCGGCCAGGGTCATCGAAGCCGACCCCCTGCCCCAGGAGCCTCCCGAGCCGCCGCCACCGACCACTCCGCGCCCCGTGGCGGTCCTCGCCGAGACCGGCTGACCCCGCCACCTGGGTAGGCGGTCGCGGAGCCCATGCGAGCTGGGGGCGCGCATGGGCCACTCGCTCCGTCGTGGACGGCGTGCGAGCACCTCGGGAATGGCGCGACTGCCGGAGGTCAATCGATGGCGAAAGTCCTCAGGACGAGGCCCGTACGGGGCTTGGGGCCGAAGGAGGTGGATTTCCGGGGCACTCGTTCTCCACCGGCCGCGACCGCCAGCACATCATCCACGGCCAGCGGCTTGAGGAGCACGGCGGTGCCACCGGTCTCGACAGCCAGGCGCAGTGCCGCGTACGGGTCATGGTGCACGATCCGCACGGTCTTCTCGTCGTCCTGTAGCCCCCACACCTTGGGCAGCACGAACTGGGTGAGGATGGAGGTGTTCAGAGAGTTCCAGCGGTCCGAGCGGTCGGCGGGCATGGCCAGCGCGAGCTGCACCGGATCGGGATGGGTCAGCAGGTGGACGCCCTCCGCTCCGGCCAGCAGGAAGGCCGGGTTCTCGGCGGCGTCGAGGGCGGCCATGCCCTCTGCCAGATTCCCCTGGTCCTGAACCCGCCACGCGCCCTTGGCACGCGCGGCTGCCTCAGGCAAGGGGAGCCCGGGGATGACGCGGTGGATGGCCTTCAGGTCGGGCGGATACGCACGTGAGTCGACGAGCAGAGCCAGCCCGAAGTCCCACGGCCCGCCGCCGGCCCGACGGCTCAGCGGGGACGCACCGGAGGGAACCTGACTTCCTGCGGGCTGGGGGCGAGTTGCGTGTTCCTGGCGCTGGAGCATGCGGTAGGTGGCGTATCTGTGGTGGCCGTCGGCGATCAGGGCCTGGCGCGCGTGGAGGTCGGCGTTGACGGCATCGATCTCGGCCTCGTCCGTGATGGCCCAGAGGCGGTGCGTCAGGCCGTCTTCCGTATGGGCGGTCACCAGGGGCGGGCGGGTCGCGGCGACCTCGTCCACCAGGGTCGTCGCCGTGCCGGTGGCGCCGTCGTAGAGGAGGAAGATGGGCTCAAGGTTGGCCTGGGTGGTGCTCATCAGGGCGAGGCGGTCCGCGATGGGGCCGGGCATGACGTCCTCGTGGGGCAGGACGATGCCCTGCGCGGGGTCCGCCAGGCACACGTCCCCGATGAGGCCGCGCTGCACGACGTGTTCGCCGCGCTGCTCGTACACGTAGAGAGCGGGACGGTCGTCGACCATCAGGACACCCGAGGCCAGCCACGCCTGCAACGTGTCGCGCGCCTGGCCATAGCGGGCCGGCGGCGCTTCGCTGCTGCGGGCCTCCGGGGCGGCAGCGGCACGTCCGGGCTGTTCCGCGGTTGCGGGACGTCCAGATGGTGGCGCTTCTGCGGGGCCTCCGGGCGTGGAGGCGGGCTTTGAGGGCGCATGGCCGTGCGGCTGGGAATGCGCGGGTGGTGTGCGTGGGTTTGCCGGGGTACCGGGGGCGGGAGTGCTCTCGCCGGAGTGGTCAGCGGGAGCCGGCTGGTTGGCGTCTCCCGGGGGCGAGATGGGAAGGATGAGACGGACGACGTTGTAGGGATGGGAGTCCAGCAGCGCGTGGACATCACCGTCCGAGATCAGGTCGTACGGCGGGGAGGTCACCTTGGCGGGATCGTCGACGGCGAATCGTACGCCCCGGAAGGGGCGCAGTTCGAGACCATCCGGTATCGGCAGTTCGGAATTCCCCATACCGGGCATGCTGTCATAGACGTCCGTGTCTTTCCGTGGTCGCCCCGACGCTCCGCCGGTGCCCGATTCCCCAGCGAACCCGTCGATTGCCGATGAAGGAGAGCTCACGCAATGGTCCAAGGTGAAAACCCTCACGAAGATTCCCCGACGGGCGCTCCGAGGGGTGACGTTTACGACTGGTACCAGCGTGGAGTGAAGTTGCTCAAGGAAGGCAGCCCGGCGGCCGCGGCCGCGCTGCTGGAACGGGCGGCCGGCGCCGAGCCGGACTCCCGCAGCATCAGGGAGGCGCTGGCCAGGGCCCAGTTCAACTCGCGGCAGTACGCGGAGGCGGCCGACAGCTTCCGGCGGATCGTCGACGCCAACCCCGCGGAGGACTACGCGTACTTCGGGCTCGGCCTGTCGTTGTGGCGCACCGGTGACATCGAGGGAGCGCAGGAGCCGCTCGCGATCGCCGTGGCGATGCGGCCCGATGAGGGGCACTACGTGTCGGCGTTGAAGAGCGTACGGGCGACCCTCCGCGCCCGACGGGAGATGTGACCCCGCCGCCAAGGCGGCCCATACGTCTGCGTCCCACCTCACCCTGCCTACTGCCACCGACGCCAACGAGCAGATGGACGTACGTGGACAGGGCGGGGCGACCAGTGAGCGGCGAGGGGCGACGTCGCTGAGAGAACGGCGCATGTTGCAAGGACGCCTACCCCGGCGGTGCTGAGCGGCGGCGAATGACGCTGGGGGCCCGGTGACCGGGGGGCGCGCGTGAGCCCACGATGGGCTGGCGTGTGCGGGCGAGCCTGCGTGAGGGTCGCGCTCGCAGTCGGGGGAGGACGCGTAGCCGGGAGGGACGCGTAGCCGGGAGGAGGGCGTGGCCGGGGAACGGGGTGTCGGCTGTCGTGGGCCGTGTGGCGGCCTGCTGAGCCCGGGGCAGAGGGGCGGCCGGTCGGGCGAGGGCAGGCCGATGGCCGGGGGCTACGCGAGCGCACGCGGTCACGCCCCCGGTGGCCGGTTGTTCAAGGGGCAGGCTCGGGGCTGGTAAGCCCGTCGAGGGCGGGCCGGGCGGGCCGGGCGGGCCGGGCGG
>NZ_JAHKRO010000207.1 GCF_019396325.1 Nonomuraea ceibae
CGCCGGGGTGAGCGTGGCAGTGACGGCCGGCCTCGGGGGCCCGGCCGAGCCCCGCCCCGCCGGCCCGGCGGCCACCGTCTCGGCCACCGCCTCGGCCGGCGTGTCCACCAGCGGATCCACTGGCGGGCCCACCGGCGGGCCCACGGGTGAGCTCACTGGCCTCCAGGCGCCGCCGCCGATCGAGGAGGTGTGGCCGCAGGCCGTCCACAAGCTCCCCGGCACCCGGCGCGATCGGCTGCGCCCGATCCAGTTCCTCGACGACCGGACGCTGCTCGTCGAGACCTGGTCGAGCTTCGAGAAGGCCAACGCCCTGTACGCCTACGACCTCGGCACCCGGGAACGACGCGAGATCACGAAGGTACCGACGCCCAAGGGCACGGTGGCGTTCGCCGCCGACTTCCGCGCCGGCGGCGACCGGGTCGTCTGGTGGAACCGGCTCAAGGACGGCACCACCCAGATCTGGTCGGCCCCGCTGTCCGGCGGCGAGGCCGCGCTCGTCACCACCGTGCGGACCGACGAGAGCGGCCTGGACGGCGTGCAGATCGCCGGCGACCGCGTCGTCTTCTCCGCCCGCTCCGGCGGCGTCCACACCGCCCCCCTGGCGGGCGGCCCGGCCACCCCGGTCGAGGGCGGCGCGTCGATGCACGTGCTGAACTGGCCGTGGATCGGCGAGCCCGGCCCGTACGGCGAGCATGTGGGACCGAGGTTCGGCCGGATCCGCAACGCGGAGACGGGCGAGACGCGCACCGCCACCACCCGGCCGGGCGACGAGCTGCTCGGATGCTCGGTCACCCACTGCATCGGGCAGCGTCAGGACGGCATGTTCCTGCGCCTGCGCGACGGCTCGGGCGAGCAGCCGCTGCCGGGCTCCATGGGGCGGACGGACCGGCTGCCCCAGGACCGCTTTCACGTGGCCATGCTGAAGGACCGCACCGGGTTCGTCGCGTTCGCCCTGTACGACCTCGCCGGCGGCCGCTCGGCCGACCTGGGCATCAAGGCGGAGCAGCGGGAGAACGGCTTCTCCGCCCAGCCGCCCGGCCACGACGCCGAGGGCAGGCTCCTGTACTACGACGTCGGGGACACGCTGTACGTGATCGACGTGACCAAGATCTGACCCGGGTCGCGGCCGGGGGCGGGCTCAGCCGAGTTCGGCGGCCTCCTCGGTCTCGACCTGGCGGTTCCAGTCCTTCTTGACCGCGCGCCACCCCTCGTCGTCCACGCCTGCCCGCCAGTAGCCGGAGATCGACAGCCGCTCCAGCGGCACGCTCTTCTCCACCCGCAGGTAGCGGCGCAGCCGCTTGACGAAGCCGGCCTCGCCGTGGACGAACGCGCACACGTCGCCGGGCGGGAAGCCGAACGCGAGCACCGCCTCGACCAGCGCCTCGCCGACGGGCCCGCCGTCGCGGTAGAGCCAAGTCACGCGGGCGTCGGCGAGCGTGCTCAGCTTGAGCTCGTCCTCGGGCGACTCGACCTCGACGAACACGTACGCGAGCGCGTCCTCCGGCAGCGCCTCCAGGGAGGCGGCGATGGCGGGCAGCGCGCTCTCGTCCCCGGCGAACAGGTGCCAGTCGGCCTCCAGGGCCGGCGAGTAGCTGCCGCCGGGGCCAAGCATGAGCACCTCGTCGCCGGGCCTGGCCCGCGCGGCCCACGGCCCGGCCAGCCCCTCGTCGCCGTGGTGGACGAAGTCGAGCGTCAGCTCCCGGGTGTCGGGGTCCCAGGCGCGCACGGTGTAGGTGCGCAGGCGGGGCCAGAACTCCCGCGGCATGGTCTCGCGCACCTGCCGCACGTCGAACGGCTGCGGGTAGTCCACGCCCTCGTGCGGGAAGACGACCTTGACGTAGCTGTCGGTGGCTCCGGAGAGGGCGAAGTCACGCAGGCCGTCACCGCCGACGACGACACGGATCATGTGCGGCGAGATGCGTTCGGTGCGCAGGACGACACCGCGGTGATCGGTCATTCCAACGACCCCCTCCAGAAGTTAGGCATACCTAACCTACACCCTGCCCGGGGGAAGACCGTCAGGCCGCGTCCTCCATCGGCGGCCGCTCCCCCGCCGCGGCCAGGAACCCCGCCATGTGCCGGAAGGCCAGCCGCGCCTCCGGCAGCACGTCCGCGAGCAGCGGGAACACGTGCGGCATCCGCGGCCACTCCTCGTACGTCACCGGCACCCCGGCCCGCCGGGCGCGCAGGGCGACGCGGCGCGCCTCGTCCCTGAGCACCTCGGTGGACCCGGTGACGATCATCAGGGGCGGCAGCCCGGTGAAGTCGCCCAGCACCGGCGACACCAGCGGGTCGCGCGGGTCGAGCCCGTCGGTCCAGCGGCGGGCCAGCCAGCGCACCCGCCCGGCCGGCAGGATCGGGTCCTGCCAGCGGTTGGCCCGGCGCGGGGAGTCGGTCAGGTCGGCCCACGGCGACAGGCAGATGCCCGCCGACGGCAGCGGCAGCCCCCGGTCACGCAGCGCCAGCAGCGTCGCCAGCGTCAGATGGCCGCCCGCCGAGTCGCCTGCCACGATCACGTCGGCCGCGTCGTACCCGCGTTCGAGCAGGCACCCGTACGCCTCCAGGGCGTCGCTCAGCGAGTCGGCGAGCTTGTGCACGGGCCCCTGCCGGTAGTCCAGGGCCAGCACCGGGCGGCGGGCCGCCGCCGACAGCCGCCAGGTGATCGGCCGGTGGGTGCGCGGCGAGCACCAGAAGTAGCCGCCGCCGTGCAGGTAGAGCAGCACCTTGCCCTCGTCCAGCTCCCGCCCGGCGCGCACCCACTCGCCGCCGCACGCGGCGAAGGCCGCCGGGGTCACGGTGACGTGCTCCGGCACCGGCACGGCCCCCGCGAGGCCGCCGAGCCGCGAGGCGCAGTCGAGCGCGAGCGGGTGGCGCAGCAGCAGGTGCGAGGCGGGCTTGAGGGTGCCCCGCATCAGGCCGGTGAGCGCGCGGGCCTGCCAGCTCAGCGGGTAGTCAGGCGTGACGTCGCGGTCCAGGCTCATGACGAGTCCTCCGTGACCTGTACATACCCGCACTACTCACCGGTAACCAGGGGGCTTCCGGGCCGCCGCCTTTACAACGTAGATCGCAGCGGGGTCAGTAGTAGCCGCCCTCCTGCGTGCTCTCGTACTCGTCGTCGTCCTCGTCGTCGTCGCGCGCCCAGCGGGAGGGCATCAGGACGGGGATGAACAGCGCCACGCCGAGCAGGGCGAAGGCGCCGGAGGTCAGTAGCAGCCGGTCGCCGGCGGCGGCCTCCCGGACGAGCTGGTGCACCGACGGCTCGTCCGGGAGGAGGCTGAGCGCGCGGTTCATGTCGAGGGCGTAGACGACGGTCCAGGCGAGCAGGACCAGCGACGGCGTGAAGGTGGCCAGCGGCGAGACCCGCCCCGCCACGACGAGCCCGACGACGAGGCCGACGGCGGCCATCGAGCCGAGCGCGATCCACAACTGCTGCCCGCCGGTAGGGGCGGCCTGCGCGGCGAGCATCGCCTGCTGCACGGCCCATCCGCCGCCCGCCAGGACCGCCGCGGTCACCACCAGCCCCAGGAGCAAACCACCTAAGTGCCGCAACGTACTCACCCCTATGTCAACGTGGTGAGCCCGACCCTAGCGACAAACATCGCGAATCAACCAGGCATTGCCGAGCTTGAAGAAGAACTCGTCGCCGCCCCCTCCCTGTGAGACCATGTGGCACACCCATGCGCGCGCACCCGCCCCTCCGGCTCGTCAGGGCGGCCGTCTTCACGGCCGTCTGCGTGACGCTGGCCGCGATCGCGCACACGCTGGGCGGCGGCACCGGCCCCGCGGCGTGGGCCGCCGGGCTCGGCGCGGCCTCGGTGTTCGCGCTCGCGCTCGCCCTGTCCGGCCGGGAGCGCCCGGCCGCCACCGTCAACACCGCGCTGATCGTCGCGCAGGCCGGGCTGCACGAGCTGTTCGGCGGCGGCGACGGCACCGCCTACGTCGCCCTCCATCTGCACGGGCAGGGGCTCGGCGACGCGCTCGGCATGCTGGTCGCGCACCTGACGGCCACGCTGCTCACCGGCTGGTGGCTGGCCCGCGGCGAGGCCGCGCTGTGGGCGACACTGCGCCGGCTGCTGCGCCGCCTGACGCCGCTGCGCCCGGTCCGCTCCCCCGTCCTCCGCCCCGCCGCGCCGATCGTGCGCGCGCGGGCCGTGCCGCCCGATCCCGGGCTGCGTCACTCCGTGGCCAGGCGTGGTCCTCCACTGCCCGCCTGACTGCTGACACCCCCGTAACCCCCATCACGACAAGTGGAGATCCGCCATGTCCTTCGTCCGCCGTGCCGCGACCGTGCTCGCGGCCACCACCGCCCTGACCGCCGGGCTCGCCCTGCCCGCGCTCGCCCACGTCACGATCAACCCGGGCACCGCCGAGCAGGGCGGGTTCACCAAGGTCGCCTTCCGCGTGCCGAACGAGCGCGACGACGCCTCGACGGTCAAGGTCGAGGTGTCCTTCCCCACCGACCACCCGCTGGCGTTCGTGTCGGTCAAGCCCGTGCCCGGCTGGAGCGTCAAGGTCACCGAGGGCAAGCTGCCCAAGCCCGTCACCACCGAGTTCGGCGAGCTCACCGAGGCCGTCACCACCGTCGTCTGGTCCGGCGGGAAGATCGGCAAGGGCGAGTTCCAGGAGTTCGAGGTGTCGATGGGCCGCCTGCCCGAGGGCGTCGGCCAGATCGTGTTCCCGACGAAGCAGACCTACTCCGGCGGCGAGGTCGTCGACTGGGCCGACGCGCCCGCGGCCGACGGCTCCGAGCCGGAGCACCCCGCGCCGGTGCTCAAGCTGACCCCGGCGACCGGCGGCGACGCGCACGGCGCGGCCACCGCCCCGGCGTCCCCCGCCGCCGGGTCCCCCGCGCCCTCGGTGACGCCGGTCGCCGCCGCCTCCTCCGACGGCACCGCCCGCCTGCTCGGCGGCGCGGGCCTGGCCGTGGGCGTCATCGGCCTCGTGGTCGCCTTCCTGGCGCTGCGCCGCCGCACGTCCTGACCCGCGGGCGCGTCCCGTACGCGGCCCGTTCTCGGCCCGTACGGGGCGCGCCCGTCAGGAGGTGATGTCCTTGCCGGTGAAGCGCGCCCACGCGACCGACAGCGACAGCACGGTGTACGCGCCGAACACCGCCAGCCCGTCGAGCAGCGCCCCGGTGTCGATGGGGGCGCGCAGCACGGCGTCGAAGCCGGTGAAGCGGGCCGGCAGCAGGTAGGGCTCCAGCGGCGCGAGCTCCGGGATGGCGCGCAGCACCTGGCAGACGATGACGGCCACGACCGCGCCGGCGATCGCGCCGATGGGCACCTCGGTGAACGTCGACAGGGCGAGCGCGACCGCGCCCAGGGCGGCCATGCCGGCGCCGATGTAGCCGACGCTGACGGCGATCCGCAGCAGCCCGTCGGTCACGGAGACGGTGGTGCCCGACAGCAGCGTCACGTCCCCGACGGGGAACAGCACCAGCCCGGTGAGCAGCGCCGACAGCGCCACCACGGCGGTGACCGCGTAGGCGTACACGACGACGTTCAGGAACTTGACGGCCAGCAGCCGGCCCCGGCCCGCGGGCGCGGCCAGCAGGTAGCGCAGCGTGCCCGCGCCGGCCTCGCCGGCGATCGAGTCGCCGCCGACGACGGCGACGGCGACCGGCATGAGCAGCAGCGTCAGGAACGAGAACGAGACGAACGTCAGCATGAGGCTGTTGCCCGCCACGCTGGCGATCAGCCCGCTCATCTCGTCGTCCCCGCCGCCGCCGACCATCCGCAGCGCGACGCCGACGACGACAGGCACCGCGGCGACCACCGCGAGCATGGCGAGGTTGCGCGGGCGCCGGAACGTCAGGCCCAGCTCCGAGCCGAGCAGCCGCCAGAACGCGCCCGGCCGGCGCGGCGGCGACGGCAGTCCCGGCGGCGGCGGCTCGGGGGCGTGGCGTTCGGCGCTGCCGATCGTCTCGGCCACCGGCACCAGCCCGGGGGTGCGGCGGGGCCGGTCGGTCCGCGTCGCCGCCTCCGTACCGGTGGTGGTCTCAGCCGTCGACATCGAAACCCTCTCCCGTCAGTCCCACGAACACGTCCTCCAGGCTCGGCCGCACCACGGCGAGCCCGCGCACGGCCACGCCCTCGCGGACGAGCACGGCGTTGACCTCCTCGGGCGCGTGCCCGCCCAGCTCGGCGCTCACGTGCTCGTCGGAGCGCACGTCGGCCAGGCCGAGCGCGCCCAGCACCCGGGCGGCGTCGGCGGGGTCGGGCGTCTCGACCCGGATCCGGGTGGCGCGCCCGCCGCTGAGCGAGGCGATCGTGCCCTGCGCGACGAGCCGGCCGGCCCGCATGATCGCCGCGTGCGTGCACATCTGCTCCACCTCGGCCAGCAGGTGGGAGGAGACGAAGACGGTGGTGCCGCCGGAGGCGATCTCCTTGACCAGCGCGCGCACCTCGCGGGTGCCCTGCGGGTCGAGCCCGTTGGTCGGCTCGTCCAGGATGAGCAGCTCGCGCGGGCCGAGCAGGGCGGCGGCGATGGCCAGGCGCTGGCGCATGCCCAGCGAGTAGTTGCGGAACCGCTTGCCCGCCGCGGCGCTCAGCCCCACCCGCTCCAGCGCCTCGCCGATCCGCTCCTTGGCGGTGGCGGGCGTCGCGGTCGGGTCGGCGGCGTCGAAGCGGCGCAGGTTGGCCTCACCCGACAGGTACGGGTAGAAGGCCGGTCCTTCGACGAGCGCACCGACCCGGGGCAGCGCCTGGCCGAGCGGCAGCCCGAGCAGCGCGTGCTCCCCCTCGGTGGGCGCGACCAGGCCCAGCAGCATGCGGATCGTGGTGGTCTTGCCCGAGCCGTTCGGCCCGAGGAAGCCGTAGACGGACCCGCGCGGCACGGCCAGGTCCAGCGCGTCGACGGCGACCTGGCCGCCGCGGAAGCGCTTGGTCAGGCCGCTGGTCACGATGGCGGCGTCGGAGGGCGGGGCCGCCCCGAGAGGCGCCCCCGCTTCCTGCGTGGCGGTCGTCACCTGACGCCCGCCGCCTTGGTGATCTCCTCCGGGGTGACCGCGCCGACCAGCAGACGGCCGTCGTCGGTCAGCAGGACCGTGGCGAGCTTGGTGGTGATCAGCTTGCCGGAGCCCCACGGGCCGCTCACCGGGGTGGCGGACTTCAGGACGGTCTCGAGGAGCGCGGCGGGGTCGGCGCCGCCGTCGCCGCCGAACGGCGACCCGTCGTCACCCTGCTCACCCTGCTCGCCGGCCTGGCGGCCGTCCTGGGCCTTCAGATCGGCCACCGAGGCGGGCAGCACGGCCACCGAGGTCCAGCCGTCACCGACGATCTTGACCTCTTCGGCGGCCTTCCTCGCCTCCTCACGGTGCTCCTCGGCCCGCTCGCCGCCCTCGCCCTCCTGGGGCGCGGTGAGCTTCTTCTCCTCGACCTTGGCCCCGGCGGGCGGGGTGAAGGTGAAGTTCTCCGGCGCGGGCGGGGTGAACGTCACCTGGGTGAAGCCGACCTGGAAGGCCGGCTCGGCCGAGCCCTTGGCGAACACCTGCACCTGGAGCGGGACGAAGTTCTCCCCGTCGAGGGCCAGGCGCACCTCCTCCACCAGGGAGCCGGCGTCCTTCGGCTTGAGCACGAGCTGGTAGGCCGGGCGGCCGGCCACCTCGGCCGTGTTGGTCACGCTGACGGCGGTGTGCTCGTCGGCCTGGGCCAGCACCTTCTCCGCCGCCGCCTGCGGGGTCAGCTCCGCCGGGGCGGTCTCGGCCGCGTCGTGTGGCCGCTTCCCGTCATAAATGATCTTGGTGGCGGTGTTGGTGGCGCTGTCGAAATACCACGCCTGGTCGCCGTTGACGATCAGGTTGGTCTCGTTCATCTGGGTCGGCATCGCGACCCTCAGCTTGTCGCCCGCCCCGTACCAGACCTTGATCTCGTGCGAGCCCGACAGCAGGCTGAGCGGCCCGGCGGAGCTGGTCGCCGGCAGCGCCGGCAGGCCGAGCGAGGCCGTCTGCTGCACGGTGCCGGACATCGGCAGCATGCCCTCGGTCTTCTGGGCGGCCGCCGCGGCGTCGGCCAGCAGCTGCTGGGCCGAGCGCTCGGGCAGCACCGGGTCGCCGCTCACCGCGGCGACGACCGGACCGGCGCCGATCGCGGCCCCGATCACGGCAGCAGCCGCGAT
>NZ_JAHKRO010000208.1 GCF_019396325.1 Nonomuraea ceibae
ACCGCTAAGGTGGCCACGAGGTCTCCGGGGTATGAGGTTCTTCTTGGTCGTTGAACCCTTTACCGGAGACCTCTTCGCGTGTCCGGCTACGACACGCGTTGATCAACACTTTGAGACAGGCCCTAGGACTGACGCGGCGAGGGCACCAGCGCGCCACGCTGACGGGAGGTCAGCGACGGATCGGAGGTTTCCCGGATCAGCATGTAGCGGAACAGGCCGATCCGACGAGCGCGCTCCAGCGGCGTGGTCTGATCGTCGTCTCTTGGTCAACACAGCCCTCCAGCAAGGCGTGGGACAGGACCCGCGAAGGCTCGCAGAAGCACGCTCGGCCGCGTCAGGGTCGGCTCGTGTTAGTCGTTGATCAAGGCCAGGACGGTGCCAGCAGCAGGCCGCGGCTGGCCGCGCTGGCCAGCCGCCAAGGCGACACCTTGCCAACTTCGGGCCAGTGTGAGGCCGCCGCCACCTGGGCCCCGAACACCGCGGCGACGGCGTCGCCGAACGCGGTGGCGGCCGGCGCGGGCGGCACCGGATCGACCCCGACATCGACCAGCAGCACGGTGAAGCGCGTGCGCACCAGCTCGGCCCGCCCGGCGAAGTGGCGCAGCCAGCCGCGCTGCGGGCGGACGTAACCCGTCGGCGGTCGAAGCTGTCTGGACAAAGCACTACGAATTCCCCTAGAACAGACCGGCACCACGTTGGATGGTTCGGTTGTTCAACGCGACGGGGAGACGCCGTGCCCGACGATCCACCTGAGCTGCACACCGTACAGAACGTTGCCGAGTTCATGGCGTCCATGCGTCGCCTGAAAGCTTGCTCGGGGCTGACGTATCGACAGTTGGAGGAGCAGGCTGAAGCAGCGGGTGAGGTGCTGCCGCGCAGCACGCTGGCCAGCGCCCTGGAACGAGGCCGGGTTCCACGGCCCGCGCTCGTGGCGGCATTCGTCAGGGCATGTGGCGTTGATCACGACACGGTCGCCGCCTGGGTCGCCCTGAGTCTGCGGCTCGCCGACGCCACCGACCCGGCCGATGTGTCCGGGATGGCTGAAGCGACCGACGTGGCCGAGGACGCAGAACCAGAGGCGGGCCCAAAGGAGCGTGCATCGACCCCGGGCTCGGCCAAGGTGTCCTGGACTCGTCCGGGTAGGCGCAGGTGGCCGTGGCGGACGGCGCTCGGCCTGGCCGTCTGCATGGCCAGCCTGCTGGCGACAGCCGGCTCCGCCACCAGCACGGAGCAGCCCGCCGAGCGCGCTACGGCCGCTTCTCCCGTGTCCGGCCAGCAACCCCCCGGTGTGATGCCAGTACCCCCCGGCAGGCACCGCATCCGGCTGCTGCCCTCGCAACTGTGCCTGGCGGAAAAGCCCGGCAGCGATCTCGGCCTGGTCTACCAGGCGCCGTGCTCGAGCAGCTTCCCCGTGACCCTGATTCCCCGCAGGTCCGGCATATACGAATTTGCCACCGTACATCCGGTCTTCGGCGACGGCTGTATGGGCATCGACAGGGGCCAGGGGCTGGTCAACACGTTCTGCGACGACGAAGGCTTCACCCGGAACTTGCTCTTGGAGCCGGTCTCGCTGGAGGCCGGTACGTTCCGGTTGCGGGCACCGGGGCGGTCCGGCTGCGTCGGCGTCCATCAGGCCGACAAGGCACGGGTCTGGGCCAGGCTGGCGCTGCGCCTCTGCTCGCCCTCCACAGATGGACAACTCATCCGCTTGGAGCGGCTTCCGGCAGGCTGATCAAGGACGCATCCCGACGGGGAGACGGCGAGCCTCGAGCACTCTGCCGCCTGGTCGTCAGCGGCCGGATCAGACCCGTGGCCATCCCCTGCTGACCAGGGTCGGGGACCACTACGGGCTGTCCCGGACAGCTCGTCCGCTGTCCGGGACAGCCTGCGATGTTGCCTGGGCGGACACCGTGGTCAACGCTGTGAAGGCCCGCGCGATCAGCAGCGGACGCGGGCGGATCTCCTCACGACGCGAGGCCGGTCCGGAGGCGTGCGCGAGCGCGTGACTTCACTGTCCGGCGCACGCCCCTCGCGTGGTGGGGCAGCACGAAAGCACTGTCCTACGTTCTGCGTTTCTTCCATGCCCAGGGAGGCGGTATGTGACCGTGCCCTCGTCCCGACCAAGCCCTCATGACTCACGCGCCCTGTCCGGCCGTCGATCAGTCCGGCCAGCGGAAGCGCCCAGACCCGCCACTACCGGCGGCCATGACCTGCCCGACGCCGGCGTCCGATCGGCCCACCCTCGCGGCAGATGATCCGCTGCAGCTGATCGCGTTCATGCCGGTCATGGCATCGAACGCCACTGTCGTCCCGTTCCTGCCGAACGTTCTGACGAGCTCACGAGGTGATACATGAACGTGTCCGCATTACCCCACCGCCGAACCGCGGTGGCCACAGCGCTGATCCTGGGGGTGTCGCTGTTGACGGCTCCCTTCACAGCGCGGGCCGCTCCATCCCCCGGACCTGCCGAACAGGCCGAACAGGCCGAACAGCCGACCGTCTTAACCTTCCCTCGCCCTGACGACCCGGACGCCGCCCTGCGTGACGCGCTGGCGAAGGCACGGCAGCACAACCGGCCGGTCGAGGCCACCACGGCCTTCACCGAGACGTCACGCACCTGGGCCTACCCGGACGGGCACCTGACCACGGAGAGCTACTCGGCGCCAACTCAGCTCAAACAGCCGGACGGCACCTGGGCCTGGCTCGATCCCACCCTGGTGGAGAAGGACGGCATGCTTCGGCCGAAACTCGCCAAGGCCGACGTCGCCTTCTCCCTCGGCGGTGAGGGCCCGTTCGCGTCCATGACCCTGGGCAAGGGGCGCAGCTTCAGCCTGTCCTGGCCTTCCCCGCTGCCCCGTCCCCGGATCGACGGCAACGTCGCCACCTATCCAGGCGCCGCCGGGCGGGGCGGTGACCTGATGGTCACGGCCCTGCCCACCGGCTTCCGCCACGACGTGGTGCTACGCGAACGCCCTGCCGGGCCGGTCGAGTTCCGCATCCCGATACGGACCGAAGACGCCGAAGTGGAGATCACCAAGTCCGGCGAACTGCGCCTGTCGACCGCCACAGGCAAACGGCTGGCCTCGGCCCCGGCCCCGGTGATGTGGGACGCCGCAGGCGCCCGAAGCGCCGGTCGGCACGCCTCCGTCGAAGCAGCGGTGCACAAGAACAGCGGCCCCACGAGCGTGCTGGTGCTCAAGCCGGATCCGAAATGGCTGGCCGACCCAGCCACCCGCTACCCGGTCACCATCGACCCGACCACCACCCTGGGAGTGACCCAGGAGGCGTCCATCATGAGCCCGAGCGGACGGATGGGCGTCGCCGGTCAGGTCGGCCGCTTCCAAGCATGCAACGGCTGCGGCAGTGGCAACCCCACCCGCGAGGACCGGCTGATGCGGGCGCTGCTGGCCTTCGACACGGCCCCGATCACCGGCCGACAGGTCGTCAAGGCCACCATGCAGCTCACCCTGCGCCAGACGTTCTCCACCTGCACCGAATTCCAGGGCATCATCGCCCGCCGGGTCACACGACCCTGGACGGCCGCCAGCGTCCACTGGGGCAACCAGCCGGTCAGCACGCTAGAGGCGCGTGGCTCTGTCGACCCGTGTTCGCTGCCCAGCACGGCCGGGTCGGTGTGGAGCTGGAACCTGACCGACATGACCAGTCAGTGGGCGCGCGGCTGGCCCAACCACGGCGTCATCCTGCGGCTGGCGTCGGAAACCCCGATGCCGGCCAACCTGGACGAGACGTTCGTGTTCTGGCCCGCGCTGGTGGGTACCGGTCCCAAGCCCAAGCTCAGCGTCGACTGGGTTCTGCCGCCGGAGATCCCCACCGTCACCGCCGAGTCCATCGACTCCCTCGACGGCAACGACGCCATTGCCCGCAGCACCACCGTCAAGGTCGGCTACACCTCCCGTGTGCCTGAGTCGACCCCGCTGGACTACACCGTCACGGTCAACCACTCCACCATGCCCGCCCCGGCCGCCCAGCTCCCAGCGGGCGAGAAAGCGCACTGGAAGTTCGACGAGACCTCCGGCGCCACCGTCTCGGACTCCTCCGGCAACAACGTCCCAGCCACCCTGACCGGCCCCTACACCCGGGTCCCCGGCCAGCTCGGGCAGGCCGTCGGTCTCACCGGCGGCGCGTTCGCCGCCACCACCCGTCCGGTCATCAACACCGACCAGAGCTTCACGGTCGCCGCCTGGATCCGGCTGAACAGCAGTACCACGGAACAGACGGTGTTCTCCCAGATGGGCACCCACCTGCCAGGTTTCTCACTGCAATACCACACCTCGGATGCGCCCGAATACGACCAACGCTGGTGGTGGTCGGTGATCCACGAGGACCGGCCCGACCGCGTCTACGAGAACGCGGTCCAGTCCAAGGATCTGGCCAAGATCGGCCAATGGACGCACGTGGCCGCCCAGTACGACCAGGCCGCAGGCACGATCCGCCTGTACGTCGACGGTGCCCTGGCCGGCGAACGCGTCCACACCATCGACTGGAACGCCCAGGGCTCCTTCGAGATCGGGCGTCCCCACCTGACGGGCAAGCTGGACGCGTCCGTGGATGATGTGCACGTCTATCAGCGCGCTCTGACCGGTGAGGAGGTCCGCGCCTTGGTCGGCGTGCCCGGCACCACCACGCACAACGACATCCCGTCCGGTCAGGTGCTGGACAAGGTGTTCACCCTGGACAACCCGGCCAGCTTCAAGTTCGTCGTCAAGGCCTGCCGCAGCGGCGTCACCCCGCCCTCCTGCAACGAGAGCCCGGCCTATCGCATCACCAGCGACGCGCCCACGTTGCCTGCCGACACCCAGACCGGCATGGCCGACCCCACCCAGCCGATCCTCTCCGGCATGGTCAACCGACCCTCCGGCGGCCCCATCACCGCACGGTACTACCTCTACGACGACCAGAACCTGCCAGTAGGCGCGTCACCACTCGGCGGCCGCACCGTCAACGGCGGCGAACGCGCCTCGTTCCAGATCCCGCCCGACACCGTCCGGCCAGGCAGCACCTACACCTGGCAGATGCAGGCGTGCGCCTCCCCGCCGCTGGCCGACGCCCGTCCACTCAACGCCAACCCGTTCTTCGAAAACGGTGCCGCTCCGTGGACGGCCACCGGCGCGACCCTGACCACCAGCACCGCCCAGTATCACCAGGGCACCGCCGCCGCGATCCTGACCCCCAACGGCACCGACCAGAAAGCCTACGCATATTCGGAGAAGACCATCCCGGTGAAGGCCGGCTCGACCTACACCCTCCAAGGCTGGTTCCTGCAGCCCGCCACCGACGAACTTCTCAACTACTGGATCTCCTTCTACGACGCCGACGGCGTCTACCTGTCCGGCTCCGGCGGCACCCAAGACCTCGATCAAGGCCAATGGACGCCCGCCAATGCGGCTGTCACGGCACCCCCTGGCGCCGCCCGCGCTGGTATCCAGATCATCTTGGGCAACACCCCCACCCCGCAGACGATCCTCTATCTGGACGAGGTCGCCCTTCTCGCCCCGCTTCAGCCCAGCACCGCGCCGGACGTCTGCACCCCCAGAACCGCGGCCACCAGCTTCACCACCCCCGGCGCACCCCCGCAGGATCCCCCGGAAGAGGTCCGCACCCTCGCTTTGGGCAAGGACAGCTTCGTCATCAAGACGGCCTTGACCGACCCCTCCGCCTGCAACGGCGCCCCCTGCCCGGTCGAGGACGCCACGACAATCCGCATCGGCGGCACTGGCACCGCCAAGACCGCCGCGGTGATCGGACTAAGGCTGGACGCCCTGCCCGACGGAGCAGCAGTGTCGGAGATCATGCTCAAGCTCGGCACGGCCAGTTGCCCGACTGGAGTCTGTCCAGCCGACGCCGTCGTCTCGGCGACCCCGCTGAAGAACCCGGTGACCGCCGCCACCAAGGGCTCCGAGCTGGCCGACGACGTCGAGAGCGACACGACGCCGTACACACTGCCCCTCACCGCGCCGCAGGCCGACATCGCCGGCAGCGAAAATCAATGGCTCCTGCTGACCTCCAACAAGGACGAGGTCATCTCTTTCGGGGAGGCGTCGGCCGCGGAGGCTCCCTCGCTCGCGCTCAGCTACCTGCCCGCGGGGCCGCCTAGCAACGTCATCAATCTGACAGCTTCCGGCGGCGACGGCAGCGCGGTGGCCACTTGGGGAATCCCCGAACGCAGCGGCGGGGCGATGCTGTTCGGTTACGAGGTCGAGGTGACCGCCGAGGACGGCGCGGTGGTCAAGACCTTGGAGGTCACGGACCCTTGGGCGGTGACCGACGGTCTGGCCAACGATCATCCGTATACGATCAAGGTGCGCTCCACCACCGCATACGGCAAGAGCGGGTGGGAGACGGTGAGGGTCACCCCTCGGCCCGCACCTCCGGTCGGAGGTGGAACGTCGTGCAGGATCGAGCAGTCTCCGTCCGCGCGTGCCGGCGACGCGAGTGATCAGACGTACATCGACCGGATCAAGGACTACTACCGGGCGCAGGACGCCGTGCTGGAAGGACACGCCGCCACGGTCTGGGAGGCTCCCGGGGTCACCCCGAGCGCGCCGAGCACGGCCAAGCTCTCACTGCTCAACGCCGATCTCGTCGCCGACCGAGAGGCGCTGAAGGAGACAGGCAAGTCCAGAAGCGACTCCACCGTCGAGCTCACTGACGTCGCCGTTCAACCGCAGGCCGATGGGCAGGTGCGGGTGACGGCCAAGGTCAAGCGAACGTGGAAGATCTCGGGAACCGCCACCTCGCCTGCCGCATCCGACCCTGGCCAGGTGGAGCCAGAGGAATCGACGATCTCCATCATCGTCTTCGACCGGTGCGGCAACATCACCATCGTCGATGTCCCTAACCCCGCCTACGAGGACCCCAGCGATTCCATCGACGACAACGGCGGGGCAGGCCAGAACTACCCGAACCCGTTCCCGCCCTGTCATTCGAAGCTGCCCTTCACCACCGAGTACAACAAGCAATTCGGCAACAGGCCGAACATCAACTGCGAAGGACAGGGACTCGTCGACAAACTGGTGAAGGGCTGGTACGTCTCCACCAGGTTCAGCGCCTACTGGAATCCAAAGACAGACGTCACCGACGAACGGGGGCTGCCGCCGGAGAAACGCTGGGATCTGGTCAACATAGTCAACTACATGCGTGTGGCGACGACCAACAAGAGCGAGAATCAGAAAGACTTTAACAAGTATCTGATGAAACACCTGAAGCCCAAGTTCACCGCCCAGGTATGCTTCGTCAACGAAAAGAGCACCACCGAGGTCACGCAGAACGCGTCGATGGGCATATCGGTGGACGGCACGACGACACCAGGAGCGTCGCTCAACGCGAACCTCCAGTACTCCAAGAAGATCAAGTACGAGATCGGCGAGCTCTGCAAGCCGTACACCAGCACGAAGGTGTACGCAGGAAAATACGACGTCGTATACGTGGCAACACGCCCTACTACCGCCAACGAGTGCCTGGTGACTCACATCGACGAGTGTGTGATCAGTAGATTCGCCCACTACTTCGAGAGTGCGCTGCGCATGAAGTTCAGGTACAAGAAGGCCATGCACACGCCGACGATCCACCACAGCGGCCACACGTTTGTCGCGCGCAAGGTCGATCGCTACCTGAGCGGAAGCCTGTACAGAGTCAAATGGCGCGGCAGCGGCGTCATGAACTCGGACAAGAATTACCTTCCCCCGTGGATATGGGGAACCGTAAGCGATTCGTGAGTCACCGATCGAGCTGGGCGAGCCACGGCAGGCGTCATTGCCTCTTTGCCGTGGCTCAGCCCTGCTGTGGTGCGGCCTAAGAGCGCCTAACAGAATAATCGTTGTTGTGCTTTGATCTCTCGCTGTAGCCGAGCGAGAGGAGCACGGTGGCCAGGCTGAAGCCGTGGGAGGTCAGCGACGAACTGTGGGCGGTGATCGAACCGCTTGTGCCGCAACGTCAGCGC
>NZ_JAHKRO010000209.1 GCF_019396325.1 Nonomuraea ceibae
AGCTGGTCCGCCGCATCCCCGAGCCGGAACGCCGCCAATAGCGGTACCGCTATCGACGGCCCCACCAGCGCGGACACCGTCCACCCCCGCCCTGGGCCACGACGCCCCCGAAACGACCGAGCCCCACAACCCGCCCCCGCCCGGGCAGCCGGACGCGGTGCAGGACGGGCACCCCCCACAGGGCCACCAGCCCGTACGGGACACACAGCCGCACGACGAGCACCCGGTCCAGGCCGACCGGGACGCGCAGATTCCGCAGGACGAGCAACCCGTGCCGGACGTGCAGCCCGTGCCGGACGTGCGGCTTAAGGCGGAGGGCTCTCTGGTGGAGGGGGTTGCCGGGGCCGGGGGGCGGGTGGAGGCGGGGGTGGCCGAGTTCGGCGATCTGCTGGACGCCTATGACGAGCGGCGGCGGGCCGAGCTGGTGGCCGCGTTCATGGTGGTGGAGCATGCCGCCGAGCCTGTGCAGGAGGCGAGGTTCGCCGCTCTGCGCGACCCGGCGTTGCGCCACACCCTGACGGCGATGCTGGCCCGGCGGGGTCGCGTGCTGGTCCAGCATCGTGAGCGCTGGATCTCGGGCTATGGCGACGAGATCGCCGCGCTGCACCGCGCCCCCGCCGCGGAGCAGCCCGCCGACGCCGAGCCGTCGGAGCCGGGCGTGGACGGACGGCGGTCGGATCGGCCCGCGCACGCCGGAGGTGGCAGGAGCGGAGCCCAAGGGCCGGGACAGGGGCTCGGGGAGAGTGAGCGGGCGGTGCTGACGCTGGTGCTGGTGCACTCGGTGGCGATCCCGCGCGCCGAGGGCCTGCTGCCGGAGGACTCGTGGCTGTCGCCGCACCCGACGCCGGTGGACGAGCTGCGCCGCCACACCCAGTTGCCGATCGGCGAGCTGGAGTCGGCGTTGCGGACGTTGCGGCACGCCGGGCTGCTGGCGCAGGTGAAGGCCGGTGAGGAGGCGGGTGGTTACGTTCCGGGCCCGCAGTTCCACCGGCTCACCCCGGCGGCGCGGCGGCGGCTGCAGGAGGAGCTGATCCTGGCCGCGGGCCCCGACACCCCGCTGGCGGCGGCCGTACGGGCTCGGAGGACGGCCAGGTGACGAGCGGGACGGCCCGCCGGACGGGCGGGGCCGTGGGTCAGGACGCGGATCAGGACGCATGGAAGGTTACGGGGAGCTGAAGTGGCGCAGGTGGAGAACGTCGTCGGGGATCGCGTGCTGGTCGCTGTGCAAGCGGTCAACATTTCCCGCCTGTCCACCCATCCGGTGCCGACGGTGCCGGGAACGCTGATCGTGGTGGCGGGGGCGGGCCCGAAGGACTCCAACGGGGCGGGCAAGTCCTCGTTCATCGCCTCGATCACGGCGCTGCTGGGTGACGAGCAGTGGCGGTTCGCGTCGGGGGCGAAGGCGGTGTCGGAGCTGCTGTTCAACGCGGAGCTGGCCAGCGGGGCCGGGGCGCGGCAGTGGGCGAGCGCCGATCACGGCTACATCGTGGGCGTGTTCGGGCCGCCGGGGATGCGGGAGTTCGCGGCTCCGGCCGAGCCGGTGGCGGCGGCGGGGGACGACGGGGAGCTGTTCGAGGTGCCGGACGACTCCAGCGGGCCGGTGACGGTCTGGTTGCGGGTCAACCAGGAGGCTCCGCATCTGGAGATCCGCTGGCGGGCCGGGGTGCATCTGGCCGCGGCGGCGTCGGAGGCGGAGCGGGTGGCGCGGGCCGACGAGCTGTGGGGTTCGCTGCCGCGGTCGGCGGGGCGGCGGGACGTGGTGGCCCGTGACCTGACGAAGGTGCTGTACGGCGACCGGGTGCGGTGCGTGTCGTTCCTGTCGACGAGCGTGCGCAGCAAGGTGGCGACGAACCTGCTGTCGCAGCCGCTGAACGAGATCTCGCCGGAGCGGGTGTTCGAGGCGATCGCGGCGCTGACGGGGCTGGACGCCGAGCTGGAGCAGGAGCGGGAGGCGCGGCGCGACGAGCACGCCAAGCGGGTGCGGGCGGTGCTGGCGGGTGAGCGGCTGGCGGAGTTCGAGGCGGAGTCGAAGGCGTTGCTGGCCACGTTCGACCGGCGCGACCAGGCGCGCGTACGGCTGGCCGAGGCGTTGCGGTGCTGGCGGGGGCGGCAGGCGCGCAAGCTGGCCGACGCCGCCGCGAAGGACGAGGCGCTGGCCGGTGAGCTGGCGCGGCATCGGGCGGCCGGTGAGGCGGCGGCGGAGGCGATCGCGCTGGTGAAGGCGGAGATCGCGACGCTGAAGGACGATTCGCTGGACCGGGGCGTGACGGAGGCGCGCAGGGAGCTGGCGGCGTTGCAGGCGCGGGCGGCCAAGCTCGACGCCGACCGGGCCGTGGCGGAGAACTCGGCCGACGAGCTGCGCGGGATGATCCCGGCGCTGGAGGAGGCGCGGCGCTTCGCCGACGGGCGTGACGTGCCGGCGGCGGAGCGGGAGCTGGCGGCGGCGCGGCTGCGGCTGAACGAGGCGCTCAAGGCGCTGGGCGTGGCCGACCAGGAGGTGGCCTCGGCCCGGGCGGCGCTGGACGACGCCGAGGGCGGCCCGGCCGCCGCGCAGCTCGACGCGCTGGCGGCGGCGGGCGTGGGCGCGACGGGCCTGCTGGACGCGCTGGACGTGGCCGAGCAGGCCCGCGGCTCGCTGCGGGTGGACGAGCTGCGCGGCTGGCCGGGCGAGCACGCGGTGGTCGTCGACGCCGCCAAGCTGGGCGAGGCCGCCGAGGCGCTGTCCGGTCTGCCCGGTTCGGTGCTGGTCAGCGCCGCCGGGGTGAGCGTGGTGGGGGCGTTCGACGGGGTGGCGACGGGCCGGGAGGCGCGCATCAAGGCCGCCGGCCAGCGGCTGAACCGGGCGATGGACGTACAGGAGACGGCCGCGCAGGCCGTGCACGACGCGGAGGAGACGGTCGCGCAGGCGCAGCGGCGGCTCGACGGGGCGAGGGCCGGCGTGCGGCTCGGCGAGCTCGAAGGGCGGCTGGCGGAGCGGCGGGCCAGGCTGGGCGAGCTGACGGCGGCGCTGGAGGAGCTGACGCCGCAGGTCGCCGAGGCCGAGCGGCAGGCGTCCTCGCTCGACTTCCGGGCCCGGACCCGCGACATGGAGATCGAGCGGCTGGAGGGCAGGCGGCAGCGGCACGAGGCGGAGCGGGCGCAGGCCCGCGAGCAGGAGGCGCGGGTCGGCGGCGAGCGGGAGGCGCTGCGGCTCGACGCGCTGGCCGCCGAGTGGGGCGGCACCGTCGAGACGGCCGGCGAGTGGGTGCGGGCGCTGCCCGAGGAGGAGCGGGGCCGCACCGCCGACGAGTGGTGGCGGGCCGCGGAGCGGCAGTTCGACCAGGCGTTGCGTGACACGTTCCCGGAGGAGGACGCGGAGATCCCGGAGGAGCTGCGGTTCCTGCTGGACGAGCGGGGCGGCAGCACGGCGCGCGAGCAGGCGACGTTCGCGGCGGTGTGCGGTGCTTTGGCGTCCTATCTGCGGGGTCAGGAGGAGTACGAGAAGCACCAGCGGCGGCAGATCGAGGCACAGATCGTGTCCCGCCAGCGTGACCTGGCGGCAGCCGACAAGGGCGCGGAGGAGGCGGCGCAGTCGACGGCGGTGCACCGGGCGGCGCTGACGGCGGCGATCAAGGCGCGGTTGCAGCGGGTGGCGGAGGAGTTCGAGAAGCTCGACACCTCCTACGGCGGCTACGGCGCGACGCTGGAGTTCCCGGTGCCGCCCGCGCCGGCCGATCCGGAGCAGCGCTGGCAGTGGCGGGTGACGCCGAAGTGGCGGCGCGGCGAGGGGCAGGGCTTCGTCCCGTACAACCGGCGGGCCAACACCGCGCTCATGGACGAGAAGGCGGTCAAGCTGGTGTGCGCGGCGGCGATCGCCTCCTCCGGCGGCGGCCACCTGTGCCTGGTGCTCGATGAGCTGGGCCGCAACCTGGGCAAGGAGCATCGCCGGGAGGCGGTGGCGCTGTTCCGGCGGATCGGCGAGACGTACGGGATCACGGTGATCGGCGCGCTGCAGGACGACATGGAGCCGTACGCGATCGACGCCTGCGGCCAGTACATCAAGCTGCGGCGCTCGTCCGACGCGATGCCGTACAACGAGCCGCCGGTGATCGTCGGCCACGACGAGCACGCCGAGCGGGTGCGGGCGCTGGCCGCCTACGTGGAGCGGCCGGCCCAGCCGGTCGGCGGGCCGGTGTAGCGGCCCGCGACCGGGTCTCCCGGGGTCTACGCGACCGGGTCTCCCGGGGTCTACGCGACCGGGTCTCCCGGGGTCTACGCGACCGGGTCTCCCGGGGTCTACGCGACCGGGTCTCCCGGGGTCTACAGGGTCTCGTCGCCGGTCTCGGGCAGGGCGATCAGGCAGAGCAGGCTGAGCACGGCCATCGCCGAGACGTACACACCGACGCCGAACACGCCGACGCCGCTCGCCTGCATGCTGGTCGCCACCAGCGGCGGCACCGCGCCGCCGAGCACGCCGCCCAGGCTGTAGGCGACCGAGGCGCCGCTGTAGCGGAACTCGGTGCGGAACAGCTCCGGCAGGTAGGCGCCCATCGGCCCGAACACCAGGCCCATGAGCGCCAGCGCGCCCGCCAGCGCCACGCCGACGAGCGGCACCGACCGGGTCTCCATCAGCGGGAACATCACCAGCCCCCACGCGATCGCCACGGACGTGCCGGTGATGAGCGTGCGGCGGCGGCCGAGCCGGTCCGACACGATCGACGACACCACGGTGCCCGCCGCCATGAACACCACGCCGATCATCGTCAGCGCCAGCATGGTCGTGCGCGGGATCTCCAGCGTGCCGGTGCCGTACGCCAGGCAGTAGGTGGTGGCCGTGTAGAACAGCGTGTACGCGATCACCATCGCGCCGGCGCCGAGCAGGACGCGCCGCCACTGGTGGCGCATGAGGCCGGCGAACGGCACCTTGGCGATCCGCCGTTCGTCCATCGCCGCCTGGAAGACCGGCGTCTCGGAGATCTTCAGCCGCACGTACAGCCCGACGACCACGAGCAGCAGGCTCGCCACGAACGGCACCCGCCACCCCCACGAGCCGAACTGCTCGTCGGTGAGCGTCGCGCCGAGGATCAGGAACAGGCCGTTGGCCGCGATGAACCCGACCGACGGCCCGAGCTGCGGGAACATCGCGTACAGGCCGCGCTTGCCGGGCGGCGCGTGCTCGGTGGCCAGCAGCGCCGCGCCGCCCCACTCGCCGCCGAGCCCGATGCCCTGCGTGAACCGCAGCAGCACCAGCAGCACCGGCGCGGCGACGCCGATGGCCGTGTAGCCGGGCAGCAGCCCGATGACGATCGTGGACAGCCCCATGACCAGCAGCGACACGACCAGCATGGACTTGCGCCCGATCCGGTCGCCCCAGTGCCCGAACAGCGCCGACCCGAGCGGCCGGGAGATGAACGCCACCGCGAACGTCGAGAACGCGGCCAGGCTCCCGGCCAGCGGATCCATCTCGGGGAAGAACGCGGTGTTCAGCACCAGCGCCGCCGCGGTGCCGTAGATGTAGAAGTCGTAGAACTCGATGGCGGTGCCGGCCAGGCTGGCGGCCGCGATCCGGGTCCGGCTGGGGGCCTCACTTCGGGGGGATTGCGTCATGTACGTCTCACTATGTGGTCTTACATCTTGTGAAGTGGTACGTGAACGCTACCACCTGCTGATTCGTGACTATCCCCCCACGACGGACAGCGTCGAACCGGTGCGGGTCTTGGCGACCCTGAGCTGAGCGGGGATGCGGGTGCGCAGCTCGGCCACATGGCTGATGATGCCGACCGCCCGGCCGCCGTCCCGCAGCCCGTCGAGGATGTCGAGCACGCCGTCGAGCGTGTCCTCGTCCAGGGTGCCGAACCCCTCGTCGACGAAGAGCGTGCCGATCTCCGCGCCGCCCGCCTCTGCGGTCACCACGTCCGCGAGCCCCAGCGCCAGCGCCAGCGAGGTGATGAAGCTCTCGCCGCCCGACAGCGTCGCCGGGTCACGCTCCACCCCGGTCCACCCGTCGTACACCCGCAGCCCCAGCCCGCCGCCCGAGCGCGCCCGCGACCCCGCGGTCTTCGCCAGGTCGTGGCGCAGCAGGTAGCGGCCGCCGGACATGTGGTCGAGCCGCTCGTTCGCCGCGTCGGCCACCTGCCGCAGCCGCTCACCCAGCACGTAGGAGGACAGGCTCATGCTCCACTGGTTGTCGCTGGACGTGCCGATGGCCAGCGACGCCATCCGCTCGGCCAGCCGGTGCCGGTCGGCCGCCGGCCGCCACCGCGCCACGCAGCCCTCCAGCTCCGCCTTCAGCTCCCGCAGCCGCGCGTGCCTGGCCCCGGCGCGGTCCCGGGCCGATGCCAGCTCCGTGTGGACGCGCTCCGCCTCGTCCCGCGCCGCCGCCAGCCCCGCCAGGTCCGGCGCCGGCCGCGCCGCCGCGGCCACCAGCTCCGGGTCCTCCAGCGTGCTCGTCACCGCGGCGTGCTCCGCGTCGAGCCGGCGCAGCGTCTCGGCCTTCTCCTCGCGCTCGGCGGCGCCGCGCGCCGCCGCCTCCGCGTCCGCCGCGTCCGCGAACCCCGCCTCGCGCGCCGCCTCCTCCGCCGCCTCGGCCGCCCGGGACCGCTCCCCCTCCGCCACGGCCGCCGCCCGCGTCGCCTCCCACCCCTCCCGCAGCAGCTCCGCCTCGTCGTTCAGCCTCGACAGGCGGGCGGTGATCGTCTCGTCGCCGCCGCGCGCCTCGTCCAGCCGCGCCGCCAGCCTGGCCGCGTCGGCGCTCAGCTCCTCCTGCCGTGTCCGGCCGGCCGCCAGCCTCGCGGCCACCCGCCGGGCGTCCTCCTGCAACGCCTCCCGCTCCCGCGCCAGCCCGGCCACCGCCCCGGCCAGCTCCCCCTCCCGCGCAGCGGCCGCCCGCAGCCGCCCCAACTCCGCCTGGGCCCACTCCAACACCCGCACGGCATCGAGCTCGACCCCTTCGAACGCTTCCGCTTCCGCTTCCGCTTCTGCTTCTGCTTCTGCTTCCGAGGAGAGCGTCGGCGAATCGACCGCTTCGTACGCCTCGGCTTCCGTAGAGGGCGCGGCCCCTTCGTGCGCCTCCGCTTCCGAAGAAGGCACGGTGAGCCCGTCGTGGGTGTCGGTCGCCGTCGTTTCGGTGGGGATGGGCGCGGGGGGTTCGAGGGGTGGGTGGATGGTGGCCAGGCGGGTGCGGAGGCGGGTGCGTTCGGCGTGCAGGTGGGTGGTGTGGGAGCGGTGCGCCGCCAGGGCCTCGCCGATCTCCCGGGCCCGGTCCCTGACCGTGTCGCGTTCGGCCTCGATGCGTTCCAGCTCGGCGGCCAGCGCGGGCTCGCGGTCGGCGATCGCGTGCAGGCGGGCCAGCTCGTCCTCGGCCCGTGCCGCCGCGGCCTCCGCCTCGGCGGCGTCGAGCCCGCCGGTGGCGTCCTCGGCGTCGGCCAGGCGGGACTCCAGCGACGCCAGCGTCCGCTCGGCCGCCTCCCGGTCGGCGAGCGCCGCCTCGTGCTCGCGTTCGGCGGCCAGCTCGTCGTCCGGCGAGGGGGCGGTCTCCGTGGGGGACGCCGGATGCGGGTGGTGGTCGGAGCCGCACACGGCGCACGGCAGCCCGTCGGACAGGTCACGGGCCAGCTCGGCCGCCATGCCCTCGATGCGCGCCTGCCGGATGTCAAGCCATCGTTCGCGCAGCCCCTGGGCCCGGTCGACCAGCGTCTGGTGGTGCGCCGACGCCGACTCCAGCTCCGCCGCGAGTGCGTCACGCCGCCGGGCCGCCGCCAGCGCCGCCCTCGCCGCGTCGAGCGCCGCCGAGGCCGCCGGGATCGCCGCCGCCTCGGCCCGTACGCCGTCGAGCCTCGCGGCGGCCTCGGCGACCCGGG
>NZ_JAHKRO010000021.1 GCF_019396325.1 Nonomuraea ceibae
GGCCTTGAACTCCGGCGTGAACGAGCGGCGAGGACGCGGCTTCTTCTTCCCCATGCTCTCCATCATGGACATCCTTCCCGGGACGAACCCCTGATCTCGGATGTCCGTCAAACCGGATCAAGCCCAGGGCACGCCTGCCGGCGAATGTGGACGGGTCTGCACAATGAGAACCAGAGCTACCAGGAAGACGACATCACCGATCCGCGCACCTGGCTGCCCGGGTACGGCAAAGGCAAGAACGCACCACGCAAGAAACCGAGCGCTGTCATCCGGATGAACGTTGCCCCGGACGAGGTGCCCCAGTACGTTCCTGTTGCCCGTGAGAGCGACCCGGCCACCGAGAAGGAGTCAATCCTTTTCGCATCAGCCAAGCTGCACCGGGCCGAGGTGGACTTCGGAAACCCCTTCTGGATCCTCTTCAACATTCCGCGCAACTACCAGGCAAAGGGCGGAGACCTGGGCAAAACCATCACTCGCTGGGAC
This sequence comes from Nonomuraea ceibae, assembly GCF_019396325.1. Lineage (GTDB taxonomy): Bacteria > Actinomycetota > Actinomycetes > Streptosporangiales > Streptosporangiaceae > Nonomuraea > Nonomuraea ceibae. The sequence goes on from NZ_JAHKRO010000021.1 coordinate 484, forward strand.
GCTGATCCCGGCAAGGCTGGCGATGAGGGAGAGCGGGAGACGAACGAGCTCAAGACCCCGTGGTGGGCCATCACGGCAACCGAGATCTACCCGGTCGGTGTCGCTAACGGGGTCGACCAGACGATGCTCGCGCGGGCGAGCGCGCGCCTGTGTCATCAGACCATCGCCTGGTCCGATCGTTCCCGCTACCCCGTGCCTCTGCATGCAGCGAAGCAGATGGACCTCGACCATCCCCAGTACCGGCGGTCGGCGCCGCCCGAGGATCAGGAAGACGAAGCTGCCGACGAATAATCGCGAAATGCGCCGACCGTGATGCCTGGAGGGGAGGGATTGACACCCGCTACTCCTCACACCTGCATGCGCCCCAGCAGATGACCTTGATTACGCCCACCTCCGGCGCAGCGCGGTACTTCTCGACGCGTAGGCGGATGCCATCGGTGAAGCCACAATTGAGGATGGTCTTATCGTGGAATAGTGAAATTTCCTTTAAAGGGATCGGCAGTGGTGGGTGTGCGCCAGGACGCATCAGCTCACTCATCTGCGTCAGCCCATCGGCAGGATCGGTAAACGTGATCCGGCGGATCGGTCCTGATGACCATCGGTCGAAGTACCGGCCGATCTCCCGCTGCGCCTCCTGGATCCTTTAGTCGCACTGCTGCGAGACATGAGTCGTGCCAGCCTGTAGATCTCCTCGGGGCGCTCGCGGTCGTCGATGCGCCTGATAGTCAGCAGGGCCGACGGAAGGAGCCGAAAAGATCCCACAGGATATGACGGGCATCCGCCTGGATCAGGGGCCCTGCGCAAGCATCGCCCTCCCGACGGCCGGGCGATGGCAGGACGCCCATCCGGTCCATTAGCCCCTGAGCGAGTCGCCGAGTCGTTTCGGCCGTTACGAACCGCGAAGCCGCTCTATCTCCGCCTCCAATTCGCGAACCTTCGCCTCCAACTCAGCTCTCGTGGGCTTCCGGGTCGCAGTGGGACGGCGAGGCGACTCGGCAGGCACCCGCTTCGCTACGCCAGGTGGCTCCTTCACGAGGCCGATGGCCTCACCGTCCACGATGGTCGCCGGATCGAGGCCGCACTCAGGGCACGACGTGGAACCTGTGAACGCCGAGTGAAGCGTCTTGTGTGTGTAATGCGATTGCTTCTCCACGACGTGGCCGCAGTACAACCGGAGGCGCCATCGCATCAGTTCATGGGGCTGCTTTGGAGAGCCGAGAATTCGGCCAAGATCCTCGATCTGTCGTGGCGAGAGTGGCGGTGACGGGCAACACTTGCCGCAGTGCATGGTCAGCGATCCCGAGACCGAGTGGCGTATCGCCTGACAGTCGCCGTGCACCTCTCTGAACCGGGCCTCCTCAGCGTCGTAGCGGACGCGCTCTTCCTCTGTGAAGTACATGGTGCCCTTGGATTCCCATGGCTCCTCGTCTCGATACGGAAGACCGCAACCGGGACATGGCTCGCCCGCAATGTAGGCCTCCCACGTCAACGGACCGATATCGCACCGCACCGCTTCGCGGATACGCTCGGACTCCTTCTGGGCACGCTCGTGTTTTCTGGTCAGTTCGAATGGTGCGTCGAAGTCGCCGCGCCGCTCGTACTTCGTGAGGTCAACCATAACTACGACCATAGGGGCACCTGCGTCCGAGTTTGCGGGTTATACCTGAAGGCTCTCCCAACCCATGGAGGTGCACCAGCAAGCGGCCTGCGCCTTAGAATCGAGACCGCAGGCTGCCTCTTTACCTAACCCGAGCATGAGGTTTAGCGCAACGACAACCCTCCCGAACCGACCACCAGATGCCTGCCGCTGCCCGAGACCAACAGTTTAAATCCAGGCCCTGACCGAGATCCGGTGCGCCGCCTACGGTGAGGGAGGCGTTGAGGCGGGTATCCGACGCTGTGGACGCCGCTCGGCGCGCCTACGCCCGAGTCGTCGAGCTGGAGGACGGACGGTTCGACCTTGCGAAGGACGACGATGTTGCCGCGCTAAAGGCCGAGACCGCCATACCGTGGAGGCACTATCACCGACTGCCCGACCTGTTGATGGATTATGGCCGCACTTTGACCGCGCAGCTGTCCACTCTGCGTGCTGTTTCCAGAACACCCAGGACACAACGACTGTGAGCTGCACGAGCGTGCGCACGTCGGTGCGGCAAGTCATCCAGAGGGTGCTCGTCATACATAGAAGTGCGATTGCTGTTGGCCGGAGCCCTCGGTGGGGCGCAGTTGCATATATGAGGTCCGCCCAGGACTTGCTGAACTCGCGGTAGCCGTCCTTGAACGCAATCGGTCCCTGGAGCCGTTGGAACGAACCCCGATCAGTACCCTGGTCGACGACTTGGCCTTGGACTCTCCAAGCCAGCCAAGACCCTCTTCAGGCACGGAGCTCTTCGTGGGCGAACCGAACGGTCAAGGTCGCGTAATTGCCGGTCGGTTGCTCGGTGGTTGCTCTTCGGCCATCGGTACCCGTGACCACGCGGTGGCATTTCGGGGCATTTCGCGAACGACGAAAAGGAACGTAGCGTTACAAGGAAGCGCATTGCGGTATGGCCTGACACAAGAGCCACTGACTCTTAATCAGCGGGTCCGGGGTTCGAGTCCCTGGCGGCGCACCATCACGGAAATCCCAGTTCAGTGCGCTGAGCTGGGGTTTCTTGGTTCTTGGAGATCCTCGGGTGAGGTCGAGTCGCGCCGGTGGTTGCTCGCTGGTTGCTCGTCGGTACGGTTCCGGCGCATGGCTGGTGCTTCGGTCACCGGTTCGGGGTGACGGCGGCCGTCGGGCTTGAGTGCCGACGCCGTGGCTTGAGGGCGGTAGTAGCTGGCGTACAGCCTGCTGATTACGCTCAAGCTTGTGTGCTGGGTCTGTCCCAGATGGTGGAGGTGTCCAGCCGTGCGCCAACGTCCAGGGGCGTGATCCACCTGCTGCGCGGCCCTTTCAGGTACGCCGCCCGCCGGGACTGAGGCAAGATCGGTTGCGCTCAAGCCCTTCGACACCGCCCGACCAGGGGCGGCACTGAAGGGGGTCTATGAGTTCTCGAGGTCTGGGAGCAGAAGTGCCCGGTCATCTTGCGCCTGTGGCACAGCGGTTTGGCGCAGTTCGTGACCTTCCCGGCCTTCGACGTCGAGATCCGCAAGGCCATCTACTCCAACAACGCCATCTAGGGCGAGCGTCGACGCCCGATCCATAAGGCGGTTCCGTTGAGTTGACCTCCTACGCATCCTCGTTTTGCCCCGTCGCAGCCAGGACCTCAGCCCGAACATGCCTTGCACTGGCCGCCCTGGCGGCGACGCCGTCAACACCGAGAGCTGTTTGCCGCCGGCGATGGAACGAGGTCACAGGGGCATCGGTCGCGGGACCGCCGATATTCGATGCCTGAAGTAGCGATCAAGCTGCCGTATCTGTGTAGGAGAAGAGCGCTGTCGGCGAGTCGATTTGCAAGAGAGGTGGGATCTCTTGAATTGTTACTAAATGCCGCTTCCGTATGCAGGAGGTGATTTTATGCTGACCACGCTGATGTTTGTCCTGTCAGATATAGCGCCACATATGCCCGAGCCGCTGTTCTTTGGAGGATAACCGTACCTGCTGTCGGCGTCCTTCACCTTGGGGCGCCGATGTTGCTACTACTCGGATCCCTGCAAGACGGACATGGACGAGCTGCGCGCCCTGACTCATCATTCGTTCGACAGCACGGTTCGGAGATAGCCGGTACCTTCGATGTCATGGCGATCCCAGACAGTCCGCTGATGCGCTACGCGCGCCTAGAGCTAGCCGACCTGCTGGCCGCACAGGTCGACAGTGCCCGGCGGGAGCAACCGCTAGAGACGCCTCTGCTGAATTGGTATGAAGGCGACGCGGTTGTGCGATTGTTGAAGACGCTCGCCCAGCTTCTTGCTGGTGAGCCGCTAGGGGAGCTTTCCGCTGAATTGGCCGAGAAGCTCACAGCCCGGCTTGGCCAACCGTCAGGGCATGATAAGGAAAGTATCCACAAGGCGATAGCGGCGATCGTCGAAATCTACTGCAGTTCTGAGAAGCCCACCTCGGATCGGGCGGTCAGCCCTCGATCGTTCGATTGGTGATCTCTGTCCCGGGTCTGGGTTGCTCCATCTAAGAAGTACAGGTGTGCCACTTATGGAACCGTGCCGTTCCGTAGCGCTGCCGATCAGGGCGATTGAACTCGACCACCTGACCTTCGCGATGCTCAGATGACGAGCCAGGCTGATGAGCGGAGGCAGGGCGGGCCGGTGGTACACCTTGCCAGCGAAGAATTGGTGACCACTCACCCGAGGGACCTACCGGTGGCGTGCCGACGCTGTGCGTTGTACTGGCGCAAGTGCTGCTGGTGCTGTGACCAGGTGTCGGACGGTGCGAGCCGAGTGCACCGACCGCATGCTGATCTACAGCGAACGTCACCTGCGCTCGGTCCTGAACGAGTATCGCGATCACTACAACGCGCATCGGCCGCATCAAGCTCGTGGACAACGACCACCCGATCACGATGAGCATGTGGTGGTGCCGATGGAAGGGTCGGATCGAGTGCCACGGAATACCCGAAGGGGTGATTAACGAGTACCGCCGAGCCGCATAGCTCGGTCGGCGAATCCACAGCTCAACCACACGCGCGAGTTTTGATGCCCTACAGGCCGTGGCGGATGGCATGGCCAGGCCCATCAGAGCGGCCAGGCCGAGCACGGCAACGTGTTGGGGAGACTGGACATGATGGACGTTCCTTTGGTGGCAGGGACGCTGGTGGCCGCCTTCCTTCGCCACCTCCCGAGACTTCTAAGGGTGACATTGTGTCGCCCAATGTTAGGTAGCCGAACCAGCGCTCAACTTGATTGATCCAGGAAGAACCGGTCGGAGTGAAATGCATGTGGAAGCGGGGATGCCGGGCCAGCCATGCCCTGATCGCCGGCGTCTTGTGGGTGCCGTAGTTGTCGCAGATCAGATGGACATCCAGCTCGGCCGGCACGGTCTTGTCGATGGTGACGAGGAACTTCTTGAACTCGGCGGCGCGGTGCTGGCGGTGCAGTTCGCCGATGACGGTCCCGTCGGCGATGTTGAAGGCGGCGAACAGGCTGGTGATGCCATGACGAACGTAGTCGTGGGTGCGCCGCTCCGGCATGCCCGGCATCATCGCCCGTCACCGGCTGGGAGCGGTCCAGCGCCTGGATCTGCGACTTCTCATCGACGCACAGCACCACCGCGCGTTCGGGCGGGTCGTGATACAGCCGGACTACGTTGACGACCTTCTGGCGCGAACAGCGGATCGGTCGACAGCTTGAACGTCGTCGTGCGGTGCGGCTTGAGGTCGAATGCCCGCCAGATCCGGCCGATCGTCGACTCCGGCAGTCCGCTGCGCCGCGCCATCGAGGCGCGGGTCCAGTGGGTGGCGCCGGCCGGCGTCTCCTCCAGTATGGCCACCACCACCTGCTCGACCTGGTCCAGGCTGATCGACGGCGCGCGGCCCGGGCGCGCCTCATCGTTCAGCCCGTCCAGCCGCAGGCGCAGGAACCGATGGCGCCACTTGGAGACCGTGTCCGGACGCACCCGCAACTCAGCAGCGATCTGCTTGTTGTCCTTGCTGTCCGCGCATCCCAGCACGATCTTCGCGCGCATCGCCAGAACCTGCGCGGACTTGGCCCGCCCCGCCCATCGCTGCAGCACCGCCCGCTCGCCCTGCGACACTGTCAGCTCCGCCTTGGGCCGGCCCGTGCGCACGTCATTGGCCAGCGCCTCCAGTCAACCTCGGGCGAAGGCCGCACGCCACTTGCGCACCGCGCTCTTTGCCAGGCCTAGATCCAACGCCACCTGCGCGGTGCTGATCCCCGGCCCTGCACACGCCAGTACGATCCGCGCCCGTACCGCCACCCTCGACGACTCCGCTGACATACCGATCAGCCGAGCCCGCTCACGCTCCGATAAGTGGATCTCCGCTGCGGACGGTCCTGGATGCGCCACAACCAACACCATACGGATTTTGCTGGCGACTTTCAGGCGGATGACACTGGATGCGGGACCCTCTATGACAAGCCTGGCCAAACCCATCCCGCTCGCTGTCGTTGACGACGGTCAGCGCGGCACCGCCAGCGGCGGAGAGCCAATCACCGAGGGAACCTGCCCGGGTCCGTGGCATTACATCCCTAATCACCCTCCGTCTCACGATGTGATGCACCCTCAGCCCCGTCAGCACGTCTTCAGATCGTTTCCAGTATTCTGGCGACGATATCGACACAACGTGCGCCGCCACCTGGGGGTCAAATGGGAGTCTTCTATGACTACTATCGAGCAGTCGACCGAGAGTCGGCTGTGCTGAGGCCGGACAGTCCCCGCGCTGTCACGAATCCAATGGCAGACGCGCCTCTCTTCGATGCCATCGCCGCTAAGTGGATCGATCCTGTGGTGATCCTTGGGAAGCTGGTTGCCCTAGCGAAAGGGATCCCGTTCGACTCGGATTCGACCCAGACGGTCACTGTCTATCCGGCACCCGACGGGGCGCCAACGACAGACGAGGAGTGGGACGCTCTTCCAGAGACCTCCCCATACTTGGAGGGCCCAAACATCGAGGAACTTCCGGTGGACGTTCGCGACACCTTGGCCACTATCCCCAGCGCCGATCTAAACGACATCGTCCAGCAGTGGGAGCAGATAGAGGAGTTCGCCAGAATGCCTCCAGCTGCAGGGTACCTACTGGAAGTGATCACGGGACTGAGAGGTCTCGCGCAGCGCGCCCAGAAGGCTGATCAGATGATCTATTGCAGGATCTCCGTCTAGGAATGTCCTGAAGATCTTGGTTAGTGGGTCGGCATGAGCTGGCTCACCCTCTTGTTATGGGGTGATCGGGACGAGGGTCCAGATGTCGTTGGTGTGGGTGAGTCCGAGGTTGACCAGGCGGCGGAGGTTGAGGGCGGCGGCGCGGTGGTGGAGCCAGCGGTCGTTGGCGGCGGTGCCGCGGCGCAGCCGAACACCCGCTACGTCGGCCATATCACCTATCTGCCCGTCGGCGGTGGCCGGTTCCTCTACCTGGCCACGGTCGTGGACCTGTATTCGCGCTGGCTTGTGGGCTGGTCGATCGCCGACCACATGCGCACCGAGCTGGTCGTCGAGGCGTTGCGGGCCGCTGCGCACACCTGCGGCGGCCGTCTGGACGGCGCGGTGTTTCACAGCGATAACGGGGCGCAGTACTGCTCGCAGGAGTTCGCGCGGGCCTGCCGGCGGCTCGGCGTCACCCGCTTGCGTAGCGCGGTGGGCACCAGTGCTGACAATGCGGCGGCCGAGTCCTTCAACGCGAGTCTGAAACGCGAGACGCTGCGGGTGCTCACCACTGGCCCGACGCCCGCACCGCCCGCCTGGCCGTGTTCCGTTGGATCACCCGCTACAGCACGGTCCGGCGGCACTCGCGTCTCGGCCAGCTGAGCCCGATCGACTACGAGAAGACGGCAGATAGCCTGAAGTCTGCCGCCTGAAATCGGTGTCCACGCTCACGGGGAAGCCCTCGTCCTGGGTGGCGACCGCATCCACCAGCACCGCCGAATCCAGCGTCCGCCGCGTCCGGCCGGCCGGCACCCCGGTCTGCTCCACCACGGTGCGCACGATCGCAAAGATCCGGTTCGGATCCGGCGAACGGGCCAGCCGACGCCGGAAAGACGTCAACAGCGACGGATCGAACCCCTGATCATACAGGCCCAGCCCGCAAGCGGCCTTCCACCACAGATCGAACGGCAGCGCCCCGACCGCCTCCTCATCCGACAACCCGTGCAGCGTTTGCAGCACCACCACCGTGGCCAGCAGCTCCGGCGGCACCGACGGACGCCCATTGACCGGCGCGTACATGTCCGCGAACGTCTCCGGTGGGAACAGCCTCCGCCGGTGCTCGGCCAGGAACGCGAACACGCTCCCGGCCGGGATCATCTCGCGGCACACGACCCACACCTCAGGGCCGGACGGAACCTTCCAACGACCCATCATGACCCGAGTCTGAACCCCGAGATCCCACCTGGCCAGCCCACCGAGATCTTTAGGACATTCCTAGGGAGCTACTGGCCGCCACTTCCGAGGTGGCCGCAGAAGCCCTTCGCCGGCATGCTCAGGAAGCCGAGCTGGCCTGCCGACGCAAGACCCAGGCGGTCGCCCGGGGGCAGGAGCACAATGCCTATGCGCGTCACGATGTTTGACGCGGAAAGCGCGATCAGGGCCGGCGCCTGGCCGGCGAAGGAGGCGTGGCTTCCTCCTGCAGACGATGAGCCCATCGATCCCAGACCGCTGAGTCTGGCCCCGGGCGCGTGCCCGGGCCAGACGGGAACGGCAGGAGCGAGCGCAGCAGCAGCCGCAGCGAAGCAAAACGGCCGCCCAGGATCCGGCCCAGCGGCATAGCGACAGACCGAGAGCAGGAAACGCCTGGCCGGTAGGAGCGACTATGGTTTGGTCGAGGCCAGGTGTCGGCGCCGCCCCGCAGGGCAAGGCGTAGCTGACGCCAAGCGTTGCCTGCGTGCTCGCCTGTATGGCGTGCTCGTGGTCGCCTCCATCCTCCGTGACCGGGGTGTCCCAGGGCTGGGCCAGATTTGCCGCTTGAAAGTCCATGCGCCATGTTCGACGAACGTCTCTACGTCGGTTCATCGTGGCTGATGACGTTCCGACTGCCGAGTATGCCGGAGGAGTCGCTACTCGACCGTCTCAGCTGGCGGACATGGTCCCGCGAGATCGTATCCGTGACGGCTCACCCTCTCTGCGGCTCCTGCGTTGATGACGCAGCGTTACCGCACAATGGGAGTGGTTTCCTATTTGTGACATTCGCGTGTCTTGTCTGACTGATCACGATTCTTTACCTTGACGGTGGAAGTGATCAGCTCCGAGCCGTTCCGTCGTAAATGGCGCGTTCTGCTGCGGCGGAGAGCGACGTCTGACGCCCTGACGGGTGTCCGTTGTGGTTCGGAGTGTGGTGGCGCATGCGCCAGGTTTTGTCATGGCGTCGTTCAGCCGGGATCGTTGCCGCGTTGGCCGGTATGGCGCCGGGCTTGCTGATGGTGCAGGCGTTGCCTGCGGCTGCCGCGACGGCCGTTTTGACGGACACGTTGGTGGCGAATGATGTTGCGGCCTCGCCCGTCATTCCGAAGCAGATGGCCGGGACCGCGGCCGGGTTCCCGTCGTTGCTGCCGACGGCGAAGGTTGCGGCCGCGGCGGTGCCGGAGAGCGGCTGGAAGTCGGAGGTGAAGCCGCCGAAGGGGGCGGTTCCGGCTGAGGACCGGATCCAGGATTCGGCTTCGGAGCCGGCAGGGGATGGTCTGCCTGCGGGGGTGCGGAAGGCGGAAGCTGCCGAGCGGTCGGTGCTGGCTGTTCCGGCGCTGATGGGTGTGTATCCGCAGCAGGGGTATCTGGTCGATTCGCTGACGCCGACGTTGCGGGCGTGGGGTGCGAGCAGCAATGGCAACTACGCGGTGTCGTACCGGTTCCGGGTGTGTGACGTTGAGTCCATGTCCGGCACCGGGTGTTTCACCTCCGGGTTTGTGGCGGGCAACCGCAACGAGTGGGCGGTGCCGGCGGGGAAGCTGTCGTGGGGCAAGCAGTACTGGTGGAAGGTCACCGTCCGGGACTCTTCCGACTTGTCGACCACGACTTCGCCGCTTTTGACGTTCACCACCGGTGTGCGGCAGCCGCGGCTGAGTGCGCTGCTGGCCACTCCGGGCACCGGTGGGCAGGAGTTCAATCAGCAGACCGGCAACTACACCGCCTCGTTCACCGATTTGCAGGTGGCGACGGTGGGGCCGCCGCTGTCGGTGGTGCGTACCTACAACAGCCTGGACACGCGCACGGACGGCATGTTCGGGGCGGGCTGGTCGACGCGCTGGGACATGAAGATCGTCAAGGAGGTGCGCGGGGAGTCGACGTCGGCGCTGGTGACCTACCCGGACGGGCGGCTGATGCGCTTCCGTGCTAACGGCGATGGGAGTTTCCAGCCGCCGCCCGGCACGTACGCGACCTTGGCGCAGGAGAGCGGCGGGACGTGGCGGCTGATGGACAAGGCCGCGACCAGCTACCGGTTCGACGCGGCGGGCCGGCTGACCGAGATCACCGACCGGCGTGACCGCAGCCAGACGCTGACCTACGACGCGGCCGGCAAGCTGGCGTCGATCGCCGGGGTGGGCGGGCGGACGATGACGTTCACGTGGCAGGGCGGCCAGGTGGCGTCGGTGTCCAGCGACGCCGTGGACGGTCAGCCGTTGACGTGGACGTATGTGTATGACGCGGGCCGGCTGACGCAGGTGTGCGCGCCGGTGGCCGCGCCGAACTGCACCAGCTACGCCTACGGCGGCGGGTCGCTGTATCGCAGCAGTGTGCTGGACTCCGATCCGTACGGGTACTGGCGGCTCGGCGAGGCCACCGGCAAGGCGATCGACCTGGGCTCGGGCGCGGGCGATGCGACGTATGACGCCACCGCCGTACGGGCTCAGCCGGGCGCGCTGGAAGGCACCTCCGACGGCGCGGTCGGTCTGGCTGCCAGCACTGGCGTGCGGCTTCCGGAGGGGATCGTGCCGAAGATCGGCACGTCGGCGTCCCTGGAGGCGTGGTTCAAGACCAGCTCCGGCGGGACGGTCATGTCGCTGCGCACCGCCCCCGGCGCTGCCAAGCAGGAGGTGTTCGGGGTCGGCGCCGACGGCAAGCTGCGCAGCTCCTACCAGCCGACCTCCACGCCGATCACGTCGACCGCGCCGGTCAACGACGGCGCCTGGCATCACGCGGTACTCACCGTCGCCGGGAACGTGCAGACCTTGTATCTGGACGGGGCAGTCGTCGGCACGCTGAGCGAGACCATCTCCGGCACGCAGAATCGGCCTGTCACCACGGTGGGCGGGCTGGCCGGTCTGGTGGACGAGGTTGCCGTCTACGACCGGCTGCTGACTGCCGGCGAGGTAGGCCGTCATTACGCGGCGCGCACGGCGGCGTCGCACCAGCTGTCGTCGATCACGCTGCCGTCCGGGATGGTGTGGGCCTCCAACACCTACAACGACAAGAGCGACCGGATCGCCACGCACACCGACCAGCACGGCGGCACCTGGCAGATCGGCGACATCGCCACCGAGCAGCAGTCCGGTGAGGCACAGGTCACGGTGACCGACCCGGACGGCAACACCCTGGATTACCTGTATGACGCCTGGCGCGGCTACCGCGTCCGCGGTGTTCCGGACGAGCTCGGGCACACCACCTGGTACGAGTACGACCAGGCGGGCTTCCTCACCAAGATCATCGACCGTAACGACATCGCGCACGACATCTACCAGGACGAGCGCGGTAACAACCTCGGCCGCAAGTACTGCCGGGCGCCGGGGGAGTGCGCGATCGAGTTCTGGCAGTACTACCTCAACGCCGACGATCCGTTCGACCCGCGCAACGATCAGGTGATCGCCTACCGCGACGGCCGCTCGGCCGGTGACACCGACAACACCTTCGCCACCACCACTGCCTACAACGCCCACGGCGAGCCGACCTCGCAGACCACGCCGGCCACGCAGGACTTCCCCAACGGGCGCACCGTGAGCACCGCCTATACCGACGGCAGCGAGCCGGCGGTCGGCGGCGGCACCACCCCGGCCGGTCTGGTCAAGACCAAGACCGACGCGCGTGGCAACGACTGGTCCTACCGATACACCGCGGCCGGCGACCTGGCCGAACAGACCAACCCCGAGGGGATGGTCACCAAGCTGGAATACGACGTGCTCGGGCGCCTGAGCGCTAGCATCCGGATCTCGGACGCCTTCCCCGGCGGCGCCCGGACGACGTTCTCCTACGACGGCCGCGGCCGGATCACCACCAGCACAGCGCCCGGGGTGAAGAACGAGCTCAGCGACGTCACGCACACCGCGCAGACCCGCTACACCTACGACGCCGACGGCCGCACGCTCACCCAGACGCTCGCCGACCTGACCGGCGGCGACCCCGACCGCGTCACCACCTACACCTACGATGCGCACGGCCGCCAGGAAACCGTGACCGATCCCGAGGGCGGCGTCGTCCGGCAGGTGTGGAACGAGCGCGGCTGGATGAGCGCGGTGACCGACCCGCGCGGCACGGTGATCGAGTCCGGCTACAGCAAGCGTGGCGAGCTCACCTCACGGACGTTGAAGGGGTGGACGGGCAGCCCGGTCAACCCGCAGCCGGCGCAGGACGTGGTGCTGGAATCACACGCATACGACCCTGGCGGCCGGCTGACGGCCAGCGTGGACGCGATGGGCCGCAAGACCACCACCGTGTACTGGATGGACAACCGGCTCAAGGAGCAGATCGCCGACGACGCCAAGCTCAACGGCTCCACGACACCGCGTGATGTAGTAATGCGGGCCGATGAGTACGATCCGGCAGGCAATCTGATCGAGCAGATGACCGGCAACGGCATCACCATTAACGTGTTCGAGTATGACGAGGCGAGCCGGCTGGTGTCGCAGACGCTGGATCCGGGTGGCCTGGCCCGTACCACCGCCTACGTCTACGACCCCAACGGCAACGTCACCCGCGCCACCCGCACGGCCGTCGGCACAGCGCGCGCTGAGACGACCACGTTCGCCTACAACGAGTTGAACCAGCCCACCCGGGAGACGATCGAGAACGGCGATCAGGACATCGTCTCCAGCATCGGCTATGACGAGCGCGGCTTGGTCACCTCTATCACCGACCCGCGCGGCCATAGCGACGGCGCCATCGCCGCCGACTTCACCACCACGATGCGCTACGACGCGCTCGACCAGCTGGTGGAAACCACCGCCCCTGAGGTGCAAGTTGACAAAGACGGCACCGCAGGCTCGGTCCGCCCGGCGACGCTGATCGGCTACGACACGCTGGGAGGCAAGACGCATCAGCGAGACGCTGAGGGCCGCACGACCATTTCTATATTCGACAGGGCCGGACGGTTGTTAAGCACCAAAGCGCCCGCCTACACGCCGCCGGGGGGCGCAGAAATTGTTCCAGTCATCAAGCGTGCCTACAATGCGGCCGGCCTGTTGGTGTCCACGACCGATCCGCGTGGCTATGTAACATCCCTTGAGTACGATCAGCTCGGCCGCCCTGTTCGTGTCACCGACCCCGCCCCGCAAGGCCAGACCGCGGGTAAGTCAGTCGCTGAATACGATATGGCGGGTGAGACGCTGGCCACGATCGACCCGACCGGAGCGCGTTCCGAAGCCACCTATGACGATCTGGGCCGACTGATCACCGTCACTCAGATCGAGCGTCATCCCGCCCCCGCGGCATATGTCACCAGGATGGAGTACGACGATGCTGGCCGTCTGGTCAAGCAGGTCGCGCCTGAGGACAAGGTTAGTACGTTCGTGGTGAACGCGGCTGGTGAGGTGACCTCTGCTACCGATCCCATGACCAACACGACCACCATGACCTTTGACCTAGTTGGTCGTCCGGTCAAGGCGACAGACCCTCTTGGCAATACGACAGTTACCGAGTACGACCTGGCCGGTCGGCAGACCAGCGTCAAGAATCTCAACGCCAGCGGCACAGTGCTACGTACTTATAACTTCGGCTATGACGCTATCGGCAATCAAACTAGTGCGACCTCGCCCGAAGGACACGTCACTCGCCAGACTTTCGACGCTCTGAACCGTGCCACCTCACTCACGGAACCCGTGAGCAGTGGTGAGTCGATCACGACCAGCTTCGGCTACGACGCCGCAGGTGCCCGTACCCGGCTCACCGATGGCCGTGGTAACGCCACCTGGACCAGCTATAACAGTCTCGGTCTGGCCGAGACCGTGACCGAACCGGCAACCACCCCCCATCCGAACCTGGCCGACCGCACCTGGACCCACCTCTATGATGCCGCCGGAAACCAGACTGCCACCATTCAGCCCGGCGGCGTGCGCATCGACCGCACCTTCGACCACCTGGGCCGGCTCACCCACGAGTCAGGTGCAGGTGGCGGCGCGACCTCCGCGGAGAAGACTTTCGGTTACGACCTGGCCGGCCGAGTGACCGCTGCCGGCGACCTGACCGTCGCTTACAACGACCGCGGCTTGCCGCTCACCGTCTCCAAGGACGGCAGCCAGCAGACCTCCTACGGTTACGACGCCCTCGGCAACCCCACCCAGCGCGTCGACGCTGCTGGCAGCGCCGCGTTCACCTGGGACAACGCCAGCCGGCTGAAGACCGCCACCGATCCGGTCACCGGCCGTACCCTTACCTACGGCTACGACAAAGCCAGCCGCCTCAAGTCCATCTCCTCCACCACGGGTCAGGCCAGCACTCAGAGCTTCGACTACGACCCGATGAACCGGCCGATCAGTCACACGCTGAAGAACGGCTCCGGCACCCAGCTCGCCCAGATCACCTACGGGTGGGACGACGACGACAACCTCACCACCAAAACCACCACCGGTACCGCCGGAGCCGGCACCAACACCTACGGCTACGACCATGCCGGACGACTGACCTCCTGGACCGCCCCCGGCGGCACGACCACCGCGTATGAGTGGGACGCCTCCGGCAATCGCACAAAGGCCGGAGACAAGACGTTCACCTACGACGAGCGCAACCGGCTCACCAGCGGCGACGGCAGCACCTACACCTACACACCGCGCGGCACCCTCGCCACCGAAACCAAGAACGGCACCATCACCCAGTTCACCTTCGACGCCTTCGACCGGCTCATAGCCGACGGCGACAGCCTCTACAGCTACGACGCGCTCAACCGCGTCACCTCACGCATTCGCGGCACCAGCAACCAGAACTTCACCTACTCCGGCCTCGGCAACACCCTCTCCGCCATCAGCGCCAGCGGCACTGTCCAAGCCCGCTACGCACGCGACGCCCACGGCGACCTGCTCGGCCTCCAAGAAGGCGCCGGTCCTGCTGTGGCGGCCGTGTCCGACTTGCACGGTGATCTGGTCGCCACCTTCAACACCGCATTGGTCACCTCCACCGCCTACGACCCCTTCGGCGCCGTCACGACACAAACCGGCACCAAGACCAACCTCGGCTACCAAGGTGAATACACTGACCCCGACACCGGCAAGGTCAACATGCACGCCCGCTGGTACCAGCCCGGCACCGGCACCTTCATCAGTCGCGACACCATGACCCTGGCACCGAGCCCGTCCGTCCAGGCCAACCGCTACACCTACGCCAACGCCTCACCCCTGACTGGCATCGACCCCACCGGGCACGCTACTCGAGGCACCAGTAGCGGCGGCGCCATCGACTGGAGCTCCGGAACCGAATGGTCCTCGCATGGCACCTGGGGACAAAGCGGATCATGGACCTTCAATTCCTCCGGAGGCTCTCTCTACGCTTGGAGTAATCAGCGCATTGGCGATGGACTACCGAACCTTTTCCAGGACCACCCTGACTATTACTACAGGTATGTATATCTACCGAGTGTGATGTGGCGGTGGGGGAGTGACGAGGAGTCGAGGCGAACGGGGACGATGCCTAACGGCATGACCGCTCCGCATGGTTTTTGGGAAATGGATGCCGGCGACCGTAACGCGTTCGTAGACGCCGTCTCCTATGCAAATCTCTTGAACCCGGCGATGACCGACGCTGATGTAGCCCTGATGTGGAGTGGGTACGCATGGGCTCTCGGTGGGGCAGCCGGGGCAATGGCAGATCCGGATACGGGCCCAACGCAAGAGATGCGAGCTTGCGAAAAGACATACTCGACTAAGTACTGTATTAAAAAAATAGAAGAGGAACGCAAATGGCGCAAGGCGTATCAAGATGCTATTAATGACGTAGCGAAAAAAATCGGAAAAGAGCGTGTACGTGCCGCCCTCGCAGATAAAAACTATATGGCGCGCGAGTATATTCTTGACAAGATCGATAGACGGTTTTGTGAGAATGTAGGGCGTGATTGTGGTAAGTCTTTCGCCTATATAGCACTCATGACCATGGGTGTTGTCCTGGCGGTTGGTAACGTACACCCTGATGATCGCAACGCAATACAATCGGCCCGAATGGTTCGTGACGCCGTGCAGGCAATCTTCAAGCTTGGAGACGCATATATTATGCGAGAACTCTCTCAGGATGAGACCAGAGAGTACAATAATGCGATCAAGAACAAAAACTTCGGGCTTGCGCGGGCCTATGTTGGAACCGCTATACATCGAGCAACATTCACCTATCTTGATAGCAAGCATTCCGGCCGCTTTGCGTATACCGGTAGTGGGAATGTCGATTATTACGATCGTATAAATCGCGTTCGAGTGGAATTGACGACTTTCCGTGCATATCAGGAACATCTATCTAGAGCCAATCTGAACTACAGAATTTCACCATATGTGCTTTATAGCGTCGGCAGGCTTCCTGCGAGTGTTATTAGGGCCAGGGCGGCTGGATCAGGGCGTGGTGGGGGAGCGGATCCAATGTAGGCACATCCATACAGGTTAAGCCGCTTGTGGCCAAGCGCTCGAAGGGCACTTTTAGCCATCGTCCGCGCCAGACTCGACGGCCGTACGCCTTCCGAGGGGTGCTGTTCTGCGGGTACTGCGAGCGCCGGATGCAGGGCAGCTGGAACAACCAGCAGGCCTACTACCGGTGCCGTCTCGCCGGCCGGCAGGCCAGCAGCAACGACCTCGACCATCCCAAGGTCGTCTACCTGCAGGAGGCGAAGATCCTTGATGCAGTCGATGGATGGCTGACGACCTCATTCGGTCCGAACGCGGTCGAACACACCATTGCAGCCATCACCCAACAGGCGATCGACCCGGAAGAGGCAACCCTGCTCGACTTGAGGAAGCAGCTGTCGCAGTGTGACCGCAAGCTCAACCAGTACCGATCCGCGCTGGACACCAGAGGTGATCTAATCGAAATCTTCTCCTGGGACAACCGGGCCAAGCACGACGGTGCCGACTTGGAGAGAGGGCAGAAGGCCGTCCCAGTCGTGCAGTCCGTCAACGACGCCGAGATCAGATCGGTGATCGAGGAAATCGGCGACGTGGTTAGTCTCGTCGGAGAGGCGGACCCCGGCGACAAGGCCGAAATCTACCTGCAGCTCGGCCTCAAGCTCACGTACCGCCCGGACAAGCGAACTGTGGAGGCAAGGGTCGAATCTGGGCGCTCACGTGGGCGACCAGTATGTTTCCGGGCGAAACTGAGGACCTGCTGAAGATGCCGTAAGTGTAGGCGGCGAGGTGGCGGCACACCTGCCGGCCGCTAGATAGCATTGCGCAGGTGCCATCGGACAGTGCGTCACGAGTCGAATGTCCTGAACGCCTGCGCGCCGACATGGTCGCCGAACTGAGAGCGTGCGGTGTGCTCCGCTCGCCCGAGGTCGCCGCCGCCTTCGCCGCGGTGCCGCGCGAGAAGTTCGCCCCCGAAGCCGCCGTCTCCGCCGCCTACTCCATCCGTGACACGGTCGTCACCAAGCGAAATGCGGAAGGGAAGGCGACCAGCTCGATCAGCGCGCCGTGGCTCCAAGCGGGGATGCTTGAGGCCGCGCAGCTGAGGCCGGGCGCGCGCGTGCTCGAGGTGGGCAGCGGCGGTTACAACGCGGCTCTCATCGCCGAGCTCGTCGGGCCCGAGGGGGTGGTGATCAGCGTGGACATCGACCCGTTCGTCACCGAGCGGGCCACCCGCTTCCTCGCCGAGACAGGCTACCTGCAGGTGAAAGTGGTGCTGGGAGATGCCGAGTACGCCGCCGACGACCTCGGTCCGTTCGACGTCATCCTCGTCACGATCGGTGCCTGGGATTGCCCATGGGGCCACCTGCTGGCTCCCGGCGGCCGGATGATTGTCCCGCTGCGCTTTGGCGGGCTCACCCGCTCCTTCACCTTCGTCCGCGACGGTGAGCATTTCGCCGGCCTGAATCCCACGGTGTGCGGGTTCATCCCCATTCAAGGCGCGGGCGCGCACCAGGAGAATCTGGCTGTGCTGGCCGACAGGACGGTAAACCTGCTGGTGGGCGCCGGCTTGGGGCTCGACGTGGCGGCGCTCGACCGGGCCCTGGACGGCGACCGGACCGGACACTGGACTGGCGTCACCGTGGGCTACGACGACCCGTTCGACACCCTCCACCTGTGGGTCGCGGCCCAGACCGAGACCTTCGGCGTGATCTGGGCCGACCCGGAGCGCGGCAGCGACCGTATCGCGCCAGCCATGCGCTGGTTCACCCCCGCCCTCATCACGCCCGACAGCTTCGCCTGCCTCACCATGGGACCCGAGCACAAGGACAGCACGAGCGGGGAACGCCGCTACGAACTCGGTGCCTACGGCCACGGCCGCCAGGGCGACGCCCTGGCCCGCCAACTCGCCGCAGAGGTTGTGTCCTGGGACCGGGAGTGGCGGGCTCATCCCGGCTCGGACTTCACCCTGTACCCGATCGACGCGGCCGTGGCGGCTCCGGCGATCGGCCGGGTCTTCCGCAAGCGCCACACGCAACTCGTCATGACCTGGACCTGAACCAGGCTCTGCAGCACGCGTGTGGAGGAGAGCCCTGTGATCTGTAGTTGAGCATTTCGGCACTGGCCCGGGCGCTTTGGGGTTCGCCATCAGGGGCGGGGTCTGGGAGGTGTCCACGAAGACGACGGTAACCCGGCCCTACCGTGCTTTCGGGAGCTTTGCGAGGCACTACGCGCGCGTGCGTAAGGCCTTCGGTTATCACTCTCTCGCGGATGGACACCCTGAAGTCTTGGCTGCGGGATGTTCCGCCGGGGGGACAGGCCGCCGGTATCCGCCCCCGTGATCGGGCCCGGATCTCGTGAAAGCTTCATGGTCAACAATGAAGATTTCACGAGATGGTAGAAATGGGGCGAAAGCGCGGCCTTCTGTAGGGGTGGTGGATGATCCGGGTTCTGCTCGCCGAGGACATGCACATGGTGCGCGGCGCACTGGTCGCCCTGCTGGACCTCGAATCCGACATCGAGGTGGTCGCGGAGGCCGCGACCGGTGACGAGATCGTGCCGCTGGCCTTGGAGCACGAGCCGGACGTGGCCGTGGTGGACGTGGAGCTGCCCGGCGTCGACGGGCTCACCGCCGCCGCCGAGTTACGCAGGCGGCTGCCGCAATGCCGGGTGCTGGTCGTGACGAGCTTCGGTCGGCCGGCCAGCGTGCGGCGGGCGTTCGCCGCCCAGGTGTCCGGGTTCGTGGTCAAGGACGCGCCGCCGGATCGGCTCGCCGACGCCATCAGGCGGGTCGCCGCGGGTGAGCGGGTGGTCGATCCGCAGCTCGCCGTGGCCGCGCTGGAGACGGTCGAGAGCCCGCTCAAGCCGCGCGAGCTCGACGTGCTGCGGCGGTTCGCCGAGGGCGAGGACGTGGAACAGATCGCCTCAGCGCTGTTCCTGTCGGCGGGCACCGTGCGCAACTACCTGACTGCGATCGTCACCACGCTGCACGCCCGCAACCGGCTGCACGCCGTCCGGATCGCCCAGGATGCGGGTTGGCTCTGAGCCCCGCCCGCCTGCTCGTTCCGTTCGTCATCCTGTCGTGCCTGGTGCGGGTGACCTTTCACCTGGAGGAGACTGGCGCTGGGCCGTTGACTCTGGCGAGCCTCGTCGGCGTCGCCGCGCTCCAGTTGCCGATCTCGCTGCCGGGCCGGCGGCGCCCGTGGGCTGCTCTGCTGCCGGCGCAGGCCGTGCTGAACTACCTGCCGCTGCTGGCCGAGGCGGACAGCTGGCGGGCGGGCGGCTCCGGGTTCGTCGCCTGCTCGGTGCTGCTCGTGGTGGGCGGTCCTGTCGCCTGGGCGGTCTTCGGGCTGGTCGCGGTCGTCGAGGGTGCCATCGCGGTCACGCTCGGCCTGCCGGCCGTCTACGTCTACTACGCGATCGTCGCGCCGCTCAACGCCGGCCTGATGCTGTACGGGTTCAGCCACCTCGCCCGCCTGCTGGACCAGGTCGAGCGGGAACGGTCCGAACTGGCCGCCAAGGCCGCGGAGGTGGAGCGGCTGCGCCTGTGGGGACACGTGCACGGCCTGGTCATGAGCAGCGTGTCGGCCGTCGAGCGGCTGGCGCGGCTCCGGGGCGACACGGCGGCGACGCGGAACGCGATCTCCCAAGCCGTCGCCGTCGCGCGCGGAGCGCTGCAACAGCTGCGGTCGCTGCCGCGCACCGAGGAGCCGGTCCCGCCCCGCGACGACGACCGGCGGATCCTGCGGCTGGCCACGCCGATCCTGGTCATCGCGCACAGCCTCTTCATCGGGCAGTCGGTGTTCAACTTCGTCGCCGACGAGCTGGCCGATGCCGGCTCCGGGCAAGCCGGCTACCTGGCCCTGCTGCCCGTGACGTTCGCTCTGCAGTTCTGGCACCTGGCGGCGCTGCACGCGGGCGGCCGGCCCAGGCGGTGGCGGTGGACGCTTGCCGCGCAGGCGCTGACCATCTACGCGCCGTTGGTCCACGGGGAATCATCCGGAATCATGGTTTCCGGGTATTTCGTCGGGGTCATCCTGCTCTACGTGCGGGCCGCCGTGTCGTGGCCGCTGTGCCTGCTCGTCTGCGGGGTCGCCGCCGTCGAGGGTTGGCCGGTCGTGTCCCCGTACCAGTTCTGCAGCGCCCTCGCCACCGCGCTGGCCGTCTATGGGCTGACCCGGCTGGTCGCCCTGGTCAATGAGCTGCGCCGGACCCGCGCCGAACTCGTCGAGGTGGCCATCCTGCGCGAGCGGCTGCGCGTGGGCCGGGACGTGCACGACCTGCTCGGCCGCGGGCTGACGACGGTCGTGCTGCACGGCGAGCTCGCGCTGCGGCTGCTCGACGCCGAGCCGGAACGGGCGGCCGAACAGGTCGGACGGGTGAGCGAGGCGGCGCGGGCCGCGCGCGCCGATGCCGCCCGGCTGAGCACCCCGGACCGGCGCCTGTCGCTGGCCGACGAGATCGACTCCGCCCGGGCCGTGCTGGAGTCGGTGGGCGCGACCGTACGGATCGAGGCCGCGCCTGTGCCCGAGCGGGCGGGGCCCGTGCTCGCGGTGGTGCTGCGCGAGGCCGTCACCAACGTGCTCCGGCACAGCGCCCCTCGCGAGTGCCTGATCGCGATCGTCGCCGAGGACGGTCACGCACGGCTGCGGGTGACCAACGACGGTGTCGGCCCCGTGCTCGATCAGGGCGGCAGTGGGCTGCGCGGGCTGCGCGCCCGGCTGGCCGACGTCGGCGGGGAGCTCACCACCAGCCGGACCGGCGACCGATTCGACCTCCTGGCCCGCGCCCCGGTCGATCATGAAGATCTCACGGCCACGAGGTGAGCCCGACGACTGTGCCGGGAACGCCTCGGCGCCGCACAGTTAGTGGCGTCCTGCTGATCTCACCGACCAACCGGGAACCATGAACCGTCGACAGTTTCTCGCCGCCGCCGCGCTCTCGGGCCTCGCCACAGCCTGCGGCTCCTCGAGACCCGCGAGCGATCCTGCCGCCTTCCGCACCGCGCTGCGCGTGCCTCCGCTGCTGAAGCCCCAGGTGGCCGAGGATGGGACGCGGACCTTCGCGCTGTCGATGGAACGCGGCCGCAGCGAGTTCCTGCCCGGCAAGCCGGTCGAAACCTGGGGGTTCAACGGCCCGTACCTCGGCCCGACGGTCCGCGCGGCGCGCGGTGACAAGATCCGCATGACGGTCGCCAACCGGCTGGCCGAGACGAGCACGGTGCACTGGCACGGCATGCGGCTGCCCGCCAAGATGGACGGCGGCCCGCACCAGCCCATCGAGCCGGGCGCCACGTGGAGCCCGCACTGGACTGTCGACCAGCCTGCCGCCACGTCCTGGTATCACCCGCACCCGCACGGCGCTACCGCCAGGCACGTCTACCGGGGGCTCGCCGGCCTGTTCATCATCGACGACGACGACTCGGCGCCCGAACTGCCCGCGCGCTACGGCGTCGACGACATCCCCCTCGTCCTCCAGGACAAGCTCCTGGCCGAGGACGGCTCACCGACCGGCGACCCGCTCAAGGGCACCTTCGGCATCTTGGGCGACCACATGCTGGTCAACGGCACGTACGCGGCCTTCGTCGACGTGCGCACAGAGCGGGTGCGGTTCCGCATCCTGAACGGGTCGAACGCCCGCATGTACCATCTGGCGTTCGCGGACGGCCGCGCCTTCCACGTGGTCGCCGGTGATGCCGGGCTGCTGCCCGCCCCGGTCGAGGTGGACCGGGTCTCGCTGACGCCGGGCGAGCGCGCGGAGGTCGTCGTCTCCTTCAAAGCCGGCGAGCAAGTCCTGCTGCGTACCCTGTCGGGGTCCGACGACATCGACGAGGGCGACTTCGACCTGTTGAAGATCGTCGCCGCGCCGAAGCTGGCTGCCTCACCCCGCCTGCCGGGCCGCCTCACGAGCGCCACCGCGCCTATCGTGGTCCCCGCCGACGCCAAGGTGCGGCGCTTCCGGCTCAACGGGCACGACGCCATCAACGGCAAGGAGATGGACATGTCGCGCATCGATGAGGTCGTCCCCGCCGGCGCCACCGAGATCTGGGAGATCGAGAACACCGTCTACGCGCACAACTTCCACATCCACGAGGTCGCCTTCCAGGTACTCGACGTCGACGGGAGCAAGCCGCCCGCGTACGCAAGCGGCCACAAGGACACCGTGTACGTGCCGCCGAAGAGCACGGTCCGGCTGGCCGTACAGTTTGGCGGGTTCACCGACCCGGCGACCCCGTACATGTATCACTGCCACATCCTGCGGCACGAGGACTCTGGCATGATGGGCCAGTTCGTGATCGTCAAGCCTGGTACCGAGCACCGAGTCTCCCGCACGATCAACGCTCACCACTAGTGGCCTGACTGGCGCTCCGGCTTCGACCTTCGTGCCAGCGTCGACCAATCGCAACGCGGAGGCGCAGGTAATCGGTCAGGGCGTCGATGTGACGATCGACGTCAGCCCGGTGCTGAAGCACGGGCTGCAGATCGGTGGTGATCCCCATCGCCTTGCCCTGCGGTTGGACGCCGCCACCCCAGCCCCAATACTCCGCCCCGGCCTCGAACCCGAGGTGGTGCGGCAGCGTGCCGAGTCGTGGTTGGGGACGTGCGCGACCAGACGCAGCGCGTACGGTTCGGCGTTCCTGGCGTGATGATCTGCACAAGTCCTCCAACTCGGTGTAGATCACGTTTGCGGTAACGGTTGGGGAATCCACGCCTCCACTCACGCAGGGCAGGGTGCAATGGAGAAATGACAGCCAGGCAGCCGAAGCCTTCGCCACGGCAGGTGATCGCGGCGGCGACTACGTCCAAGGCACGCCGCATGACTAGAGCCGCAGATCTGGCTCCACCCCCTCCGGCTCCACCACCAGCCGCAAGAAGACCGTGGATACGGCGATTACTGTGGCTGGGCCCTCTTCTTGCGGGGATCGTCGGGGCGGCAGCGACAGCAGCGGCCATCGAGAACATTCCGGATTGGGGACGCTGGGCCCTCGCTGGTGCCGCCCTGGCCGGGATCTCCACCCTCGCCATCGCCGTGCTCATTGGGCCGGCCGCCCGGCGCCTGGCCGGGGAGCCTCGCCCCCTCACCGAGGCCGAACGTCAAAAGATGACCGCCACCGAGCGCGTCGAGGCGGTCAACGCCGCCCGTCACACCCTCATCCAGGCCGCCACGGGGCTGGTCGTCATCGGCGGCGTCGTCTTCACGGCCCAGGGCCTTTGGTATACGGCGCAGTCACTCGATGCCTCCCGGCAGGCTCAGCGGGTCGCCGAGCAGAGCCAAATCACTGATCGTTACACGAAGGCCGTCGAACAACTTGGTTCCACCAAACTGGACGTGCGACTGGGCGGCATGTATGCCTTGGAACGGCTCGCGCAGGACTCTCCGCGCGATCATCAGACCGTTTACGACGTTCTGGCCGCATTTGTTCGCGAGCACGACCTGGAGCCTAATCTCACAGGGAAGGACCTGCCTCTCCCTCCAGCCACCGATATCCAGGCCGCGCTGACCATCATCAGCCGTCAAGACGGCACTCCAGTGCATATGCCCGATCTGGCCGGGATCCGCACCCCCTTGACTAACCTGCGCGGCGCGCGTCTGGTCTCTGCGAACCTGACGGGAGGGGACCTGAGCTTCGCGCGTTTGACCTTGGCTGACCTGCGCGGCGCGCGCCTGGTCTCCGTGAACCTGACGGGAGCGGACCTGAGCTTCGCGCGCCTGACCTTGGCTGACCTGGGCGACGCGCGTTTGGTCTCCGCGAACCTGAGCCACATGGACCTGAGCCACACGGACCTGACCAGCGCGAATCTGACCGACGCGGACTTGACCGGTGCGAATCTGACTGGCGCGAACTTGATCAACGCGGACCTTACCGGCGCGAACCTGACCGCCATAAGGGGTGTCACGGAGAGCGAAATCAGAACCGTAGCCAAGATTGACAAGACCACGATCTTCTGAGTACGTCTGGGGGCTATGGTCTGATCGACATGTCAGCGATGCGGCGGCGGACCTGGATCTCCTGATCGGCGAGCCGGTCATCGAGGACGAGATTCCTGGACACAACCCGCGGTCGGTGCGGGTGAGAGTGATCTGCCGGACCCGGAGCGCCTCGCGCCGGTCGGGCCTCGCCCGGCGCGTGAAGGCGGTCGCCGGGCAGGTAGTCCCGCAGCGGCAGCCAGCGCGCCCTAGCGAACGTCAGCTCGCGGGTGCGCTGGACGCGTCCGGCCGCGCCGTGCACCAGCAGCGACTCACCGACGAGGTTGGCGGCGGTCGCCGCGGTCACGCCGACCTGCCGGACGCCGGCCTCCCACCGGCCCCACGGCAGAAGAGCGCCGACGTTGACCCGTTCGACGCGGAAGGAGTCATCGCCGACGACGTACGCGGCGCTGGCCAGGTCCTCCAACGAGCCCGCGTCGGGCGCGGCCGAGATGTCGCGGCCGGCGGCCAGCTCGACCGGGGGCAAGGCGGTGAGGTCGCGGAGGAGGGCGGTCCCGGGCCGCCACGCCGACAGGGTTCGGGGGCCGGGCATGCGGATGTCGATCAGTCCGGCGTTCACGAGCATCAGCAGGACGGAGAGCACGTCGGTGCCGAGCGGCACCCCCAGCGACAACGTCTGGCTCGCGGTGTCGCGGGTGCCGGTGAACGTCCACGCGAAGCGGTCAAGGCACAGCAGGCCCGCGCTTCGGTGAGGAGCCCGTTGATGATGGACCCGGCGGTGGCGTTTGCGATGGGTGAGCCGTAGACGCGCTGGCCGTTGACGGGGCGAGCTGGCGTGAGCGTGGTGACGGCCCTCTTGAGGACCCACAGGTAGGAGGGACAGTCGAACCGCCACACCCCGGAGGGGGAGCTGGTCGCCCTGGCGGCGGGCGAGGACGAATCGGCCGTCGCCGTTCTCGGTCCAGACGGTGCGGTCGAGCGCCCCGGAGCCGCCGGTCTGCATCGCGGCGAAGACGCCACGCACGATCTCGATCAGATCCCCGGCGACCGCGCCGAGCTGACGCAGCATCTCAAGCACGCCCTGCCTCCACCCCAGCGCCTCGCCTGCGGCGGCGTTCGACAGGAACGCGCGCCTGTCCAGGAAGCTCTGGTAGTGCCGGACGAGATCTTCGTTGAACACGGCGACATAGCCGCGTCTGGTGCGGGTGTCCAGGTGCCCGACCGGCGCGGCGCCGATGCGGACAGGCAGGCCGATGTGCACGATCGTGCCGGGGTGACAGGGCCGGAGCAGGCGCGCAGCTGAGCCACGTGCGAGTGGCGCCCGCGGCCGCGGGCGCGCCGTGGGTGTGGCCGACGATGGAGCTCCTTACCGGCGGCCGTGGTGGGCCCGGTTCTGGACTGTCCCCATCAGCCCGATGCGATGAGTTCCACCGCGGTACAGGGACTGGCCCCACTAAGAGCCGAACGAGGTTGCTAGAGCTGGTCGAGATCCAGGCGGGCCAGCTCGGTCCGGGAGGAGATGCCGAGCTTGGGGAATGCCTTGTAGAGGTGCTGTCCGACGGTGCGCGGGCTGAGGATCAGGTGGGCGGCGATGTCGCGGTTGGTGGCTCCGGTCGCGGCCAGTCGCACGACCTGTAGTTCTTGGGCGGTCAGCTGGGCGCCGGGGGCGGCGTGGCGGCGGGTGAGCGTCGCCTCGCCGGTAGCGCGCAGTTCGCCGGCCGCTCGATCTGCCCAGGGTCTGGCGTCCAGGCGTGCGAAGGCTTCCTGGGCGTGGCGTAGGTGTGGGCGCGCCTCGGCCTTGCGGCGGCGGCGGCGTAGCCACTCGCCGTAGGCCAGGTGTGTTCTGGCCTGCTCGTAGGGCTGGTCTGTCAGCTTGTGCAGGTCCAGCGCTCGGGTGAAGTGCTCTTCCGAGTCGTGGATCAGCGCGTGGCAGCGCGCGGCCAGGGCGCCCGCCCATGCTTCGCCCGACAGCTCTGTCCAGCGCTGGAAGAGCGCCAGCGGCTCCAGCACCCGTTCCGGCGTGCCGAGCCGTACCGCGGCCTCGACCTCGTCGGCGACGATCCTGGTGGAGAAGTGCGATGAGCCGCGGCGGCGCGCCTGGAGGCGGTCGAGCGCGGCCTGATCACGCCCCTGGGTCAGATCCAGCATGGCCAGCGCCCACGTCGCGAGCAGGCCCACGGCCCGGCCGCTGTGCGCGAGCGCGAACCTGACGCCGTCCTCGGCCACGGCGCGGCATCGCTCCTCGTCGCCTTCGACGGCGGCCAGCCAGGCGAGGATGCCCCTCAGCCCGGTGGCGTGGTGCGCCTGGCCGGTGTCCAGAGCGATCTGGAGTCCGTCCGCGGCGTTGTCACGCGCCTCGCGGTGGCGCCCTGTCAGCAGCTGGCTGTAGGCGAGCTGGTCAAGGACGAAGGGCAGCAGCCGGATGCGGCCCTCGGCGCGGCATCGAGCGGCCAGGGAGGCAGACAGGCCGAGGGCATGATCGAGGCGTCCGGCGACGAAGACGGAATGGGCGGTGGTCAGCTGTTCCTCGATGCTGGATGGCGACGCTTGCCGAAGGTAGTCGCTCACCAGCGGGTATCCGGTCTCGAGATCGCCGTCGAGGACGAGGGCGAGCCCGCGGGTGACGCCGGCGAGGTCATTTCCCGGCGGAAGGGCGACCCGGTCGAGCTGCCGTGCCGCCTCTGCGCTCAGCTCGGTGGCGCCCGCGAACCAGGCGTTGTGCGAGGCGGACACGAGCATGCGGGCGGCCGGCTGGGGGGCGAGCTCGGCGATGCGGGCGGCCCCTTGGATGAGGATGCGAGCCGCTTGCTGCGGTGAGCCCTCGTCGAACGCCGCCGCCGCTCTGACCTCGGCGAGCCGGGCCAGGGTCAGCGGGTCGTCGGTGAGCTGTTCGGCGCTCGTGCTCAGCTCCGCGGCCCGGCTGGGCTGGCCCGCTTCGCTGGCCGCTCCCGCCGCCGCGGCAAGCCGCCTGGCCTGGTGCTTCTGGTCGGCGCTGAGCTGTGCGGCGCGCTCGTAGGCCGCGGCCATGGCCGCGTAGCCGCTGCGGGCTCGGGCTCGTTCGGCCGAACGTTCCAGGGCGTCGGCGAGTTGCTCGTCGGGCCCGGTCGCCGCCACGGCCAGGTGCCAGGCTTGCCGGTCGCTGCTCACGGCCCCGGCCAGCGCCCGGTGGATCGCGCGGCGCTGCGAGGAGGGCTGCCCTTGGTAGGCGGCCGAGCGCAACAGCGGGTGGTGGAAGCGTACGAGACCGTTGGTGACCCTGACGAGCCCGGCCAGTTCAGCGGGCTCCAGCGCATCGGCGGGGATGCCGAGCGTGCCGGCCGCAGCCAGCACGATCCTCAGATCGCCGGTGTCCTCGGCGGCGGCCACCGCGAGCATTGTCCTGGTGGGTTCTGGGAGCCGGTGGACCCGTCCGGCGAAGGCCTCCCGGAGCCGCTTCGTGAGCGGGAGCGGTCCGCCGAATTCCAGTTCGCTCTCGCACGCCGCCCTGGACAGCTCGATGAGAGCCAGCGGGTTGCCGTCGGCCTCCTTGAGCACGCGCTCTCGCAGGTGTGCCGGGAGCCGGCCGTCGAGCAGCCGCTCGGCCTCCTCGCGGATCAGCCCGTGCAGGCGCAGCTCGTGCAGGCCGGCCGTGGGGACGTCCTCGTGGTCGTCACGGGCGGCGACCACGAGGGCGATCCCTTCGGAGCCCAGCCGCCGCGCCGCGAACAGCAGAGCGGAGACCGAGGCGTGGTCCAGCCACTGGGCGTCGTCGATGAGGCACAGCAGCGGGCGTTCTCCGGCCAGTTCCGACAGCAGGGTCAGTGCCGCCAGACCGACAAGGAATCTGTCGGTCTCCGTGACCTCCGCCAGCCCGAACGCCCCGCGCAACGCCGCGGCCTGCGGGCCGGGAAGCGTGTCGAGCCTGCCCAGCACGGGCCGCAGCAGCAGGTGCAGGGCGGCGAACGGCAGTTCGGCCTCCATCTGCACGCCTGCCACACGCAGCACGTAAGCCTCGCCGGCCGCCTGTGCGGCGTAGTCGAGGAGCGCCGACTTGCCCATGCCGGGCGCAGCCTTGATCACCAGAGCCCCGCTGCCGCCGGATCTTGCCTCGGCCAGGAGAGCCTCGATGACCCGGATCTCCTCCGCCCGCCCCTCCAACATCGCGCGTCCTTATGTACCTATGACAGTTCGTGAGTCACTTTACTCATTCCTTCCACCGCGGCCGGATCTAGCGTTTCAGCCAGTCAATCCCTTCGAAGGAGTTCGGCATGACCGCTGTGACCGCCCTGGTGACGGGCCCCACGCGTGTAATCGGCAAGGCGATCGCTGTAGGGCCGGCCCGCCGAGCGCCATGCACTAGCCCGCCAACGACCAGGTGCCCAGGCGAGCAGACCGGCGAGCGATGTTCATGATCCGCGCCGAGCCGGAGATGGCCACTGGCCTGGCGGACGGCACGATGACCGCCCTCAGCCGCTGGCCGCCACGAGGCTTACCAACCCCGATCACCACCCCACCACAGGAAAGGCACCAATGATGTCTCCCGATGTACCCGTCCTCCGCGAAGGCGCCCGCCAGCGCGCCGCCGTGCGTCCCCCCGGCCCCGTAATGGCACACGTGGACGACATCCACGGGCCCGGCGGGCTCCCGCTGCGCCACTACCGGCCCTGCGAGCAGGCGCGTCCCCTCATGGTGTTCGCCCATGGCGGCGCGTTCGTCATGGGGGACCTGGACACCCATGACCGCACCTGCCGGCGCATCGCCGTCGCCTGCGACGTCGAGGTGCTTGCCGTCGACTACCGGCTCGCCCCCGAGCACCCCTACCCGGCAGCCATCGAGGACGTGACGGCGGTCCTGCGCTGGTCCCGCCCGGCGGCTGTGGCGGGCGACAGCGCGGGCGGCTACCTGGCGAGCATGGCCTGCCTACGGCTCCGCGACGCGGGCGACCCCTTACCCGCCGTACAGATGCTCATCTGTCCCAACACCGACCTGACGC
This sequence comes from Nonomuraea ceibae, assembly GCF_019396325.1. Classification (GTDB taxonomy): domain Bacteria; phylum Actinomycetota; class Actinomycetes; order Streptosporangiales; family Streptosporangiaceae; genus Nonomuraea; species Nonomuraea ceibae. Next base: position 29,717 of record NZ_JAHKRO010000021.1, read on the forward strand.
TCTCGCACCCCAGCGTCATCGACAAGGGCACCGGCCACGCGCTGGACGCCGACTTCCTCGCCTGGGCCATCGCGCAATGGGCACCGGATCCCGCCACCCGCGCCCCCGCCAGCCCGCTGCTGGCACCAGACCTGCACGGCATGCCCGACACTCTGATCGTGACAGCCGAGCATGACGCGCTGCGCGACGAGGGCGACGCCTACGCCCATCGCCTGGCACAAGCGGGTGTACGGGTGAGGCATCGGCAAGAACCCGGCCTGACGCACGGATTCATCCAGAACATGGATCTGACCTCCCCGGAGGCGGCCGCTGCCCACGACCGGCTGTTTCGCGACATCGCCTCCCTGATCCGCAGATGAGGGGCCACCGGCTGTGTCAGTCCACTCTGCAGCACCTGGTCGCTGACGAGCGAACCACTGAGGAACCACTGACGAGCCACTGCCGAATTTCAGGCCAACTTAGGCCACCAGCACGTCCGGGCCTCGGCCGCTACATCCGACCTGGACAGGAGCCCTCCGCCCGCATCACCGCCGAAACGGATCCTGCTTTCTCCGGTCCGCAGCTGAACCCTCACGGACATTTTTCGCCTCAGCTGACCACCCGCGTGCCCGCAGTCGACCATGCGGTGTCGTGTCAGCGGCGGCTTCAGGACGGCAACGGGCCGGTATCAGAGTGACCGGCGATCGTGGATGTCATGAACGGCCCAGCGCCTGAGAATCCTCAGGCCACGAACGGGCTCAGCAAGATCAGAACCATTCTGTAAAGGAGACTCATCATGGGACACAGCGACTTCACCGCGACGGGGTTGCGCAGGCTGCGTGAGGTGCTGGCGCGGCATGTCGATTCCGGGAAGATCCCCGGACTTGTCGCTCTGGTCAGCCGCGGCGGCCGGACGCACGTGGAGGCGATCGGCACGATGCGCCATGACGGTGGCGCGCCGATGCGCCGCGACACGATCTTCCGGATGGCTTCCACGTCCAAGCCGGTCACGATCGCGGCGGCGATGGTGCTGCTGGACGAATGCCGGCTGCGGCTGGACGACCCGGTGGATGCGTGGCTGCCGGAACTGGCCGACCGGCGCGTGCTGAAGCGGATCGACGGCCCGCTGGACGACACCGTGCCGGCCCGGCGGCCGATCATCGTGCGGGACGTGCTGGCCTCCACGTTCGGGCTGGGCATGGACATGACGGCGCTGGGCACGCCGATCCTGAACGCGATCTTCGAGCGGGGCCTGACGCCGAACCTGCCGGTGGAGGTTCCCGAGCAGGACGAGTGGATGCGCCGCCTGGGCGAGCTGCCGCTCATGCACCAGCCCGGCGAGCAGTGGCAGTACCAGATCAGCAGCGACCTGGTCGGCGTGCTCGTCTCCCGGGTCACCGGTCAGTCGTTCGAGGAGTTCCTGCGCGAGCGGATCTTCGAGCCTCTCGGCATGACCGACACCGGCTTCCACGTGCCCGCCGACCAGCTCGACCGGCTCCCGGACCTGTACGCCCCCGACCCGGCCACCGGCGAGTTCCTCGTCTGGGACCAGGCCAAGGGCGGACGGTGGAGCGAGGCGCCGGCGTTCCAGGGGGGCGGCGGCGGGCTGGTCTCCACCGCCGACGACTACCACGCCTACTTCCAGATGCTGCTCAACGGCGGCACCCACCGGGGCAAGCGGATTCTGTCGCGGCCCGCCGTCGAACTGATGACCACCAACCGGCTCACCCCCGAGCAGAACGCCGCCCGTACCACCCTGGCCCGCAACGCCGTGCACATCTCCTTCGGCCAGGGCCAGCAGGGTGGCTGGGGCTATGGCATGGCGGTGCGCACCTACCGCGGCGACTACGCGCCGATCGGCCAGTTCGGCTGGGACGGCGGGGCCGGCACCTCGGCCTACGCCGACCCGGCCAACCAGCTGACCGGCATCCTGCTCACCCAGGTCGGCTACTCGGTCCCGAACCCGGCCCACCTGATGAACGACTTCTGGACCACCCTCTACCAAGCCATCGACTGACACCGAGCCCGCGCCCGGTATGGCCTCAACCTCACGGCCAGCCTCTGACGGCCGAACCTCGATGTCTGCGCGCGGGGTTGGGCTTGGCCCGGCCTCAGCAATCGAGATTCTCCGGGCACCACCGGTACGCATTCACCATTCGCCCATTCGGTTGAACATCAGAACAGCTTCGAAGGAGCACACCGCCATGACCATCACGCTGACCGACCAGGACAAGCTCACCCTGCGCACCGCCGCCTACGGTGCCATCACACTGATGGCCGCCGCCGATGCCACCGGCAAGCCCCACAAGGCCGTCACCGAGGGCTCCATCGCCTTGTCCTCTGCCACTGGGCTGGTTGGGCACGTGCTCGCCAAGTATCCCAAGGACATCACGCTGGACCGCAAGTCGGTAGCCGCCATCGCTGACCAGGTGCTGCCCGCCCTGACCGCAACCGTGAGCCTGCTCACGGAGCACGATCCGGCAGAGGCCGACAACTTCCGCCGCACCGTCCTCATTGCCGTCGCAGCAGCCACCCACACCCACCGGGGCCGGCCCAGCCCCGCCGTGGGGGACATGACCCGCAAGATCACCGAAGCCCTCGGCGCAGCTTGATGGGGTCTCGACCCGCGCAGCTACCCCTCGTCACAGGGGTCTGGCCCCTGTGACGAGCGGCCATGGCGCGCCTGGCAAGGGGGCAGCCCCTTGCCAGGCGGGTCCGACCTCTGATGCCTTGCCATCGACGCCGCTGACAGCACTGTGACCTGCCCGGCTGGGCACCGGGCCCGTTGTCGGCGACGTCAGGTCGAAAATCCCCCGCCAAGCGTTCTTCACCCGCCACTACAAGGGGGACTCTTCCCAGATCAGGGCGCCGAGGGGCGAATACCGGCCCGTCGCAGGTCGGCAGAGGGCGAGCCGGCACCCAGCATCAGCTGGTCATCGAGGCCCACCGGTATCCCACTGGCATCCCACTGGCCGTCATCGTGACCGGCGCCAACCGCAACGACGTCACTCAATTACGCTGCTGCTGGACGCCATTCCCAAGGTGCGCAGCAAGCGCGGTTGACCCCGCCGGCGTCCCGATGTGGTCCTCGCCGACCGAGGCTACGACCATGACACCTACCGCGCCTTGGTGCGCGAGCTGCAGATCCGCCCACTGGTCGCCCGACGCGGCACCGAACACGGCTCGGGCCTGGGCAACAACGTTGGGTCGTGGTGCAGACCTTCGCCCTGCTGCACGCTTTCCGTCGCCAGCGCATCAGCTGGGAAGTCCGCGTCGACATCCACGAAGCCTTCCTCAAGCTGGCCTGCGCTCGTTTCCTGAGCCCGGCGGTACGGGGTGCTGCGTCGCACGCCGGACTCACCCCGTCTCCTGTCTGCTTCCCGTTCGAGGGACGAGGCCTCCATGCGCTGACGCCGTTGTCCTTCCCCCGCCGCCGCCAAGTGGGCGCTAACAAGCCCTTGCCCCCGGCGCCGGTTTGCCAGAGGCGGACGTACGCGAACCGCGGCCTCTTGCCGCTGGAGGGCTTGCGGACGTCGCGGCGCTAATGGCTCGGTCGTTGATCGTGACCGATGGTCCAGACCGTCTCGTCCGAGACAAGCCAGCGGGCCAGCCGCGCTGCGTCTTCTGGCTGGCCCCACCGCCCTGCGGGCATGGTGTGGGTGGCCGCTGGCCCCACTACTTGCCGACGCCGCCGGGTGATGAAGAAACTCAGACCAGGACCTCGGCGATCGCGGCCTGGTCCTGGTACTCGCGCCAGTGCACGATGTGCCCCTCCTTGGCGCGCAGAACCACCACGAACGCGGCCTGGGCTCGCGTGTCGCTTTCGGGGATGGTGGCCACCATCTGGTACTCGGCGATGATCACCTCCGGGTCAGCAGTCTCGTGGATCATCACGTCCCGGAACTCCTCGAACGTGATGGGGAGGGCCTGGCGGCCCGCCCGGGTCATGGCCACGACATTCTCGCGGCCCTCGATCCTGCGGTGTCCGGCGCGAGCGAACGGCTGCTCCACAACGACGTTGTCGGCCAGCATTTCCTCGTCCAGGCCGTCCTGTCCGGAGAGGACGTTGCTCTGGAAGCGGGCAAAGAGATCTCGCGGGGTGTGCGCGGACATGGGTTCCCTTCGGAGTGAGCTAAAATGAGTTAACGACTCATGTTCAAAATATGAGTCTCGGACTCATCTTGTCAACGAGTGGACGAATGACGCCTAGCAAGCCCATGCGCGCCGATGCCCGGCGCAACCGAGCCCGCATCCTCGCCGCCGCCGAACAGGTGTTCGCCGAACGAGGGGCCTCCGCGTCCACCGAGGAGGTCGCTGCCCGCGCCGGCGTCGCCATCGGGACGGTATTCCGTCACTTCCCCGCCAAACGCGACCTCCTCGCCGCGATCATGAAGGATCTGCGGCAGCGTCTCATCGACAAGGCGGCGGCCCTTATCGCCGACGGTGACCCCGCGACCGCCTTCTACGAATACTTCACGTTCCTCGTCGGAAGCTCAGCCAGGATCGGCGCCGTTGTGAGCCTCCTTGCCGAGGACGGCACATCCATGGAGCCAGGCGAACAGATCATGGCGCTCAACCACACCTTCGGCACGCTACTGGAGGCAGCGCGGGAGGCCGGGACCGTCCGCCCCGACGTCCGCCTCGACGAGGTCATGGCTATCCTCGCCGCCACTACTCACGGCGCACTGGCTACCGCCTGGCCCGACGACCTCCGCCACCGAACGGTGGCCTTGCTCCTGGACGCCTTCCGCCCCCGCTGAAGTTCGTCGCAACTCGGTGAGGACCGCATCGTTGACCCGAGGAGATTCTGGCGAGGACGGCACTGTGACGTCCGTGGAACCACCGGGAGTGACTGCCAGCTCATGTGAGGCTCGAGCTTGGGTCGAGGCCGGTCAGGTCGGCGGACGCAGCCCACAGGCGCGCCGCCAGTACGGGGTCGGCCAGGTGACCTCGGACGGGTTCGAGGGTGGGCAGGCCACGGATCCCGAACACCCGAGGCCCCCAGAGCTGGCCACCGCGTACGGACGGGTCGAGGACCGCCCGGACGGCGGGCCAGGCGGCGGCCTCCTTGCTCTGCAGGAGCAGACCGGCCGGCAGGCCGCGCAGTCGTTCGCCGGCCGTTCGGACACGGACCGGCGGACGTGAGGGGGTGAGGGAGTCGAGCGCGCCGCCAGGATGGGTGACCACGCTCAGCGTCGTGCTGCCCGCGGCGCGCAGGCGGCGCTCGAGTTCGAAGCCGAAGAGCATCTGCGCGAGCTTGGACCGTACGTAGGTGCGCTTCGGCCGGTAGCCGCGCATGCTCTGGAGATCGTCAAGATCCAAGCTTTCGGACTTCGCCGTGAAGCTGCCGGTGGTGACGACGCGGCCGGCGGGTGCAGCCGCGAGCAGGGGTGCGAGCCACGAGACCAGCGCGAAGTGCCCCAGATGGTTGGTGGCGAACATCAGCTCGTTGCCGTCCCCGCTCTCGCGCTGTGGCGGATCGTTGAGCAGCACGCTGATGGCCGACCGCCTGACCGGTGCCTTTGGCGGGGCCGGGACCGCCGGGGCCGTCGGCACTGGCAACGGCCTGCACCTGATCCACCACCTGTGTGAGAAGGTGAAGCTTGACCACCCTGGCGGCCGTCCTTGGCTACGTCTGCACATGTGCTACCAGCCTGCCTCGCATAGGGAGACAGTGGAGCCTGGCTCCCTATGCCAGCCGGGCGGAATCGGCAGGAGAAGACACTTCGGAGTGACGCCCGCCGCATCCACCGCGCGGCTGAGCACCGGTGCCGCCTCATCGGGCACGGCGAACCTGCAGCGGCCGCCGCAGGTTTGCCTGAACCAGTGGCGGCAAGCTCAGCGGTCCGCGGCTGAGTTCAGCCCTCAAAGGGTCCACCCATGCCACGTGGGGATGTCGGCAACCGCGGCGCCTGCAGGCAGAGACTGGGGGCTGGAAAGGTCGCTGTTCGATTCACGAACGGTCTCGTTGAACGTGAGTGCAGTGCGTTGAGGCGGTGGTGACGATGAGATCGCCGGTGGAAGGTCACGTCCACGGACGTGGTGTATGAATCGGCCTCCTTGTGGTCCTGTTTCTGCAGGTTAAGCGGTGAGTGTCTGCGGAAGCGGGCCCGGGCCGGTATGTTGCCGGGAATCACCCGGACGCGGGCTTTGGCCAGGATGTCCAGGCCGATGTAGGGCGGGCCTCGATCCATTCGTCGGTCTGCTCGGCCGACACGGCGCCGCCCAGGTGAATGATCGCGGGCCGGTCGGGGAAGATGCTGACCACGTCGGTGCGGCGGCGAATCTCCTTGTTGAGGCGTTCTTGCGGATGCGGTCGGCGACGCCGAGATCGTCCAAAGCCTCCAGGGTGCGCGGCTTGAGAGTGAAGCCGCGCGAGCCGGACGGGGGCGCTGCGGGCGTGCTCGACGATATGGCAGGCGAGTCCGCAGTGGGTCAGGTCGCAGGCGAGGGTCAGGTGGGTCGTAGCTTCTTCGGCGCCGCGCCCGCCAGTCATAGCCGTCATCCACGACGCAGTCGATCCGGTCCTTGATCACGACCTAGAATCGAAGATCAACCGACACACCAGTCGGAAACTCCTGCGGCACCACAGGTCGAGCCGTACTTCGTTGGAATTTCTCCGTTGCTACCGGAACCCCTCAATGGAACGCGAACGTGGACCCGGGTGCGGCTCGCGTCGGGGACTCAAGAAGACGCCGCATGGAAATCCCGCCATGGAAGCACGATCGGCGTGGGCGGCGCACCTCTGGCGAGGAGGCGGTCGAGCAAGGCGGCGAGGTCGCACGGGAAAACCGTTTCCCTGGTCGAACGGAGTTCGGCCAGGGGCCACCAGCGAAAGCGGTCGATGAGGGAGCGTTCGAGATCTTCCATGCCGGAGGTGTCGATCGTCAGCTCGGAAACGTTCAGGAGAAAGAAGGAGTCGGTGGAGAGGTACCGCTGGCCGTCGTCGCCGATCCAGGTGCCCGAGGTGACGGCCACGACAGGCCCGAACGCTTCGGGGGGAATCACCTGACCGGTCTCCTCCCGCATCTCCCGGGCGGCGGCTACAGGCAAGCTTTCTCCGGGAAAGGCGCCACCGCCGGGGGTGAACCAGGCGTAGGCCGACCTTTTCGCTATACCCCGGTAGAGTAAGATCTCTTTCCGGGCGTTGAGCACCAAGGTTCGGGCGCTCTGGCGGGGGATCACCTCTGGCATGGCGGCGAGGATACCGAGGCGGTCGAGGGTACGCCCTCGAAACAAGCATGCCGACACAGACAACTACCGCGCCCGATATACCCGGCGATCACGTGCAGAGACCGCCCGGAACCTTGTCTGCGCCGACCGCCGAACCGGGTCGCAGCCAGAAGATCCGGTCCAGGTTCGTGCGGTGCAGCAGCGCGTATCCGGCCCTGCGCCCCAGCCAGCACCAGCCAGCGGCCGAGCTCGCGCACTGATCGCGCCGATCAGTGCGCCATGCCCTATACGTCACCCCAGGCTTTTCCCGCTGCTGCGCCGATCACATGGTGCACTGGCCGACTCTTCCCTGATCGAGACAGAAATCTGTAGTCGCCGCGAAGATATTCGTGCGATAGCTGTTCTGGTAGAGCAAGGGATGGATCCGCGACGGCAGCGCAGCACGAGGACCACGATGAACTGCCCGGACGAACGTGGACAGCAGGACAGGACACAGCAGTACGGAGGTGAGGAAGGAAGAAGGCCGGACTGTCGCGACCAGTGCAGTTGAGGGAGGGCCGGGGCGGTGGACATGCTGCCGGTGCACGAAGCCCGGCATCACCAGTCGGGGCGCTGGAGCCTGAAGAAGCCGAGGGAGTATTGAACGCCATCAGGATCGCCCCTTGCCGGTTGGATGTCATCGCCGCACGAGTTACCGCAGCTCCACGAAAAGACGGTGGTCTACGGTCACGCGTACGCGATCCCTGGGTCCCGCCCCAGCCGGCGGGATGCAGGCGATGGCGAGCACGGCGCTGTAGGAGCTCGCGGTCTTGTCGTAGCGGATGGTCAGACCGCGGAACTGCTCGAGCCGGTTGAAGCAGCGTTCGACGACGTTGCGACCCTCGTTGAGGGCCCGGTAGAAGCGCGGTGGCAGCCCCCAAGGGAACCGCGTCGCCTGCGGGCAGCGATCTGATCACCCCGTTCGGGGATGGTGTGCGCGATGCCTCGCCCGCACAGGTAGGCACGGATCTTGTCGGTGCTGTAACCCCATGTCGGCCACCAGGTGATCGGGCCGGACACGCGGGCGGCCCGATCCTGGACGGGGCACCCGGATCGCGGCCAGGACCTGCTCCAAGCGGGTGCAGTCGTTGACATTGCCGCCACTCAGGCAGAACGTCAACGGCCCGCACCGTCGCAGGCCAGGTGGATCTTGCGTGTCAGCCCGCCGCGGGATCGGCCGGGGGCGTGATCCGGCTGCGCCCTGCCCGGTGCTCCTTTGGGGCCCCGGCTGCGTGCTGGTGTGCCCGCACGATGGTGGAGTCCACCGCCACCGACCCGAATCGGCTGGCACACCGGTATGGAACAGGTCGCCACGAACGATAACGCTGCTTGGATGTCGTGGGCCGTGGCAGGGGGATGGCCAGGATCCGCTCCAACACGTACCGGTGCTGCCCGGCGATCATCTCCCAGTCCGGTTCATCCAGCCTGTGGTCAGATGCCGGTACGTGGTGACTCTCGGCAGTGGGAACGCCGCTTGTAGCGCGGGGTGATCATCGGGAAGGTCTGCCAGGCCCACGTCATCTTCGCTGGTCATCGGCTTCGCCTCGTAGTCTGCGGATGTCGCGTTCACGGCACGGTGTGAGCGGCACGCCGGAAGAGAACCGACCCGTTCGGGACCAGGGCCGTGACAAAGGTCGGTAGGTGTGCGCCTCGAGGCCAGCGAAGCTGGCCGGTCAAGGCGGATGAGGTCATAGCCCCCGCAGCGCTCACCTCAACGAGAAACAGGGCGAGCGGACTGCCACCGAGTTGCTCGGTCTGGCCGGGGGCGTCCGGGTCAGGGTCGGCGGGCAAGGACTTCGCTCACGCGGCTGTGCCGCTCCACCATCTTTGCCAGACCAGCATCGATGAAATGCAGACACTCCAGGATCGCGTCGTGGTCCGCAGCCAGGTGTCGGTGGTGGATTGGCCCGTGATGCGCGATCTTGTTGCGGAAGATGCGCAGGTGGTCGACCTTTCGGTGCAGGTGCCTGCGTAGCCCCCGGTACCCGGGGAACGCCTTGTGCAAGGCGGATCGCCATAGACGCTCGTAGTCGTTGCCGGAGCCGAGCAGTGAGACGTAGAACCCGAACGGAAGCTCCTCGGTGATCATATGCGGGGGCGGATTCTGGCCGGTGCGGCGTAGTTTCGTCTCGGCCTCGGTGACCCGCTGCTGGCCGATGTAGTTGAGGCGAGAGCCGGGCGCGTCCCACCAGTCGTCCCTGCCGAAGCGTGTCACCAGCTCGCGCGTCATGGTGCTGCGCATGGCCAGCTCCAGGTACTGCAGCGGACCGTAAAACGCCTCGCTGATCTCGGTGTTCCAGCAGTGCAGCCGGAGCGCGGCGACCGGATCGCCCCCGCACCGCACTTCGTACTCGGCCAGACGCAGGGGAGACAGCAGATTGCTCAGCCGCCTGGCCTCGGTGTTGTGCATACGGGGTCGCCTTCCGGTTTCCTGTCGGCGCTTCGGGTGGTACGGTCGAGTCATAAGCCCCGGTCATGCCTCTGCATAGCACGCAGCCGGGGCACAGCTATGTCCGGGCGATGGTTGAGGCTGCGGGCCTACGCCGTGGCCCGCTTGCGCCGACGCAGTTCCCGGGCGGCTTGCGCACGCGCAGTTCGTCGAGCAGTACTTCACTCCCCGGCTGCGCTGGAACCCGTACACGCTGCGGCCGCGCTGGTGCACGAACATGTTCTGGCAGGTCTCGCTCGCGCAGTGGCGCGCCGGTAGCTGCTCCAGCATGTGGTTGTACAGCTGGAGGAACATCACGCTGTAGATGGTGGGGTACCGCTCCGACAAGTGCTGAGGACCGGGCGGTGCCGTCAGCGTCGCGGTTGGTGATCTGGACGCGGAGCGCGTACAGCCCTGCGTCGGTGTCCAGGCGCCAGTTACGGTTCATCAGCCCCTCGGCGAGGAACGTCACCTCCTGGATCTCGCCCAGCCCGAACTCATGCCGTACCGCTGTCAGGTCCCCGGCGTCGGGTCCGTCACGGAAATGGCCCGGTGCCGCTGAAGTTCCGTCCGTCATCACGGCGACGACGTTAGTCAGATCTGCCCGAGCATGTACATCGAAGCTGACCCTGGTTGAGGTCGGCCGTCTGCACCAGCGGCACCGCCGGGCTCAGCCACTCGACGGCCGGTAGACGGTGGTGCTGTGCTCCCGCGCGGCCAGCGCCGCCGGCACCCGGGCCGCGTCCGCCTCCGCCAGCCGGGCCGCCGCCTCCTCAGGCGGGAAGAACGTCGCGTCGTCGAGCTCGGCGTGCTGCAGCCGGAGATCAGGCTCGTCCATGGTGCCCGCGTCGAACACCAGGTACATCAGGGGCCGAGCCCGGTGGCCGGACGGCGGCGCCCAGTCGACCACGAGCAGCCGCCCCACCTCCACGCGCAGGCCCAGTTCCTCGTCCAGCTCGCGCGCGCACGCGACCTCGGGCGGCTCGCCCTCGTCGGCCATCCCGCCGGGCAACTGCCAGTGCGGCCGGTAGAACGGCTTGACCACCAGGACGCGGCCGGCTGGGTCGATGATGAGCGCGCCCGTGGCCACGTGCACCGCGGCGAGCTGGGCGTAATAGATTTCCGGCTCTACGAAGGTGCGCTGCTGGTCTGCGTCTGATGGGTTCATGTCTGGGTGAGAGTTTCCCGGGAATTGCTCGATGTAGTCGCGCCGGCGTCGGACGTCCTCGGTGCTGGCGCCGGCCGCGATCGTCGGCCGGGGGATGGCGTGGGCCAGGGCCCTGTCGGCCAGGGCCCTCTCGGAAGGGCCTCTGCCGGACAGAGCCTCGGCCGCGCAGCTATCCTCTCGGCCGGTGGCGATTCAGCGGGCGGCGGCGTCCAGAACAGGGCGCACCGTCCAGCCTCGGCCGTCACGGTGCAGCTCGGGGCGGATCCGGTCGAGGCCGGGGCGGCCGTGGCCGCGCCACTCGCGGGCCCACTCGGCGAGCAGGCCGGTGGCGCTGTCGTCGCCGGCGGACAGGTGCTGGTCGGCCCGGCTTGGGGTGACGAGGGCGATGCCGGTGGGCGTGCTAGCGCCGATGCGCCACACCGGGACGCCGAGCGCGGCGGTGGTCAGGGCGGTGGGCCGCGTGGCCAGCAGATAGGCGTAGAAGTCGGCCGCGTTCTCCTCCTCCCGCAGCGGGCCGCTCGTGGAGCGGCCTGCCGTCTGCACCTGCTTGAGCAGGTGGCTGCTGGCCTCACCCGCTCCAGGGGGGTGCGCAGCCAGGCCGACGACAGCCACCATGGCTGCCCGTCGTCGTCGTGGGCCAGGGCGTCCACCCCCCGGGGCGGGACGATCCACTGGTCCAGGAGCTGGGAGGTAGCTGCCACGAACCCGGCCTGCATGAGCCGGTCGGCCGACAGCTTCTGCCCGTCGCAGAGGTGAGCGCGGACGACGAGGAACGTCTTGACCAGATCGGTCACCTGGACCGGGACCACCGCGGTCGTGCCCAGCGCCGCCTGGCGCATCCACGCAGAGCGGGATGTGTTCCAGGGTTGCCCAGGCGATGATGCGGTTGACCGGTTGGGGGGCGGTGCTGGTGCCGCCGTCGGCGGCGGTCAGGGTGACGTTCGTGCGGCCGTCGGCGAGCAGGCGCCGCTCGGCCCGGTTGGTGAGGGCCGGGTCGATGTCGATGCTGGTGACGTGGCCGGGAGCGGGCCCGGGGCTTGTCGGTGCCCCCGGCGGGCGCCAGCGGCAGCCGGGCTTCCATGACAGCGGTGGCGTGGGCGGCGTTGAGTAGCATGGCGCTGGCCTCGCTGTGGACATGGAGTTCCTCGCTGAGGTTGAGCCGCATGCCGTTGATCAGCTGCAGCACGTTGCGGATCTCCCAGGACAATCGGGCGGCCTGCATGAGCAGCTACGCGGGCGACATGCCGCCGTGTCGGTCCCGGCGGGGCGGGGTGATAGTGCGGACCGGGAGGGAGCGGGACCGAGCGGAAGCGGGTCATGCCTTCTTCTCCAAACAGCCCGGCGGGAACGGCTGCATGCTCGCACGTCACAGGCGATCGACGTGGCCGTGCCGGCGGCCGCGCTGGTGCCGGGGTGGCCGAGGAGATGGAACGCCGCGCGAAGCGCCAGGCTGAGATAGCCGCGCTGGCCGAACGGCTGGCGCCAGCGCGGGCACAGATCGCCGCCAACCTGACGGACAAGATGGAGACCATGAAGGGGGAGGCCGCGTAATGGGTTGCGGGTGCGGCAAGGGCCGCCAGCAGTTCGAGGTCGTCAGCGCTGACGGCAAGGTCGTCGACAACTCGACGAGTAAGACCACGGCCGAGGCCGTCGCCAAGCGTTACGACGGTACGACGGTGTGGCCGAAGGAGCCGGCCGCCAATGCGTGAGCTGCTGAGACTCCGCCGCTGAGAAGGGACTCGCGGCCTGATCCGGCGGCGGACAGGACAGGCCCTCGGACCCCTCCGGACCGGGGGCCTGTCTCATGCCCGGCCTTGGCGCCGGGGCGGAGGACGGGTTGGCCGCTTGCTAGCCGGAGAGCACGTCGTAGACGTAGCCGTCGCCGATCCGGTAGGGGTAGTTGCCGCGGCAGACGGCCATGGAGGCCTGGGTGGGGCCCTTGGCGATCCCCCCGTAGATGCGCGTGCGGTCGGAGTCGCTGTTGTTGCGCTCGTAGCACCAGGTGCCGACCTGGAACGTCCATCTGGTGGTGCACTTCAGAGCGACCGTGCCGTATTCGCCGGTCTTGTTGGTGGTGGTGTAGCAGGACGAGGCGCTGCTGTGCGCGGCGGCGCTGGCTGGTGCGGCGGCCGTGCTGGCCGCCAGGGCGACGGATGCGGCGAGGTAGGCGAAGGTGCGCAGGCGAGGCATCTGATCTCCTGGTGGTGAACCGGGTTCGGATGAGGCCATCGAACCTCGGAGCGCTTTTGGCAGGCTTTCGACCTGCTGTGCCTCCGAGGGTGGGCAGGAGCCAGAGGCGGGCAGCTCACCCCTGCTCAAATCCGAAACCGATTCGCAACTGATCGTGTGCGTGACTTCTCCTGTGACTGGCGGGACGATACCCATCTGCACACGAACATCCAGAAAGTCCCCTCATGCACGAATCGGCTGTAACGCTCCAGCAGATCATCGACGACGACCGCGCCACCGCCCGCACGACGCTCGACCAGCTCGACCAGGCCGAAGCCAACATCCTCTTCCTCCAGCAGTGCGCCCACGCCCTGCTCAAAAAGGCAGACGAATACGCCGCGCTCATCACCGAATACGAACAAGCCGTCGCGGCCGGGGACCGGCCCGCAACCGCCCGTAGGCTCGTACTCATCCAGCACGCCGCCGCCAGCGCCATCGAATCCAGGAACGCGGCCGCCGACGCCTGTCCCAGGTAATAGGCGAATCAGAACAGCGTGTCGTGCACCAGCACCGGCATCTGCCGGCGCTGAATGATACGCAGGCACCGCCGGCAGGTGACCGGAGCCAGCGACACGCGCAGGCGTCGGCGGATCGCCCGGGCCTGGATCCGGTCGACATCACGATTGACGCTTGCGCCCCCTTCGCCGCGCACCTGATGCTGCTGCTGTCATGCCAGCGCTGACCGCCGCGTGCGGCCGGCGCCACGGCAGAGGCATGGGGTGACGACGCTGGAAGAGAATAGTCCGGTGACGGCGTGGGATCCTCGGGATCGGCGCGCCCGCATGCCCAGCATGAGAGAGGCCGTTTGCGTCGCCTGCGCCCCAGACCGTGCCTGGGAGCGCCTGGTCGCGAACCCGCTGCCGGGGAGCTGGGTGATCTCGTCATACAAGGCCATCGGACGTCCTCACTGCCGGGTCACTGTGGCCATCGACCGAGAGGGGGCCCGCGCGCTCGTGGCGCACTGAGGACGCACTCGGCACCGACGTGTCTGGGCGCGGCATAGCGCTCAGCTGCAGCCAGCACGAGCAAAAGATCACCTTAGGAGTCGTTCGTGACGCTGCCGTCACAAAAGCTCGCCTCGGCCTGATGATCGGTGCCCGCCGCCCGGCCTTGCGAAGAGCCCACCTGCAAGACCGCCACGATAGGGCGTGGCGCCTGGTTTCATGGCGCTACGCACTTCCTGAGACTGCGCAGGCACAGCTCCAGCGAGGAATGCTTGGGAGCGCCCTGGTCGCGGGTGTGCTGCCAGGCGGTGTAGAGCATGGCCCACAGCATCTGCGTCACCCACTCCGCCGGCTGGCCGGGATCGAAGCTCCCGTCGGCGTGACCGCGCTGGACGAGCCGGGTGAGCGCGCGGTCGGCGTCGGTCTCCTCGTCCCATCCCTCCCAGGTGGTGAGCTGGGGGTTGTCGAAGGCGAACAGCAGGCCGTCGCCCAGCTCGAAGTATTCCTGGCACACCCGCTCCAGCGCCTCCAGGGCCGTCCCCTCGTCGAGGCGGGCCCGCTCGGTGGCGGTCTCGATGCGTTCGAGCAGGTAGACGCTGAGCGCCGCCAGCAGGTCGGAGCGCTCGCGGAAGTAGCGGTGGATGGTGGTCCGCCCCACCCCGGCCTCGGTGGCCACGTCGGCCAGCGAAGCGCCCGAGTTCTTCGACAGGACCGCCACCGCGGCGTCGAGGATCGCGCGCCGGGTCCGCGCCCGGGTGCCCGTGAGAACGTCCATGCGTCTACGGTACTCCCTAACCCGGAACGGAACGAATTTGACGAGAACGGAACAGTCGTGTTCCATAAATGTCATGGCTGACTCATTCCGGATCCTGTGGTCCTTCGCCCGGCCGCACACGCGCACGCTGCTGTCCGGACTCGTGCTGGCGCTGCTCGGGTCGGCGCTCGGACTGGCGACCCCGATGGTCACCAAGTGGGTCCTCGACACGCTCGGCACCGGCAGCTCGCTGGCCGGGCCCATCACCGCGCTGCTCGTCCTGATGGTCGTCGGCGCCGCCATCGGGCGCTGGCAGTGGACCATGCTCGGCTCGCTGGGGGAGCGCGTCGTCCTGGAGGCCCGCGACTCGATGGTGCGCCGCTTCCTGCGCGCCAAGGTGCCCGCCCTCACCCGGCACTCACCCGGCGAGCTGGTCACCCGCGTGACCTCCGACACCGTGCTGCTGCGCGAGGCCGCCACCTCCAGCGTCATCGGACTGATCAACGGAGCCGTCATGCTGGTCGGCACGCTCGTCCTGATGGGCGTGCTCGACCTGGCCCTGCTCGGCGTCACCGCGGCGGCGGTGCTAGCGGTCGTCCTGCTGTTCGCGCTGCTCATGCCCGCCATCGCCAAGGCGCAGGCCCGGGCCCAGGAACACGTCGGCAGGATGGGCGGCGTCCTCGAAGGCACCCTGCGCGCCATCAGGACCGTCAAGGCCGTCCGCGCCGAGGAGCGACAGGGCGACCGCATTCTCGCCGAGGCGCGGGCCTCGGCCGAGCAGGGCGTGCGCGCCGTGCGCGCCGAGGCCACCGCGTGGACCGTGGCCTGGTCCGGTCTCCAGCTCGCGATCATCCTGATCCTCGCCGTCGGCGCCTGGCGGGTGGGCGCCGGCAGTCTGGAGGTGTCCAGCCTCATCGCGTTCCTGCTGTACGCGTTCGGCCTCATGGAGCCGATCACCGAGCTGAGCCAGAACCTCACCGCGCTGCAGTCGGGCGTCGCCGCCGCGACCCGCATCCGCGAGCTGGACGCCATGGAGGCCGAGCCCCCGGTGAGCGCCACGCGCCGCGACCTGCCCCCGGCGACCGGCCGGGGTCCCGTCCTGGAGCTGCGCGCTGTCACCGCCGCGTACGCGCCGGGAGCCGGGCCCGCCGTGCGCGACGTCGACCTGGTCATCCCCAGGCACGGCCACCTCGCCGTGGTCGGCCCGTCGGGGGCGGGCAAGACGACGCTGTTCTCGCTCCTGCTCGGCTTCCTCGAACCCGGCGACGGCACGCTGCTGCTCGACGGCCGCCCGTACCAGGAGTACGGGCGCGACCAGATCAGGGCGCGCCTGGCCTACGTCGAGCAGGAGACGCCGATCGTGCCCGGCACGGTCCGCGACAACCTGCTGTTCGCCCACCCCGACGCCACCGAGGAGGAGCTCCACCGGGTGCTGGCCGAGGTGCGGCTGGCCGACAAGGTCGCCACGCTCGACGACGGCCTCGACACGCCCCTGTCGTCCACCCAGGTGTCGGGCGGCGAGCGTCAGCGCATCGCGCTCGCCCGCGCCCTGCTGCGCACCCCCGACGTGCTCCTGCTGGACGAGGCCACGGCCCAGCTCGACGGCATCACCGAGGCCGCGGTCCAGGACTGCGTACGGTCACGCGCGCGGTCGGGCGCGGTCATCACCATCGCCCACCGGCTGTCGACCGTGATCGACGCGGACAGCATCGTCGTCATGGACGGCGGACGCGTCCGCGCCCAGGGCCGCCACGAGGAGCTGCTGGCCGCCGACGAGCTCTACCGCGAACTCGTCGCGGCGCTGCGCATCGCGGCGACCGGGGCCACGGCCGCCGCGCGCTGATCAGTAGTGCCAGGGGAACAGCGGCCTCACATGCGGACACTGCTCCGGCCCCGCCCATGACTTAAGGTTGCGTCGATCTCGACTCTCCGTGCCGGCCAGATCCGCGATGGGGCGCCACGCGCGCGCGGCCCAGATCCTCGGGGCCGCGACCCCGGCCGGCGCCCGCTTCGGCGTGGCCGCCGAGTTCCTGCTCCTGGTGAACACGCCCCTCCGGCAGATCATGGAGCAGTGGCAGCAGAATCACGCCGACCGGAACGCCCGTGCACCCGTGGCCGAGTAAGGCAAAGGCCTTCAGCGGGGCGTGAGGCCTCCAGGCAGGCCAGACCGGTTCTCGATCCCATCCCGGGTCACGCTCATGTACGTGATAATCGCTAACTATCACGTACATGAGCGATCATGGCGGACTGGCGACCAGGAGAACCTTCCGCCGGGACGGTGTGCTACTCCGGCGCGTTATCCGGTACATCGCCGAAGGCGTCACCTGGCGGGCGGCATGAGCGCCGCGCCGAAGATCACCGCCCTTCGCGGTGAAGGCGTCAGCCTCGCTGTGGCCGCCGACGCCTTCCTGGCCACCCCGCACACGGCCAACCCCCACACCCATCGCGCCTACGCCTTGGCCATCGACCGCGTCACCACCCTCCTTGGCCGCGACCGGCCGCTCGCTGACGTCACCGACGCCGAAATCGGCGCCGCGCTCACCGAGCAGTGGGGTATCAGCGCGCCGGCGACCTGGTGCAACCGCGCCGCCGTCACCTCCTGGCTCGCCTGGTGCCGCACCAAGAAGCACTGGCCTGCCCCGTCGGTCCCGGCCGACGTCGAACGCCGCAAGGAAAGCGCCGACGAGACCCGCGCGGTCGCCAAGACCACCATCCAGCGGCTGCTGTCGCGCCGCGACATCCCGCTCCGGGAGAAGACGCTGTGGCGGATGCTGTACGAGACGGCCGCCCGGGCCGCGGAGATCCTGGCGCTGAACGTCGAAGACCTCGACCTGGAACACTGCCGCGCCCCTGTCCGCTCCAAGGTCGGCGCGACCGGGTGGGTGTACTGGGACCGTGGCACCGCCCACCGCCTGCCCCGCCTACCGGACGGCAGCACGCGCACCCACGGCCCGCTGTTCTGTCCGGACGCGGCCCCGTCCCAGCCCGCCGCCCGGCCGCCGCCGACATCTGCCCGCACACCGGCCGCGCCCGCCTCGGCGACGACCGCGCACGCGTCCTGCTCGCCACCTACGCCGGCCTCGACCTGCACCAACTACGCCACAGCGCCGCCACCCACCTCGGCGACGCCGAGGTGCCGCTGCAGCTCATCCTGGGCAAGGCCCGCCACAAGAACCCCCGCACCGCCATGCGCGACGTCAAATGGGTGCCGAAGCCATCGCCAAGGCCACCGAGGTCCTGGCAGCCCGCCGCCGTACCCACTGATCAGGAACTTCTCCGAGTGGGAGGGGACGCTGCCCCTTTCTCTCGTACTTGGTCTGGCCCCCTCAAGGGCTCGAGAGCGGCTAGGACGAGGTCGAGGCCGAAGATGAACTCCTTCGCCGGGTCGAAGCCGGCAGAGACGAGCGCCGCGGCGGACTCGTTGAGGTAGGGGAACTCGTCAGGAGGGAGCTGGGGCAGGAAGACGTCCTCGGCCATGTCCGCGAACTCATCGGCGGTGTCGAACGGCAGGCTGGCCGCCTGCAGGGCGAAACCGTAGACATAGCTGTCGAGCAACCAGTTGGCGTGCGTCGCCATCAAGGCCGAGAAGCCGGCCCTCCGCAGGCAGGCGGTGACCGCTTCGTGGTGGCGGAGGTTCGCGGGCCCGGGCGATGTCCGCGACTCCATCAGGCCGTTCGCCCACGGGTGGCGTGCGAGAACCTGTTGGGCGGATACCGCCCGCCGTCGCATCGCCGACTGCCAGTCGACCCCTTCGGGCGGGAGCTCGATCTCCTCGAACACGACGTCGATCATGGCGTCCAGCAGCTCGTCCTTGCTCGCCACGTAGTAGTAGAGCGACATCGCGCCCGCGCCGAGCGCGCGAGCCAGCCGGCGCATGCTCAGCCCGTCGACGCCCTCGCGGTCGGCGAGCCGGACCGCCTCCACCACCACCCGCTGCTTGCTCAGCCCCGCGTCGGACGCGATCTGCCTTCGTTCCCTCCCGGACACGGGTCTCCTCGCTTGTGCTCGTACAGATTGACAATTCGTACAGCGTACGAACATAGTACAGCAGACGCACTCGTACGGCGTACGACGTACGGTGTACGAGCCAGCGAGCGCGCGGCTCGGAGGAGGAGGCTTCCGTGGGGATCGAACAGCGATCGAATACCGGAGACGGCCTGGTGCCGGCGGCGAGTCCGGCCGGGGCGGCGACGATGCGGGCCGCCGTCCAGCACCGCTACGGCCCGCCCTCAGTGCTCAAGCCGTCCGAGGTCGGGCTACCGCTGCCCGGTCGAGGCGATGTGCTCGTCCAGGTGGGCGCGACCTCAGTACATCCTGGCGACTACTTCGTCATGACCGGTGAGCCGTACGTGGTGCGCCTGGTGTTCGGGCTCGGCCGGCCGCGCCACGGCATTCCTGGCAGGGACCTCGCTGGCGTGGTGGCGGCGGTCGGGAAGGACGTCACCGCTCTCCGACCCGGCGACAAGGTGTTCGGCTGGAGCACCACAGGAACGCTCGCGGAGTACGCCTGCGTCCCGGCGGACCACCTCGTGTCCATGCCTGCCAACCTGTCGGACGTGGACGCGGCAGCGGTGCCCACATCGGGCATGACGGCGTTGCAGGCATTGCGTGACATCGCGAACGTTCGACCGGGCCAGACGGTGCTGATCACGGGCGCGTCGGGCGGCGTGGGCTCCTTCGCCGTACAGATCGCCAAGGCCTTCGGCGCCGAGGTGACGGGTGTGTGCAGCACCCGCAACGTCGGCCTGGTCCGGTCGCTCGGCGCCGACCACGTCGTCGACTACACCGAAACCGACTTCACCCGCACCGAGAAGCGCTACGACGTCATCCTCGACAACGTGGAAGCCCAGCCCCTGGCGGCTGTCCGCCGAACGCTGACGCCCACCGGCACCCTCATCCCCAACAGCGGACGCGGCGGCCGCTGGCTCGGCCCCCTCGGCCGGATCGTCAAAGCGCGCGTGCTGTCCGGGTTCACCCGTCAGCGGCTGAAGCCCTTCACGTCGGTCGGGAAGCGCCAGGACCTGCTCACCCTGGCCGACCTGCTCACGACCGGGCAGGTCACGCCCGCCATCGACCGTACGTATCCCCTCGACGAAGCAGCCGACGCCCTCCGCCACGTCGCGGCCGGCCACACCCGAGGGAAGGTCGTCGTCACCGTCTGACGACCGCACCGACGAGAACGACCCAACCTGTGCGTGTGCACGCCCAAACCTGCCGCCGCTCCGGCGGACGAACCGCTCCTCTCGAAAGTAAGAACCGATGACCATCCCAACGAAAACCCCGAACCTGCTCGACAACCCGCCGGTCGTCCGACCGCACCGAAGGAGTAAGAGATGAGATCACCGAAGAACACCGCCACCACGCCGGCCCGCAGGCGGTTCGTTCGAGGCCGGCTCGTCGGTGCCGCGGCGATCGCGTTCGCGGTGTTGGTGGTGATAGAGAACGTGTTGTTTGCGGTAACGGGCGCGCTGCCCTACGGCGCTCCGATCGAGGAAGTGCTGGCCTACTACGCGGCCAACCGCGACGCGGTCGCGATCGTGTCCGGTCTGGTAGCCCTGTACCTGCCGCTGCTGCTCGTGTTCGTGACGGGCCTGCACGGCCTCGTGGAGCGGCGCGGCGGAGCGGGCGCTGACTGGTCGCGCCTCGCCTTGGCCGCTGGCGCGACGCTGTCGGCGATCTTCGTGCTTGTCAACGTCCTGCAGATCGGGCTCGCGCTCTCCGCCGGCGGGCTCGCCGAGCCGACGCCCGCGTTCGGGCTCGTCTGGCAGATGCACGCGGCGGCGTTCGCGCTGGCGCTGCCGATGCTCGGCGCCACCTGCATCGGCTCGGCCCTCGCCGCGCACGCGAGCGGGCTGACTCCGGCTTGGCAGCGCCTGCTGGGCATGGTGGGCGGGAGCCTGCCGCTCGCCGCGGGGCTGGGCAACCTCGCGATCGCCGACGGCTCGCCGCTGATTTTCGTCGGGCTCCTAGGGTCCGTCGCCTGGCTCGTCTGGCTGCTCGCGACCGGCGTGCGCCTCGTCCGGTCGTGACCGAGATGAGGGCGGCGCCGAGGTTTGCGCACGCTGGCGAGGACTCCGTGGCGGGCTGCCCGGGGATGCAACCACACAGCCTCGGATTCCACCATCCGTGCGTATTCACGCCCGAACCTGCGCCACTCCGGCGGGGGACGACCGCTCCTCTCGACAGAAGAACCGATGACCATCCGAACGAAGACCCCGAGCCTGCTCGACAACCCGCCGATCCCCGTGCAGGCCAAGCTCATGGCGGCTTGGACCAGCTTCATCTTCTGCATCTACGTCGACTACCTCCGCCTCTGCAAGGGGGCGGCCGGTATACGCCAGAGACGGGCCGCGCGAGGAGGTAATCCCTCCTGACCTGGTGTTTTGACCCCGTTTAGGGGAGCGGCTCGTATCGATGGCGAGGATGCCGTGACATCCTGTGCGGCGCTGGGGCTGATCGTGTGCGCTATCGGAGTTCCGCGTTCGGGTGGGGCTGGCTCTGCAGGCGGTGACGCAGTTCGGCCTGCTCCGCGGTGAGCGCCTGGCCCGGGCGTCGGAGCTGACGATGCGAAGGTACGGCCGTAGTCCCTGGCCGACACCCGAGCCGCAAACCGTCCTTAGCGTCATGATCCAACACCGTGATCAAACCGAGACGCTAGTCGGTGGAGCTTGTGTTATTGCAGGTCAGAAGCAACTTTGTTGAAAATTTCTTCATTGCTACCGGGTCCCCGTCATGATGCAGCCACGAGCGCGATCCAGCCGGTGATCGCTCTTCGAATCGCCGCGGCTTCCTCCTCAGCGGCAGGCCTGCCCGCGCAGGTCTCGTTGCTCTTCGGGGTCGAGCATGGTGACCCAGCCGGTGCTGTCGGGATTGCGAAGGTCATCGAAGAGGGTCGCGCCCAGCTCGATCAGTAGCTCGACCTTCTGGTCACGAGTTCTGCCCTGGACCCCTTTGATGTCGAGGCGCACTCGCATCTTGACGCTCTTGCCCTCAGGGACGCGGATGAACAGCCGGAACGGTCCTGTTTGGTCCGAAGCATGACCGCGTTGTGGCCCGGCGCGTCGCCATCTCCCAAGGGCTGGCGATCTCGTACGGGTCGGCGGCGTCAATGGTGACGGGCATGAAGTTCGATCATCGTGCCAGTCAACCGACACCACCAAAGACATCAAGCCGGCGTTTCAGTCTGATGGCACTGGTCAGGCTTGCTCGATCGGCCCGTCATGGCGATCATGTCGGCGATCGCGGTGCCCTCTTGAGCCCGTACGAGAGCATGACGAGGCTGAGCACGGTCGTGAAGTGGAACGGCGATGGCGACCCACGCCACGATGACGGTACGTGCAGTACATCGAGAGCTGGCCCGTCCCGATCCCGCAGGGCAGAACCGGACGAGCAGGACTGATGGCGAAGGGTGCCTTGAAGGCCACGGGCGTTCTCACGTTGGAGATGTCGTGGGCGCGGGGCCGGTCTCCCCGTGGGTTCCAGCAGCGGTGAACGTCACGGGCAGCTCGCGGACCATGTGCAAGACCGTCTGTGCGGGCAACTCGCGGGGCAGCCACTGCGGCCTACGGGCGAGTGACAGGTCCGGAAGCTCTCGCACAAGCGTTTCGATCGCGACCTGAGCGATCACCCGCGAGAGGTGCGCACCCAGGCAGAAATGTCGGCCATGGCCGAAGGCGACATGAGGCGTCCCCGAGCGGGTGATGTCCAGGTGTTCGGGGTCGAGGAATCGGCGTGGGTCTCGATTCGCTGCCGCGATGGCGAGGCTCACCACGGCGCCCTTGGGAATCGTCACGCCGCCCACGTCCACGTCCTCGGTCGCGATCCTGCCGAGTTGCTGCTCGTTCGGTGCGGCATGGCGGAGGAGTTCTTCAACGGCGGAGGGCAGCAGTTCTGGACGGGTAGTAAGGAGGCGGAGCTGATCAGGGTCCTCCAGCAGCGCCAGCATCCCGTTGCCGATGAGGCCCTGGACGAGAATCCGTCCGGAGAGGAAGAGCACGAGGTTGGTGAGAGCCTCGCCCTCGCTGATCACGCCCTCCTGCTGACGCTGCACCAGGACGTCCAGGACTCTCGCGTCCTCAGCTGGTCTCACCTTCGCCTGGCGCGCCGCCCGGATCAGGTAGGGACCCAGCCTTTCCAGCCACGCCACCCCCAGGGTCGGGGCCTTGCCTTCGTGCCGGGCAACCTCCTCCGGCGACAGCCCGAGAAATCTGCAGATCACCTCGTGCGCCATCGGCCGGGCGAACGCTTCAACAAGCTCCGCCTTCCCCGCTGGGACGATGCGTGCGGCCAGTCGCGCGGCGACCTCCTCCGCCACCGGCCGCCAGGATGCGACCGCCCGGGCTCCGAAGTGAGTCCGGATCGATCCGCGAAGTCGCTCGTGCTTCGGCGGATCAGCGGTCTCCATGCCGGCTGAGATCGGCGTGAAGAAGAGCCCAAGGCCGCCGTCTTCCTCTTCGTCCTCGCCCTGGCTGGAGAGGCGGCTGTCCGCGATCAGAGACCGAACCTCATCGTATCGGGTGATCAGCCAGACCTCCTGGCCGGCGCCGGCGTGGACAGGGCAGGCCGGCGCTTGCTCCCGAAGGCGCCGGTACGAGCCGTGGAGATCGTCAGTGAATCCCTGCTCGGCGATGTTCATGCAGTCTCCTGGTCGGACGACCTGTTCATATGACCTAGTTGAGACGGCGGGAGGTCCGTTGTCAACAGCCAGGCGGCCAGGTGAAGCCGGAGAGTCCGCGAGCAGACCCCTGGCCGAAGCTTTCCTCCCGCCTCTTGCCAATGCGGCAAATATTTTGCCTGAAAACGCTTCAGAGTCCTTTTTGCAAGCGCAAATCCGGCCACAATAGAAAGGGAGTCGCGATGCGACGACAGCCTGGAATGGCGGTAACCGCTGTAACGCTCACCGCAACGCTGCTTGCCGGCGCACCTGCCGCCGGTGCGGCAGTCGCGCCGCATTCAGCTCACGTCGGCGCCAATCCTTGCAGCGCGCGCTCGGTGCAGAACAACTCCGACATAGAATTCCTGCTGAAGGGCACCTACAACCTCAAGGTCGCGCCGGCCCAGGAGTGTGCGAACGTGACCCGGGTCGATCAGGGGAAGACCTTCTGGGCGCACTGCAAGGTGAAGAACCGGTACAACAAGGAATGGATCTTCGGCCGGATCGGAGGCACCTGGACGACAGGGTGGATGTCCAGGGACAACCTGCTCAAGGTTGAGGGCAGCGCGTACTTCTGCTGACCGCATGCGGTTGCCCGCCGTCGAGGCGGGCAACCGCTTCACTAGGGGGCAGTCGTGCCGCCGGTGCGTGAAAGTGGCCCGACGGGATGCTCGGTAGCTGCGCCGAAGCAGACAGCGTCATCGGCATGGTGATCGCTCTCCGGCCGGGAGTCGGCGTCAGAAGCGCCCGATTAATGTAAACTGACGTTTACGTTTGGTCGTATATTTCATGGCGATCCTTCTTGATTGATAATTTCGAGATCGTAAATTATGGTTGTCGTACCGCCCCCTTCCTGTCGAAATGACGCACATACGCTCTCGCACCCTGTTATCCCGGATCGCTCGATTAACGGCAGCGATGCCCCTCGCCCTCGTCGCGGTCCCCGCCGGCGCGCAGGCGCACAGTCCCACTTGCCCCGGCACCGGTACCGACTCGGCCGTCAGCAGTCCCGTTGTGATCGACGCCTCGATCGCCTGTCCTGATGGCGCGCCCGCGCTCAGCGTCGTCTACGCCCTCAGCGTCGACGGAATCGTCTCCCTCGACGACAAGGCGCCGACCGGGGGAACTCCCAGCGACCACGACGACCTCAGATTCACCCCCATCACGCCAACCGGCTCCACCCCGTCACACGTGGTCTTCGGCAACCAGACCTACACGCTGAAGAACGTGCACTACCACGGCCTCGCCGAGCACAAGTTCGCCTCTCAGCCGGGCTTCTCCCCGCTGGAGGCCCACCTGGTCCACGAACTGGACGGCCCCGCCCTCGGCTACGTCGTCCTGTCCGTGCTGCTGAACACCGGTGACAACGGATGGTCGGAACACGACCACCTCCTGCACGAGCCGCCCAGCACCGTGGGCGCGACCAAGAACGTCTTCGCCGTCAACCTCCAGGCGCTGCTCCCTCCGCCGGGAAGCCGCAGCTACTACCGCTACACCGGCTCGCTTCACCACCCCGGACGCAAGCCACGTGTACTACAAGCCGGTGAACTGGATCGTCTTCAGCCAGTACGGCACCGCGACCTCGTCCCACATCAGTGGTGTCCACGACCTGTGGGGTCCCAGCGGTAACAAGCGTGGGCTGCAAGCAACCCCCAACCACCCAACATCTACCTCAACTGAGCACACACTCGGCGGCCGGCCATTCCGTGAAATCGCGCGGAATGGCCGGCCGTCCAGGCGCGCCCGCGACGGCCCGGCCGGAGATGCCGCCCGCCGCGGTGCTCACCGCGGGACCATCATGCGTCCACGCCGCGGCACCCTGCGCGTGCGTGGCGTTCCCTCAGCTGGGTCTTGACGACCTTGCCGCTGGGGTTCCGGGGGAGCGCGTCCACGATCAGCACGTGGCGCGGACGTTTGTAGGCAGCCAGGCGGGCCCTGCTGTAATCCTCGATCTCGGCCGGGGTGGGAGGCGAGGCCGGGTCGCGGGGGACGATGACGGCCAGCGGTGTCTCGCCCCATCGGGGATGGGGCACGCCGACGACGGCCACCTCGGCGACACCGGGGTGATCGGCCAAGGCGTTCTCGACCTCGGCGCAGTAGATGTTCTCCCCGCCGGAAATGATCATGTCCTTCTTGCGGTCGACCACGTAGAAGTAGCCCTCGTCGTCCTGGCGGACGAGGTCGCCGGAGTGGAACCAGCCGCCCTGGAAGGCCTCCGCCGTCGCGGCGGGATTGTTCCAGTACTCCTTCATGACCATGGGGCTGCGGTAGACGATCTCGCCGATCTCACCCCGGGGTACGTCGTTCATCGCATCGTCCACGACGCGCACCTCGACGTTGAGGATCGGGGTGCCGACGGAGCCGATCTTGCGTAGCGAGTCCTCACCGCGCAGGAGTGTGGTGACGGGACTGCATTCCGTCTGGCCGAACGCACTGCACACGTCGGCCTGCGGGAACTTGTCGATCATCGTCTGGAGCAAGGAGGTGAAGGCCGGCGACGCCCCCCAGGAGATGCGCCGCAGTCGTGACAGGTCGTGCCCGTCCAGGCCGGGCACCGAGCAGACCGCCTGCCATTGGGCGGGAACCATGAAGCACGACGTGACGCCCTCGACGTCCAGGGTCCGGACGGTGGCCTCCGGGTCGAAGCCACCGGACGGCGGGATGATGCTCTTGCCTCCGATGATGAACACTGGCAGCAGCCCCGACAGGCCGGCGATGTGAAACAGCGGCGCCGCGGACATCCACACGGCGTACGGCTCGGTGCCGCCCTGCGTGACGATCGAGCTGAACGCGTGCAGCAGCAGGTTCCGGTGGGTCAGCACGGCGCCCTTGGGCGCGCCGGTCGTCCCTGAGGTGTACATGATGAACGCAGGATCGTCGTCGTGCGCGCCGCCGGGCACGGTCTCGTCCACGGCCGCTGCCAGGACGTCGTCGTAGTCGCCGCCGATCGTGATGACCGACGTCACCGACGGCGCTGAACCGCGGGCCAGGTCGACGGCCGGCGCGAACGCCAGATCGGACACCAGGGCCTTCGCGCCGCTGTCGCGCAGCACATAGGCGATCTCGTCGGCCACCAGCCGGAAGTTGACCGGCACCGCGATCGCTCCCAGTCGCAGGGTCGCCAGCCAGGACTCGACGACCTCGACGCCGTTCAGCCCGAGGACCGCGACCCGGTCGCCTTTGCCCACCCCGCGCGCCGCGAGTGCGGCGGCCAGCCGGTTCACCCGCCCGTCCAGTTCGCGGTACGTGTGCCGGCGCCGCTCGTCGACCAGGGCCTCCGCGTCGGGACGGGTTCGGGCGTGCCTGGCGACCAGGTCGCTCATGGTCATGCCGTGACCGGGTGCTGTCATCGTGATTCTCCCGTCGGTGCGCTGAGGATGCGGTCGGCGATCCGCTCGCGGTGGGCCTCCGGCGGGCCGAGCAGCGCCCGGGCAGAGATGGCCCGTCGGAGGTGCAGGTGTGCGTCGTGCTCCCAGGTGAATCCGATCCCGCCGTGGACCTGGATGTTCGCCTTCGCCGCTGCGACATAGGCGTCCGAGTTGAACGCCTGGCACAGGTTGGCCAGTGCGGGAGCTTCACCGGGCGCGTGGTCGAGCGCCCAGGCCGCGTAGAGGGCGGCGGCGGAGGCCGATTCGTTGTCCACCAGCACGTCCGCGAGCAGATGCTTGATCGCCTGGAACGAGCCGATCGGGCGGCCGAACTGTTCGCGAGTCTTGGCGTACGCGACGGCCATGTCCAGACAGGCGGCCGCGCCTCCGGCCTGCTCGCAGGCCAGCGCGATGGAGGCCGCGCGCAACGCCCGGTCAAGCACGGGCAGCGCGCCACCAGGCGGGCCGACCAGGTCGCCGTAGGATCCGCGGAGGATTACCGTGCTGAGCGGGCGGGTGGCGTCCAGGGCGTCCATCGCGACACGCGCCGCCACGCGGACCGCGAAGAGGGTGGGACCCTGCGGTGCGTGCGCCAGGACGAGGAGCACGTCCGCCGTTGTGCCGTCGGTGACGAAGTGCTTCTCGCCGTTCAGGATCCAGCGATCCCCATCCGGTCGCGCAGTGGTGGAGAGCTCGGCGAACGTCCAATCTCCCGCAGCCTCGACCAGCGCCGCGGTGGCGAGTACCTTGCCAGCCACCATGTCAGGCAGCAGGATCCCAGCGTCGCCCGACTCCAGCAGGACGCGGGTCGCCAGCACCACTGAGGAGAAGAACGGCACCGGGGCCAGTGCCCGCCCCAGTTCCTCCTGGACGAAGGCGACGTCGGTGAAGTTCGCTCCCGTCCCGCCGTACTCCTCGGGCACGCCCACGGCTGTCAGTCCGAGCTCGCCCGTCATCCGTTCCCACAGGCGGGAGTCCGGCCGCGAGTAGGCCGCGCGCGCGGCGTTCGCGTGCTCCGCCAGCATCTCCCGGATCGCGGTTCGCAGGGCGGCCTGCTCTTCGTTCGGTCCGAACCTCATGTCCTGCCGCCTTCCGGGCGGGGCTCACGGGGAAGCCCGAGAACCTGTTCGCCCAGGGTGGTGCGCTGGATCTGGCTGGAGCCTCCGTAGATCGTCCCGGCGCGGGCGGTCAGGAAGGCGTGCTGCCAGGCCGAGGGGCTGTTGGGGGTGCCCAGCGGGTCCACGCCGATCTTGGCGGCCCCTGGGTCGCCCGACCGTACCATCGCGTCGGAACCCAGCAGGTCCAGCGCCAGTTCGGTGATCCGCGCATGGTATTCCGCGGCGTACAGCTTGAGGATCGACGACTCCGGTCCCGGGGTGGCCCCCGCCTGCACCGAGGCCAGGGTCTTGAGGCCGAGGACCCGCAGGATCTCGACCTTCGACCAGCACCAGGCCAGCCGTCGGCGGACGCCGGCATCTGCGTCCAGCCCGCGCGACCGGATCAGCTCGATCAGTCGCTCCAGTTCGACCCGGTATCCCGCGTACAGGGCGCCGGAGGCGGCACCCCGCTCGTAGCCGAGCAGGGTCAACGCCACCTTGGCGCCGTCGCCGCGTGCCCCGACGACATGGCCGGCGTCCGTCCGCGCGTCGGTGAAGAACACCTCACAGAACTCGGCCTCGCCGGTCAGCGTGCGGATGGGCCGGACCTCCACGCCGGGCTGTTCGATCGGGACCAGCAGCAAGGACAGCCCACGGGCCCTGGCGGCGGACGGCTCGGTCCGGGCCAGTACGAAGATCCAGTTGGCGGAGTCGCCGGCCGTCTGCCAGACCTTCTGACCGTTGACGACCCAGGCGTCGTCCACTAGGCGGGCGGACGTGCGCAACGCGAACAGGTCGCTGCCCGCGTCGGGCTCGGAATAGCCCTGGACCCAGCGGTGCTCGCCGGACAGGATGCGGGGAATGAAGTGGCGCTTTTGCTCCTCGGTGCCCCAGCGCAAGATCGTCGGCCCTATCAGCGAGAACCCGAACGGATCGGTCGGCAACGGCAGCAGTGGCACGCCCGCGCGGACGAACTCCTCTTGAAGCGCGCTCTGCTCCAGCGTCGAAAGGCCCGCGCCACCGTACTCTTCGGGCCACGCGACGCCCAGATAGCCGTGCTCGCGCAGCGTCTCCCGCCATCGTGGCGTGAAACGCGCGCGCTCGGCGACGCTGAGCGCGCCGAGGCCGCGCCAGCCCGGCGGCAGGTGCTCGGCGAGGAAGCGCCGCACGCCGCACCGGAACGCCTCGGTACGTGGTGTGCTCGCCAGGTCCATCAGCCTGCCGCCCTGGCCTCGTTCTTGCGGGCCGGCGGAATCGGTCCCGCCTCCCGCCGACCGGGCAGGCCCGCCTCCTCGGTGCCGAGCGGCAGCCCGTCGGGGTTCACCTCGGCCCAGTGGGCATGGTTGAGCGAGTGCAGGGTGAAGCAGGAGGCGAGGGCGTTGGTGAAACCCTGCTGATCGACGGTCTGGTTGACCGACTCCTTGATCAGCAGCGCGGTCACGGTGGGGACGGCAGCCAGCCGTCGCGCGAAGGCGAGCGTGTCGTCCGCCAGACGATCGGGATCGAAGACCTTGCTGACCATGCCGATGCGGTACGCCTCGTCGGCGTCGATGGAGTCGCCGGTCAGCAGCAGTTCCTTCGCCCGCCGGGCGCCTAGTTCCCAGGGGTGGGCGAAGTACTCCAGCCCGCACATGCCGAGCCGTGTGCCGACGACGTCGGCGAAGGTCGTGTCCCGCGCGGCGACGATCAGGTCGCACGCCCACATCAGCATGAGCCCGCCTGCGATCACCGGCCCGTGCACGGACGCGACGGTGATCTTGCGGAGGTTGCGCCAGCGCTTGGTGTTCTCGAAGTAGTAGTGCCATTCCTGGAGCATCCGGCGTTCCGCGCCGGCGCGCGTCCCGCCGTCGCGCGTGTAGGTGGGGTGCTGCCCGGGGCCCGGGGCGCGTTCGGCATGGTCCTCCGCCGAGCCGAGGTCGTGGCCGGCGGAGAACGCGGGCCCCGCACCGCGCAGCACGACGACGCGGACGGTGTCGTCGGCCTCCGCGCGCCTGAAGGCCTCGTCCAGTTCGACCAGCAGGCCTCGATTCTGGGCGTTGCGTTGGCGGGGGCGGTTCAGGGTGATGACGGCGATCCGGCCGTCGTTCTCGGTGGCGTAGGTCAGGAAACGGCTCATGAGGGGGGCCTTTCGCTTAGAGGGCGGCCTGGACCTCGGCGGCGGCCCGCTCACCGGAGCGGACAGCGCCGTCCATGTAGTTCATCCAGATCTCGGAAGTCTCGGCCCCGGCCCAATGGACGAGCCCGCACGGCTCGCGCAACGCGGCGCCGTATCGGGTCCAGGCGCCCGGGGGCAGGTTGGAGCCGTAACAGCCGCGGGTCCACTCCTCCTGTGACCAGTTCACCTCGGTGTAGTGGCGGGGGAGCGCGGCCTGCGGGCCGAACGACGCGGCGAGGCAGCCCAGGATGATCCGGCGGCGCGCGATGCTGTCCAGGGCGCCGAGTCGGCGGGCCTCGTCGCCCTCGACGAAGCCGACGAGGACGCCCATCGGTCGGTCCGGCGGCGAGTTGTCGAACGTGACCGACACGGGGCCGTCGTCGGTCAGTGAGCGCCCGTTCAACCCGCGCTCCCGCCAGAACGGCCGGTCGTAGACGGCATGCGCCTTGATCGTCACGCCCGGCGCGGCACGCTGGTGGAGCTGCGCGCGGGCCACGGGCAGCGCTGGCGTGAAGGCGATCCGGTCGGCGAGCGCGATCGGGACGGCGACGACGGCGCGCCGGGCTGTGACGTTCCGGACGGGCGCGTCACGCGCAGCGGGCCCGGCCACCCGGAGGGTGACGCCGCGGGTGTCCTGTTCGATAGCCCGGACCGGTTGCCCGAGGCGGATGGTGTCTGCTCCCAGCTCATCGGCGATCCGATCGGCCAGGGTCTGGGCGCCGCCGAGGAAGCGCCGTTCCTGGGCGTCGCGTACGAGCGCCGTCAGTGACCCCGCCGACCTGATGTAGATCAGCACGTGGAGCAGCGACAGTTCGTCCGGCTCCACTGTGAAGATTCCTGTGGTCAGCAGGCGGAGCAGCGCCAGGGACGCTTGGTCGCGGGTGCGGGACACCAGCCAGCTCCACAGGGTCTGCGCATCCCATCGTGCGGCGCCCTGGGCGGTCCACGGCTCGCCGGCCGGCAGCGATGAGGCCATCCGATCGAGCTCCAGGAGGGCCGCGTCGGCCTCCGGCAGCTCGGTGCGCCCGCGCTCGGCGATGCAGTAGAGGGTCTCGCCCTCGGCGTAGGTAGGGAACGTCTCGGCCCCGAGGTCCTTGGCGAGCGTGGCGACCCGATCCTGACCAGGACCGATCCACTGGCCTCCGTGATCGAGGGTGACGCCGTCCGGGGTCTGTTCGCTCCAGATGCGGCCGCCGACCCTGTCTCGGGCTTCGAGCACAATCACGCTCTGCCCGGCCGCCCGCAGCGCCCGAGCCGCGGTGAGCCCGGCCAGGCCGGCTCCGACGACGGCGACATCCACATCAGGGGGCATGGGCGCTCCAATGTTGGTCACGTGACTAGATTTAGTGCCCATTATTCTGCCGCCGATCGGCCTGTCAAGCTCTGACGGTAACTGCGAAAGGCGTCTGTTGATGCACGTCAAGCCCTTGACAGTGAGATATGGCCGCCCAGAGACTGTGAACACTTGATCGCATGACCAAGTCGAATGACCTGGCCTTTGAGGCCCCTGAGGCTCAGTGAGAGGACACGGCATGGGACGGCTGGACCACAAGGTCGCCTTCATCACCGGCGCGGCTCGAGGGCAGGGACGCGCCCATGCCGTGCGGCTCGCACAGGAAGGCGCCGACATCATCGCCACAGACGTCGGCGCGTCCGGCGCCATCGGCGATGAGGTCGGCAGCGTTCCCTATGCCCTCGGCACCACCGAGGACCTGGCCGAGACGGCTCGCCTGGTGGAGGCGCACGGGCGGAGGGCCGTCCACGCGGCCGCCGACGTGCGCGACCTGGCCGCCCTGAAGCGGGCGGTCGAGCAGGGGATGAAGGAGTTCGGCAGGCTCGACATCGTGGTTGCCAACGCCGGCATCTCCAGCCCCGCGTCCAGCCTGGAGATGAGCGAACAGGTCTGGCAAGAGATGATCGACATCAACCTGACCGGCGTCTGGAAGACGCTCAAGGTGTCGGTGCCGCACATCGTCGAAGGGGGACGTGGCGGCGCCGTGGTCATCACCAGCTCCGCCGCGACCGACGGCATCTATGAGAACCTCGCGCACTACAGCGCGGCCAAGGCGGGGCTCGTTCCCCTCATGCGCATTTTGGCCAGAGAACTGGCCCCCCACGGCATCCGAGTCAACACCGTCCACACCGGCACGGTGGTCACGCCCATGATCCTCAACGATGCCACGTACCGTGCATTCCGCCCTGACCTGGACAATCCAACCCGCGCGGACTTCGACGAGGCCGTCCGCGCCGTCAGCAAACTGCCGTTCGGGGCACTCGAGGCCGACGACATCGCGAACGCCGTCCTCTATCTGGTGTCCGACGACGGGCGCGGAGTGACCGGCGCCAGGCACTTCGTGGACGCCGGCGCCAACCTCTGACCCGATCAACCCCCTTGCAAGGAGGACCCCATGTCCGAGGCATATCTGGACGCGACCGCACAGGCCGAACTCGTCCGTACCGGCCAGGCCACCCCCGCCGAGCTGGTCGAACAGGCGATCGGCCGGATCGAGGCGGTGAACCCCGTGATCAATGCCGTGATCGTCCCGCTCTTCGAGAAGGCCAGGGACGAGGCGGCGCGGGTGCCCAGGGACGCCCCGTTCGCGGGCGTGCCTTACGTGCTCAAGGATCTCACCGTGCACTCGAAGGGCGATCCCTACTCAGCGGGCTGCGCCGGCGTGAAGGCCGCCGGATACCGCTCCGACCATGATTCCTATTTCGTGGAGAGGATGCGCGAGGCCGGATTCGTGCTGATCGGCAAGGCCAGCACCTCCGAGATGGGGATGTACGAGTCCACCGAACCTCTGGCCTGGGGCCCGTGCCGCAACCCGTGGAACATCGATCACTCGTGCGGGGGGTCGAGCGGCGGTTCCGCCGCGGCGGTCGCGGCCGGCATGGTGCCGGTGGCGCACGGCAATGACGGCGGCGGGTCGGTGCGCAGCCCGTCCAGTCAGTGCGGGGTGGTGGGGCTGAAGCCGACCCGCGGACGCGTGTCGTCGGGGCCGATGGTGGTCGAGTCCGACACCGTCTGCGGGATGGCCACAGAGGGTCTGATCACGCGCTCGATCCGTGACGCGGCGGGAATGCTCGACGCGGTGAGCGGGCACCGGCCCGGCGACGGCTACTGGGCGCCGCCGCCGCTGCGCCCGTTAGCCGCGGAGGTGGGCGCCGATCCCGGGCGGCTGCGCATCGGCGTGCTCGCCGTCGATCCGACCGGTCAGATCACGATCGACCCCGAGTCGGTGGCGGCGACCCGGGCGGTCGCCGACCGGCTCGCCGACCTCGGACACGACGTGTCCGACGGCTATCCGGAGGTGCTGCGCGAGGGCATGTGGCCGATGGAGTGGTTCAAGTGCGTCGGCGTCGTGATCGCCCGTGAGTTCGACTGGCTCGGCGAGCAGATCGGGCGGCCCATTGTCGAGGCCGACGTCGAACCGGCCACCTGGGCCTACATCGAGCAGGGCCGTAAGGTCAGCGCCATCACCTACGCTGCCGGGATCGATGCCCTGCGCACCCAGGCGCGAGAGATCGAGCGATGGTGGGAGGAGGACGGCTGGGACCTGCTAGTGACCCCGACGATCCCGGTCCCTACTCCCAAGATCGGGCAGCTCGGCGCCGACGCCGACGACCCCTCGGCGTCGGTCGCGATGTGGATCCTGCAGAACACCGTGCTGTTCAACGTGTCGGGTCAGCCCGCGATCTCGTTGCCGCTCCATCAGCGATCCGACGGCATGCCTCAAGGCGTGCAGCTCGCCGCCGCCTACGGGCGCGAGGACCTGCTGCTCCGGGTCGGCGCACAGCTCGAGACCGCGATGCCGTGGGCGGACCGCCGCCCTCCGCACGGCGCGCGATGACCTTGACCGGACGGCGCGCCGGCCGCCCGGTCAGCCCGCCCTCCTCTGCGGAAGGGCGAGCATGACCATGGCCTCGGCCAGCAGGTCCACCTGTCGCTGGCAGGCCGGCCGGTCGCGGGAAGCCGCATACTCCAGCGTCATCCCGTCGAACCGGTGCAGGATGAACCGGACGATCTCCTCCACCGTGATCGCGGGTTCCCTGCCTTCCGCCTTGACCGCCAGCCGCAGATTGTCGGTCAGCAGGACCCGGCCGAACGGATCCCAGATCGAGTAGACCTCCTCGGGGGCGCCGCCCCGGCGGATCCGGGTCATGCCGGCCTCGGTGAGTGCCATTTGGAGGCCGATGTTCTGCTGGTACCAGCCCCACATCGCGGCGATGCCCTCGCGGATCGTCGACTCGATGCCGAGGCTCGGATCCACCCGGGCGAACGAATCCACGAGCAGGCCTGCCCCCCGTTCCATCACCAGATGGATCAGTTCGTCCTTGTTGCGAAAGCAGTAGTGGATGGCGCCCAGAGGCGCGCCGGCGCGCTCGGCGACCTTGCGGGTGGTCGTCCCGGCCACCCCTTCGGTCGCCATGATCTCCACGGCTGCATCGATGATCTGCCGGCGGCGCTCCTCCGCTGCGACGTAGGCCACTGCACCCCCAGAGCCGGACAAATTCAGGTCAGTTGAACAGCTTCAGTGTAGGCGCTCGGGCGCGGCCGAGCCGGCCCGGTGCCTCCGAATTCTGCCAGATGTCCAGGTCACATGACCACACCGGGCCAGGGAGGCTCACCGTGTACACCTTCACCAGCCACTACATCGACGGTCGCTGGACGGCGGCGGGCAAGGAGCGGATCGCCGTGTTCGACCCGGCGACCGAGGAGAGGATCGGCGAGGTCCCGGCCGGAACGTCCGCCGACGCCGACGCGGCCGTGGCCGCGGCCACCCGAGCCTTTCCCGCATGGTCGGCACTGCCGCATGCCGAGCGGGCGGCACTGCTGGAACGGCTCACCGATCTGCTGATCAACCGGCGGGAGCGGCTGGCCGCGGCTCTCGTGGCGGAGGTGGGCTCACCGGCATCGTTCACCGCCGCCGTCCAGGTCGGTCTTCCGCTGGTCACCTTCGGCAGCCAGCCCGGACTGCTCGGTGCGGTCGCCTGGCGATCGGAAGTCGGGCACTCGGTCGTCGTGCGCGAGGCAGCAGGCGTGGTCGTGGCGATCACACCGTGGAACTACCCACTGCACCAGATCGCCGCGAAGGTGGCGCCCGCCCTCGCCGTCGGGTGCACCGTCGTGCTCAAGCCGAGCGAGGTCGCGCCGGTGAACGCGTTCCTGCTGGCCGAAGCCATCGAGGAGGCCGGGTTCCCGCCCGGGGTGTTCAATCTGGTGTGCGGCACGGGCACCCAGGTCGGCGAGCGGCTGGTTGCGCATCCCGGCGTGGATGTCGTCAGCTTCACCGGCTCGACCGCTGCAGGGAGGCGGATCGGCGCACTCGCCGCCGCCACCGTGAAACAGGTGCACCTGGAACTGGGCGGAAAATCGCCCAGCGTGCTCCTACACGACGCCGACCTGCCGACCGCTGTCGCCGATGGCCTGGCCAAGGCCTTCGTCAACAGCGGGCAGACCTGTACGGCCCTGTCGCGGATGATCGTGCCGCGCAGCAGGCTGGCCGAAGCCGAAGAGATCGCCGCCGCGGCCGTCGTCAACCACCGGCTGGTCGACCCGGCCGCGGAGACCGAGGGCCTGCGCCCGGTCGTGCTCGCCGACAGGCTCGGGCATATCGCGTTCACGTTCGCCCTCGGGCCGTTGGTCTCCGCCGCTCAGCGCGAGCGAGTTACCCGATATGTACGTGAGGGACTCCGGGAGGGAGCGCGGCTGGTGGCCGGCGGGCCGGAGAGACCGGAGGAGTTCGAACGGGGTCACTACGTGCGGCCCACGGTGTTCTCGGACACCGCGCCCGACATGACGATCGTGCGGGAGGAGATCTTCGGGCCGGTGCTCTGCCTCCAGGCCTACGAGGGTGAGGACGAGGCCGTCGCACTGGCGAACGGAACCCCGTACGGCCTGTGCGCCGCCGTGTGGTCGGCCGACACCGATCGCGCCACCGCCGTCGCCGGCCGCCTGCGCGCCGGTCAGGTGGAGATCAACGGCGCCCGGTTCAACCCGTTCGCGCCGTTCGGCGGCTACAAGCAATCAGGCCACGGCCGAGAGCTGGGGCTCTGGGGCCTGGAGACGTTCCTCCAGACCAAGAGCCTCCAACTGCCGTAGCTCTGTCCGCGGCGTCAGAGAATTTCCATCAGTTCGAGTGTGATTCCCTGCGGGTCGCGGAAGTAGGCAACCCGACGGCCGGTGTTGGGACCGGATGTGATCGGCACAGGCGCGTCGCTGCGCGGCGTGGCGCCCAGCTCGGCCAGCCGGGCGTAGTCGGCGTCCAGATCGTCGGTGGCCAGGCAGAGATGTGCCGTGCCGGGATTTTTGGTTTCGGTGTCCACGGGCTCGCCCACCGGGTTGACGTATTCGATCAGCTCCAGCAGCCCTTCGGAGCCGGGGATGCGGAAGATCGCGATGTCGAGCCGGGCGGCCGGATAGCCGACCTGGGCCGCGGTGTACGGCTGCTCGAACACGCGCCGCACCACCGGTTCCGTTTCGAAGAGCTGCTGGTAGAAGCCGGCCGCCGCGTTGACGTCGGCGACGGTGAATCCTGTGTGCAAGAAGCCTGTGAGCATGTCCTGTCCCTGTTTCAGAGCCGTTGCGGGTCGACGATGGTGTTTTCGCGGGCCGAGCGGTACATCGCCGCGACGAACTGCACGGCGCCCAGGCCGATGGCGGCCGGGGAGCCGTTGCTGCCCCGTCCGAGTGCGAGGTCCACGAGGTTGTGGACCGGCGCGTGTTCGGGATTGCGTTCGGACGCGGGGAGCTGGGGCAGTTCGGTGACGCCCGAGGCGTGGTGCACGCTCGCTGTTCCCTGGTTGACGTCGAGCAGGATGTGCCCGTTGCGGCCGAAGATTTCGAAACGCACGATCTCCTCGTGGACCGGCAGTACCGCGCCGGTCGAGCTCATCGTCCCGATCGCACCGCCGTCGAAGCGGATCGCGATGCTGTCGGCCAGGTCCACGGCCAGCTCGAAGTCGGCGCTGAAGGCGGCGACGCCTCGCGGGCGCAATCCGGTCAGCCACAGCAGCAGGGCGGCGGCGTGGGTGACCTGCGTCTGCCCCTGCCCGCCTCCCGAGAGCGCGGGATCGCTGTAGGTGCGCGAACCCGGGGCGTTGACGGTGTAGCCGAAAGCGTCGCGGTACGGTTCCGGGTCGCCCCGGTACAGCTCGCGCACCGTGGACGCGTACAGGACCGACACGTGCTCGATGGGCCCGATCGTCCCTGCGGCGATGGTCTCGCGCAGCGCCAGCACGTGGCCGTTGTAGTGCCACGGGTAGTCGACCAGCAACTCCGCCCCGCGCTCGCGGGCCAGCGCCACCAGTTCGTGGGCGTGCGCCGGCTCGATGGTCATGGGCTTTTCCAGCAGGACGTGCACGCCCCGGTCGAGGACCAGCCGGGCCACCGGATGGTGTGCGGCGTGCGGCACCGCGATGACCACGGCGTCCACGTCGGCCTCGTTCAGCAGCTCCGCTGTGCTGGTGAAGGTGGCGTCCACGCCGAACGCGGCGGCCGCCGCCGACAGTCGTGCCGGATCGGTGTCGGCCAGTGCGACGATCTCCGCGTCCGGTCGTGCGGTGAGCGCGGGGAGGTGCGCGTACGTGGACCACCAGCCGCAGCCGATCACGGCGATTCTGGCCTTCACGCCGCCACCTCCTCGGGCGCGAGCCTGAAGACGCGTTCCGCGTTGCCGTGGAAGAGCGCGTGCTGGTCGGCCTCGGGGAAATCGGAGATGATTTCCGCGTAGGCGTGCACGACGTCGCCGTAGGAGCTGTACAGCCGGTCCACCGGCCAGTTCGAACCGAAGAAGGCGCGCTCGACGCCGAAGATCTCGATGCATTCGAGCACCCACGGGCGTAGCGAGGAGATCGTCCATCGGTGGTCGGCCTGCCCCAGGCCGGAGATCTTCACGACCACGTTGTTCGCGCGGGCCAGATCGCGCATCGCCGTGCGCCACCGTTCGAAGTAGGCCTGGTCGCGCCGGCGCGGATATCCGGCGTGGTCGACGCAGAGCGTGATCGAGGGGTGGCGCTCGGCCAGCCGCCTGGCATCGTGCATCTCCTCCAAGGCCGGGTCGTCACAGCACACGAGATCGTGTCGTGCCAGCTCGGCGTAGCCCAGTTCCCAGGCTGGGTCGGTCAGGTAGCCGTCATGGCGCAGGTCCCGGATGCCGCGCAGGTTGGCGAACGCGGCGTGCCGGTCGAGTGTGTGTGCCACATCGGGCCGGGAGAGATCGGCATGGGCGACGATCCCGTGGGGGACGCCGAGCCGGTGGGCGAAGTCCTGCAGCCAGCGCGTCTCCTCCACCGGATCGTCGCTGCCGATGGCGGCCTGGACATGCACGACCTTCGCGACGTTGTGGAAACGCGTCTCGGCGAGGAAGTCGTCTGCCCAGTAGCGTTGAGCGCGGATGGCGTCGTCGGGGCCGGTCAGTTCGTCCAGGGGCGCCTCGGGCTCCAGCCAGCTGTAGCGCAGCTTCGGATGCCGCAGGTCGTGGAAGTGGACGTGGGTGTCGACCAGCGGGATGGCGGCCATCACCGCACCCCCGGCACCGTGCCCAGGCGCGCGCCGCCGTCCACGTCGAGCGTCACCCCGGTCAGGAAGCCGGCCTGGTCGGAAAGAAAGAACAGCACGGCGTCGGCGACGTCGTCCTCCGTGGCGTTGCGGCCGAGGGGGTTGGTCCGCGCCGCCGCGCGCACGATCTCGTCGGGCGACTTCCCGGCGTGGCTGACCTTCCAGTCGAGGACCTCACGGCCCATGCCTGTGGTGGGGCAGCCGACAGGGCAGACGCAGTTGGCGGTGACACCGTCCGGCGCCAGCTCTGCGGCCACCGACTCGGTCACCCCGATCAAGCCGAATTTGGAGGCCGTGTAGGGCACCTGACCGGGGAAGCCGCGCCGTCCGCAGTCCGAGCCGATGGTCACGATGCGCCCCCGGCCGCTGGCCCGCAGCGGTGCGGCGGCGGCCCGGATGGTGATGAACGCGCCCTTGAGATTGACGTCGACCGTCCGGTCCCAGTCGGCCTCGCTGGTTTCTTCCAGTGTCCCGATGTGGAACACCCCCGCCGACACGACGAGCGTGTCGAGCCCGCCGAAGGCCGTCTGGGCCTCGTGGACGACGCGGGCCATGTCGGAGGCCGAACGCACGTCGGCGGCCAGGCCCAGCGCCCCGTCTCCCAGTTCGGCGGCGGTCGCCCGGGCACTGCCGGCGTCGATGTCCGCGACGGCGACGCGGGCGCCGCTGTCGTGGAGCCGGTGCGCGATCAGCCGTCCGAAGCCCGATCCGCCGCCGGTGATGAGCGCCTTGCGCTCGCTTGCGATCCGCATCTCACTCCGTTCTCACTTGCCTTCAGACAAATGCTATAGCGTCTAGCAGGATGTTGCTATACGCTAGATGCTATAGCGTTTCTCTCCTGAAGGGCACGAGAGCGTAGCGATGACACTGAACCCACTTTCCGTCGGAAGCCTGGCCGACCAGGTCGCCGCCAGCATCCGCGACGCGATCCACGACGGCCGTTACGCGCCGGGCGCCCGCCTGGTGGAGCGAGCCCTGGCCGCGGAGCTGGGCGTGAGCCACATCCCCGTTCGCGAGGCGCTGTCCCGGCTTGCCGAAGAGGGCCTGATCGAGCGCACCCCGCGCCGGGGATCCAGAGTCGCCACCCTGACCGCCCGGGAGCTGGACGAGCTGTCCACGCTCCGCGTGGTGCTGGAGCAGTTCGTCATCTCCCGCGTCCGGCAGCGGCTGACGGCGCAGACCGAGCGGGAACTACGCGCGATGGTCCAGGAGATGCGCCGGGAGGCCCGGGCCGGCAACTTCCGTCACGTCTTCGACCTCGATCAGCACTTCCACGAACGCCTGTGGGAGCTGGCCGATCACCAGATGCTCAACGAGTTGGTCACGCAGCTC
Organism: Nonomuraea ceibae; assembly: GCF_019396325.1. GTDB lineage: Bacteria > Actinomycetota > Actinomycetes > Streptosporangiales > Streptosporangiaceae > Nonomuraea > Nonomuraea ceibae. Next base: position 69,596 of record NZ_JAHKRO010000021.1, read on the forward strand.
CGCAGCCGCATCGGTGCCTTCCTGCGCGCCGCCACCGCCGCGCTGCCCCCCGACAGGCTCGAGCAGCACGCCGCGACGCACGATGCGCTGCTCGACGCGATCCTCGACGAGGACCCCGAGGCCGGCCGCACCGAAATAGCCCGCCACATCGAGGTCGCCGTCCAGCGCATCCGGGCGTCATTGCCCGAGGAGCAGCCATGAGCGACCTGGTCGTCATCACCGACGCCGACCTGCCGGGCACCGAGCGGATCCTGGAGCTCCTGCACGCCGCCGGGCTGCGGGCCACACTCGCCCGCTGCAGGACCGAGGCCGACGTGGCCGAGGCCGCAGCCGGGGCGTCCGCCCTCATGGTGCAGTGGGCGCCCGTCACCGGCGAGGCCCTCGACCGGCTGCCCGACTGCCGCTTCATCGTCCGGCTCGGCGTCGGCTACGACATGATCGATGTCAGCGCGGCCACCGCCCGCGGCATCGCGGTCGCCAACAACCCCGACTACTGCGTCGAGGAGGTGGCGGCCCACACGATCGCGTTGATCATGGCGGCCGGGCGGCGCCTGTTCGAGCTGGACCGCGCGGTGCGGCATGGGCGCTGGTCGGCAGCAGAGGACGCACCGGCCGCACTGCGACCTTCCCGGACCACGCTGGGCGTCGTCGGGTTCGGCCGCATCGGCTCCCGTACTGCCGCACACGCCGCCGCCCTGGGCTTCCGCGTCGTCGTGTCCGACCCGTACGTTCCCGGCCACGTCATCGAGTCCGCCGGGCACCAGGCGGCTACGCTGGCGGAGACCCTGGGCGCGGCCGACGTGCTCAGCCTGCACCTCCCGCTGACCGGCGGCACCCGCCACCTTCTGGATCGCCCGGCGCTGGCCCGGCTGCCACGCGGCGCGCTGGTCGTCAACACCTGCCGCGGCGGGCTCGTCGACGAGGCGGCGCTCGCCGACGCGATCAAGCGCGGGCACCTCGCCGGCGCCGCCCTCGACGTGTTCGAGGCCGAGCCGCTGCCCGGTGACAGCCCTCTGCGCGACCTGCCGGGCGTCATCCTCAGCCCGCACGCCGCCTGGTACTCCCCGCACTCCCCGGCCGAGCTGGGCGAGTCGACGGCCCGCAAGGTCGTGGACTTCCTCGCCGGCCGTCCCGTCCCGTCGATTGTCAACCCGGAGTACGCCCGATGAGACCCACCGTCCTGGTCACCGGAGGCAGCGGCGGCATCGGCGCCGCGACCTGCCTCCTGCTCGCCGGACGCGGGCATGACGTCTGGCTGACCTACGCCGGCGACGCCGACGGAGCCCGCCGTACCGCTGCGGACTGCCGCGCGCTGGGAGCCGAGGCGGAGGTCTCGCAGCTCGACCAGCGTGACCCGGCCGCGATCGAGCTGCTCCTGCGCCGGGTGGAGCAGGAATGGGGGAGACTCAACGTCCTCGTCAACAACGCCGGCACCTGCCCGTACACCGAGTGGGAAGCCATCACGGTGGAGGAGTGGGACTCCGTCATGGAGACCAACGCCCGCGGCACCTTCCTGACCATCCGCGCGGCGATGCCGCTCATGCGCGCGACCGGCGGTGACCGGTCCATCGTCAACGTGGCGTCGCTGGCCGGCCAGATCGGCGGCCTCAGCACCAGCGCCCATTACGCCGCGAGCAAGGCCGCCGTGCTCGCGCTCACCCGCTCCTTCGCCCGCCGTCTCGCTCCGGAGGGGATCCGGGTGAACGCCGTGTCACCCGGCCCCGTCGCCACCGGCCTGATCTTTCCGCTCGGGGACGCGGCCCGCGGGAAGCTGGCGGGATCCGTGCCGCTGGGACGGCTCGGCCGCGCCGAGGAGGTGGCGCACGCGATCGCCCTGCTGGCGACCTCCGCTGCCGGATTCACCACCGGGGCGACCTACGACGTCAACGGCGGGCTCCGTATGGAGTGACCCGCCACACCCCCCGATCCTGCAACATCGACGAACGGAGAAACAGATGACGGAGACCCAGCGAATGCGCGGTACGAGGCTGCGCTGTCAGCACCTGTTCGACCCGCTCGGCCTGGACGAGTCGGCCCCGGTGCTCGGATGGGAGCCCGAGGGACCCGGCGAGCAACGCCTGACGGGTTACCAGATCCTGGTCGCCAGCACACCGCAGCGGCTGAGCCCGGAGCGGGCCGACCTGTGGGACTCCGGCCGTGTCGTAGGCGACACGGTCAACGGTGTCCCCTACGAGGGCCAGCCGCTGCGCTCGCGCCAACGCTGCTGGTGGACGGTCCGCCTGTGGGGCCGCGATGGTGAGCCGGGCCCGTACGCTGCGCCCGCCACGTTCGAGATGGGACTGCTCGAGCCGTCGGACTGGGGCGCGGCCGAGTGGATCGCGGGCGACGCCGGCGTCTCCTCGCCGCTGCTGCGCGCCGACGTCCACGTGCCCGGCCTGGTGCGCCGCGCCCGTGCGTACGTGGCGGCGCTGGGCCTGTACGAGCTGCGACTGAACGGCGCCCGCGTCGGCGACCGGGTCCTCGACCCCGCCCCCACGACCTATGACCACGACCCGCAATTGCGCGATGGTGACGGCAACCCCGCCCGCATCCCCAGCCCGCGCGTCCACTCAATCACCTACGACGTCACCGCCCAGGTGAACGCCGGCGCCAACGCGGTCGGGCTCGTTCTCGGCCACGGCTGGTACAGCGCGGAGGCCGACGGAGGCGGCGATCCGTTCCCGCGCACACCATGGGGCGAGCGCCCCGCCGCGCTGGCCCGGATCGAGATCGAGACGGTGGACGGACAGCACCTGGTGCTGGTCAGCGACGGCACCTGGCGCACGACCCCCGGACCCGTCACCTACAACGACTACTCCCATGGCGAGCACCACGACGCCCGCCACGAGGCCGACGGCTGGGACCGCGCCGGTTTCGCGGCGGCGGGCTGGTCCGCAGCCACGCCGGTCGACGCGCCTGCCGGACGGGTCCGGGCACAGCTCGTGGAACCCGCCAGAGTGATCGAGACGCTGTCACCCGTGGCGACGTCGCAGCTCGCGGACGGCAGGCGGATCGTGGACTTCGGCCAGCACATCTCCGGCTGGACCGCGATCCGCGTGAGCGGCCCCGCCGGCGCGCGGGTGGAACTGCGGCACGCCGGCGAGGTGGACGCGGACGGGAACCTGGACGACGACGCCAACATGAACTCCTGGCTCGCCGCCCGGCAGACCGACATCTACACGCTCAAGGGCGAAGGCGAGGAGATCTGGGAGCCCCGGTTCACCCTGCACGGATTCCGCCACGTCGAGGTCGCGACGTCCGAGCCCGGCGTGCAGGTGCACGAGCTCAGGGCCCGCGTCGTCCACTCCGACCTGGAACGTACAGGATTCTTCGAGTGCTCCGACGAGCTGCTGAACCGGATTCACCGCAACGTGCTGTGGACCTTTCGCGCCAGCTTCCAGGGCTTCCCGCAGGACGCCGCCGACCGCGCCGAGCGCGTCGGGTGGGTCGGCGATCCCGGCTGGTCGATCGAGGACTACCTGTACGGTTTCGAGGCGCGCGCGTTCTGGCTGAAGTGGCTGGAAGACCTGGCCGACACCCAGCTGCCCGACGGCCGCTTTCCGACCATCTGCCCTCTGCAGTGGCGTGGCGAGGTCAACATGCAGGCGCCGGAGGAGCACGACCTGGCGTCCCTGGAGAAGGAACGCGAGCAACTGCCCGACGACTGGTCCACCGTCGTCCACTGGCCGTACGCGCCACTGCCCGACTTCGCGATGACCTCATACCCAAGCATCGCCTGGACCCTGTACGAGTTCTACGGCGATCGCTCGATCCTGGAGCGGCACTATCCGGGCATGCGCCGGGGGGTCGAGTTCCTGCGCACCCGCGCCAAGGACCTCATCCTCAGCGAGGGCCTCGGCGATCACATGGAGCCGCAACCCGACGGCACTTCCCTGCTCAGCCCGAAGAACACACCGGTCGAGCTGACCTCCACCGCGTGGTTTCATGCGGTGACCCGGATGGTCGCCCGTGCCGCGGCGGTGGTCGGTGAGGACGATGACGCGCGCATGTACCAGGAGGTGGCCGAGTCGATCAAACGCGCCTACAACGACCGTTTCCTCGACGCCGCGACCGGCCGCTACGCTACCGGCTCCCAGACGGCTCAGGCGATGTCGCTGTGGCTCGGGCTGGTGCCTGAGGAGCATCGGGAGCGTGTGGGCCGGGTCCTCGTGGAACGGATCGAGAGCGACGGCGGTCATCTGGCGACGGGCACCATGGGCACCGCGGCGCTGCAGAACGTGCTGGGGGAGATCGGCGCCGCCGACGTCATGCTCGGCATCGCGGTCAAGACGAGCTACCCGAGCTGGGGGCAGCAGGTCGAGCGTGGCGCCACCACCATCTGGGAGACCTGGGGAGGGGATGCCGGCTTCAGCCGGAACATGAAGCTCATGGCCATGATCGAGAAGTTTCTCTTCAACGACGTGGCCGGGCTCGCTCCGGCGGCACCCGGGTGGCGGCGCATCAGGGTGCGTCCGGCGCTCACGCACCGGCTCACTCGTGCCGGCGCTCGCCTGCGCACCGCGCGCGGCGAGGCGGCCGTCGCGTGGGAATCCAGCGGAGACGTCCTCCGCCTCGAGGTGCAGGTGCCGGCCACGAGCGAGGCCGAGGTCTGGCTGCCCGTGACGGGCGCGGGGGAGTTGACCGGGGACGGCCGGACCCTGTGGCGCTCCGGCCACGACGGCGGGCTGCCGCCCGGTGTCCGGGGGATCAAGCGCGAAGGTGAGCATCTCGTGATCGAGGTCGGCGGCGGTACCCACCGCCTCACGCTCACCGGACGCGGCTGAGCCAGTCCCCGGAAGAGGTCCTGATGAACAGACGGCCCTCGGCTCCGTTCTGGGAGGGAGCGGGGAGGCCGATGTCTTGCCCGACATCGCCGCCAGGACAACCCCGCCCCGGCCGGGCAGGAGATCGAGCGCGATGGACGGCCTGTGGCCAGGAGCACGACGAGGTGCCGGCCCGGCGATCCTGACGGTCATGGACGGTTCACGCCCATGATCTGCGTAGATGCTGATTGTGTGCGCAAGGTGAGGAAGGAAAGATGAGAGTTCTGATCTGTGGTGCGGGCATCGCCGGGCTGGCCCTGGCCGTGCTGCTGGAGCGCGACGGGCACGAGGTGGTCGTGGTCGAGCGCGCCCCGGCCCCTCATGGAGCCGGGTACATGCTCGACTGCCAAGGCCCTGGGTTCGACGCCGCCGAGAGCATGGGATTGCTGCCCGAGCTGCGCGCGCGGGCCTTTACCCTGTCGGAGCTCGTCTATCACGACGACGAGGGCGCGGTGACCGGGCGGTTCGCCGACGATCGGCCGGGTTCCGACAAGATTCTGTCGCTGATGCGGGGTGAGCTGGAAGACGTGCTCTACCGGTCGTTGCAGACTCAGGTCCGCTTCGGCCGCACCGTGCGCTCCTATGCTGACCTCGGTGGCGGCGTCGCCGTGACGCTGAGCGATGGCGAGGTGGAGCGCGCCGACTTGCTGGTGGGCGCCGACGGCATCCACTCGCAGATCCGGGCGCTGGCCTTCGGCACGGCCGGGCACACGTTTCTCGACCTGGGCTTCCACACCGCGGCCTATGTCTTCGACGACCTCGAAACCGCCCGCGTCCTGGGCAACGACCTGCACATGCTGGAGGCTCCCGGCCAGCAGGTCGGTGCCTATCCCGCGCGCGGCGGCCGGGTCGCGGCCTTGTTCACCCACCGCACCGCACCGGGCGCGCCGCTGCCCGCCGACCCGCGTGCCGAATTGCACGAGGTGTATGGCAAGCGCGGCTGGCTGGTTCCGAAACTGCTGGACAACTGCCCGGCGCGGCCGTACTACGACCGCGTCGCCCAGATCGACATGCCCTCCTGGAGCCACGGCCGGGTGACACTGGTGGGCGACGCCTGCCAGGCGATGTCGCTGCTCACCGGGCAGGGCGCGGGCATGGCGCTGGCCGCGGCCCACTCCCTGGCCGACGCGCTCCGCCTGGGCGGAGACTTGGAGGCGGCGCTGGCCCATTACGAGCGGAGCCTCAAGCCGGTGGTCACGCGCGTGCAGGCCGAGGGACGGGCGGCGGCCGAGGAGTACATCCCGGCGGGCTGAGGCGCACAGGACCTCGAGGGACTTCTCGCGCGTCCTGCGACCCGATCCCTCATGATCGCGAAGTGTCGCCGGAACACGAGGGTGCGGCGGCGCTCCCGGAGGTTGCTCTATTCCTCGATGGTGATTCCCATAGCCCTGGCCAGGGTGGCAATCAGTCCCTGAGCGTCGCGGCTCTTGATGACCGCGCCCTTGCAGCTGGTGACGCCGCCGATGCCCAGCAACACGCAGTCTGAGACGTGCGTGCCGTCCATTTGCGCCTGGGAGAACTGAGCTCCGCTCAGATCGCAGCGTTCACACCGGACACCGCGCAGGTCGGCGTTCTGGAAATTGGCTTCTGGCATGAGGCAGTCGCGGAAGACAGTGTTCTTGAACGTCGAGAATCGGAATCCGGTCAGGTCGGCGCGGCAGTCGGCGAAGAGCACATCGCGGAACGTACTTGCCGACCAGCTCATGCCGGTCAACCGGCTCGCTGATGCCAGGACGCGATGCATGCCCGACGCCCTAGCCGTCATGTTGGACAGGTCGCAGCGCTCCAGTTCCACGTCTGCGAACCCGGCCTGGCGCACATGGGTGTCGGCGAAGCTGGTGACGACGAAACGGCAGCCTTCGTGGTCGGTCGCGTCCGCTTGGCGGTTGGCCAGATTGCTACCGTTGAATTCCAGCCTGCGGTGGGTGCCGTCGTCCTGCAGGTCGTGTTCGGGCAGTCGCGCCGTGGCCAGCGGCCAGGGCAGTTTCGGAGCGGTCGGCGCTTTGAGCCGTTTCGGTCGTGGATGAGACGGTTGGGAAGACATCGAGCGGCAGCCTGATCCAGCCCGCCGTCCCGGAGAGGACTGGTCACGGTGTGTTGCCGGTCACAGAGGTCCCTCCGTCGTTGACGACCAGCACGAGAAGGCCGCCACCGAGTTCGGCGATGCGCCGACGTCCTGGGGCTTGGCATGGGTCATGGTCTCTTCCCATGCGCGCGCGGCAGACCGGCTCGGTGTGCCGTTCGAGACGCTGCTGGAGGAAGTCAAGTCGGCGGTGGTGGGCCGCTGCCGTGCCCGCTGAGCGTGAGCAGGTTGCCGAGGTGGCGGTGGTCGTGGCTGCCTGACGGGTCGCGGGGATGACCGGGACGGTGGCCAACGTGACCGGAGCTCGACGGTGGCGGGGTCGGTCATGACCTCGCGCAGGTCGGCCATGAGGTCGCCGTTGTCGGGATGCTCCAGGTCCGTGGTTCTGGAGCCGAGGACGGCGTGGAGGAACAGCCGGGCCTTGAAGGGCCAGCGGCGGTAGATGGTGTCCTTGCCGACGCCGGCCCGGGCGGCGACGGCTTCCCTGCTGAGCTTGGCGTAGCCGACCTCGAGGGCCAGGTCGAGGGCGGCCTGCATGACCGTTTCGGCCCGGCCGTCGGAACGGCGGCGGCCGTCGCCCGGCCTATCGCCCGAGGGCGAAGAAGCATGAACGTACTGAACGCCCTGCGCTCCGCCATCCGGGGCCGGGTCCTGCTGCCCGGGATCCGCTGACGACATCGCTGGGCGCGGGCTGGCCGGTCAGGCCTGCACCCAGCGGCATGGTGCCCGGGCGGTGAGAAGGAGTGGCACTCCTCCAGATGTGGGGCCGCATGCGGGGATCGACACACCAGAAGAGGTGTGTGTTGACGCATTTTGGTACCTGAATGTTCTATTTGAAACGTGAGCGTTCCATTATGCTCGGCCATGACTCCTGAACCGCTCTCGAGAGGAGAACGGCGTGCAAGCGCGAGAACTGGCCAAAGTCCTGGTGATCGGTGGCGGTCAGGCAGGCCTGGCGACGGCCTACACCCTGCGTGAGAACGGGTTCCGCCCGGTGATCCTGGAGTCCGGGCCGGAGGCGGCCGGCTCGTGGCCGCGCTACTACGACAGCCTGCGGGTGTTCACGCCGGCGCGAATCAACGGCCTGCCCGGCCTGCCCTTCCCCGGGCATCCCGATCACTTCCCGGTCCGTGACGAGGTCGCCGACTACCTGAGAACGTACGCGGCCCGCCTCGACTGTGAGATCCTGACCGGCCGGCGCGTGGTGTCGGTGACCGCCACCGAACACGGGTATCTAGCCGAGACCCAGGATGGGGAGCGGCACGAGGCGGCCTTCGTGGTCGCGGCCAGCGGCTCGTTCGACAAGCCGTACCGGCCCGCCCTGCCGGGCCTGGAGGGATACACCGGCACGATCCTCCACGCGGCCGACTACCGCAGCCCGGAGCCCTTCGAGGGACAGCGCGTGGTCATTGTCGGCGCAGCCAACTCAGCCGTGCAGATCGGCGTCGAGCTGGCCCGTCACGCCCGGGTCACACTCGCCACCCGCGAGCCCGTGCGCTTCTTCACCACCAAGCCGACGCCGGGAGACTCCTTCGTCTGGACCCTGTTCGCCAGGCTCGGGCGGCTGCCGACCAGCCTGGCATTCCCCCAGCACAACGTGTCCAACGGGGTGAACGGAGTGATCGAGTGCGGTGGATACCGAACCGCGATCGACGCCGGCCGCCCGGACCGCCGTGAGTTGTTCACACGGGCGGAGGGGACCCGGCTGCACTGGCCTGACGCGCCAGCCGAGCATGTCGACACCGTCATCCTGGCCACGGGCTACCGCTGGGCGATGGACTATTTGCGCCCGCTCGGCGCGCTGGACCCCGAGGGGGTGCCCCGGCAGCGGGGCGGGATGTCCACAAGCCATCCCGGCCTGGCCGTCGTCGGACTGACGGGACAGTACTCGCTGCTGTCCGGATCGTTGATCGGCGCGGGCGCCGACGCCTACCACGTCGCCCGCCGATTGCGGAGACAGGCGGCGGCGTGGCTCGCCTCTACCCCGAAGCAGAGCCTCTCCGTGACGCGGTAGAGCTGAGGCGGCGCAACCGGGGTGGGCCTCCGGCGCTGCCTCGCCGGAGGTGACCTGGTCCGCTGTAGTGGCCGGCACCGTCTGCCGGCCCCGTCAGACAGGGGCGATGAGCGCCCAAAGTTCGCCGCCGGCGGTCACGGCCGCTGTGGTGAGGCGTTCGTCCCACTCGTGAAGCGAACCGTAATCCGCCCGCCAGCCCAGGATCGCGAGCGTCAGGGTATGCAGGCTGTGCTCAGCGGTCGTGCCCATCGCCCCGTGCACCTGGTGGGCGTTGCGGACGACCGTCGTCGCCGCGTGGCCGGCGCACGATCGTGCCACGGCGACGGAGAGGGGGGTCAGGCCCTCGCGAACACAGGCGTCCGCCGCGGCTCTGGCCAGGGATGTCTCGGCCGCTATGTCGGCGATCAGGTGCTGGACGGGCTGGAAGCGGGCCAGCGGCCGACCGAACTGCGTCCTTGTCGTCGCGTGGGTGACGCACAGGCGGAGTACGGACTCCATCGCGCCCGTCATCTGCAGAGCGCGTGCCAAGGCCCCGCGCAGGACGAACTCCTCCGCCAGGTGGCAGGCGACCGGGACGCCGCGCGTCGCGGCCAGGTCCGCGGCGACGTCGTCGCGCGGCTCGCCGGCCAGGTTCGTCCCTCGAGTCACATGCACGGACGCCGGATCGAGATCGGCCACCAGCCATCCGTCGCCGGTCTGCCACAGTGCCACGATCCGCCCGGCGTCGCGGGCCCAGGGCACGCCGCGGGCCGTACCGGCGGGCTCCAGGACGCACGCCGTACGAAGGATGTCGTCCGACGGCAGACCGGCCTCCGTGAGCAGCCACCCCGCCAGCAGATCGTTCTCGGCCAGGGGAAGGGCGAGACCGCGCGCAGCCGCGGCGCGCAGCAACACCGCGGCCTCGGTCCAGGTGGCGCCGCTTCCGCCGCTGTGCTCCGGGGTCGTCAGCCGGGTGAGGCCACAGGAGGAGAGCGTGTCCCACAGCGCGCGGTCCAGCACGCCGTGCGGGGTGGGGCCACGGTCGGCGAACACCGACGTCATCAGGTCCAGCAGCACCGGGTCGATTGTCATGCGCGCAGCCCCAGTCCCCGCGCGATCACGCCGCGCAGGATCTCGCCGCTGCCGCCGCGCAGCGTGAATCCGGGACGTCTCAGCAATGCGGTGCGCAGCAGCGGCGAGGCCGCACCCACGTGATCGGCGAGCTCCGCGATGTCGCCCTCCAGCGTCGTGCCGAGCACCTTGACGAGGGCGGCCTCGGTGTCCGCCGGCCTGCCGGCCTGAAGCGACGACGCGACACCGTGCGACAGGTGGCGGAGCGCCGCCAGACGAGCGATGTGGCGGCCCAAGTCAGGGTGCCGGGGAAGCTCGCCCCGGCCGGTCGCCGCGGCCGTCTCCGCCAGCAGGGGCAGGGTCGACAGGAAGCGTTCGGGGCCGCTGCGCTCGTACCCCAGCTCGGACGTCACCTGTCGCCATCCGTCGCCGATCCGGCCGAGCACCCGCGTGTCGGGGACGAAGACATCCGCCAGCACGACCTCGTTGAAGTGGTGCTCGCCGCCCATCGAGACGATCGGGCGGATCGTCACACCAGGCGTGCGCAGGTCCACGATGAACTGGCTGAGGCCGGCGTGGCGGTCGGCTCCGGCCTGCGGTGACGTGCGCGCCAGGACGATGAACCCGTGTGCCCGGTGCGCGCCAGTCGTCCAGACCTTGGTGCCGGTCAGCAGCCAGCCGCCGTCGGCGCGGTCCGCACGGGTGCGGACGCTCGCCAGGTCCGACCCCGAGTCCGGCTCGCTCATGCCGATGGCGAAGAAGCACTCCCCACGGGCGATCGGGGGGAGGAACGCGTGTCGCTGCTCGTCCGTGCCGAAGGCCAGCAGGGACGGGGCGACCTGCCGGTCGGCGATCCAGTGCGCGGCCACGGGAGCCCCGGCGGCGAGCAGTTCCTCGGTGACAGCCCAGCGTTCCAGGAAGGTGCGGCCGGCGCCACCGTACTGACGCGGGATGGTCATGCCGACCCAGTGGTGCCGCGCGAGGTCACGTGTGAAGTCCTCGTCCCAGCCGCCGTGCCAGGCGTCGACGGCCGGGACGAAGCGGCGGGACCGCAAGAACGCGCGAACCTTTGCGCGTAGGTCCTTCATGAGGGCCTTCTCCTGGCGAAGGCGGCGACGGCCTCGCGGTGTTCGTCGGTGTGGTGCGCCACGGCCTGCATCGCCGCCGACAGCTCCAGCAGGCTCTCGAGCCCTTGCCGCTCGGCCTCGCGCAGCAGGCGCTTGGCCATGCGCACGGCTTGCGGCGGGTGGGCGGCCACCTGCGCGGCCAGGGCATGCGCCTCGGCGAGCAAGTCGCCGTCGTCGACGATGCGCGAGACCAACCCCCATTCCAGCGCGGTCACCGCGTCGATCCGATCTCCGGTCAGCATCATCTCGGCGGCGCGGGCCGCGCCGACGGCACGTGGCAGCAGCCATGCACCGCCGTCGCCCGGGATCAGGCCGAGCGTGACGAAACCCGCTGAGAAGAAGGCCGTTTCGGAGGCGAGGCGCAGGTCGCACAGCAGGGCGAGGTCACAGCCTGCGCCGACCGCCGGGCCGTTCACCGCTGCGATCAGCGGCACCTCGCAGTTGTACAGGGCGCGGGTCAGGCGCTGGATGCCATACCGGTAACCGTCACGCTGCCGGAACGGCGGCCCGGCGAAGTAGCCGTTTCCGGCGGCCATGTCGGTGATGTCGCCGCCGGTGGAGAAGGCGGAGCCGGCCCCGGTCAGGACGATGGCGCGGACGGAGTCGTCGGCGTTCACCGCGTCGGTGAGACGCACGAACGCGTCCACGACCGTGGCTCCCGAGATGGGATTGCGCCGCTCGGGCAGATTCAAGGTCCACGTTGCCACGTGCCCGGAATGCTGCACCACGACCGGATCTCTCACGGTCCCTCCTGGAGTCGTCCGTACGAAGGCCTCCATACCAATCACGAAAGGCGGCGGCCGCGCCAAGACGTGCCATCGATCGCTCGTATAGCCGTTTCCTATGTGCCCGGCCATAGGAAACGGCTATACGAGCGATCATGAACCGGCCTTTGACCGGCCCTCCGCGCCTCCCGTTCACTGATGGCCAGCCGAAGCGAGGAGACATCGATGAGGGACGCCGTGATCGTGGACGCCGTCCGCACCCCGATCGGGAAGCGGAACGGGGCGCTGGCCGCTGTCCATCCCGCCGACCTGTCCGCCCATGTTCTGAATACGCTGGCCGACCGCAATGCATTCGAGCCCGGCGAGATCGACGACGTGATCTGGGGCTGCGTCAGCCAGGTCGGCGACCAGACCGGCGACATTGCGAGGACCGCCCTGCTGGCGGCGGGATGGCCGGACTCCGTGCCCGGCGTCACCGTGGACCGCCGCTGCGGTTCGAGCCAGCAGGCGGTACATTTCGCCGCGGCAGGCGTCGTGGCAGGACACTACGACTTCGTGGTCGCCGGCGGGGTCGAGTCGATGAGCCGGGTGCCGATGGGGTCGGCGGCACGCGACGGCAGCCCGTTCCCCGACAGCGTGCTCGCACGTTATGGCGTCCCCGGCTTCGGACAGGGCACCGGCGCGGAGCTGATGGCCGAGCGCTGGGGCCTGTCCCGCCGGCGACTGGACGAGTACGCCGCCCGCTCCCACGCCCGTGCTGCCGAAGCCGTCGACACGGGTGCCCTGGACGGGCAGCTCGCGCCCGTCGCCGGCCTTCAGACCGACCAGGGCATCCGCCGCGACACCTCGACCGGCACACTCGCGAACCTGAGGACCGCGTTCCGCCAGGATGGTGTCGTCACGGCCGGGAACGCCTCGCAGATCTCCGACGGAGCGGCCGCCTTGCTGATCACATCCGGTGCGACCGCCAGGGCCCGCGGCCTGAAGCCCCTCGCCCGCGTCCACACCGCCGTGCTCGCCGCCGACGATCCTGTCGTCATGCTCAGCGCGCCCATCGCCGCGACTGCCAAGGCGCTGAAACGCTCCGGCCTGGGCATCGACGAGATCGGCGCGTACGAGGTGAACGAGGCGTTCGCGCCCGTACCGCTTGCCTGGCAGGCCGAGACCGGCGCCGCCGACGACCGGCTGAACCCCCTGGGGGGCGCCATCGCCACCGGCCATCCCCTGGGAGCGAGCGGCGCCGTGCTGATGACGCGGCTGGCCCACCACATGCGCGATCGCGGGCTGCGCTATGGGCTTCAAACCATGTGCGAAGGCGGCGGCATGGCCAACGCGACCATTCTCGAACTTCTTGAAGGCGCCCCATGAGACGCACCCTCTTCACCGGCGAGCACGACACCTTCCGCGCCACTGCGCGTGACTTCCTCGCCAAGCACGTCGTGCCGTACTTCCCCGCGTGGGAGCAGGCCGGGCTCGTCCCCAGGGAGATCTTCACCAAGGTCGGCGACCTCGGCGTGCTCGGCATGCAGATCCCCGCGAGACACGGTGGTGCGGGCACGCGCAGCTTCCTCTACCCGGCGATCTGGGCCGAGGAGACGGCCCGCGCGCACGTCAACCTGGGCGGGCTCGGTGTGCACCTGAACGTCGTCATCCCCTACTTCGTCTCCTACAGCACCGAGGAACAGGCCGGCCGCTGGCTGCCAGGGCTCGGCACGGGCGCGCTGATGGCCTCGATCGCGATGACCGAGCCCGGAACCGGCTCGGACCTCGCGGGCATGGCCACCACCGCCGTCCGCGACGGCGACGACTGGATACTGAACGGCGCGAAGACCTTCATCACCGGCGGCGTCCACGCCGACCTCGTCATCGTCGTCGCGCGCACCGGAGAAGGCGGAGATCGCAGGGACGGCCTGTCCTTGCTGGTCGTCGAACGGGACATGCCCGGCTTCACCCGTGGCCGCAACCTGGACAAACTGGGCCTGCGCACCCAGGACACCGCCGAGCTGTTCTTCGAAGACGTCCGTGTCCCCGCAGGGAACCTGCTGGGAGAGGAAGGGCAGGCGTTCAGGTACTTGACCGGTAACCTGCCGCAGGAACGCCTCGCCATCGCCGTCGGCGCGCAGGCCGCTGCCGAGGCAGCGCTCGACACGACGCTGGCGTACGTCCGCGACCGGCAGGTGTTCGGCAAGAGCGTCGCCTCCTTCCAGAACACCAGGTTCGAGCTCGCCGCCTGCGCCACCCGCCTGGAAGCAGGCCGCGCGCTGGTGGATCGCGCCCTGGTAGCGCACGACGCCGGGGAGTTGTCGATCGCCGACGCCGCCAAGGTGAAGGTCTTTTGCACCGAGTTGCAGGGCGAGGTCGTGGACCGTTGCCTGCAACTGCACGGTGGCTACGGCTACATGCGTGAGTACCCGATAGCCCGGCTGTACGCCGACGCCCGGGTCAGCCGCATCTACGGCGGCACCACAGAGGTTTTGAAGACCATCATCGCGAAGTCACTCGGAATCTGAGCGGCCCGGCTGAAAGGCGACCCATGCGTTTGGAAGGCATCACCACGGCTGTCACCGGCGGGGCCAGGGGACTCGGCCTGGCCACGGCCCGCGTGCTGGCCGAGGCAGGCTGCACGGTGACGATCATCGATCTGCCTGACTCCGGAGGCGAGAGCGTTGCGAAAGAGCTGGGTGATGCGGCAGTTTTCGTGCCCGCGGACGTGACGGACGCCGGCCAGTTCGCTGCGGCGCTCGACGTCGCCGAGGACCGCGGCGGCCTGCGCGGGCTCGTTCACTGTGCCGGGGCGGGCCGGAAGATCCGGCTGCTGGACCGCGATGGGAAGCCTGGATCGGTTGAGGACTTCGAGTGGACCGTCCGGCTCAACCTGACCGGCTCCTTCAACGCGCTGCGGCTGGGCGCGGAGCGGATTGCGCGGCGAGATCCCGTGGAGGGCGAGCGCGGCGCGATCGTCCTGACCGCTTCCGTCGCCGCCTACGAGGGGCAGATCGGGCAGATCGCCTATACCGCGGCGAAGGCGGGGATCGTCGGCATGACCATCACCGCCGCCCGCGACCTGGCCAGCCGTGGCATCCGCGTCTGCACCATCGCTCCCGGCATCATGGACACCCGCCTGCTCGCCCGCATGCGCGAGGACGTTCGGGCTGCGCTGCACGCCAGTGTGCCGCACCCGTCGCGGCTCGGGCACGCCGCCGAGTTCGGGTCCCTGGCCCGGCAGATCCTGGAGAACGGCTACCTCAACGGCGAGACGATCCGGTTGGACGGCGCCATACGGATGGCGCCCCGCTAGCTTGGCGACATGGATCTGCACCAGGTCGAGTACTTTCTCGCGGTCGTCGACCATCGCGGCGTCAACGCGGCGGCCGCGGCACTCGGAGTCGCGCAGCCGACGGTCTCGCAGGCGCTGCGTAAGCTGGAGCGCGAGCTCGGCGTGCCGCTCTTCCACCGGATCGGCCGCGGTGTCGTGCTGACATCGGCGGGGCATGCGCTGATCGGCCCGGCGCGCCGCATCCTGCGCAACGTTGTGGCGGCGCAGGGCACGCTGGCGGACGCGGCCGGACGGCCCCGCGGCCGGCTGGACATCGTCGCCATCCCCACCTTCGCCGCCGATCCGGTCGCCCGCCTGCTCGCCACGTTCCGCCACGACCACCCCGAAGTCCTCATCCGGATCGACGACCTGCGCGACGAGAGCGCCGTCACGTCGCTGCTGCGGGAGGGGCACGGGGAGATCGTTATCTGTCACCTGCCGCTCGCGGAGGCGTCCGGCCTTCAGGTGCTGGAACTGGGCGTGCAGGAGTGGTGGGTGGCCTACCCGCCGGGATCGGCGGTGCCGCCGGACGATCCACTCCCGCTCACCGCTCTGCCCGACCTGCCGCTGGTGACCGTGCCGCGTGGCGGGTCTCAGGCGGGGGAGATCGAGCAGGCCCTCGCGGAGGCGGGCTGCGCGGTCCGTACGGCGACCGTGGTGCAGAGCCGGGAGGCCCGGTTGCCGTTCGTCCTGGCCGGCGTGGGCGGCACGTTCCTGGAGCGGTCGCTGGCCGAGACGTCCCGGGTGCGTGGCGCGCAGGTGCGGGCGGTGACGCCGCCGATCCGCCGGGCGTACGGGCTGGTCTACGACGAGGCCGGGCTGTCCCCGGCGGGGCGGGACTTCGTGGAGCTGGCCCGTTCAGCCGGATGATCGCCGGCGACCCGCAGGAAGGCCGACGCCGCCGGAGACAGGGGACCGGCCCGGAACACGAGCCCGATTCGGCGGTGGATCGGCGGGTCCGTGGAGCGGACGACCACGCCGTCGATGCCGCTCTCCGCGAACGCCCGGGGCAGGAACGCGGCGCCCACTCCATGCCGGACGAGCTCCCAGATGGCCTGCCGATGCGCGCACTCCATCACGACCCGACCGGCGGGGGGAGTGCCGGGCTCGACCACGAAGGGCAGCTCGGCGACCGCCTCCAGCGGGACTGGGTCCGGCAGACCGGCGGCCAACGACGGCGGCAATACCAGCGCCGTCTCCTGGGTCAGCAGCTCCACGCACCGCAGCGTCTCACTTTGGACCGGAAGTTCGGTCAGGCCGACCTCCGCCTCCCCGGCACGGACCCTCGCGGCCACGGACGTCACCTTTTCACAAGCCTGGACGGTGACCAGCAGGCCGGGATGCTCATGGCGCAGCGCGGCGGTCAGTTCGGGCAGCGGGTCGACAGCCAGCGCGGCCAGCGCGGCGATCTCCAGCCGCCCGGCGGCCAGGTCTCGTACGTCCCGCACCCGATCACGGGCGTGTTCGACATCGGCCAGGAGCCGCCGAGCTGGGACGGCGAACGCGGCGCCGTCCTGAGTCAGCACGAGACCACGGCTCGTCCGTTCGAACAACTCCACGCCGAGCCGCCGCTCCAGCACGCGGATCGCCTGCGACAGCGACGGTTGTGCGATGTACAGCGCCTGTGCGGCCCTGGTCACCCCGCCGTGATCGATGACGGCGATGAAGTACTCGATCAGGCGGAGGTCCACGCCGCACAGGATAGTGGCCTGGCCTGCGACCATAGGAAACGGTGATCGGTCCGGTCGGCAGCCGGTCTTTGCTCGCGCACGGACGGCGGTGGTGGACTCGCCCCATGACATCTGAGCGCGAAGAACTGCTGGTCGACCTCGCTGACAACGTCCTGGTGATCACGATCAACCGGCCGCACGCCAGGAACGCGATCACCCAGGCGGTCGCCGAGGACATTGCTGCGGCTCTGGACCTCCTGGACTCGCGCGACGATCTGTCCGTCGGCGTCATCACCGGTGCCGGGGGAGCCTTCTGCTCGGGGATGGACCTGAAGGCGTTCGCCCGTGGTGAGCGCCCGAGGGTCGAAGGCCGGGGTTTCGCGGGCCTGACGGAGGCGCCCCCGCGGAAGCCGCTGATCGCGGCCGTCGAGGGCCCGGCGGTGGCGGGCGGCTGGGAGATCGTACTGGCCTGTGACATGGTCGTGGCCGCGCGAACGGCCCGTTTCGGTCTGCCGGAGGTGAAACGCGGCCTGGTGGCCACCGCCGGTGGCCTGCTCCGCCTGCCGAACCGCGTCTCGGAGCAACTCGCCATGGAGTTCGCGCTGACCGGCGACCTGCTGCTCGCCGAACGCGCTTACCAGATCGGACTGGTGAATCGCCTGAGTGAGGAGGGCGAGGCACTGCGGACGGCTCTGGACCTCGCCGCGACGATCTCAGCCAACGGTCCTTTGGCGGTCGAGGCGAGCAAACGCGTGATCCGCCAGCACACCCGGTGGCCGGAAGAGGAACGCTTCGCTCGCCAGCGCCTCATCACCGACCCGGTCATCGCCTCCGCGGACGCTGCGGAGGGTGCCCGTGCTTTCGCCGAGAAACGCCCTCCGCGCTGGACGGGACGCTGACCCTATCCAGCCGGGAGCGGTCCAGGCTCCGCGGATGGGGCCCGCCGGGCCGTCCGCGCCAAAAACGTACGTACGTTCAAATGCTAGATTGGCGCCCATGAGTCAACGTGAGGATCTTCTGGCCGCAGCCCGCGCCTGCCTGGCTGACAAGGGCTTCCACCGCACTACTGCGCGCGACATCGCCGCCGCCTCCGGAGCGCATCTGGCCTCCATCGGCTATCACTTCGGTTCCAAGGACGCATTGATGACGTTGGCGGCACTGGAAGCGCAGGACGAGTGGGGAGACGTGATCTCTGCGGTCGTTCAGGCTGCCGGCGTGTCCGTTCCCTCTGAGCGGCTCCGGATCGCGCTGGAGGAGTTCCTGACCGCGCTGCCCCGTCAGCGCGAACCGCTCCTGGTCAGCGTGCAGGCCTACGCCCAGGCGCCCTACAACGATGAGATCCGCCGGTCGCTGACCTTGGCGGGCGAGCAGGCCCGCGCGGAGCTGGCCGCCCTTGTCATCGGCCCGCCGACCGACCCTGACCTCGGCGAGGATACGGCCACGGACATGGAGACCGCAGAGAACGGCGGCCTGGGGGCCGTGGTGCACGCGCTGCTCGTCGGCCTGTCGATGCAGTGCTTGCTCGACCCGGGCTCTCTCCCTTCGGCCGACCAGGTGACCCGGGCATTGCGCGCGCTGGGAGGCGATCGCGAGAGCTAGCGATCACGTGCCAATGCCGGCTCCTGCTCACCCGAAGGCAGGGCGCGGACGGGCACGACACCCCGCCAGCTTCGGGCTTCCCCTTCATGGAGTTATCTGCAATGAGTGATGAGACCTATGCTGCAGCCAGGGGTCGACGCCCGCTCATGGGGGCGTCGGTCGCGTGGCTACTGGCGCTGATGACGGCCTGCGGCATGCCGGAGCAACCCTTGACCGACTCCGCTCCCCGTGAGAAGGCGACGTCGCCCACTCCGGCTGAGCCGCCGCCCTCCTCCTCCATCTCGTCGCCGCCGCCGCACACAGCCACCGCTGTCGTCAGCCCTTCCTATAGCGATCCGTACTCCGACAACCGCGAACCCCTCGCCAGTGCCATCGCCACCCATCCCGAAGACGGCCAGCGCTCCGTGAAGGTCGACCTCGTCGGGCTCAACCGGACCGGTGACCATGTCGCGATCCAGGTTCGTCTCACCGAAACGCGCGAGCGTTCCATGTATGTATGGCACCACATCGACGACCGCATGGGAGGCGGCAGGGACAGGGACGACATGGCCTCGGGCCTCGGCATCATCGACGTGGCCGCCAGCCGCCTGCTGATGCCGTCCTCCACACCCGACGGAGGTTGCGTGTGTACCGTCGAGGACGACTTCGAGAGCCCATGGCTCCAGCCGGGCAAGCCCCGCACCTTCTTCGCGCTGGTGCCGGCTCCCTCCGGAGGTGCCACCTCCGCGACCGTGTACACCCCGCTCGCTCCGCCGTTCATCAACGTTCCCATCAGCGACGAGCCTCCGCAGCCGCCACCCAACCAGCAGATTCCGGACCCGGCCACCGCTCAGCTCACTCCGCTTTCCTATCCCATGGAGCTGCCCTCGGCCAGCTTGGACAACAGCTCGGAGACCACCACCGACGATGAACAGGTCCGCATCAATCTCTCCTCCGACGTGCTGTTCAAGGTGAACAAGGCGGACCTGTCTGCGGACGCCCGTACGGTACTGGAGCGCACAGCGGGCCAGATCGACGCCTCAGACGCGGCCGAGGTCACCATCGAGGGGCACGCGGACTCGACCGGCACCGACGCCATCAACCAGCCACTGTCCGAACGTCGTGCCGACTCCGTGCGCAAGCGGCTGTCCTCGCTCGTCACCCGGGATGGGGTGAGATTCAGCGCCAAGGGCTACGGTTCCACCAAACCGATCTACCCCAACGACGACGAGAGCGGCCGACGCAAGAACCGCCGGGTGACCGTCACCTTCGACCGGCCCGAGTCGCGTCCCGCGCCTGCCCCGAGCAGGACGCCGAACGCCATCGAGTCGGGACGTCCCGGGGGCAGCAGCACCACGAACGTCGAGGGACAGCCGTTCACCGTCGAGGTCGACCCCATCCGCGCGATCGGGGAAGGGGTGGGCCTCATGGTTCTCAGAACCACCAACAACGGCATCAAGCAGACCTGGCTGCATGACCTCAGCGACCGCCCGTCGAGCCTGCCCGGCCGAGGCGGCAGGGGCGCCGCCTCCAACGTCGACGTGGTCGATCCCGGCAGCAAGACCCTCCACGGCGCTGTCATCGTCTACACCCGGCAGGGTGCGTCCCTCTCCTGCCTGTGCACGCCCAGCTCCTACAACGCCAAGCACCTCGCGCAGGAAACCAAGGAGTTCTGGACCCTCGTCAGCCTGCCCCAGGACGCCACAAGCGTGCGAGTACGCGTAGCGGACTTCCCGCCGCTGGCCGGTGTGCCGGTGATCAGATAAGACTGGCTGGCCCCCAACGGCGATGTAGGGGGCCGGGATCGACGTGATTGAGGACGCGTACGCCATGTGAAGGGTAACGCCGGCGACGTTGGCTGTGCCGCCAAGCTGAGAGGACGGTCCACCGACCAACGTCCGTCGGCAGGCCCGCTCGCCATGACTCCGGGCATCGGGTCCCGCTCACCACCGTTTCCGGTGCAGGACCTCATCGCGCCTGGATGCGCCGGGCGGGCCTGACGTCAGTGCCGAGGGTGAAGGCCAGCGGAATGAACGCGGCCAGCATGATTTCCTGGTACGGCACGCGCACCTGGGCCAGTTTCCGTGCGGCGCCAACGGGAACACCGGCTCGCCTACACGGTGGCCTGTTGCCGCCGCACATACCCGTGGGCAGCGCCCGTTCCCCACACACCGCTCGCGACCTGCGACTGGTCGCTCCAAGAGTTGAACCGGCGGCCCCGCCTTGTCCTTGGCAACCGCACTCCGGTCCAAGCAGGGCGAACATGGCTGACACAGGCGTCTTCCAGAGGACTCCCAACCACCGCTGGAAGGCAGCGCGGGTCGAGTGGCAGGGCTCTGCCATTTGGTCGTCCCGTCCAGCACCTTGTCGATGATGGTGGAGGTGGTCCGCTTGGAGACGTCGGCGCTGTTGATCTCGGAGAGTTCGGAGATCTCGCCGGTGGTCGGCCCTATGGCGACCAGCGAGACGACCATCGGTGCATGCCGGACAACCGCCGCTGCCGCTTGCGCACGATCTTCGGCTCGAAGGTGCCGTCCCATCACGGGGCACGGTGATCTCGTCCGGATCGACGTCCGTGATGAGGGTTTGGACCGACTGTCGTTGCCGCTGTTGCCCTCGTCTCGCCGCCCTTGCTCGCGTTTGTCGTGGCCGAGATGGTCGATGATCTCGCCCTTCAGCGCGGGCTCCAGCGCCAGTTCGGTCAGCCAGCCCAGGAGCCCGTTCTCTCCGAGCAGCTCCACGCTCCCGTGAGGGCCTGATCGAACAGCCGGGCCACCAACTGCCGGCACCGAAGCCAATGCGAAGCGTAGTGGAGAAGTTACGCCGGCCGCTGCCTCAATCCAAAGAACTGCAGGCCAGGCAGGGATTCAGTGGATTCTGCTCCGTTGCTTCCGGTAGCTCTTGATCTGGCCTGCCCACGGCGCTGCCACACCCTCTTGTGGATTGAGGCGAGCCTGATCGCCACGGATGCGAACTGGTCGCCGGTGTTGTCGCGGTCCGTCATAGAGGTCGTGCTGCTGAGCCATACCAGTAACCGTTTAAAGGCTCTGATAGGGTTACTATGTGGGCGATGTGGGATGGAGGAACCTGCCGTGAAACTCGCAGCTAAGACGAGGCATCGTTACCGGGAGCTGGAGGGCTTGCGGGTGCACTACAGGGAGGCGGGGACACCGTCGCCAACGGCGGTGGTGTTGCTGCACGGTTCCCCCAGCTCGTCGTACTCGTTTCGTGACGTGCTTCCGGTTCTGGGCGAGGTCGCGTACACGGTGGCGCCCGATCTTCCGGGATTCGGGTTCTCCGACGCGCCAGGGCTGCATGAGTTTGAGTACACGTTCGAGCGCCTGTCCCAGGTGATTGATGCCCTGCTCGAAGACCTTGGGGTGGAGAGGTATGTGCTGTTCGTGACGGACTACAGCACGCCTGTGGGCTACTACATGGCCACCCGTCACCCGGAACGAGTGCTGGGCCTGGTGGTGCAGAACGGCAACGTGCACGAGGCGGGATTGAATGAGGCGTGGGATGCGTCTCGCCGGTTCTGGGCCGAGCCGACCGAGGAGAACAAGGCGGCCCTGCCGGAGTGGCTGAACTTCGACGGCACCCGTGACACCTACCTCACGGGGCTGCGGGAGGAGTTGCGGGAGTTGCATCCACGTGAATCGTGGCACCTCGACTGGGAGCGTCTCTCGAGGCCGGGCAACATCGAGGTGCACTTCCAGCTCTTCTACGACTACCGCAAGCACGTGGCACGCTTCGGCGAAATCGCGAAGTACCATGCCGAGTATCAGCCTGCGTGCCTGGTGCTGTGGGGCCGGCACGACACCTTCTTCGACATCGCCGAAGTGCTCGCCTACCACCGGGCGATGACCCGGTTGGAGGCGCACATCTACGACGCCGGGCACTTCCTGCTGGAGACCCACGCCGCCGAGGTCGCCGATCTTATGGTCACCTTTGTCGGTGACGCCTTCGATCGCGCGGGGGTGGCCGTGTGAGCTTGCCAGAGTGGACTGTCAGACCGCTGACGGCGGACACCTGGGAGGACTTTGAGGTCGTGATGGGCGCACGCGGCGGGGCGGGCGGCTGTTGGTGCATGCACTGGCGGTTGAGCATTGGAGAGTGGATGGAGAACAAGGGCGACGGTAATCGAGTCGCCATGCGCGGCCTTGCCGAAGGTGAGACGCCACCGGGAGTTGTGGGATATCTCGATGCCGAGCCGGTGGCCTGGTGTGCTGTCGGTAGTCGCTCAGACTTCCCCCGTATGCAGCGCTCAGCGCTGCTGAAGCCGGTTGATGGCGAGCCTGTGGTTTCCCTCGTGTGCCTCTTCATCAAGAAGGGTCACCGGGGCCGCGGCCTGTCTGCGGGGTGGATAGCCGCAGTGTGCGACTACCTCGCCGAGACCTCGCAGACACGAATCGTCGAGGCGTATCCAGTCGAGCCGCCTGCCGGGCATAGGGCGGGGGCAGACACGGCGATGACCGGCATCGCAAGCACCTTCACTGAGGCCGGGTTTACCGAGGTCGCTCGGCCCAGGCACAACCGGCCCATTATGCGCTACAAACTGCAATGACCGCCGCCACCGCCTGGGGTGAAGACCACTTCATCGCCGGGGATGTTGCGCTCGACTTCGCGAATACTGTCTACCGTCGTTGGCCTGAACTCGGCACAGATCTGTACACCAGCACCGACGTACTCGGCACCTGGCTCGACCGGGCACACCTCCTGCCGGCCAGTAGCGGCGCGAGTCGCGTTATCACCGACCGCGACCTGGAAAACGCACGCGCTTTGCGCAGGCTCCTCTGGCAGGTCTTCGACGCGCAGAAGGACGGCCAAACGATCCCTGCAGGGGCCTTCGCAGGGCTGCTCGGTATCGCCAGCCACGGGAGCGCTCACGTCGCCGTGAGCCCCGACGGCTCCATGACCTCATCGAACACCGACGGAGCGCTCGCAATCCTGGCGCTGCGGGCCATTACGCTCGTTCTCAACCCACCCCCGCAGGGTATTCGAGCTTGTGATCGGTGTGGCTGGTTCTTCATCGATTCTTCCCGCGGCCGACGTCGCCGCTGGTGCAGTATGAAGATCTGCGGCAACCAGGCCAAAGCTGCCCGCTACCGTTCCACCCACTCCTGATCACGAAGTCTGGTGCCTGTGCCAGACTCGGCTCTGAAGTCTGCGGTCGTACTTGGAGGCGTGCCCGCTTCCGGCCGTGGGACGGTGCCCACTCTGAGATGATCTCTTCCAGCGTTCCCAGCGGAACGAGGCCGCTGGCCAGCACTTTGTCAGGAAACACGCGAATGTCGAAGGCGGCGCACAGCGCCGTCTTCGCTCGGTGACGCAGGTCCTGAATGCGCAGCCGGCCGATCATGTACGCGACTGCCTGCCTGGCCAGGAGATGTAGCGGTCGATCTCGGCGTCGATGTTGGCCGGGGGAGACGGGACTGGTGGCCAGCATGAAGTCAACCGCCCAGTCCCTGGACCGGTCTTGGTGGTGCATGCCGGTGTCCACCACGAGGCGGCAGGCCCGCCAGGCTTCGAACGACAGCATGCCCAGCCGGGTCACGTCCTCGTGTAGAGACCCGCCTCGTCGGCCCGGCCGCTCTGATACAGCCCCCAGCCGTCGCCGTGCGCGGTGACGTACCCGAAGCGGCGGAAGTCAGGCAGGTACTACAAGGTCTGACCGATGCTCCGTTGCAGGTGATGGCCGAGGGCTCTCGTGGAAGGCCAGCGCCTTGTGCTCGCAGACGTCCTGGAGCCGGGCTCGAAGGTGTTCTCCTCGGTCCCGAATTGTAGCGAGAGGATGTGCCGCAACCCCTTGATCCCCTTATCGGGGTCGGAGATGCCAGTACCCGCCCGCCGATCGCGGCGAACTCCTCGCGCAGGGCGGCGATCACATCAAGACCGGTCTGGTGAATCTCTTCCACGGGCGGGTCGGTCGTGGCGTGCGACTGGGCAGCGGCCAGATAGCCTTCTGCGCCGCCCGGGACGTGACAGACACCAGTCGACTGCCAGCAGGTCCACGCGGCCGTTGCGGTTCAGCGCCGGTACGTCGGTCATCGCGTCCAGCGTCCGCTGCAGCCCGGGCCGGACCTTCTCCGCCCGGCGGGCGCGGGCGGGCGGACGCGGCGTGGTTAAAGGCGGAAGGCGTCGAGGTGGTCGGCCAGCCATTCGGCGTAGCCGCGCGGCGGGCGGCCCAGCAGGCGGGCCACGGTGTGGTCCGGCTCCATCGGACTGGCGAGGAAGTCGGCGCCCACGGAGCGGCCCAGTACGATCATCTCCTCGGAGACGCCGGCCTGGCGGTCGAGCTCGGTGGCCTGTTCGGGGGACAGTTCCTCGAACGGGATCTGTCGGCCGAGCGCCTGCCCGATGAGCCGGATCTGCTCGAGCGGGCTGATCGGCGGCCCGTACGCCGTCACGACCTGCCCGGCGTGCCGGTCGTCGGCGAGCAACGTCACCGCCACGGCGGCGAGGTCGTGCTCGTGGATGAGGGGATAGCGCGCGTCGGCGTAGGGCTCGCGGATGACTTCCCCGCGTTTGATGGCTTCCGCCCAGTTCACCCCGGTGTACGAGTAGTCGTCGTGGAAGGTCTGGTGGGCCATCACGGGGGAGGGGCGCAGGTGCGTCCATCGCGCTCCAGAGCGCTCGGCCACCACCTCGATGGCCAGCCACGACCATGCCTCGGGCTCGTATTGGATCTCGAACTCGGGGCCGTGCGATGACAGCACCACGATGTGCTCCATGCCGCCCTTGCGCGCCAGGGTGACCAGTTCGTACGCCGTCTCGGGCACCGCTCCGGACAGGAATAGCCGCTGGATGCCGTCAAACGCTGCCGCGGACTCCGCCGGGCGGGCGACGTCTCCCACGATCACCTCGACGCCGTCCGGCCAGCCGCTCGCCTCGGACGGCGGCGTCAGCACCCGCGTCGGTTCGCCCGCTGCGGCCAGCTGGGCGGCGATGGCGTGTCCGACGGGGCCGGCCGTCGGCACGTGGCCTGGCATGTCGCGGTCTTTCACGATGGTCAGCAGTGTGGTCATGACCTGCCCTCCTATTATCGTATGGCATAAGGAAATAGCTTCCGTAGGCTATACGGGAGTGGAACGGGCGGCAAGCGAGGAGATCCATGGCAACCGGGCACAGCGGCGGCGCTGATCCCAAGCGAACGCTGGCCCTCCTGTGGCGCGGTCGCGCCGCCACGGGACCGGCCGACGGCAGGCCGCCTAAAGGCCGCAGGCCGACGGTCGGCATCGACCAGATCATCCAGGCCGCCATCGACGTCGCCGACGCCGGCGGGCTGAGTGTCGTGTCAATGGCGCGCGTCGGCGAGCGGGTGGGGGTCAGGGCGATGACCCTTTACACGCACGTCCCCGGCAAGGCCGAACTGATCGACCTCATGGTCGACACGGTGATGACCGAACGCGACCTCTCCGTCCCCGTCGGCCAGACCGGCTGGCGGGCGCGGGTCGAGCACTACGCCGCCCAGACCAGGGCCGCCCACCTGCGCCACCCCTGGCTGCGGGAGGTCTCCACCGCCCGGCCGCCGCTCGGCCCGGGCATGATGGGCGAGTACGAATACCTGCTGTCCGCCCTGCGCGGCGCCCGCCTTCCGGCATCGGAGATGTTCGCCGCGGCCGAGACGATCATCACCTACGTCGTGGCCGCCGCCCGTCGGGAGGCCGAGGACCTGCAAGCGGAGCAGGCGACCGGTCAGACCTGGGACGCGTGGTGGGGCGAACGCCAGCACCTGTGGGAGGAATACTTCGACCCCGACGCATATCCCACCATGAGCCAGGTCTGGCTCGGTGGCGGCTTCGAAGAGGCCGGAGAGGCGGACCAGTCGGCCGAGGAGCCGTACGTGTACGGGCTGCGGCGGCTGTTGGACGGCATCGAAGCGGCGGCGCGCTCATCGCCGCATGGCACCGAGCATTGAACCCGTGCTCGGACGGCCCGCGAATGCCTAGACGGAGATCGTTCCAGATGGGAGCCGGCCGGACCTGCCGTACTGTCCCTGGCGGCGGGCCCGCCCCATCGAGGCCGCCGGGCTGCCCGAGGACGTCGCCGTCGCCAAGGGCGGTCACGCGGGGCAGACGTACATCGACGGTGGGCTATCGATGGAGGTCTCCGTGCAGGTACGACGAGGGTGCCGAGGAGCGATGTGTGACGAACGACCTCAACACCCTTCTGACCGCACCGTATGCGAGGATCGACGACTGGCTGGGCGAATCACCCCGGTTAGGACGACCACCCCAGCTGACTTTGGCGGTGGCTCAGGTCCTACTCGGCGTGCAGTCTCAGGCCCGCTGGCTACGCTACGTACCCGTACATCTGCCCGGCGCCTTTCCGTACTGCCCGGCCAGTCCGGGGTCACGTCCACGGACGTGGTGTATGAATCGACCTCCGAGTGATCCTGTTTCTGCAGGTTAAGCGGTAAGCGTCTGCGGGAGTTGGTTCGGGGTCGGTGTGTCGCTTGTGAGCAGCCGGACGCGGGTTTGGCCAGGATGTCCAGGCCCATGTAGCGTCGGGCTTCGATCCATTCGTCGGTCTGCTCGGCCAGCACCGCGCCGACCAGCCGGATGATGGCGGCCCGGTCGGGGAAGATGCCGACCACGTCGGTGCGGCGGCGGATCTCTTTGTTCAGTCGTTCCTGCGGGTTATTCGACCAGATCTGCCGCCAGGTCTCACGCGGGAAGGCGGCGAAGGCCAGCAGGTCCTCGCGGGCGGCGTCCAGATGCTCACAAGCGGCCGGGTACTTGGCCTCCAGCGCTTCGATGACCCAGGCGTGCTGGCTGCGCACCTGCTCGGCGGTGGGCTGGTCGAAGATGGTACGCACCAGGGTGGCCACCCACGGCTGCGCCGACTTGGGTACGCAGGTGAGCAGATTGCGCAGGTAGTGGGTGCGGCAGCGCTGCCAGCACGCGCCCGGCAGAGCGGCGCCGATGGCCTCGACCAGGCCGCGGTGGGCGTCGGAGATGACCAGCTGGACGCCGGACAGGCCCCGGGCGACCAGGCCACGCAGGAACGCCAGCCACCCGGCACCGTCCTCGGCCGAGGTGACCTCCAGGCCGAGGACCTCGCGCTGGCCGTTGGCGTTGACGCCGGTGGCCACCAACACGTGCACGTTGATCGTGCGACCACCCTCACGCACCTTCTGGGTCAAGGCATCCAGCCAGACGAAGGTGTACGGGCCGGCGTCCAGCGCGCGGGTGCGGAACGCCTCGACCTGCTCATCCAGACACTTGGCCATCTGCGAGACCTGGCTCTTGGAGATGTGCTTGATGCCAAGCTGCTCGACCAGCTTGTCCACCCGCCGGGTGGAAACGCCGAGCAGGTAGGACGTGGCGACCACGCTGATCAGCGCCTGCTCGGCCCGTCGGCGTCGCTCCAGCAGCCAGTCCGGATAGTAGGAGCCGGACCGCAGCTTCGGAATCGCGAGCTCGATGGGTTCCTGCGCGGGTGTCCCACTCGCGCGCCCGGTAGCCGTTGCGGGAGTTGGTCCGCTCGTCGCTGCGCTGGCCGTAGGCGGCCCCGCATAGGTTGTCGGCCTCGGCCGACATCAACGCTTCGGCCATGGTCTTCACCATGGATCGCAACATGTCAGGGCCGTCGGTCTCGATCTGCTTCGCGAGCCACTGCGCGGGCGTCACACTGTTGTCTGCGGCCATCGACTGGTTCTCCTTCGATCTTGATCTAGCTACTCGAAGGATCACTCGATGGCCGTCTTCGTTTCACGACGCCACGCCTGTGACCAGGCCAAACTCGTACACCACTCCCGTGGACGCAACCCAGTCCGGCTACAACAAGCGCCTGCACAATGCCTTCTCCCTGCTCAAACGAGCGATCCGGGCGTTGGCCCACGTCACCGACCTGTGGGATGACCCGGTCTGGGTGGCTGGCCCCACCCCGGTCGAGTGCGGTCGCTGCCGCCCCACCTCCCGCCGTTCCGAGCTGGCGGGGTGGGCAGGCTACGGCCACAGCCGCTCACGCTCGCGCTGGTTCTGGGGCCTGCGCCTGCACTGATCTGCACCCCGGCCGGACTGCGGGGAGCTGGCTAGTAAAGGTATTGGCGCGCGCTGGTTAACGGCACCCCGAGCTAGATGACGGCTGTCAGCCTGCCCACACGATCGAGAAGACGTGCACTGTCTTGGCCGCGTCGTCGACGACGTAGGAGACGAGCCCTGCCGCGCCGAACGCCTGCTCACGGAAGCGGGCATCGTCGGGGTCGGGCACGCCGCGGCGTGTGGGTCGGCGCCGATGGTGAGCAGCTCATCCACGAGGGCTTGCCACGCGTGCGCAGGCAGCCCGGGATCTGTGCGGAGGCGGCGGCGAGAGCGTCTATGAGCACTACCGGCGCTGGGCAGCCGACGGCACCTTCGACGCCCTGCTCAAACACGTGCAGGTGCACGATGACGCCGTCGGCCGCTTGGACTGGACGGTCAGCGTGGACTCCACCATCGTGCGCGCCCACCAGCACGCGGCCGGCGCACGTAAAAGGGGGAACCGGACAGGACGAATCAGGCACTCGGCAGATCCCGCGGCGGACTGACCAGCAAGCTGCACCTGGCCACCGACGGGCGCGGCCTGCCCTTGTCCGTGCTCATCACCGCCGGCAACGTCAACGACTGCACCGTCTTCACCGTCTTCCCGAGGTCCTGCAGCAGATCACCGTCGCCCGGCCAGGAAGCGGGCGTCCCCGGACACGGCCCGATCGCGTCATCGCCGACAAGGCCTACAGCTCCCGCGCCATCCGCAGCCACCTGCGATCCCGACACATCAAGGCCACCATTCCCGAACGCACCGACCAGCAGGCCGGACGGCAACGACGAGGCAGACACGGCGGACGCCCGCCTGCCTTCGACCAGGCCGCCTACCGCCGCCGCAAACATCGTCGAACGCTGCTTCAACAAGCTCAAGCAAATGGCGCGCCCTCGCCACCCGCTACGACAAACTCTCCCGCAACTACCGAGCCGCCATCACCTTGGTCAGCACTCTGTTATGGATCAACGCTGATCTACCGGACACCGCCAAGGCAGATGGCCAGCAGATTCTCACGGCAGCTGGTTTGCCTAAATAGCTGCGAAGGTTCTCCGCGGGGGCTCCTTGCAGCCTTGACCTGATCCCAATGACGTTGGCGTGGCGCAGTCGAAACGACGTTTGGACTCATGGCCATCGGCACGGCCACTCGCCCGCCGAAGTCAATTCAGTAGCTCATTTGAAAGGCTCACCCGCTATGCGCTTTCGTGTGCTCGGCCCGGTGCGGGCGACGATCAACGGCAGATCTCTCGATCTCGGGCCGCCTAAGCAGCGGTGCGTACTCGCAGCGCTCCTGGTAGAGCCCGGGCGCATGGTAGCTGTAGAGACACTAATCGAGCGGGTCTGGGGAACGGGCCCTCCCAACAGGGTACGGAGCACGCTCTACAGCTACGTTAACCGTATCCGCGCGCTGCTACGTTCCGCTGGTGCCGACCCTGGGCAGCTTAGCCGCCTCAGCGGCGGCTACTCGTTACGCGTGCCGCCTCACCATGTGGACATGCACGTGTTCACAGGACTTGTGACTCAAGCTCGTACGGCTCCTCGCGAGGAATCCGCAGCAGAGTTGTTGCAAGAAGCGCTCGATTTGTGGGAGGCCGAAGCGCTGTCCGGGCTACACGGAAGGTGGGCGCAAAGCGTCCGAGTCCAGTTGCACGAGGAGAGGCTGACGGCAACACTTTTGCGCAACGAGATCCGACTCCGGCAGGGGCAAGCACCGGAACTCCTGCCTGAGCTGCGGGCATTGGCGATCAGCCATCCGCTCGATGAGCGGGTGGCGGCTCAGCTGATTACTGTCCTGTATGAGTGCGGTCAGCAGGCGGAGGCATTGCGCCTCTACGGCCATGTCCGGACTGAGCTCGCGACCGAGCTCGGTGTGGATCCGGGGCCTGATCTGAGGCGGCTTCACCAGATGATCCTCAAGGGAGAACCCGTTGTCGCATCCCTGGTGCCCTCGCTGGCGCCCATGCCTCGGCCCCGCCAGCTCCCTGCGCCTCCCGCATACTTCGTGGGGCGTACAGCGGAACTCGCCGCACTGGACAGGATGGCGCAGCCTGCCAGCACGATCGCGATCTCCGCGCTGGGCGGTATGGGTAAGACTTGGCTCGCGCTGCACTGGGCGCACTTGCGGCTCGACCGCTTCCCTGACGGGCAGTTGTATGTGGATCTGCACGGCTTCGGTCTCGAGGGTGAACCCGCTAAGCCTGACGCGGTAGTGCGGGGGTTCTTGGAGGCGCTGGGTGTCGAGGCGGCGAGGGTACCCCGCGAGCCAGAGGCGCAACTGGGGCTCTTTAGGTCGCTGGTCGCTGATCGGCGGATGCTCATCATGCTTGATGATGTGCGGGACACAGCACAGGTCGCCCCGTTGCTACGTGGAAGCTCGGAAGGCGTCGTGATTACGGTCAGCCGCATCAGACTCGCTGGCTTAATTGCCAGACACGGGGCACGTTCGTTGGAACTGGACACGTTCGGTCGGGACGAGGGACACCTGCTCCTCACCCGCCTCCTCGGTCCGGCTCGAATTGCCGAGGAGCCCGAAGCAGCGCGAGCATTGCTCGACCACACGGCCGGTCTGCCCCTTGCCGTCGGCATCCTGGG
This sequence comes from Nonomuraea ceibae, assembly GCF_019396325.1. GTDB lineage: Bacteria > Actinomycetota > Actinomycetes > Streptosporangiales > Streptosporangiaceae > Nonomuraea > Nonomuraea ceibae. The sequence goes on from NZ_JAHKRO010000021.1 coordinate 100,594, forward strand.
CGCTCGTGCAGCAGACAACCCGGCACTTCCGCTCGCCGCTCTCGTAGGCGAACTGGACGATGAGGCACACCGACTACATGCATTCAATGCCGGGGAGCCCAGTGCGGATCTGAGATCTATGTTCGATTCCTATATGCAAGCGCTGGATGAGCAGACAACCCAGATATTCACCCTGTTCGGACAGATCCCTCCCGGCCGGGACATGCGTACGTTCGCTGTGGCCCACTTGGCCAACCTATCCACGGCGCAAGCTCGGACGTCACTGCGGATCTTGGAAGCCGCCTACTTGGTCCAGCAGCATCGGCCCGATCGCTACCGTATGCACGATCTGGTCCGCCTGTATGCAGTCGATCGTGGCCAGACTTCATATGGAGGCCACGCGCCGGGACGCTGTGATGCCTGCTCTGCCTGCGCGTCACGGTCGAGGCCGCCCAACGACTCTGAACCGGGCCCAGCTTGACGGAGACCTCAGTGGTTGATGACGAAGGCTTCGAGGGGTGGGAGCTGAACCAGCCTCGAGCTCCTTGGCAGGAGGTGCCCGTTGGCCAAGTGCAAGCGAGCGATGTTGAGCCAGACCACCCACTCGGCGTTGGCCGGTTCGTTGCCGGCGCGTTATGGCCCTCGGCTTGACCAGTTCGGTCGCATAGCGACTGAACTGTGAACCCATCAGGGTGTTGTCGTGCGCATCGCCGACTGGGGCTTTGGACGCGTCGATACTGGCTTCGCCGCAGGTCAACAGTTGGATGGCGCCAGGACGGTGATGTCTGAAATCGATGAATCGACCAGTTCAGCCCTCCATTCAAGATTTCCTCAAGCATCTGTCCCATGCTGCTCTGAAAGTGTGTGGTTCGAAAAGACGGCAACGACCGTTCAGCAGCGAAGTCGTGGAGATGACGTATGAAGACTCGAGGAAAAGTGGCGGCAGTCATTCTGCTCACTGTTGCGGGATTGCTCGTCGGCTCCGGGTCGGCTGGTGCGTGGCCCAGGGTCCTCAAGACATACCCGTACACAGGTGCGGGAGCGCGGGCCTGTCAGATAGACCTCAAATCCGCGCCCAGCGGCTACTGGTGCGGAACCCTTGTGAATCCCCGACGGTACGCACTCATGACCGATCAGTAGCGCTGAAACCTGCCACGGCGTCATGTGGGAGGTGACCGCAGGCGCCTGACAGATCGCGCTCCCGTCGCCATTCCATGTCCGTCCCTGCGGATCGCCCTCGCTGGTCTGCCCTGTGAGGCTGCCACGCCGGCGCAGGTCGAGCCGATGGTGCGGGTGGAGTAGCCCTTGTCGCCGATCACCACATCCGGCCGGATGCGCGGGCGGTCACCGGCCGGGCGGCGGATTCGGAGCTTGGCCGGCACGTCGTTGAAGGCGGTGCAGTCGACGACGTTGCCGCCGGTCAGGTGCAGGACCAGCGGCAACCCGCAAGATTTGGACTAGCAGGTGCAGTTCGGTGCTCGGCCCGCCTCTGGATGGTCCGAGCGCCTGCCGCCCTTGCGATTGCTTCATATCGGTCGTCCCGCCGCCGTCCCCCTTTTACGGGCCCCGGCGGCGTGCTGGTGAGCGCGGGCGATAGTGGAGTCGATGCTGATGGTGAACTCGACCTGGCCGATCGAGTCGTCCTTGGCCTGCACTCGCCTTGCGTTCCATGTAGCCCCGCTCGGGACACGCCCGCCGGTGCCGTCAGAAGCGATGCCAGGTGTTCTTCGTGCGCTGCTGGGACACGCCGGGCCTGGTGTAGTCGCACACGCCTCGGGGGAAGATCGTGCGCAGCCGTTCCCACTGCTCGTTCGTCCACTGCACCCCGTAGCCGTCGCGCTTCGGCTCAGTCAGTCGGCACGTGATGATGTCGGCGGTGACGTCCTCTCCCGCCACCTCGCGGGGGAAGGACGCGGTCGGGTAGAGCCGCTCACAATAGCTCGCCGGATCGCGCTCGAGTGTCTCGGCCACGAACCGTGGCTGCTCGTCGCGGGTGTTGCACCCCTCGACCAGGGTGCCCGGTCGGGCGGCGGTGATCCGTGCGATCGGCTTGCCGCCGGGGCGGAGGCCGGCGAGGTTCGTCAGCCAGTGGTCCATCTGGGTCACCGCGTGCCGCACCAGCGGGCTCTCGGTGCTGAACAAGCCGTATCGGGCGTCCTCGAGCAGGCTGACGTGGTTGGCCGTCGTGCCGTTGGCCTCCTTCAGCCGTTCCCGCAGGGAGAACGTGTGGTAGCGGACGTGGATGTCGCCCCAGGACACGTCGTCCCAGTAGGAGCGGTAGTCGATGATCGGCGTCCTGGCCAGCCCACGACCGCCGCTGATCACCCGCCCGGTGCGGTAAGCGATCTTGGTGGCCTTCGGGTCGGCCTCCGTCCGCCGCGGCACGACGTTCGCGTCGGCGTCGAGGCCGCCGACGCGGGCGTTGAGGTCGAGGAACTGCTCCGGCGTGATGGCGCCGTCCTTCAGGGCGCCGAGCCCGTACTGGATGCCGACGTTGTCCAGCGGTCTGCGGGCGAAGCCGGTGGCCGGGTCGGCGCCGTAAACGTTGATCATGTGGTCGTAGACGCCGCAGCGGACGCCTGCCGGGTTGGAGACCGGGTTGTAACGATGCTGCTCGGGGACCATGCCGCAGTCGAGTCGCGGGTCGATCCGGTTGGCGCCCCGCGACATGGCGGACACCATGGCCGCGGTCGCGAAGCCGGAGGCTCTGCGCTTCTGCTCCTCCGTCCACGCAACGGTCGCGCCGGCGGTGAAGTAGGTGTCGAGCAGCCGCGCGTCGGTGAGGAAGTTGACCGTGCCGACGCCGACCTCAGGGAACGAGCAGCCGACGACGATGCCGTCGAAGACGCCCGGGTAGTTGTCGGCGATCTGGTGGGCCTGGTACGACCCGCCCGAGCAGCCGTAGCCGATCGTGTGCTCGACCGGCCCGTGCTTCTCGACGAACAGTTCCTTGGCCATCATCGCCGTCTCGGCCGCTGTGACGTCGTTGCAGTTGTTGCCGAAGACGTTCAGCGAGGACGACATCAGCGCAAACCCGCGGCCCAGCATGAACGCGTCGGTGACAGTGCCGGTGCCGGTGCCCGATCGATACCAGCCGCCGGCGCAGCCGCCGCCGAGGGTGAACACGGCCCGGCCGTTCCAGCCGGCGGGACGCGTCGTGGGTGACGGCGCGGGCTCGGCCAGCGGGTCGTGCAGCATGCTCATCTGGACCACCGCGCGGTTGGCCGTGGCCGTCTCCATCCGGACGATGAACTTGACCGTGACACCGAGTGAGTTCGTCGTGGTGGCCAGGTCGGAGGGGTAGGCGGTGGCGCCGGCCGGCCAGCGTTTGTAGGCGTTGGCGGTGGTCCGGTAGAAGTAGTCGGCCCGGGGGGCGATCGTGCAGTTCGCGTCGAGCGGCTCGCCGAGCCTGCCGCCGATCACCGGGATCGCGAACGCCGCGGTCTCGCAGGCGAACGGCTGCTGGTGCAGGCCGGAGAACACCGGGCCCTGGGCGGGGTGGTTGACGAGCGTGATCGAGGCGCGCGGCCCGCCGGGTGTCCGGCCGGCGACCTCGACCGTGTTCTCGCCCTCGCGCAGCCCGGTCACCAGCCCGAGGAGTTCGCTGGTCTCGGCCCCGGTCCGGAAGGCTGGTGTGACGTCGGCCTGACCGTTCACCGTCACGCGGAGGCTCTCGCGCGGGACGGGGCGGGGCAGCTCGATCCGGAGCAGCGCGTCGCCTCCGCTCACCATGTCCGGCCGGCCGGAGACCGTGGAGATCCGCAGCTCGTCCGGCTCCGGCCCGTCCGGCCCGGCGGTCACGGTGATCGTGACGGTCGCGGTCGAGCGCTCGGCGTCGTCGCCGACCTGGTAGGTGAACGTGTCGATGCCGACGTACCCTCGGCCGGGTTTGTAGCGGAACGACCCGTCCGGGGACGTCGTCAGGCTGCCGTGGGCAGGCGCGGACCAGGCCGTCACCGCGGGCGTGACGCCGTCGGGAAAGATGTCGTTGCCGAGCACGCCGGGTGCGTCGGCCACCAGTTCGGTCCCCGCCGTGACGGCGCGGAAGTCGTCGGTGGCAGTGGGCCGCGGGGTGGGCGGTCCCTCGCCGGGCGCCCTGACCACCAACTCGTACAGGCGGGCAGCGTTCGTGCTGTGCCGCGACTTCTCCGTGATCACCAGGCGGAGCGTGTCGGTCACCAGGTCGGTGCTGAAGGTGACCACCGGGTCGGTGTTGTCGGCCGCGGTGCCGATCGTCACCCAGCCGTCATCGGTTCGGGCCTCGACGGTGAAGTCCACCAGGACCGTGTCGGCGAACGGGCTGGGCCAGCCGGAACCGCTGTAGACGCCGACCGTTCCGACCCGGGTTCCGGCCGGGAACGTGATCGTCAGTGTGGGGGTGGCGTCCGCCGTCGACGACATCCAGCGGGAGGACTCCGCGCACAGGCCGTCGACGGCGTTCTTCGCGCCGTAACTCGAGCTGAAGGTCGAGGACGCCGTGACGGTCGCCCCCATCGCCCGATGGCCGGCGCATTCGAGGTCTGAGGTTTGTGCGGAGTGCTGGACGGTGGTCCGGGCGGACAACGGCGGGGCGGTCAGCTGGCCCGCTGCCAGCAGGACGGTGGTCAGCAGCGCGACCACTGCGGACCTCAGGCGCGTCCTCGAGGACACGACGCCTCCTCGTCTCGGGGGTGGGGGTGGGGGGTGAGGGGGCCGCCGGCTGC
>NZ_JAHKRO010000210.1 GCF_019396325.1 Nonomuraea ceibae
CCCCGGGAGCGACGGCGCCCCGCCGCACGAGAGAGCCCGTGCGGCGGGGCGTTCCCGGTCGCCCGGGGGACTCGCTTACAGGCCCGGCGCGGGGAACTGCGCGGTCAGCTCGCTGACCTCGCGGTGCACGCGGGTGATCACGTCCTCGGCGTCGCCCTTGGACAGCGCGGTGACAACCTCGTCCATCCAGGCGCCGATCTGCCGCATCTCGGCCTCGCGCATGCCGCGCGAGGTCACGGACGGGGTGCCGATGCGGATGCCCGACGGGTCGAACGGCTTGCGCGTGTCGAACGGCACCGTGTTGTAGTTGGTCTCCAGCCCGGCCCGGTCGAGCGCCTGGGCGGCCGGCTTGCCGCCGATGCCCTTGGGCGTCAGGTCGAGCAGGATCAGGTGGTTGTCGGTGCCGCCGGAGACCAGGTCGAAGCCGCGCGAGGCGAGCTCGTCGGCCAGCGCCTTGGCGTTGGCGACGACCTGGTGGGCGTAGGCCTTGAAGTCGTCGGTGGACGCCTCGCGCAGGGCGACGGCGATGGCCGCGGTGGTGTGGTTGTGCGGGCCGCCCTGCAGGCCGGGGAAGACGGCCTTGTTGAGCGCGGCGGCGTGCTCGTCGGCGGTGGCCATGAGCATGGCGCCGCGGGGGCCGCGCAGCGTCTTGTGGGTGGTGGTGGAGATCACGTCGGCGTGGCCGACCGGCGACGGGTGGGCGCCGCCGGCGACGAGGCCGGCGATGTGCGCGATGTCGGCGGCCAGCACGGCGCCCACCTCGCGGGCGATCGCGGCGAAGCCCTCGAAGTCGATCGTGCGCGGGATGGCGGTGCCGCCGCAGAAGATGAGCTTGGGCCGGTGCTCCAGGGCCAGCTCGCGGACCTGGTCGAGGTCGATGCGGCCGGTGTCCTGGCGGACGCCGTAGCGGACCGGGTTGAACCACTTGCCGGTGGCCGAGACCGACCAGCCGTGCGTGAGGTGGCCGCCGAACGGCAGGCCCATGCCCAGCACGGTGTCGCCCGGCTGCAGGAACGCCATGTAGATGGCCAGGTTGGCGGGCGAGCCGGAGTAGGGCTGGACGTTGGCGTGGTTGACGCCGAACAGCGCCTTGGCGCGGTCGACGGCCACGGTCTCGATCTGGTCGATGACCTGCTGGCCCTCGTAGTAGCGCTTGCCGGCGTAGCCCTCGGAGTACTTGTTGGTCAGGACGGTGCCGGTCGCCTCGAGCACCGCCTTGGACACGTAGTTCTCCGAGGCGATGAGCTTGACCGTGTCGGCCTGGCGGCGCTCCTCGGCCTTGATGAGCTCGGCGATCTGCGGGTCGACGCTAGCGAGAGAACTCATGAGTCTCCTGTCATCATTGACATCCTGCGAAGACCCAGGCGCACGGCCTCCGCTCCTTCCGCTCCCTGGTGGTCGATCCCACCGATTGCGCCAGTCGCGACGCCTTGACGATATCGGAAGCGCGGGGGCTGTCAGCTCGGGGTGATGGCCACGTTCCTGATGACGCCGAGCGGGCCCATGTCGACGTCGACGCGGGCGACGTCCTCGGGCACGTTCGCGTAGATGGCGTAGAGCTGGACCTGGTCGCCGCCCTCGAAGGGGGCGACGGGCAGGTCGGTGCAGTCGCAGCCGCCGTCCTTGCTCGCCGGGTAGATCGGCGAGCCGACGCCGGGCGGGACCAGGCTGACCCGCGAGGCGGTGGAGTCGAGGGCGCCTCGGCCGAGCTTGCCCGCGAGGGGCGCGTTCTCCTCGCCGACGTTCTTGACGGTCCACTGCAGGCGGACGGTGCCGCCCTGCCGGACGAGGGAGTCGACCTGGACGCTCAGCCTGCTGCCGAGCGCGTCGATCGTGCTGGCGGCGGCGGGGGTGCCGGGCTCGCCGGCGGCCTGTTCCCAGGGGCGCAGGACGGCCACGGTGACGCCGGCGCCGACGGCGGCGGCCAGCAGCGCGGTCACCACGGGCACCCACCGCCGCCCGCGCCCTGCCGCCCCACCGCGCCGCCCGGCCGGTCCGGGTCCCGGCCGGCCGTCACCGTTCCCGCCGCCGTTCCCGCCGCCGGGGCCCGCCGGGAAGGAGCTCGCGGGGAAGGCGCTCGCGGGGTAGGACGCCGCGGGCGCGCCGCCGGCCGGCGCCAGGACGGGCGTCCACGTCTCCGACACCACCCGCGTGGCGGCGTCCACCTGGACCTCCGTACGGCCCAGCAGCCGGTCGAGGAGCTGCTGGGCGGTGGGCCGCCGGGCGGGGTCCTTGTCCAGGGCGCGCTCGACCAGCGAGCGGATGCGCTCGTCCAGCCCGTCGAGCACGGGCGCGTGGTTGACCACCCGGTAGACGACCTCGGCGACGCCCCCAGTGCCGAACGGCGGCCTGCCGGTGCCCGCGTACGCCATCAGCGCGCCCCACGCGAAGACGTCGCCGGCGGGGGTGACGGGCTCGCCCCTGGCCTGCTCGGGCGACATGTACGCGGGCGTGCCCATGCTCTGCGCGACCGTGAAGGGCAGGTCGGCGGTGTCGGCGAGCTGCGCGATGCCGAAGTCGATCACGCGCGGCCCCACGGGGCTCAGCAGCACGTTCGACGGCTTGAGGTCGCGGTGCACGACGCCGGCCTGGTGGATGGCGGCCAGCGCGGTGGCCACGCCCACGGCCAGCGCCTCCAGGTTGGAGCCCGTCATGGGCCCGTGCCGCCGGATCACCCCGGCCAGGTCGGGACCCTCGACGAACTCGGTGACGAGGTAGGCCGTGCCGCCGTCGAACCCGGCGTCGAGCACGGGCGCGGTGCAGAACCGGGCGACCCGCCGGGCCGCCTCCGCCTCCTTGCCGAACCTGCGCCGGAACTCCTCGCGGGCCGCGAGCTCGGGCCGCATCATCTTCAGCGCGACCTGCCTGCCGGACCCGTCGCGGGCCAGGTGGACGAAGCCCATCCCGCCCTCGCCGAGCTTGCGGAGCAGGACGTACGGACCGACCCTCTGCTGCGCCTCCATCGGGGCGATTATGGCGGAACGACGGTCATTTCGCACGGCCGAGGCCGGGCCAGAGCCGGTCGACCTCGGCGTTCAGGATGGCCCCGATGAGCACGGCCAGCGCGGTGATGTAGAGCCAGAGCAGCACCGCGATGGGCGCCGCGAGCGACCCGTACACCGAGACGGGCGTGAACCAGGCTGCCAGCACGCCGCGCAGCACGGCGGCGCAGACGATCCACAGGATGAGCGCGAGGATCGCGCCGGGCAGCTCGCGGTACCACTTCGTGCGCACGGGGACGCTCACGTGGTAGAGCACGGTCAGGAAGAGCACCGAGCCGACGATCACCACCGGCCAGTAGAGCACGTCGATGAGCACGCCGTACTGGCCCGGCAGCACGCCCCGCAGCAGCGTCGGCCCGATGACCAGGATCGGCATCACGATGATGCCGATGACCAGCCCGACCACGTACAGGCCGAACGACATGAGGCGGGTGCGGATGATGCCGCGTTCCTCGCCCAGGCCGTAGGCGACGGAGATGAGGTCCACGTACACGTACAGGGCGCGCGAGCCCGACCACAGCGACAGCAGGAAGCCCAGCGAGATGATCGACACCTTGCTCGCGTCGTCGCGCAGCACGTCGGCCAGCAAGGGGCGGACGACGCCGGTGACGGCGTCGTCGGTGAACAGCAGCCCGGCCTGGTCGATCACCCACGCCTCGATGTCGCGCACGCGCTGCCTGCCGAGCCAGGTGCCGAGCTTGGCCAGCACGCCGATGAGTCCCAGGACGAACGGGGGCAGCGACAGCAGGGCGAAGAACGCGGCCTCGCCCGCCAGGCCGGTGACCCGGTAGTTGACGCCGGCGTTGGTCGCGGCGCGGGCGGTCGCCCACGACCTCGTGTCGCGCACCCAGCTCAGCCTCGCCCGGGCTTGGGCGGCGAGCCGCCTCTTGGACCGGCCAGGCGCATCCGTGGACGTCATGGCACCCAACGCTATTTCGCAGTGACTCTCGGGGACAGCTTACGTCCCCCTCGTCCTGCCCTAGGCGTTGTCGACGATGCGTGCGCCCAGCGGGAGAAGTGAGACGGGGATCATCTTGATGTTGGCCACGCCCAGCGGGATGCCGATGACGGACACGAACAGCGGGATGGACGTGAGCACGTGCCCGATCGCCAGCCAGATGCCCGCGACCAGGAACCAGATCACGTTGCCGATCAGCGTCAGCGCCCCGGCCTCGGGGTCGCGCACCACGGTCCTGCCGAACGGCCACAGCGCGTAGGCGGCGATCCGGAACGAGGCGATGCCGAACGGGATCGTGATGATGAGGACGCAGCAGACGATCCCGGCGAGCGCGTAGCCGATGGCGAGCCAGATGCCGGCGAACACGAGCCAGATGACGTTGAGGATGGTGCGCATGGTCACAGCATGTCACCGTGCGTACCCGGCCCACATCGGGGATCACCCTGATAATGCAGGGGTGATCTGCGAACGCTGCAAGGAACGACGTCACGACGAGTGCCGGGGCGGGTCGTGGTGCGACTGCCAGCACCAGGAGCCCGAGCCGGAGCCGGACGAGCCCGTCGTCAACTGGCTGCGCCAGGGCTAGCCGGCCTGACCGGCGGCCTCCAGGAGCTGCCGCCTCGACGGGTTGACCAGCACCCGGCCGCCCACGGTGACGGTGGGCACCGTCTCGTCGCCGCCGTTGACCGACCGGACGAACGCCGCCGCCTCGGGGTCGCGCCAGATGTTCACCTCGGCGTAGGCGAGCGGCGTGAACCGCAGCCCGGTGCGCAGCCGCATGCAGTAGCGGCAGCCCGGCCGCCAGTAGACGACGACGCCCGCGCGGTCCGCCCCGCTGTGGGAGGCCGAGCGCCCCCGGCGCGGCAGATTGGCGAGCACCGTCCAGGCGACGTAGAGGGCCGCGACGATGAGCAGGGCCGTCATCAGGGGAGACATACCGCGAACGTACCGGGCGAGTCCAGAGTCTGGACCCGGTCTTGGACATCGATCGCCGCCGGGGTATCTTCGAGGCATGCCAGCGGACCCCATGCTCGTCGGCCGACGCCACGTCGACCTTCAGCGTGTCCGCAGTGCCATCTGTTGCGACGCCCGGTAACCGCAGATTTCTTCCGCTGAGCGCGTCGCACCTCCTCTCCCCTGCACTCGATGACGAGGCAGGAGGAACGCTGCGCGCGCCCATAACCCAAAAGGACGCGCAATGAGCACCCCTGCCAGCCGGCACCACAAGCGCCCGCGCGGCGAAGGCCAGTGGGCCCTCGGTTACCGAGAGCCGCTGAACAAGAACGAAGAGAGCAAGAAGGCCGACGACGGGCTCAACGTCCGCCAGCGGATCATCGACATCTACTCCAAGGGCGGCTTCGACTCGATCGACCCCGCCGACCTGCGCGGCCGCTTCCGCTGGTACGGCCTCTACACCCAGCGCAAGCCCGGCATCGACGGCGGCAAGACGGCGATCCTCGACCCGGAGGAGCTCGACGACCGCTACTTCATGCTGCGGGTGCGCATCGACGGCGGCCAGCTCGACATCCGCCAGCTCCGCGTCATCGCCGACCTGTCCAACGAGTACGCGCGCGGCACCGCCGACATCACCGACCGGCAGAACGTGCAGCTCCACTGGGTGGAGATCGAGTCGGTGCCCGACATCTGGGAGCGGCTGGAGGCCGTCGGGCTGAGCACGACCGAGGCGTGCGGCGACACCCCGCGCGTGATCATCGGGTGCCCGGTGGCCGGGATCGACGCCGAAGAGGTGATCGACGCCAGCGCCCAGATCCGCGAGCTGAACGAGAAGTTCATCGGCAATCCCGCCTACTCCAACCTGCCGCGCAAGTTCAAGACGGCGCTCAGCGGCTGCTCGGCCCACTGCACCGTGCACGAGATCAACGACGTGGCGTTCGTCGGCGTCGTCAACGAGCAGGGCGAGCGGGGCTTCGACCTGTGGGTCGGCGGCGGCCTGTCGACCAACCCGATGCTGGCCAAGCGGCTCGGCGTGTTCATCGCCCCCGAGCGGGCGGCCGACGTCTACGCGGGCGTGATCGGCATCTTCCGCGACTACGGCTACCGGCGGCTGCGGCACCGGGCGCGGCTGAAGTTCCTGGTCAACGACTGGGGCGTGGAGAAGTTCCGCGAGGTCCTGGAGACGGAGTACGTCAAGGAGAAGCTGCCCGACGGCCCCGCGCCCGCGCTGCCCCGCGCCAACCGGCGTGACCACGTCGGCGTCCACCCGCAGCACGACGGCAACTTCTACGTCGGCTTCGCGCCCCGCGTGGGCCGCCTCGACGGCGACAAGCTGCGCCTGATCGCCGACATCGCCGAGCGCCACGGCTCCGACCGGGTGCGCACCACCGTCGAGCAGAAGATGGTCATCCTCGACGTCGCCCCCGACCAGGTCGACTCGATCGTCGCCGAGCTGGAGGCCAACGACCTCAAGGTCAACCCCTCGACGTTCCGCCGCCAGACGATGGCCTGCACCGGCATCGAGTTCTGCAAGCTGGCGATCGTCGAGACCAAGGCCAGCGCCTCCCGGCTGATCGACGAGCTGGAGCGGCGGCTGCCGACGTTCGACGAGCCGCTGACCATCAACGTCAACGGCTGCCCCAACTCCTGCGCCCGCATCCAGACCGCCGACATCGGGCTCAAGGGCCAGCTCGTCATGGACGAGAACGGCAACCAGGTCGGCGGCTACCAGATTCACCTGGGCGGCTCGCTGGGCGTCAACTCCGGCTTCGGGCGCAAGGTGCGCGGCCTCAAGACCACCGTCGAGGGCCTGCCCGATTACGTGGAGCGCGTCGTGACGCACTACGACGAGCAGAAGAAGGAAGGCGAGACGTTCGCCGACTGGGTGCAGCGCGCCGACGAGGCGGACCTCAAATGACCGCACGCGCCGTGCCCTTCCACTGCCCCTACTGCGGAGATGAGGACCTCGAACCGTACGAAGGCGACGGCGGCTGGTACTGCCGCGCCTGCTCGCGCGCCTTCAAGCTGAAGTTTCTCGGAATCGGGGTGAACCTGTGACGCTCGTCGACATCGAGGCCGGGCTGACGCAGCAACGCGGCACGCTGGACCTGCAGGACATCGTCGAGTCGGCCGCCGTCTTCCTGGAGGACGCGCCCGCCCGCGAGATCATCCGCTGGGCGGCGGCGACGTTCGGCGACCGGCTCTGCCTGACCTCCTCCATGAGCGACGCCCTGCTCATCGACCTGGTGAGCCGGGTCAAGCCGGGCGTGGACGTGCTCTTCATCGACACCGGCTACCACTTCGCCGAGACCGTGGGCACCCGCGACGCGGTCCAGCAGGTCTACGACGTGAACGTGATCAACGTCAAGCCGTCGCGCACCGTCCAGGAGCAGGACCGCGACCTCGGGCCGCGCCTGTTCGGCCGCAACCCCGACCTGTGCTGCTACCTGCGCAAGGTCGAGCCGCTCAACCGGGCCCTGGAGCCCTACCTGGCGTGGATCTCCGGCATCCGCCGCGACGAGTCCGCCACCCGGACCGGCACCAAGGTCGTCGAATGGGACGCCAAGCGGCAGATGGTCAAGGTCAACCCGATCGCCTCCTGGACCCAGGACGACGTCGACAACTACATGGCCGACAACGGGGTGCTGATCAACCCGTTGCACTACGACAACTACCCCTCGATCGGCTGCGCGCCGTGCACGCGCCAGGTCGCCGAGGGGGAGGATCCGCGCAGCGGCCGCTGGGCGGGGCTGGGGAAGGTCGAATGCGGCATTCACCTGTAACTCCCGGCCGCCGGCCCGCCCCGTTGGCAGACGGGGCGGGCCAAGGCGGGCCGCCCGGCTCTCCGCCCGGC
>NZ_JAHKRO010000211.1 GCF_019396325.1 Nonomuraea ceibae
AATCGGGCGTCGAGCAGGTAGCCCTGCTCGACGAGGACCGGGTCGAGTACACGGGTCTGTCATTGCGCCAGCAATAACCGCCGGAATGGAGAAACCCCTTGAGCGCGTACGCCGCTCAAGGGGTTTTCGTTACGCGCGTGACTAGGGGCGCTTGGGCGGGCTGGCGGTCTTGGCCGGGTCGCGCTCCATGATGGGCGCCACCACGTCGTCGATCCGCTTCATCACCTCGGCGTCGAGCTTGACGCCGGCGGCCTTGACGTTGTCGCGCACCTGCTCGGGACGGGAGGCGCCGACGATGGCGCTGGCCACGTTCGGGTTCTGCAGGACCCAGGCGACCGCGAGCTGCGCCATCGTCAGGCCCAGGTCGGCGGCGATCGGCTTGAGCTCCTGCACGCGGGCCAGCACGTCGTCGTTCATGAACCGGGCGATCATGCCGCTGCCGCCGGCCGTGTCCGTGGCGCGCGAGCCCTCGGGCGGGGCCTGGCCCGGCAGGTACTTGCCGGTGAGCACGCCCTGCGCGATCGGCGACCAGACGATCTGGCTGACGCCCTCACGCTCGCTCAGCGGCACGATCTCCGACTCGATGACCCGCCACAGCATCGAGTACTGCGGCTGGTTGGACACGATCCGGTCGAAGCCCATCTCGTCGGCGATCCTGAGCGCGTCGGCGATCTGGCCGGCGGTCCACTCGCTGACGCCCACGTACAGGACCTTGCCCTGGCGCACCAGGTCGTCGAAGGTCTTGAGCGTCTCCTCCAGCGGCGTCTCGTAGTCGTAGCGGTGCGCCTGGTAGAGGTCGACGTAGTCGGTCTGCAGGCGGCGCAGCGAGCCGTTGATCGACTCGGTGATGTGCTTGCGCGACAGGCCGCGGTCGTTCGGGCCCTCGCCCGTCGGCCAGTAGACCTTGGTGAAGATCTCCAGGGACTCCCTGCGGACGCCCTTGAGCGCCCTGCCGAGCACCTCCTCCGCCTTCGTCCCCGCGTAGACGTCGGCGGTGTCGAACGTGGTGATCCCCTCGTCGAGAGCCGCCTGCACGCACTGCTTGGCGGCGTCCTCCTCGACCTGGGAGCCGTGGGTGAGCCAGTTGCCGTAGCTGATCTCGCTGACCAGGAGACCGCTGCGGCCGAGGTGACGGAATTCCATACATCCGACCTTAGGGGTTGTCCCGGCATCACGGTCACCAGGGGCGCGGAGGGGAGATCATCCGTCGGTGCGGGGCGATAGGGTCGGCCGGTGCCCAATCTCCTCCGGGCGGCGCTCACCGCCGCCGTCCTGGCGGCGATCGCCGTGCGGCTGCGCCGTCGCGCCCGCCTGCCACGCACCAAGCCGCCCGCCCCCGACGCCCTCCCCGCGCCGCGCCCGCGCCGTCGGCCGGGCCTGGGGCGGCCGAGCGCGCTCGTGGCGGGCACAGTGGCGGCCACGGTGGCCGTCGTGGCCGCGCTGGCGCTCCTCGGGACGGGCCTGTGGCCGGGGCAGCCCGCGCGTGAGGCGTCCTCGCCCGGCGGCTCTCCCGTACGCGACGCCGCGACGGAGCGGGCCGAGCCGCCGGCGGAGTTCCTCACGGAGCCGCCGGAGCCGCATGCCCTGCCCTCGAGGCAGGGGAGCGCGGCGCCGCAGCCGTGCGATCCCGGGCACCCTGTGGTGACGGTGCGCCCGCTGGACCCGCAGGTGAAGCGGGCCGTCAACCGGCAGTGGCGGCGCATCGAGCGCTGGCTGAGCACGAACGCGCCGAAGACCTACGCGGGGCTCGGCCGTCCCGGCAGGGCGCGCACGATCGCGGTCGCCGAGGCGCAGACAGGGCTGGAGTTCCCCGACGACCTGAGGGCCTCGCTGCTGCGCCACGACGGCGCGCGGGGCTTCGGGTTCGGCGGCGCGGTCAACCTGCGCGTCCGGGAGATCAGGGACGCCTGGCGGGCCAGGTGCGCGCGCGACGCCGAGGGCCGCCACCGCGGGCTGGTCCCGTTCGGGCTCAGACCGGGGCGCGGCGGCCACACGCTCGTCACCGCCGCCAGGCGGGACGGCGCGGCGGGGCGGGAGGGCGTGACGGGGCGAGCGGCCGCGGCCGGTGACCGGCCGTCCTACTACGCGCTGATGCGCGAGGTCGCCGCCGCCCTGGAGACGGGCGCCCCGGTCGACGGCCGCCGCCCGGTCGTCAAGGGCGGCGTCCTGCGGTGGACCCGCGCCCGTTGAGCTACTTCTTGGGCGGCACCGGCTTGCCGCCCGGCAGCAGCTGGGGCGGCGGGAAGCGCAGCTTGCGGATCTGCAGCGCCCGCATCGCCGCGTAGAAGCCCACGCCCTTGAGGCTCTCGTTGGGCAGCTTGGCCGCGACCTCCTTCTTCACCTTCCACGCCACGTAGACGGAGGTGAAGACGACGCCGATCATCATGATCGGCCAGCCGAACACGATCACCGCGTTGAGCACCTGGACGCGGACGGCCGGAGGCCACGGCACCCAGGTCGCCAGCAGGATCAGTAGCGAGAAGGGCAGGAAGTACTGGCTCGGGAGGCGGCGGGAGTCGACCCAGTCGCGGGCGAACTTGCGCGCCGGCCCCTTGTCACGGGCCGGGAAGTAGCGCTCGTCACCGGCCAGCATGCCGCGCCGGGCCCGGTCGCGCTCGGCGGCCTGCTTGGCGCGCATCTGCCGATAGGCCTCCTTGCGGTCCTTCGGCGCGCTGACCAGCTGGCGCCGCCTGCCTTCGGCATCTCGGCGCTTGGGTGTGGGACGACCCTTACCTTGGGGCTTAGGATCGTCAACGGGGACGGGGGTGTCGTCCACGGAGGTTTGGGAACGGCGTCGCAACACGACGTCAACCCTACCTGGAGTGCAACTTAGTGACGCCCTCGTGCGTTATGCGTAGGGTAATCCCAAGGCGGCTGCGCTGCAGTGGGTGAACGACAGCACGACCTAAGAAGGGGACGGCCGACGCGCATGAGCGTGATGAAGAGACTTTCGATGATCTTCAAGTCCAAGGCCAACAAGGCCCTGGACAAGATGGAGGATCCACGCGAGACCCTCGACTACTCCTACCAGCGGCAGCTGGAGCTGCTGCAGAAGGTGCGTCGTGGCGTGGCGGACGTCGCCACCTCTCGCAAGCGTGTGGAGCTCCAGATCAACGGTCTGGAGCAGCAGGGCAAGAGGCTTGAGGAGCAGGGCCGCAAGGCGCTGTCGGTGGGGCGCGAGGACCTCGCCCGTGAGGCGCTGTCGCGCCGCTCCGGCCTGCAGTCGCAGATCGCGGATCTGCGCGTGCAGCATGACAACCTGCAGGCCGAGGAGGAGAAGCTCACCACGGCCTCCCAGCGGCTGCAGGCCAAGGTCGACTCCTTCCGCACCAAGAAGGAGACCATCAAGGCGACCTACACCGCGGCCGAGGCGCAGACCCGCATCAACGAGGCGTTCTCCGGCATCTCCGAGGAGATGGGCGACGTCGGCCTGGCGATCCAGCGTGCCGAGGACAAGACGGCCCAGATGCAGGCCCGCGCCGGCGCCATCGACGAGCTGCTCGCCTCGGGCGCGCTCGACGACTTCAGCGGCACCCGCGGTGACGACATCCAGGCCGAGCTCGACCGCATGGGCGGCGGCATGGACGTCGAGCTGGAGCTGGCCCGGATGAAGGCCGAGCTCGGCCAGGGCCCGGCCCCGCAGGGCGCCATCGAGCAGGGGCAGCAGCAGCAGCCTCAGCAGCAGCAGCCCAACCAGCAGACGCAGCAGCTGCGCCAGCCAGGGGAGGGCGCATGATCGTCAGGATCATGGGCGAGGGCCAGGTGGAGATCTCGGCCGACGACATCGCCGTGCTCAACGAGCTCGACACCGAGCTCGAGGCGGCCATCGACGCCGACGACCAGAAGGCCTTCCGGGTCAAGCTGCACGCCCTGCTCGACAAGGTGCGCCACGTGGGCAAGGCGCTTCCCGACGACAGCCTTGAGCCGTCAGAGCTGATCCTTCCCCCCGCGGACGCCTCGATCGAGGAAGTCCGGGAGATGCTGGGCGACCAGGGCCTCATCCCGGGCTGAGCCCGTGCGCACCCGGTTCGCGGCCGACCGCGGCCTGACCCGCCGCATGGTCGTGACGATGTTCCTGCTCGGCCTGCTCTACGTGGTGTTCGTCGGCGTCCTCGTCGCCTTGGGCGTGCGGGCGCTGACCGTGCTGGTGATCGCGGGGGTCCTGCTGCTCGCGCAGTACTTCCTGTCCGACCGCATCGCCCTTTACGCGATGCACGGGCGGGAGGTCTCGCCCCAGGAGGCCCCCGAGCTCCACGGCCTGATCGACCGGCTGTGCGCGCTGGCCGACATGCCCAAGCCGCGCGTCGCCGTCGCCCAGTCGGACGTGCCCAACGCCTTCGCCACCGGCCGCAACCAGAAGAAGGCGGTCGTGTGCGTGACGACCGGCATCCTGCGCCGCCTGGAGCCGCGCGAGCTGGAGGGCGTGCTGGCCCACGAGCTGTCCCACGTCGCGCACCGCGACGTGGCGGTGATGACGATCGCCTCGTTCCTCGGCATCGTCGCCGGGCTCATGACGCGCGTCGCCCTCTACACGGGCCTCGGCGGCCGCCGCCAGAACGGCCAGGGCGGCCTGCCCATCGGCCTGATCGTCATGCTGGTCTCGGTTCTCGTGTACGCGATCAGCTTCGTCCTCACCCGTGCCCTGTCGCGCTACCGTGAGCTGTCGGCCGACCGGGCCGGCGCCCTGCTCACGCAGCAGCCGTCGGCGCTGGCCAGCGCGCTGACCAAGGTGTCCGGCGAGATGGCCAGGATCCCGACCCGCGACCTGCGCGAGGCCGAGCCGTTCAACGCCTTCTACTTCGCCCCGGCGCTCGCCAAGGGGGAGACGCTGGCCAACCTGTTCTCCACGCACCCGCCGCTGGAGCGGCGGCTGGAGCAGCTCGCGCGGATCTCCGCGCAGCTCGGGAGGGGCTGACGACGATGGGCTGGCTCGATGCGATCCTGGGCCGTTCCAAGCCGGCCAAGCCCGACCTGGACGCGCTGTTCGCGCTGCCGTCGGCGGCCGTGACGCTGCAGGCGGCCACGGGGCTGGCGCCCACCGGGCTCGGCTCGGTGGCCTTCCGCGCGGCCGAGGGCGGCGCGTTCGCCCGGCTCGAACAGGACGTCAAGGCGCTGCTCGGCGGCCGGGTCGAGGAGTCCGACGACGGCTACGGCTACACCTGGCTGCTGGTGCGGCGCGCGCCCGACCTGCTCGGCGACCTGGTCACCGAGCTGCACGCGGTCAACTCGTCGCTGGAGTCGGCCGGGTTCGGCCCGTCGCTGCTGTGCTCGCTGGTGTCGTTCGCCGATCCCGGCGGCAGGCGGCTGGCCGTCGTCTACCTCTACAAGCGCGGCACCTTCTACCCGTTCGCCCCGCTGGGCGGGGACCGTCGCGACAACGCGCTGGAGCTGCAGGTCAGAGGCGCGCTGGCGGGGGAGCTGCCGCTGGAGGAGGACCTCGGCCGCTGGTTCCCGGTCTGGGGCGCTCCGGGCCTTTGAGTGCGCTCGGTGATGTAATCATCACGTGGAGCGAAGATTGTACGTGCTCGCGGCTTCCGCGTTCATCGTGACCGCCGTGCTGTACTCCGCGTGGATCACCGGCCAGTTCACCACGCCGGCGGTCGACCGCGCGCACGGCTACGTGAGCGAGCTGGCGGCCCGCGACCAGCCGTGGACGCGCCTGTTCCGCACCAGCGACGCGCTGGCGGGGCTGGCCTGCCTGGCCGGGGTGGCGCTGATGCCGAGGGCCGGCCGTGAGTGGCCCGGCTGGCTGGCGCTGGCCGCGTTCGGCGCGCTGACGGCCGCCGGGGGGCTGTTCCCGCTCGACTGCGCCGCGCTGAGCTCCCCGGCGTGCGGGCGCGGCCCGCTGACGCCCGCCCACCACGCGCACGTCGTGACCGGTTTCCTCGCGGCCGTCGCCGCACCGGCCGCGATGGCGCTCCTGGCCGCCCGCTGGCGCACCTGGCCCGCCTGGGTCCTCACCGGCCTGACCGTCGCCTCCACGCTCGTCACCGCCGCCGCCCTGGCCTCCGGGCACCTGGCCGGGCTGGCGCAGCGCTTTCAGCTCCTCGTCGTGGCCGCCTGGCTGGTGTACGCGGCGCTGCGGCTGCTCGTCGCGGACGTGCCCGTCCCGGCGCCCGCCCTGCCGCACGTGGTCCGCCAGGGCCGGGGACCGGCCGTGCTGATCGCCGGGGGCCCCTCGGCGGCCTGGTGCCACTGGGACGGCGTCGCCAGGGAGCTGGCCCGCACCCGTACGGTGATCAGGTTCGACCGGCCGGGGCTGGGGCTCAGCCCCGCCTCCCCGGTGCCGCCCACGCTGCACGGCGAGGCGGCACGGCTGGCGGCGCTGGCCCCCGAGCACCCCGAACGGGTCACGGTCGTCGCGCACCGGGCCGCCGCCTGGCACGCCGAGGCGTTCGCCCGGCTGCACCCGCTGCGCGTGTCGGCGCTCGTCCTCGTCGACCCCGCGGCGGCGCCCCGGGGCCGGCGGGGCACGTCCTCGCCCGGCAGGGCGCTCGGCCGCTGGCTGCCCGCGCTGGGCGGCACCTGGGGCGCGGCGGCGCTGGCCCGCCTCACCGGCCCGGCGCTCCACCGGCTGCTCTGCGGGACCGCCGACGCCCACGGCCTCTACAGCCAGGGCCGGGTGCTCGCCGCCGCCGCGGGGGAGTGGCTGGCGCGCCGCGACATGGCCGCCGACCTGCGTCTCATCCGTGCCGAGCACGCCTTCCCCGACGTGCCGGTGACCGTGCTCGTCAGCGGGCGCGCCCGCGGCGCCAGGCTGGTGGAGGAGCTGAACGGCAGGCTCGTCCGGCTGCCTGTCACGCGGCTGCGCGTGCACCTGAACGTGCTGCCCGCGATCGCCGACGCCGTCTGAAGGCTAGTGTGGTCGGCATGGCCCTCGGGAAAGGGGCAAGGGTGGACATCACCGTCGTCGGAGAGGGCACGGTCGCGGCCGTGCCGGACGTCATGCGGCTGCAGGCCGGGGTCGAGGTGCGCCGGCAGACGGCCGCCGAGTCCTTCGCCGGGGCCAGGGCCGCCGCGAGCAGGCTCGCCGAGGCGCTGCGGCAGGCCGGGATCGCCGAGCGCGACCTGCGCACCACCGAGCTGTCGCTCGGCCCGGAGTACGAGGCGTACCCGAAGGTGTCGGCCTACCGGGCGGCGCAGGGCGTCGAGGCCGTGATCCGCGACCTGTCCCGGGCCGACGAGGTCATCGACACCGTCGCCCGGGTGGGCGAGGAGGCCAGGCTGCACGGCGTGGTCTTCGAGGTCTCCGACCCGGCCGCCGTGCTCAGGGAGGCCAGGGCGGCGGCGTTCGCCGACGCCCGGGCCAAGGCCGCCCAGTACGCCGAGCTCGCCGGACGGCCCCTGGGCGGGGTCGTCGCGGTGAGCGAGGAGGTGGAGCGGGGGCCGCAGCCGATGCGGCTGGCCGCGGCCGCCGAGCAGGGCTCGGTCAGCCCCGGGCAGCAGGGCCTGACCGTCACTGTGCGGGTGGTGCACGCCTTCGGCGACCAGGCGTCCTAGCCGGGGCTAGATCGCTGATGTGAAATTTGGTGATCGGCTGCGGGCGTGACGAAGGGCGTCCATGGTCGGTGTGTGAAGACAGACTTGGACGCCCTTCTGACCGCACTCTATGTCTACTTGGACGATCACGTG
>NZ_JAHKRO010000212.1 GCF_019396325.1 Nonomuraea ceibae
CTCGCCGCTGACCTTGGCCCGCTGGTCGGCCGACTCGCGCAGCTCGGCGAGCCGCCGCCGCGAGTCGGCCCGCCACTCGGCCAGCACGCCCTCCCTGGCCCGGCGCGTCAGCTCCGGGTCGCCGGCCACGTGCCGGGCCTGGATGAGGCCCAGCACGGCCTTGAGGTCCTGCCTGGCCACCGAGACGGCCTCGTCCACCGTGCGCACCGAGTGGTCGAGCCCGGCGGCCGAGTCCCAGATCGGGTACCAGATCCGGTCGGCGATCCTGGCCACGTCCGGCCGGCCGTCGTGCAGCAGGACCAGGTCGAGGTCGCTGCCCGGGGCCAGCTCGCCGCGGCCCAGACTGCCGACGGCGACGAGGGAGACGCGCTCCCCGTCGCTCGCCGTGCGGAAGAGATCCCTGAGCCAGCGGTCGGTGTCCGCGGCCCGCTCCTTGCGGGCCGCGGCGTAGGACCGCGCCTCTCCCCTCGTCACAGGGCTTCCGGCCCCCGCTCCCCGGTGCGCACCCGGACCACCGTGTCCACCGGGACGGACCAGACCTTGCCGTCGCCGATCTTGCCCGTCTGGGCCGCCTTGACGATGACGTCGATGACGTCCTCGGCGTCGTCCTCCTCGGCCAGCACCTCCAGCCGGACCTTGGGCACCAGGTCGACCTGGTACTCGGCGCCCCGGTAGACCTCGGTGTGGCCGCGCTGGCGGCCGTAGCCGCTCGCCTCGCTGACCGTCATGCCCTTGATGCCGAACTGCTCCAGGGCCGCTTTCACGTCATCGAGCTTGAAGGGCTTGATGACGGCTGTGATGAGCCTCATGCTTCCACCTTCTTGGGGGCCGGCTTATTGGGGGCAGGGGTGACGGTGACGGGGCCGTTGGGGGAGGTCACGCCCGAGGCGTAGACGGTGCCGAGGTCGTAGCCGGTCTCGGCGTGGCTGGTGACGTCGATGCCGGTCACCTCGTCCTCGGGCTTGACGCGGAAGCCCATCGTCTTGTCGATGACCTTGGCGATGACCCAGGTGACGGCGAACGAGTAGGCGCCGACCACGACCGGGCCGAGCACCTGCAGCCCGAGCTGGCCGAGGCCGCCGCCGTAGAACAGGCCCTTGCTCTGCTGCTGCAGGAACGGGTAGGCGGCCACGAAGCCGAGCGCCACCGCGCCCACGACGCCGCCCACGAGGTGCACGCCGACCACGTCGAGCGAGTCGTCGAAGCCGAGCCGGTACTTCAGGCCGACCGCGTAGGCGCAGGCCGCGCCGGCGAGCAGGCCGATGAGCATGGCCGCCCACGGGTCGACGAAGCCGCACGCCGGGGTGATGGCGACGAGCCCGGCGACCGCGCCGGAGGCGACGCCCAGGCTGGTGGCGTGGCCGTCACGCAGCTTCTCCACCACGAGCCAGGCGCCCGCCGCGACGGCGGTGGCGATCTGCGTGTTCATGAACGCCAGCGCGGCCGTGCCGTCGACCGCCAGCTCCGAGCCCGCGTTGAAGCCGAACCAGCCGAACCACAGCAGGCCCGCGCCGAGCAGCACCAGCGTCAGGTTGTGCGGCCGCATCGGCTCCTTGCGCCAGCCCTGCCGCTTGCCGATGACCAGGGCGAGCGCGAGCGCGGCGGCTCCGGCGTTGATGTGGACGACGGTGCCGCCCGCGAAGTCCTCGATGCCCATCGCGTTGAGCCAGCCGCCGGTGCCCCACACCCAGTGCGCGACCGGGACGTACACGATCGTCGCCCACACTACGGTGAACAGCACCCAGGCGCCGAACTTGGCCCGGTCCGCGATCGCGCCGCTGATCAGGGCGACCGTGATGATGGCGAACGTCAGCTGGAAGGCCGCGAACAGCAGGCTCGGCATGCCCGTGCCGTCGTCCTTGGTCGCGGTGTCGACCAGGCTCTGCAGGCCGAGCGCGTCGAACCCGCCGACGAGGTTGTTGAGCGCGGGGCTCGGGTTCTCGGTGAAGGCCAGCGAGTAGCCGAACAGCACCCAGATGACGGTGACGGTGATGATCGCGGCGAACGACATCATCATCATGTTCAGGACGCTCTTGGCCCTGGTCATACCACCGTAGAAGAACGCGAGGCCGGGAGTCATCAACAGCACCAGCGCGGTGGCCGCGAGCATCCAGGCCGTGGTGCCGGTATCGATCTGCACGGCGACCCTCCTTAAATGTGACGTGTCGCCACAGCGTGTTCGCCGCCGGTTTCGGCCCTCCACCTGGTGTGTTTCGCATGGGTGAATCTCGCCGCGCCGGTGTTTCACCCGCGTTTCGGACAGTTCACGCGGCCCGTTGCGGTCCTATGAGCCCCGCCCGCAAGGGGCTTCAGCGGGCCAGGCGCACCGGATCGCCCTGCGCGATCGTGCCGGGGCGCAGCACGCGCGCGTACACGCCCGCGCACGGCTGGGGGCCGGTGCCGAGCACGTCCACCCGGTTGTGCCGGGCCGGGGTGCGCAGCGCGTCGGTGTCGCGCCCCAGCTCGCCGTGGGCCAGCGTCGGCACCGCGCAGCGCGGCGTCGGCGCGATGACGCCGAGCACCAGCTCGTCGCCCACCGCCAGCTCCGCGCCCACCCAGGCGTTCTCCGGGAACCCGGGCTCGGGCGTCGTGATCACCAGGTTCGGCCGGTAGCGGGCCGCCTCGACCACCCCGCGGGGCCCCAGCTCGCCGATCCTGGCCAGCGCCGACGTGGTGATCAGATGGACGGGCGCGAAGTCGAAGAACGTGCCCTCGGGCGCCGCCCCGCCCAGCCCGCCGACCGTGAACGGCACCTCCGCGTCGACTCCCCGGTCCAGCACCTCGTCCGGCACCGACCGCTCCAGCTCGGCGCCCTCGGGCGGCGTGTCCACCAGCCGGACCTCGCGGCCCAGCAGCTCCGACAGCTCCGCGTCACCGGGCGCCGCGCCGCCGCACAGCGTCAGCAGCCCGCGCCACAGCCTCGGGTTCTTGGCACTGGCGATCTTCCCGGTCGCCACGTCGAGCACGGCCTTCACCCGGTCACCGGCCAGCCCGCGCTCGCTCACGCTGCTGGCCGCGACCTCCTCGCCCAGCATCGACTTGACCGGATAACGGAACAGGGACGCGATCTCACCAATCTGCATGCCCGGAATCCTAGGCACCCGGTGCGGCGAGCTCAGGCGGCGGCGTCGGCCATCCGCCGCAGCCGCGCCAGCGCGTCACGCTCGATGCGCCGCGCCCGGTCACGGCCGATGCCGTAGCGCTCCCCCACCTCGGTCAGCGTGTGCTCGCGCCCGTCGACCAGCCCGTAACGCCACCGCAGCATCTCGCTCGCGTCACCCTCCAGCCCGGTCAGCCACTGGTCCAGCCGCTCGCGCTCCAGGATGTCGATCGCCTGCTGCTCCGGATCCGCCCACGTCTCGTCGGCGATCATGTCGCCCAGCTCGGTCTCGTCCTCGTCACCCACGCCGAGCTGCAACGACACCGGGTCGGACGCCCAGCGGCGCAGCTCGCGCACCCGCTCGATGGGCAGCTCCAGCACCGCCGCGAGATCCTCGTCGGTCGGCTCCACGTCGAACTCGGCCAGCATGTCGCGCCGCACCCGCATCAGCCGCGTCATCTGCTCACCGGCGTGCGTCGGCAGCCGCACCGGCCGCGCCTGCTCGTGAATCGCCCGGCCCACCGACTGCCGGATCCACCACGTGGCATAGGTGGAGAACTTGTAACCCCGCTTGTAGTCGAACTTCTCCACCGCCCGGACCAGCCCGAGGTTGCCCTCCTGGACCAGGTCGATGAGCGGCATCCCGCGCCCCGAATACTTGCGGGCCACCGCCACCACCAGGCGCAGGTTCGCCTGGATGAACTCGTCCTTCGCCCGCTGGCCGGAGACGGCCAGCCGCTCCAGCTCCTCGTCCGCCGCGTCCCCGATCCGCGGCTCCGCGCCCCCGCTGTCGAGCAGCACCTCGGCGAAGAGGCCCGCCTCGATCCGCTTGGCGAGCTCCACCTCTTGCTCCGCCGTGAGCAGCGGGACCCTGCCGATCTCCGCCAGGTAGGTCCCCAGCAGATCGCGGTCGGCGACCGCCTGCTCCTGCGCGCGACTCCCCGTAGGCCTTGCCATCCCCAGGCACCTCGTTCCGCAGCTGCGTTCTATATCCGGCCAACGTCCGGCCAGGGGCAAAGATTCCCTAAAGGACTACGACCAGCGGACGGTTCTGGATGTCCTCCTAAAGGAGGAGGCCGTCCTGGAACACCTGGTGAACAAGGGGAACGCCGGGCCGGTAAGCCAGATGAACGTAGGAGGGCGCGTCGAGGATGACGAGGTCGGCACGCGCGCCGGGACCCAGCCAGCCTACGTCCGTCCGCCGCAGCGCGCGCGCCCCGCCCACCGTCGCGGCCCGCACCGCCTCCAGCGGCGTCATCCCCATCTCCCGCACCGCCAGCGCCACGCAGAACGGCATCGACGAGGTGAACGACGAGCCCGGGTTGCAGTCGGTCGCCAGCGCCACCGTCACGCCCGCGTCGATCAGCCGCCTGGCGTCCGGGTACGGCGAGCGCGTGGAGAACTCCGCCCCCGGCAGCAGCGTCGCCACCGTCTCCGAGGCGGCGAGCGCGTCGACGTCGGCGGCGCTCAGATGCGTGCAGTGGTCGGCCGAGGCCGCGCCCAGCTCGCACGCCAGCCGCACCCCCGGCCCCTCGCCGAGCTGGTTGGCGTGCACCCTGGCCTGCAGCCCCGCCTTCAGTCCGGCCCTGAGGATCTCCGCCGACTGCTCGCCGTCGAAGGCGCCGCGCTCGCAGAAGACGTCCACCCACTTCGCGTACGGGGCGCAGGCCGCCAGCATGTCACCCGTGACCAGCCGGACGTAGTCGTCGGCGTCCACGCCCGCCGGCACCACGTGCGCGCCGAGGAACGTGGTCTCGTCGGTCAGCGACGTGGCGATCTCCAGCGAGCGCCGCTCGTCCTCCACGGACAGGCCGTAACCGCTCTTGATCTCCACGGTCGTCGTGCCCTGCGCCAGCATCTCGGCGACCAGCGCGGCGGCCCGCGTGGCCAGCTCCGCGTCGCCCGCCGCCCGGGTGGCCTCGACCGTCGTCCTGATGCCGCCGCCCGTGTAGCGCTCCCCCGACATGCGGGCCCGGAACTCGGCGGTGCGGTCGCCTCCGAACACCAGATGCGCGTGACTGTCCACGAACCCCGGAATCACCGCCCTGCCCCCGGCGTCCACCCGCCGATCGGCCGCCGGGGCCCGCCCCGCCGGTCCCGCCCAGGCGACCAGGCCGTCCTCCAGCACGAGCGCCGCCCCGGCGACCTCCTCCCGCTCCGGATCCCCCGTGTAGAGCAACCCGATCCCGTCGATCACCGTCGTCGTCATCGCACCCGTCCCGCCCTCGTCACCGTCATGCCGTCATCGCCGTCCCGCGCGGGTCGTCCCGCGCGGTCATCTCACGCGGCCGATCGCGTCGGCCAGCATCGCGCCGACGTCCCCCAGCTCGTGGCGGCCATCGGACACCACCCGGCGGCCCGCGGAGATCACCGAGCGCACGTCCGCCGCCGTCGCCGCGAACACCACCGCCTCCAGCCCGCCCGCACCCGCCGTACGCACCGAGTCCAGGCCCACCGTCACCAGATCCGCCCACGCCCCCGGCACCAGCAGCCCCGCCTCCGGGAACCCCAGCGACGCGTGCCCCGCCGCCGTCGCCGCGCCCAGCAGCTCGGCGGCGCTCCAATGGCCGCGCCGCTCCGTCGCCAGCCGCTCGTCCAGCTCGACCGCCCGCGCCTCCTCGAACAGGTCCACGACCGCGTGACTGTCGGACCCCAGCGTCACCGGCGCCCCCCGGTCGTACACCCTCCTCGCCGGCCCGATCCCGTCGGCCAGATCCCGCTCCGTCGTCGGGCACATGCACACGTGCGTCCCCGACTGCCCCAGCAGCTCCACGTCCACCTCCGACAGATGGGTGGCGTGCACCGCCGTCGAACGCGGGCCCAGCGCCCCCTGCTCGTGCAGCACCTGCACGGGGGTCGCCGCGTACGTCTCCACGCAGGCGGCGTTCTCCGCCCGCTGCTCCGACACGTGCGCGTGCAGCGGAGCGGCGTGCCGGTGCGAGAACTCCACGACCACCGGCATCTGCTCCGGCGGCACCGCCCGCACCGAATGGATCGCCGCGCCGATCTCCACGTCCGGCTGACCCTCGTACGCCGCGGCCAGCTCCTCCGCCCGCACCGCCCACCCGTCGGCGTCACCGTCGCCGAACCGCAACTGCGCCCCCGCCAGCGCCCGCCCCGGCCCGCCCGCCACATAACAGGCGTCGATCAGCGCGATCCGCAGCCCCGCCTCCCGCGCCGCCTGCACCAGCGCGTGCCCCATCGTGTTCGGATCGATGTACGGCGTGCCGCCCGGGCCGTGGTGCAGGTAGTGGAACTCCCCCACACTCGTGATCCCCGCCAGCGCCATCTCGGCGTAGACCGCCCGGGCCAACGCCAGATACGCGTCCGGATCCAGCCGCGCGGCCACCTCGTACATCTGGTCGCGCCACGTCCAGAAATCCCCCTTGCCGCCCTGCGTCACACCCCGCAACGCCCGGTGGAAGGCGTGCGAATGCGCGTTGGCCAGGCCCGGGATCGTCAACCCCGGCAGCCGGTGCGCGCCCCCGGGCTCACCCCGGCGCACCCCGACGATCCGGGCGCCCTCCACCTCGACCAGCACCCCGGCCGCCACGCCGTCGGGCAGCCAGGCCTGCTCGCACCAGTAGGTCAGCGGCACAGCTCCTCCAGCACGTTCGCGAGTGCGGCGACTCCCGCCTCGCAGTCTGCCTGCTCGGCATGCTCCTCCGGGGCATGGGACACGCCGGTGGGGTTGCGCACGAACAACATCGCGCTCGGCACCCCGGCCGCCGCCAGGATCCCCGCGTCATGCCCGGCCCCGGTCGCCAGCACCGGCACCTCACCCCCCACTGCCCGCCCCACCCGCTCCCGCAACCCCACATCGAACCCGACCAGCGGCGTCCAGGACTCCTCCCGCACCACCACCCCACCCCGCAAGCCCGACCCCTCACCCGGAGCCAAACCGCCCTCCTCGGAGCCCCGACGCTTCACCGAACCCACGTAACCCCCCGAGGAGCCCGCACCGCCGTACGGGGCTGCGGCCTCCCCCGAGGAGGAGCCACCCACCGAAGCCACCCCACCCTCCGGGACCGCACCGCCCTGGGAGGCCGCGCCCCCCGTGGAGGCCGCGCCGTACGGGGCCGGGGCCTGGCCCCGGACTGAGTTGCCCGGCGGGGGCTGGGGGCTGGGGGAACCGGCTGGGGTGCGGGGTTCGGGGGGTTGGGGGGC
>NZ_JAHKRO010000213.1 GCF_019396325.1 Nonomuraea ceibae
ACCCCCCACCCCGAGCCGGCCACCCCCACCGGGACGCTCGCCACGCCGTCCGGGGAGGGGACGCCGGCCGGGGTGGGGCTCGGGTTGCTGTCGGCCGCCGGGTATGCCGGGGTGACGTTGTACTCGCGGCGGCACCGGGACGACTCCCAGGGGATGGCCGTGGGCGGGTTCGTCGTGGGGGCGGTGTGCCTGGCGCCGTTCGCGCTGGCCGGCGGGGTGGTCCCGGTGGGCGGGTGGCAGAGCGTGGCGCTGCTCGCCTATCTGGGGGCGGTGCCGACGGCGCTGGCGTACCTGCTGTTCTTCCGCGCGTTGACGGCGCTGCGGGCGACGACGGTGTCGATCGTGTCGCTGGGGGAAGCGGCGGGGGCGGCCGTGCTGGGCGTGCTGGTGTTCGGGGAGCGGCTGTCGCCGTCGGCCTGGGCGGGGTGCGTACTGCTGCTGGTGGCGGCGGTGGCGCGGGCACGGGAGGAGTGAGCGTGAGGCAGGGTCGCCGTATGGGTTAGGGTCCGTACGGCGACGCCTGTCGTGTCGTCGCTCCGCTCCCAGGCCGCCGGTACGGGCCGGTACGGGGGAACGGTGGCGGCGGAGCGTGCGTTGGAGGAACTGTGGCCTCGATTACAGGATTTGTCAGGAACCTGCTGGACCGTCCGGGAGGCACCCCCCTGACGCCGTACCAGAAGGTCGTGAAGGCGGCTCACGCCCGCGCCGACCGGATCGGCAAACTGGATGAGCTGCCCAGGCCCGACATGAGCGACCTGGCCGAGTTCTGTGCCGTCGCCCGTGAGGCCGCCGACCGCACACTCGGGCTCAGGCCGTACGACGTGCAGTTGCTCGGGACGCTCGCGCTCCTCGACGGGAAGGTGGCCGAGATGGCCACCGGTGAGGGCAAGACGCTGTCCGGGGCGATGGCGGCGGCGGGCTACGCGCTGCAGGGCAGGCGTGTGCACGTGATGTCGGTCAACGACTACCTGGCCCGCCGCGACGCCGAGTGGATGGCCCCCTTCTACGCGGCCCTGGGCGTCACCGTCGGCTGGATCGACCAGAACTCCACCCCGGAGGAGCGGCGCGACGCCTACGCGAAGGACGTCACGTACGGGCCGGTGAGCGAGATCGGCTTCGACGTGCTGCGTGACCGGATGCGCACGTCGGCCGACGAGATCATCGTGCCGGAGCCGGAGGTGGCGCTGATCGACGAGGCCGACTCGGTGCTCGTCGACGAGGCGCGGGTGCCGCTGGTGATGGCGGGGGCGGCCGACGCGGGCAACGCGGTGCCGGAGCTGGCGGCCCTGGTCAGGCAGCTCATCCGGGGCTACCACTACGAGATCGACGAGCAGGCGCGCAACGTCTACCTGACGCCGAAGGGCGCCGAGACGGTGGAGAACCTGCTGGGCGTCGAGCTCTACGACGAGCACGAGCCGGGCACGCTGATCGAGGTCAACCTGGCCCTGCACGCCCACGCGCTGCTGACCCGCGACGTCGACTACATCGTGCGTGACGGCAAGGTGCAGCTCATCAACCCCTCGCGCGGCCGGGTGGCGGTGCTGCAGCGCTGGCCCGCCGGCCTGCAGGCGGCGGTGGAGGCCAAGGAGGCGCTGCCGCCGAGCGAGAAGGGCGAGATCCTCGACTCGATCACCGTGCAGGGCCTGATCAGGCGCTACCCGAGGGTGTGCGGCATGACGGGCACCGCGGTGGCGGTGAGCGAGCAGCTCGGCGAGTTCTACGGGCTGAAGGTCGCGGTGATCCCGTCCAACCGGCCGTGCGTCAGGAAGGACGAGCCCGACCGCATCTACCCGACGGTGCCCGACAAGGACGCGGCGCTGGTCGAGGAGATCCAGGCGGTGCACGAGACCGGCAGGCCGATCCTCATCGGCACGCTCGACGTGGCCGAGTCGGAGAACCTGGCCATGCTGCTCCAGCGCCGCAACCTGGAGCCGGTGGTGCTCAACGCCAAGAACGACGCCGAGGAGGCCGCGATCATCGCCAGGGCGGGCGAGCGCGGCGCGATCACCGTCTCGACGCAGATGGCGGGCCGGGGCACCGACATCCGGCTCGGCGACGGCGTTGCGGAGCTCGGCGGCCTGTACGTGATCGGCTCCGGCCGCCACTCCAGCAGCCGCCTGGACGACCAGTTGCGCGGCCGGGCGGGCCGCCAGGGCGACCCGGGCGGCTCGGTGTTCTTCGTCAGCATGGGCGACGACCTGATCACGCAGTACACGCCGGACGAGCGGCCGCCGGCGGCCGACGCCGACGGCATCGTCAGGCACCGGCGCGGCGCCTACCTGGTGGGTCACGCGCAGCGGGTGGCGGAGGGCGTCAACCTGCAGATCCACCGCAACACCTGGCGCTACACCCGGCTGCTGGAGCAGCAGCGCGAGCTCATCCTGGAGTGGCGCGACAAGGTGCTGCACGGCGACGCGGCGGCCAAGGCGCTCAAGGAGGCCGACCCGGAGCGCTGGGAGTCGATGCCCGAGGACACCCGGGAGGAGACGGCCAGGCAGATCGTGCTGCACGCGATCGACCGCTGCTGGACCGAGCACCTGGCGTTCCTCACCGACCTGCGCGAGGGCATCCACCTGCGGGCGCTGGGCCGGATGAGCCCCGTCGACGAGTATCAGCGGGAGGCGGTGGCGGAGTACAAGCGGCTGCTGGCCGAGGTGGAGCGCCGGTCGCTGGAGTCGTTCGAGGCGCCCGAGCCCGATCTCAAGCGCCCGCAGGCGACCTGGACCTATCTGGTGCAGGACAACCCGTTCGGCACCGAGTGGGACCGGATTCTCAAGCGGGTCAAAGGCGGTTCGCGTACCTGACAGAGGATGGCAGGTACGGCTGACAGGCTGACGGTCATGACGACGAAGGCGAATCTCATCGCGGTCACCATCGACTGCGACGACCCCAGGAAGACGGCCGAGTTCTACCACCAGGTGACCGGCCTGCCCATCACGTACGCGGAGGACGAGTACGCGGCCGTGAGCGACGGCACCACGTCGCTCTACTTCGGCCGGGTGCCCGATCGCAAGCCCGTGGAGTGGCCGAGCGCCGACAAGCAGTTCCATCTCGACTTCCGCGTCCCGGACGTGGAGAAGGCGGTCGAGGAGTACGTTGCGATCGGCGCGACCAAGCCCGAGTTCCAGCCGGGCGTGACGGACGAGGGGGTGGGCTGGATCGTGCTGCGGGATCCTGACGGCCACCTGTTCTGCGTCTGCCCGGAGAAGTGATGTAGGCCAAGATTGGCCTAAAGGATGATTCGAGCGCATTGCTGCGCATCTAAGCTGAGGCAATGCTCTTGCACGGATCTCTGCCCCTGCGTGGGCGCCCATGACCTGGGTCGGCCTCCTCATCGCACTCGCCGGGGCGCTGGGCTACGCGGTCGGCGCGGCGCTGCAACAGTTCGAGGCAGTGGCGGAGGGCGCCTCGCTCAGGCTGACCCGGCGGCCCCGCTGGTGGATCGGCGGCATCATCAGCCTGACCGGCGCGTGCCTGCACGCGGTGGCGCTGAGCTTCGCTCCGCTGGTGGCGGTGCAGCCGATCAGCGTGGCCACACTGGTGTTCGCGGTGCCGCTGGCCGCGTACATGTACGGCCGCAAACCGTACAAGGCAGAGATCTTCGGCTCGATCGCGGTGGCCGTGGGCCTGATCTGGCTGATGATGCTGGTGCCGTCGCACCACGTCACGCCCCGGCTGGGTGACGGGGCGGCGCTCGGGTTCATCGGCGTGATCGCGCTGCTCGTGCTGGTCACGCAGGTGGCCGCGATCCGCGCCAAGGGGGCGAACAAGGCGCTGCTGCTGGCGGTCAGCGCGGGCGTGGCGACGGCGAGCGTGTCCACGTTCGTCCGGGTGGTCGGCGGCGGCATGGAGGGCGACCTGGGGCGGCTGGTCCACTGGTTCACGCTGGCCATCCCGGTGCTGCTGATCTGCGCCACGGTGCTGCTGCAGCGCTCGTACGCGGTCGGCTACTTCGGCATCGCCTACGCGGGCGTGCAGGTCGTCGACCCGATCACCTCGGTGCTGGCCGGCGCGCTGCTGCTCGGCGAGCCGCTGCCGACCAGCCCCGCCACCGCCGTGCCCGCGGTGCTGGCGGCGGCGCTGACCATCGCCGGCACGATCACGCTGGGCCGGCTGACGCCCGATCACTCCCCGTCGAAACAGGCGGCCGCCATCCCAGAATCTCGTCCATTGAGCGCAGCATCAGATCGGGCCTGAACCGGCTCGCCAGCGACATCGCCCGGTCGCGCACCGCCACGGCGACGGGGTTGCGCACCTTGGTGATCCGGCAGATCGCCATCGACTTGCGCACGACGTCGGCCGTGCGCCGCAGCCGCGCCTCGGTGTAGGCGGCCAGGTCGCCGCCCGCGAGGTGGCCGAGCACGACCGCGTCCTCCAGCGCCTGGCAGGCGCCCTGCCCCAGGTTGGGCGTCATCGGATGGGCGGCGTCGCCGAGCAGCGCCACCCGGCCCGCGTGCATGGCGGGCAGCGGCTCGCGCAGGTAGTAGAGGTCGTTGCGCAGGATGTGGTCCGGCCGGGCGCCTTCCAGCAGGGCGGGGATCGGCGCGTGCCACGTCCCGAACCTGCGCACCAGCTCCGCCCGCTCGTCGCCGCCCGCGGCCCCGGCCGGTGACAGGTCGGTGGCGTAGAAGTAGACCAGCTCGTCGTCCAGCGCGTGGATGCCGAACACGGTGCCCCGCCCCCAGCTCTCCGAGCTGCGGATCGGCCCGTCCGGCCGGGGCGCCAGGCCCCGCCACGTGGTCACGCCCGCGTAGACCGGCTCCGGGTGCCGGGGGAAGAGCGCGGCCCGCACCCGCGAGTGGATGCCGTCGGCGGCCACGACCAGGTCGGCGGTCAGCTCGCCCGCGTCGGTGCGCACGGTCCCGGTGGCGGCGTCGACGCCCGTGACCGCCGTGCCGAGCCGCAGCCGCTCCGGCCCCAGCGTCTCGGTCAGCAGCTCGACCAGCCTGGCCCGCAGCAGCACGACGATCGAGTCGCCGTAGAGCTCGCGCGCCCGGTCCTCGGTGGTGTGGGTGAGCCAGGCGCCGTCGTGGCGGCGGATGCCCACCTGGCCTTCCATCCTCGACAGCTCGCGCACCCGGTCGCCCAGGCCGAGCACGTCGAGCGCGCGCAGCCCGTTGGACGCCACGGCCAGGCCGGAGCCGACGGGCTCCAGCTTGGCCGCCTTCTCCAGCACGTCCACGTGCCAGCCCGCGCGGTGCAGCGCGATGCCGGCGGCCAGGCCGCCGATGCCGCCGCCGATCACTACAGCCTTCATTCCCCACTCCTCAACTACGTCTGTAGTTTCACGCTACTACGGCTGTAGTCTCGACTACAACTGTAGTATCCGGTTCGTGAAGCGTTCAGAGGCCGTGGCGGAGGCGGCGATCACCCTGCTGGCCGAGCGGGGCATGCGCGGCCTCACCCACCGCGCCGTCGACGAGGCGGCCGGGCTGCCGCCCGGCTCGACGTCCAACCTGGCCCGCACCCGCGCCGCGCTGCTGGAGCTGACGCTGTCGCGGCTGACCGAGCTGGAGACGGAGGTGTTCGCCGACGGCCTGGCCGGCCGGCCGCCGACCGCCGCCGAGCTGCCCGACCTCCTGGCCCGGGTGCTCCACGTCCAGCTCCGCGACCGCCGCCGCACGCTGGCCCGCTACGAGCTCGCGCTGGAGGCGACCCGGCGGCCCGAGCTGCGCCGCATCTACGACCGGGCCGGCCGCCGCTTCCGCGACCCCGCCGTCGCCCTGCTCGCCGCCGCCGGGTCCGCCGATCCGGTACGGCACGGCCACCGCCTCGTCGCGTTCGGCGAGGGCATCATGTTCGACGCGATCGCCGGAGCTGGGACCGAACCGTCGCTGGACGAGCTCCGCGAGGCCGTGGGCGAGCTGCTGGCCGGCATGCTCGGCGGCGGATCGGGGCCTCGTGGTCAGCAGGCGTCCACGTAAGGGACCTCGGGCAGGTGGCGGGTCCACTCCGCGCGCGACAGCCCGCCGTACCGGGCGCAGACCGTCGCGGCGGCCCGCTCGGGGTCGCCGGGGGCGGGGGAGCGGGCCAGGTCGATCGTGAGCACGGTGCCGCGCCCGGCCAGCACGCGCAGGCGGCGCCCGTCCGCGCTGAGAGCGGCCTGCGCCGGGCGGTCGGTCCCCGGCGACGGCACCCGCCGGTCGGCCAGCAGCCTGCCGTCGGCCAGCCGCCACGCGCTCACCCGGTCGCCGCCCGTCGCGGCCAGGACCCGCCCGTCGGCGCTGAAGACCGGATGCCCGGGCGACGGCTGGAGCCGGAACGGCAGCGTCGGCACCCCGTCGAGCCCGTAGACCTGCACGCCGCCCTCCTCCGCGATCGCCACCCGCGTCCCGTCCGGCGCGAACGCCGTGTACTCCCACGGCATCCGGTCCAGCCACGGCCGCGCGGTCGTCGCCCCCGTCGCCAGGTAGCGCAGGTGCGAGCGGTTGCCGGCGAACACCAGCGCCACCCGGTCCTCGGGCCCCGCCACCGCGTACTCGCCCACCAGCGTGGCCCGCCGTCCGCGCAGGTCCCAGGCCCACCGCTCGCCCGACTGCCGCGCCGCCGCGAACAGCAGCCCGCCGCCCGGGCTAAACCACGCCGCCTGCTCGCCCGGCGCGCCCAGCCCGCGCCCGAACGGCCGCCCCACGCCCAGGCCGGAGCCGGTGTTCCACAGGTACGAGCGGTCCACGCCGACCAGCGCCAGCGTCCGCCCGTCCGGCGCCCAGGCCATCGCCCGCACGTTCCGCTCCGGCCCCGCCGCCGACGCCACCAGCCGCCGCCCGGTCACGTCCCACACCCGCAGCGTCCCGCCCGCCAGCGACGCCAGCCTGCTCCCGTCGCCCGACAGCGCGTGCAGCGACCGGTCCGTGGCGTACGGGTCGGCGAACCCGTCCACCGCCGGGTCCGCCGCCGCCCCCACCAGCGCCCGCCCGGCCTCGGCCACCGGCGCCAGGCGCCACGCGGCCAGCGCCAGCTTGCGCGCCGTCACCGGGTCGGCCCCGCGCGCCGCCTCCGCCCGGGACGCCGCCACCTTGGCCATCGCCTGCTCCAGCCGCCCCTCGGCGGCGCCGCCCTGCCAGGCGAGCACCGCGGCCAGCACGAGCGCCGCGGCCCCGGCCA
>NZ_JAHKRO010000214.1 GCF_019396325.1 Nonomuraea ceibae
CCCCCGCCGCGCCCCGCCCCCCCCCCCCCCCCCGGCGCGGCCCCGCCCATGGCGGCGGCGACCGCCCCGGCGACCGCGCGGCCGCCGAGAATGCCCTCGCCCGACTGGCTGACGAGCCCGTCCTGTTCGACCAGCCGCGCCGCCTCCGCCGGGTCGCCGGGACAGAAGATCCCGTACGGCGCGGCCCGCATGGCCAGCCCGTCGGACCAGCCGTGCTGGTGCACCATCCCGGTCAGCGGCGGCTCCAGCCCGCGGCGCAGCGCCTCGATGGTGCCGAGCTCGGAGAACCCGGCGCCGCGCATCGGCCCGGTCACCAGCGGGATGATCCGCTCCCGGTAGGCGGCGGCCACGTCGGCCGGGGTCAGGTCGTGCCCGTGCGCCACCAGCAGCGACGCGGCGAAGATGGCGTACTCGGTGTCGTCGGTGCCGCCGCCCTCGATCTCGGTGAGCCGCCCCCAGCGGCGGCGGATCTCGGCGGGGGTCAGGTTCTCGGCGGGCGCCCCGAGGGCGTCGCCGGCCGCCAGGCCGAGCAGACACCCCCGGGCCCTGTCGCGATACGTCACCGCTGGTACCGCTCCAGCACCTCGTTGCCCTCCTCGACGAGCCGCTTGGCCGCCTCGTCCAGGGTGATCTTGTTGGCGAAGAACTCCTGCAGCACCGGCGTGGCGACCTTGCTCTTCCACTCGTCGAACCCGTTCACCTTGAGGAACGGCGCGACGACGAGGCTCTTGGCGGAGGCGGTGGCCACGTCCCAGCCGTTCTCCTCGGTGGTGATGGCGGGGTCGGCGGCGGCCTTCTGCGAGGTCGGCAGCAGCCAGTCGCCCTTGGCGAGCTTGGCCTGGTTGGGGCCGTTGAGGAAGAACGCCATGAACTTCATGGCCTCCTCCGGGTGCTTGCTGTCGGCGGCGACGGACAGCGTCTGGGAGACCGCGCCCTGCTCGGTGGTGGTGCCCTTGAGCGGCGGCAGCGTCACCCACTCGAAGCCGTCGGGCGCCTGCTCGGCGACCTGCTGGCGCAGGTAGACGCCGACGGGCAGCATCGCGTACTTGTCGGCGAAGAAGCCGGGCAGCGGGTCGGCGGTGCCCATGCCGAGCGCCGAGGTGTCGGCCGTCTTGTCCTTGTAGAGCTGGTCGTGGATGCGCTGGAGGACTTCCTTCTCCTCCGCGCCGACCTTGACGGTGGTCTTGCCGTCGGCGCCGGTCTGGAAGAAGGTGCCGCCGAAGTTGAGCGCCAGGTTGAGCGTCTTGTTGACGGGCGACTTCATCGGCCAGGCGACGCCGAACGTGTCGCCCTTGGTGAGCTTCTTGCTGACCTCGGCGAACTCGTCCCACGTCCACGGCTCGCCGGCGGTGGGGATGCGCACCTTGGCGGCGTCCAGGAGCTTCTTGTTGGCGATGATGACCTGCGACTCCTGCAGGAACGGCACGCCGTAGACGCCCTGGTTGCCCTTGCCGTCGTCGAAGGTGACGGTGTCCCAGGCGGCCTGCGGGATGTCGGCCTTGAGCTCGGCCGGCACCTTGCCGGTCAGGTCGAGCAGGTAGCCCTTGGAGGCGAAGCCGGACAACGCCGGGGAGTCGTCGTGGATGACGTCCGGCGCGTCGCCGCCCTCGAAGGAGGTGACGAGCTGGTCGTTGACGTTGTCCCAGCTGCCCTGGACGTAGGTGACCTGGATGTTCGGGTTGGCCTTGTTCCACTCCTCGACGAGCGCCTTGTTGGCCGCGACCGACTCCTTCTGCCAGGCGAGGCTGAGGAAGTCGAGCTTGACCGGCTCGTTCGGGGTGCCGGAGGACCCGCTGTCCCCGCCGCTGCCGCCGCACCCGGCGGCCAGCGCGACGACCGCCGCCGCAGCCAACGCGGATTTGATACGCATGTGAGCCCTCCTAGCCCTTCACAGCGCCGGCCATCAGACCTGACCTCAGCCTGCGCTGGATGATTGCGAAAAAGATCAGGCTCGGGATCGTCGCCATGAGCGACGCCGCGGCGAGCGGGCCGAGCCTCGACACGCCCTCCGGGCCGGTGAACCTCACCAGCGTCAGGGGGAGCGTCATCACGTCCGGGTCCTTCAGGACCACGAGCGCGAACAGGAACTCGTTCCACGAGGAGATGAACGAGAACAGCAGTGTCGCCACCACGCCGGGCGCGAGCAGCGGCGCGACGACGCTGACGATCGCGCGCAGCCGGGTCGCCCCGTCGACGGAGGCGGCCTCCTCCAGCTCGCGCGGCACCGAGCGGACGTAGCCCTGGAGCATCCACAGCGCGAACGGCAGCGTGAACGTCACGTGCACGACGACGAGTCCCGGCAGGGTGTTCACCAGGTCGAGCTGCCGCAGCACCATGAACAGCGGGATGATGATCAGGATGAACGGGAACACCTGGCTGACGAGCACCCAGCCGAGCGCGACCCGCTTGAGCGCGCCCTGGTAGCGGGCCAGCGCGTAGGAGGCGGGCAGCGCCACGGCCACCGTCAGCGCCGAGCTGGCCAGGGCCACGACCAGGCTGCGCAGCCCGGCCCCGACGAGGTCCTGCTCGCTGAACGCGTCGGAGAAGTTGGCCAGCGTCGGGCTGCGCGGGATCCACGTGGGGTCGAGGCTCGCCATCTCCTGCGGCGTCTTCAGCGCCGTCGACAGCAGCCACACCAGCGGGAAGGCCAGGAACACCATGTACGCCAGCAGCGCGACGTACTGGGGGATCTTCTTCATGACGCCTCCCTCAGTTGCCGCCACAGATAGACGCCGAGCAGGCCGAGCACGACGATGACGATGCTGACGCCGAGCGCGGCCGCGTAGCCGAAGAAGCCGTAGCGGAACGCCTCCTCGTAGGCGAACAGCATCGGCAGCCGCGTCTGCCCGCCGGGCCCGCCCTGGGTGAGCACGTAGACCAGGCTGAACTGGTTGACGTTCCACACGAAGTCGAGCGAGGTGATGGTGACGATGATGGGGCGCAGCTGGGGCAGCGTGATGCTCCAGAACTTGCGCCAGGTGCCCGCGCCGTCCATCGCGCCGGCCTCGTACAGCTCCCTGGGCACGTTCTGCAGGCCGGCCAGCAGCACCACGGTGGTCTGCGGCATGCCGCTCCAGATGCCCATGACGATGATGGCGGGCAGCGCCCAGGAGAAGTCGGCCAGCCAGTTGATGTCGGTGCCGAGCGTGCTGTTCACGATGCCGGCGTCGGGATGGTAGACGAGCCGCCACATCAGGCCGATGACCACGGGCGGCATCGCCCACGGCACGACGGCGAGCACCCGGGCCAGGCCGCGCAGGAACAGCTTCTGGTTGAGCAGCAGCGCCAGCCCCAGCGAGGCGAGGAACTGCAGCACGGTCACGGTGACCGACCAGATCAGGCCGATCCGCATGGACGACCAGAAGTCGCCGTCGCCGAGCAGGTCGGCGAAGTTCTCCAGGCCGACGAAGCTCGTCTCGTGGTTGCGCCCGGCCTCGGCGTCGGTGAACGCCAGCCCGATCCCGTACAGCAGCGGGCCCACGCTGAACAGCACCACCGGCACCAGCGCCGGCAGCATCAGCACCCACATCTCGCGGGTCTGCCTCGGCCGCTGCCGGCCGCGCGCGTGCCGGGCCGGCGGCGCCGGCTTCGTCGCGGTGGCCGTCATGACCTGCCCCCCTCCCTCTTGTCAGCTCGTGTACGGCCCGCCGCCCGGGAAGCCGGGTAGGGCTCCTCCCCCGTCGTCGAGGCGCGCACCGCCAGGCGGGGCGGGACCGTCACCAGGCGGGGCTCGCGGTCGCCGTGCTGCAGCCGGTCCAGCAGCAGCTCGGCCGCGGCCTTGCCGCGTTCGGCCGAGCCGAGCGAGACGCTGGTCAGCGACGGCCAGGAGGCCGCGGCCAGGTCGGTGTCGTCCATGCCGACCACGGCCACGTCCTCGGGCACCCGCCGGCCGGCGGCGCGCAGCACGTCGAGCGCGCCGAGCGCGATGAGGTCGTTGGCGCACATGAGCGCGTCGACCCCGGGCTCGCGGAGCAGCAGCTCGGCGACGGCCCGGGCGCCTTCGGCGCGGTAGAAGTCGCCGATCTCGACCAGGTTCTCGTCGTAGGGCAGCCCGAGCGTCTCCAGCGCCTCGCGGTAGGCGGCGCCGCGGGCCGCGCCGGGCACGGTGTCGAGCGGGCCGTTGACCATGCCGATGCGCCGCCGCCCGAGCGCGTGCAGGTGGTCGACGGCCAGCTTGACGCCGGTGCGCGAGTCGGCGCGCACGTTGTCGACCGGGGTGCCCTCCGGCACCGATCCGATGATCACGACGGGGGCGCGGGCGGCGCGCAGCATCTGCAGGTGCTGTTCGGTGACGCGCAGCGGGCTCATGATGAGCCCGTCGACGTAGCGTTCGCCGAGGCTGTGCAGCACGTCGATCTCGTCGGCGGCCACGGCGTCGGTGGAGTGCAGCACGAGCCGGTAGCCGGCGGCCTTGAGCACGGGCTGGATCTGCCGGAGCATGGCGAGGTAGGCGGGGTTGCCGACGTCGGCCATGGCGAAGGCGACCTGGTGGGTGCGGCGCGACTTGAGCGAGCGGGCCACGGCGTTGCGCACGTAGCCGAGCTCGTCGGCGGCGGCCATCACCTTGCGCACGGTCTCCTGCCTGGTCGGCAGGCCGTTGAGCACCCGCGACACCGAGGCGATGGAGACACCGGCGCGCTCGGCGATCGTGGTGATCGTGGGTCCGTCGGCCAAGGCTGTCCTTCCAGATTCGTAAACGATTTCAGACACCTGCTGTAAACGTTTACGGTGTTTGGCACATGAAACAGCCCCCGTAACCGCAGGGTCAAGTCACGATCCCATAACACCAGGTCAGGGGACTGTTTCCCAAATCGGGGCCAGGCGGACGGCTACGGAGCGTCAGTCGCGGGCCGAGGCGGGCACCGGGTCGGGGGCCGGCGTCAGCCGGTCGAGCGAACGGATGGACGGGGCCCCGGTGAGCGCCACGACGGCCGACAGGACGGCGGGCACGATCAGCGCGACCGGCAGCGAGGACGCCTCCGCCACGTAGCCGAGCACGGCGGGGCCGACCAGGAGCCCGCTGTAGCCGAAGGCCGTCACCAGCGACAGCGCCTTGCCGACGGGCCCGCCCGCGGCGCCGACCGCGCTGAAGATCACCGGCACGACGGTGGCGAGGCCGACGCCCGCCAGGGCCCAGCCGGTCCAGGCGCAGGCCAGCGCGAGCGGGCCGGTCGCCGGGGCGGCGAGCACGAGCACGTAGCCGCAGGTGGCGAGCAGCCCGGCAAGCTGGATGGTGCGGATCGAGCCGAGGCGGGCCCGGATCGGGTCGCCCAGCAGGCGGATGGCGGTCATGGCGACGGCGAAGACCGTGTAGGCCAGCGGCGCGGCTGCCGGGTCGGCGTCGAGGACCCAGCGGGCGTGCAGCGCGGCCCAGTCGATCGCGGCGCCCTCGGCCAGGTGCCCGGCGAAGGCGGCGACGCCGAGCAGCGCGATCAGCCCCCACTTCAGCGGCGACCCGGACCGGGCGGCCTGCTGCTCGGCGGCGTGCGCGGGCGGGTCGGGCAGCAGCAGCCGCGCCGCCGGCAGGTACAGGAACGGCACCACCACGCCCGCCACGACGAGCAGCGCCTGGGCGTCCAGCCCGGCCTGCAGCACCAGGGCTGTGATCGCGCCGCCGGCCGCCCCGCCGAGGCTCCAGGTGCCGTGGAACGCCGAGATGATCGGCCGCGCGTAACGCCGCTCGACCTCGACCGAGTGGGCGTTCATGGCCACCTCGGTGACGCCCAGCCCCAGGCCGAACAGCACCGCCAGCACCGCCAGCCACAGGTAGTCGGGCGCGAGCGCGGGCCCGAGCAGCACCACGGCCGACGCCGGCCCGGCGAACCAGCACACCGCCCGGCTGGACCACCGGTCGACCAGCGGCCCGGCCACGAGCATCGACACCAGCGCGCCGCCCGAGATGAGCAGCAGCACGCTGCCCAGCCGGGCCGGGCCGAGGTCCAGCCGGTCGTTCAGCGACGGCAGCCCGGCCGCCCACAGGCCCATGACGAGTCCCGCCAGGAAGAAGAAGCCGAACACCCCGATACGGGCACGTCGAGCGTCATCGCGTCTTTTGTTCACGTCTAGAGCATAATGAGAGTCACGATGTCTGGGAACAGTGGAGCGACGACGACCGGCGAGCTGCGCGCGCACAACCGGGTGCGGCTGCTGCGCGCCGTGCACGACGGCGGGGCCACGCTGACCCGGTCGCGGCTCACCCGCGATCTGGAGCTGGCCAGGGGCACCGCGTCGGTGCTGGTCGGCGGTCTGGCCGAGGACGCGCTGCTGCACGAGGAGCCGGCCCCGGAGCAGGCCAGGGGCCGCCCGACGATGGTGCCGGGGCCGCATCCGCGAGGTCCCGTCGTGCTGGCCGCCGACCTGCG
Organism: Nonomuraea ceibae; assembly: GCF_019396325.1. GTDB lineage: Bacteria > Actinomycetota > Actinomycetes > Streptosporangiales > Streptosporangiaceae > Nonomuraea > Nonomuraea ceibae. The sequence continues at coordinate 6,363 of NZ_JAHKRO010000214.1, forward strand.
GGAGGACGCCTGGGAGCTGGCGGCGTGCGAGCTGGGCGGCCGGACGGCCGTGCTGGAGGTGCGCGGCCACGACGGCACCCCGCGCGGCGCGCTGGAGCCGCTGGGGGCCGCGCTGCGCGAGCACCGGGCGCGCCTTCGCGGACGGGCCGTGGGCGCCGGCGTGGCGGTGGCGGGCCCGATCGGCCCCGGCGGCCGGGCGGACGTGCCGCACCTGGGCTGGCGCGCGGTCGACGTGCCCGCCCTGCTGGGGCTGCCACCCGGCTGGGTCCGGGTCGGCAACGACACCGCGCTGGCCGGGCTGGCCGAGGCCAGGCGCGGGCTGCTGCGCGGCGTCGGCGTCGGCCTGCACCTGCACGTGGACTTCGACCTGGGCGGGGTGCTCGTCGTCGGCGGCCGGCCGCTGGAGGGCGCCGGCGGGATGGGCGCCGAGTTCGGCCACATGCCGCTGACCGGTGGCTCGCTGCCGTGCGCGTGCGGCGCGACGGGCTGCTGGGCGCTCGACGTGGGCGCGAACGCGCTGCTGCGTCACATGGGCCTGGCCCACGGCGGCGGCCGGGGCCGCGAGCAGGCCGAGCGGGTGATGGCCGCGGCGCGGGCGGGCGAGCCGGCCGCGGCGCGCGCGGTGGCGGCCGCC
>NZ_JAHKRO010000215.1 GCF_019396325.1 Nonomuraea ceibae
CTCCACCCGCCCGCCCAGCTGTATCCGACCGGCGACCCGGCCTTGGCACCCGTCACCGAGGCCGCCTAAGATCCACTCACGGCACCTACCTCGTCGAGCCTTTTACACCGCTCCGAGGACGCGACCCGCTGCCATGGGCTCGGTGAACTCACGTAATCACTCAGATGGCTCGTCCCTGACTGCGAATTCGTCATAGGCTCGGGGACGGATAGGTGGGAGCGATCGCGGCCGTGCTGGTTCGATCAAGGGCGGTTCGACTCCGTCGGGCCAGACGGTGTTGTCATCGACAACTACCCGCTTCAGGGAGGCGCCGGTCAGCACGGCTCCGCTCAGAGTGGGTCGGGCTAGCAGGATTGCACCAGTCAAGGCTTTACTATCTGGCGAAGGCAGCGCGTTCAATCTAGATCCACGTCCACCCATTGGATCACCGCCATTAAGATCGTCAAGCTGGTCGCGGGCGGCAGGTCCAACCCCGAGATCGCCGCCGAGCTGTTCATCTCGGCCGGCACCGCCAAGACCCACGTGGCCAACGCCCAGCGCAAGCTCGGGGTACGCAACCGCGTGGGCATCGCCGCCTGGGCCTGGGAACACGGCCACGCGTGAACCGCCGGCACTGCCTACCCGCTGCCCAAGTCTCAGGCTATTCCTGGCCGTTTTCCGGCCGTGCGGCGGCCAGCCACCGGCTAACGGCGCCCATCGCCGTTCCCCCGCTGTCGGCGTCGATGCGGGCGGCGAGGCCGGCGATCGTGACCTGACGCAGGGCGTCCGCCCAGGCATCCTCGGCCGCGGCCATGGCGCGCCCTGGTGGACCGCAGCCGCGCCGACCTGGACCTGACCGTCACCGGGGTGGCCCTGCTGACGACCGTTCCCACCCTGGCCATGGGGGTGTGCGCGCCGCTGGCCGCGGTGACGGCCCGCCGGTTCGGGCTCCATCGCGGGGTGCTGCTCGGCCTGGTCGTGATCGCCGTGGCCACCGCCGCCCGCCTCGCCGGCGGATCCACCTGGCTGCAACTGACCTGCGCGGCGGTCGTCGGGGCCGGGATCGCCATCGCCCAGACGCTGCTGCCCGCCGTCGTCAAGGGCTGCTTCGCCGACCGCCCTGGCATGGCCACCGGCATCTACACTGCGGGGCTCGGCGCGGGCGGCGCCGTCGCGGCCGGAGTCAGCGCGCCCCTGACTGACTTCCTCGGTTCCTGGCCCGGGGCGCTGGCCTCCTGGTCGGTGCTCGCGCTGGCCGGTGGGCTGGCATGGGCGGCGTCCCGGCGCTCCCTGGCCCTGGACCGGGTGGCCGCCCCGCGGGCCCGCACACCACCGGGCTGCCCTGGCGCAATGATCTGGCCTGGCGGGTGACGGCGCTGTCGGCGGCCAACGCCGCCCTGTACTACTGCGAGCTGGCCTTGGTCGTGCCCCGGCTCCAGGAGAACGGGCCCGGCACCGCGGCGGGGACGCTGCTCACCGTGATGATCTGCGTCCAGGTGGTCGCGATGCTGGCCGTACCGGCCGTACTCGGCGAACGGCACGATCTGCGCGCGGGGCTCGCGCTGACGGCGGCGCTGACCGTGCTCGGTTTCGCCGGACTGGCCCTGGCGCCCGGCACGGTGACCTGGCTGAGGGTCCTCGCCCTGGGCATCGGGCACGGCGGCCTGTTCACCCTGGTGCTGACCGTGCCGGTGGCGGTCAGCCGCGACTCTGCCGAGGCGAGCAGGATCAGCGCGATGGCATTCTTCGTCGGGTACGCCTGCGCCGCCCTGGCCCCCATGCTCGCGGGCGTCCTGCGCGACGCCACGGCCTGTTTCCGCCTCGCCTTCCTCTTGCTGGCCGCGGTCGCCGCCCTGACCATCGTCCCCACCGTACGGTTCCAGAAGAAAGCGATGCCTTCATGACCCGGCTCGACCCCGCTGAGATCATCGCCCTATACCGCCGCTGCTACGCCGGCCGTCCCTGGTCGGAAACCCCCGAACAACTCGACGCCTACCCCGGCCGCCTGGCACGAGGGTGAGAAACGTGGTGGAGTTGGCATTACCTCGCTGTTCCACGCAGGTAGGCAAGCACCGCCAGCACCCGCCGGTTGTCGTCGGGAGTCTCGGGCAGCTTGAGCTTGGCGAACACGCTGGCCACATGTTTGCCAACGGCTGCCTCCGTGATCGACAAGGCGCGTGCGACGGCGCTGTTGGAGCGCCCCTCCGCGATCAGGGCGAGCACCTCGCGCTCGCGGATACTCAGCCTGTGGGTCGGCTCGTCGAACTCCCTGGCCTTGGCCCAGGTCCGCTCAAACAGGTCAATGAGGGCAGTGAGCAGACTCTGCTGCCTGATCACCAGGGTGCCCGGCGCGTAGACGAAGGGGGCCATCCGCACGAATGCCACTGCGCGATCGAAGATGAGCATCTGCTGAATCGGCTCGTCGACGACGCGGTGCAGGTCGCCGGAGGTATGCAACTGCCTGATACGGGCCGCCTTGCGAGGGTCGTCCAGCACGCTCGCGTGGACGATCGTGCGCATCGTCATGCCACGCTGCAGGGCATCGAGCACCCTGCGCCTGCTCTTTTGCTCATGGGAACCCCGCTCCATCGCGCCCAAGGGGTGCATGGCGCGTAGCTCGCCAGCCGTAAGGGCGACCTGCGCGATCTGCTGCCGGGCGAGCGCGTCGTCATCTACCCGCTCGACGTCTACAGGGATCCCTCGCAGTTCGCCCACCACCTCTTCCAGACGTTGGACAAGCTGCGCCAACGACGTGCTGTCGTTCACACCTCTCCCTCGGGTCCGCAATGGTGAATGGGGGCGACCGGCACGTGAGCTCCGCCCGGGCGGCCCCAGACCGGATGCCCACGATGGGGTCTGATCAATGCCCTGTATGGGCGGGGCTGCTCAGGTTCACCTGAGCCTCGGTGCCGGGTTTAACGATCACGAATTGTCCCATCATGCCGGAGTCCTCGTGGCGGAGGATGTGGCAGTGGTACATGTACGGCGAGGCGGGATCGGTGAAGTCACCGAACTGGACCGCGAGCCGCACGAGGCTCGTGGCGGGCACATAGACGGTGTCCTTGTAGCCGGTCGCGTAGGCGGGCGGCGGGGAGCCGTCCGTCTCCAGCACCTGGAAGGCCACCTCGTGAATGTGGGAGGTGCGGGAGTAGACGTTGTTCTCGATCTCCCAGATCTCGACGGCTCCGGCGGGCACGACCTCGTCGATGGGTGCCATGTCCATCTCCTTGCCGTTGATGGCGTCGTGTTCGCTGAGCCTGAAGCGGCGTACCCTGGCGCCGGCGGGCGCGGTGATGGGAGGCGGAGAGGCCAGGCGGGCGGGGACGTTGGGAGCCGGCTTGAGGTCCTTGGCGGCGATGAACTTCAGCAGGTCGAAGTCGCCCTCGCCGATGTCGACGCCGTTGTCGACGCTGCGCAGGACCACCTGCTCGCCGGGCGCGAAGGCCACGATGATCTCCGCGCGCTCGCCGGGGGTGAGTGAGAACTGCTCGACCTCGACCGAGGCGCCGAGCAGGCCGGCGTCGTTGGCGGTGACGTGGAAGCGGCGCTGGTCGGCGAAGGTCAGCTTGTACATCCGGGCGTTGGAGCCGTTGAGCACGCGGAGCCGGATCCGCTCGGCGGTGACGGTCAGGTGGGGGTTGTGGGTGCCGTTGACGAGGATGCGGTCGCCCAGGATGCCGAAGGTGCCCTTCAGCGGGTCGCCGTCGAAGGAGCCGTCGGCGGCCGCCGCGGTGGACGTGCCGGGGCGTCATGCCGTGCGGGTGGGGCTGGTACCACGAGGTGGCGGCGGACTGGTCGTTGGTCCAGTGCGGCGTCCAGACGGTGCGAGGCTGGATGGGCTGGTGCGGGGCCGTCCATCTGGGCTGGCAGACGCATGCCGTGCCAGTGGACGGTGCTGACCTCGGGCAGCCGGTTGCGTGGGGCCATCTCGACCTTGTCACCGCGGCCGGCGCGCAGGGTGGGGCCGAGGAAGGCTCCGTTGAAGCCCCAGGTGGATGTCTGTTTTCCGGTCAGGATCTGCGTCCGGCCCGCCTACATGGACAGGTCGATGCGTCGTACGCCGTCCTTGCCCGGCTTGGGTGGAGAAGCGGGGTACCCGCAGAGGATTGGCGAAGTCGGGTGCGGCCGCCGGGGAGGAGGGCCCGTCCTGGGAGCCGGAGCCGCAGGCCGCTGCCAAGCTGGACAGGGCGGCGATTGTGAGGAACTTGCGTCGATGCACGATGGGGCCTGACCATACGTCCATGGCGCCGTTTCGGCCTTGGTGATGAGGGCGTGCGGCGCCTTGGGAGATGCTGAGGCTGATGTGGACATTAGCGGATAATCTGGAATGGAATTTGTTGGAGTTGAGGCATGACCGCCATGGCGCCCGTTCGCGCAGAACCAGATATGTCGTTCCTGCTGGACCACGCCGGCCACGTCCTGCATGACCCAGATCGCCGCCTCGCTCGCCGAGCTCGGGCTGACGGCGCGTATGCACTGTTGGCTGCTCCACGCGCAGGAGCAGGAGCGCACGCAGGTCCAGCTCGCCGAGATCGGTGACATGGACAGACTACGATGGGTGGTGACCGTCAACGTCTTGGAGAAGGCGGGCTTGGCCGAGCACTGCCTCTCCAGCACGGACCTCCGTCATGGCCTGCGCGCATGCGCTCCCCGGAGACGCTGTACTTTACGTGTCCGCCGGCAACTGCATGCCGGTCACGCCCCATTTCGGCGCCATGGCCGGGCTCGCCAACCACGACACCGCACTGTGACGATCCACCGCACGATGGATCCGCGTACCACGTCTTACGGATGGCCGGGACGGCTCAAGTGACGACCGCAGCGTACGCCCTGGCCTGACGGCGGGCGCCCAGCCACATGACGAGGAGGGCGGACAGCACCGGGATCACCGCTACCACCGGCAGCAGGCCCGTACCGAGGAATGCCAACGCCTGCCCTCCGGCGAGTGAGCCCGCGGTGATCCCGGCGTTGAAGGCGATGATGAACAGCGCCGAAGCCCCCGGACCCGCGCCCGGCGCCCGCTGGAGGGCCAGGGTCTGCAGCAGAGTGGGCAGCGCGGCGTACGCCAGCCCCCATACAGCGATCACGGTGATCGTCGCGGGCCCGCCGGTCACCGGCAGGGCCACCAGCGCGGCTGCGAGCAGGCCGAGGCAGCCCGGCAGGGCGACGCCGGCATGCCGGTCGGCCAGCAGGCCCGCTGCCGCCACGCCGGCGATCCCCGCCAGGCCGAAGACGAACAGCGCGGGAGCGGCGGCGGCGGATCCAAGGTAGGGCACCAGGTAGGTGTGAAGCGTGAAGTGTCCGAGCATGACCAGCGCGGTCGCCGCCGCCACCTGACGGACGGATGGGATGCGCAGCGCCTGCCCGGCGCCCACCGGCCTGGCGGAACCCTCTTGGCGGGGCAGCACGGCACGACCGGCGAGCACCAGCAGCACCGACACACCGCTTAGGACGGCGAAGACGGCGCGCCAGCCAGCCGCCTGCCCCAGCAGCGTACCGAGCGGAACGCCCACGGTCAGCGCGGCGGAGTTCCCGGCGAAGACCACCGCGACAGCTCGTCCGGCCTTGGCCGGTTCCACCAGGCCGGCGGCATAGCCCGCCATGGCCGACCACAGCACTCCGTGCCCGAGCGCGGCGATCAGCCGGGCCAGCAGCGCGACCTGGTAGTTCGGCGCGGCGGCCAGCAGGGCGTTGCTGATCGCGAACAGCGCCATGACCGCCAGCAGCAGCCGCCGGCGGTCCCACCGGCCGGTCAACGTGGTGAGCGGGACCGCGGTGGCGATGATGAGCAGGGAGTAGCCGCCGACCAGCAGCCCGGCCCAGGACTCCGTCACTGCGAGACCGCGGCTGAGCTGCGGCAGGAGCCCCATGGGCAAGGTTTCGGTGGTGATGGTGGTCAGCGCCACGGCGAACAGCACCGCGAGCCCGGCCGCCGCGCCCCTCACCGCGCGGCCCAGACGCGGTCCAGGAAGCGGGCGATGAGCGGGGCGATCTCCGGCAGGTGGGTCTCCAGGGCGAAGTGGCCGGTGTCGAACAGGTGCAGCTCGGCCTCGGGAAGGTCACGCAGGTAGGCGAGGGCGCCCGGTTCGGGGAAGAACGGGTCGTGGCTGCCCCAGGTGATGAGCGTGGGCGGGGTGTGCTTTCGCAGCCAGGCCTGCCAGAGCGGGTAGCGCGCCACGTTGCGGTGGTAGTCGACGGCCAGGGCCACCTGGGCCTCGGCGCGTCCGGGCAGGTCGAGGAAGTGCTGGTCGAGGGTCCAGCCGTCGGGGGCGATGAGCGTGGGGTCGGCGACGCCCGTCTCGTACTGGCCGCGCGTGCCGTCCAGGGTGAGCAGGGCGCGGATGGTCTCCTCGGAGCCGGGGGTGTCCGGGCGCAGCGCGATGAAGTCGCGTGCGCCGTCCGACAGGCCCTCGGTGTAGGCGTTGCCGTTCTGCACGACGAGGCCGGCGATCCACTCGGGGTGCCGTTCGGCGAGGCGGAAGCCGACCGGGGCGCCGAAGTCGAAAACGTACGTCACGAACCGGGTGAGACCGAGCTCCCGGACGAACCCCTCGATGACGTCGGCAAGGGCGTCGAAGGAGTACGTGAACCCAGCCGGGACACGGGTGTGGCCGAAGCCCGGATAGTCGGGCGCGATGAGCCGGTAGCGCCCGCCGAGCGTGTCGATGAGGCGGCGGAACTGGTGGGAGGCCGATGGGAAGCCGTGCAGCAGCAGCATGACCGGGGCGTCGCGCCGCTCCGGGAGGGACTCGCGGTAGAAGACGCGGACGCCGTTGACGTCGGCGTGCCGGTGGACGGTGCGGGCGATCGGACGGAAGGTCATCACGCGTACCTTTCAGGGGTGGACCGGGAAGTTGCTGCGGAAGACGGCGTGCGGGTCGTGGCGGCGTTTGACGTCGCGCAGGCGATCGAGTGCGGCCGGGGTGAAGGCGTCGGCCGCGCTTTCGCCGGGGCTGAGGAAGGTGA